>NZ_CP063304.1:0-703686 GCF_015159595.1 Blautia liquoris | reverse complement strand
GCTGGTTTTGATGGGGCATGGAACCACGCACTATGCGAATTCCATCTATGCGGCACTGGACTATACGTTTAAAGACAGCGGATATCCCAACATCTTCCTGGGTACCGTGGAATCTTATCCAGGCATGGATTCTCTTCTGAACATGATCCGTGAATATCAGCCCAGACGGGTCATTCTCGCTCCCTTTATGATTGTGGCAGGCGACCATGCCAACAACGATATGGCAGGTGATAATCCTGATTCCTGGAAGAGTCGCTTCGAAGCCGAGGGCTACGCTGTAACCTGCGTCTTAAAAGGATTAGGAGAGTATAAAGAGATCCGAAACCTTCTGATCAGTCATATAAAAGAGGCAATGAGAGAAAAAGCCCCGAAAAGGGCACATCCGTAAGGATTGCTCTGTTCGAGGCCTGGATCATTGTCTATCCTTTATATTCACAGACATATCTGGCAAGCAGAGGCCATAACTTTTGGTTTGCACTCCAGATTGCATCGAATTCTTCATATGAGATCGGACATTCTCCTTCCCCATTTTCTATGGTGACAGATGGAATTCTCTTCTCAAGGACAAAATAATCACTGCATCCTGCGGCATCGAGTTCACTTAAGATCGTGGACTCTTTTTCATATCCTGTTACCTTCGAAACAAAGTCAGCCAAGCTTTGATCTGCCAGCCGTACGTCCCCTGTACTTCCGTAATCCCAGTAGATGACCGGACCGGACGAGTGGTAAGAGATTGTACACACAACAGGATTCTCGGCTTCTACCTTTAAGATCGCCTGCACTTCCGGTTCCGATGCCGGAAACGCCCCTTTGTACTGCTCACAGGAGGCATATGCAGTTCCCTGAAAGGCCTGCCATCCACTGTCAAAGTTTCGGTTCAGGTCAACTCCTCTCGCATTCGCCTTCCATCTCTTCCAATATTCGTCATATTTTGATTCCGGAATCACTGTCCCTTCGTTACCGGCTTTTATTGATTTGAAATCCTTTTTGCAGCACCTTTGAAGCCTGGATCTTAACTTTGGTTTCCGAATTGCCCCGGGGCCTCTCTGAGAGATTGTAACACCATCTGGGTTCGTCATAGGAAGGATGTGAAAACACACCTCATTCATCGGCTCTTCCTGTTCGAGAAAACTTTTCAGCTGTCTCATGGCAAGAAGGGTATTGATATACTCCCGGCCGTGTATGGAAGCCTGAATCAGAATGTGCCTTTTAGCATCTCTATTTCCAACAATGACTTCATAGATATCCCGCCCATCAAGTGAAATTCCTGCCGTATTAAGAGCCATATGTGGAAAACAAGCTTCAAACATATATAGATCTCGCCGCATCTTCTCATAAGTATACAGGCTGCTCGCATCGAATGTGATATCTTCTCTCTTATTTCTCATAGGCTTTGATTCTCACACAATCTGTATGATACCAGGAACAAAAGATCCGTGCGGAGCGATCCGTGGTATCATCGTTTTATTATAAGATCTATGTATGAATGTACCGGTTTATGTGCAGACAGGCAGATCCGTTCTGGTAAACCGATTCAGCTTCGATCATTGCTGATCTGATAGAGCAGTGCATTCACGATACACGCCGCGATGTTGCTTCCTCCTTTTCTGCCTCTTGCCACAATATAAGGAGTGTCAGCCTTCATAATCAGTTCCTTCGACTGGACAACATTTACGAATCCCACAGGAACACCGATGACAAGTTCCGGATGAATTCTGCCCTCTTCAATCAATTCATACAGGCGCACAAGTGCCGTCGGTGCATTTCCAATGGCGAAGATCAGCGAACCTTCAAGACAAGCAGCCTTCTCCATACTGACATGGGCTCTGGTCACGTCAAGTTCTTTCGCTTTCACCGCCACATCCTCATCGGACATAAAGCAGTATACTTCCCCGCCAAGTCTTTTAAGGGATCGTTTGTTGATTCCGGCTCTTGCCATTTGCGTATCGGTCACGATGTTCGCCCCATGTTTTAATGCATCCATCGCTTTTTTTACCACACCATCCGAAAAGCAGAGGTTATCTGCATAGTCAAAATCTGCACTCGTATGGATACATCTTTTTATAATCAGTTCCTGATCTTTTGGGAGTTTTCTTTCTCCCAGTTCTCTTGTGATAATCTCAAAGCTTCGCTTCTCGATATCCACAGGCCTTACATTTTCCAATTCCACCTTAACCTCCATAATTATCCTTTCTCATACAAGCACGAAATAAATAATCCCTGATCGCTGCTGTAATCATAGTCCGTCATTTAAAATCTGATAAATCTGCTCCATATCCAGATTCTTTCGAAGGCCATCGGCCAAAAGCTCGTACTGACTCTCCTTGAATGTCTGATAATCAACACCCGTCATCTCACTGGTGTCAATTCCCTTCTTTTTCCCAAGTGCTTGTACAATCCGGTCAGAGACTTCTTCCTTGTCGAAGATACCATGTACATAGCTCCCATAGATCTGACCCATAAAGGCTCCATCAGCCTTTTCTCCGGAATTATCCGCGTTCGTGTCACGGATACTGGTAAGCGCTCTGGCTCCCTCCAAAAGCGTCGTATCCCCCATATGAATCTCATAACCCGCAAGCTGTACTCCATGCAGGCCAAAAAGCGGTCCTTCAATTTTCGAAAAGGAACCGGAAACGCGAGTTCTAGTTTTTTGTTTGGTAAATACGGTTTCAATGGGGAGCAGACCCATACCACGCATCGTACCCTTTTGCTCCACTCCATAAGGATCCGAAAGTATCTCACCCAGCATCTGATAGCCGCCACAGACCCCGAAGATTACTGTTTTAGCCGCCGCTTTTTTAAGGATTGCCGCCTCAAGGCCGTTCTGACGCATCCACAGAAGGTCTCCCATTGTATTTTTAGTCCCGGGCAGAATAATCATATCCGGATTCTTCAGCCCGTTTACAGTTGTCACATACCGAAGGGACACCCCGGGCATACGCTCAAAAGGATTGAAATCCGTAAAATTCGAGATTCTCGGAACACGGATCACCGCGATGTCGATCAACCCCACTTCTTGATTTCCCTCGAACCGTTCGGTCAGACTGTCTTCATCTTCCAGCGAAACATCGAGATAAGGTGCAACGCCGACAACCTGCTTCCCCGCGCGTTTCTCGAGCATCTCCACTCCCGGATCCAGAATGCTCTTGTCCCCGCGAAATTTATTGATGATCAGCCCTTTGATCATGTCTCTTTCCTCATCGTCCAAAAGCATAACCGTTCCGACCAGTTGAGCGAACACGCCGCCCCGGTCAATATCGCCGACCAGAAGAACCGGCGCATGCGCACGCTTTGCCATGCCCATATTCACGATATCATCTTCCTTCAGATTGATCTCAGCAGGACTTCCCGCACCCTCGATCACAATGATATCATATTGTTCATCGAGTTTTTGGTAAGCCTTCATGACATCGCAGAAAAGCTGTTTTTTATATTTGAAATAATCCCTCGCGCTCATGTTGCCGCGAACTTCTCCGTTTACAATCACCTGCGAACCGGTGTCGTTCGTGGGCTTTAACAGAATCGGGTTCATATCAACCGAAGGCTCGATTCCCGCCGCCTCCGCCTGCATCACCTGTGCCCGCCCCATCTCGAGACCCTCTTTTGTGATAAAAGAATTCAAGGCCATGTTCTGAGATTTAAATGGTGCCACTTTGTACCCATCCTGTTTAAATATTCTGCACAATCCTGCCGCAATCAGGCTCTTGCCCGCATTCGACATCGTGCCCTGAATCATAATCGCCTTCGCCATATCCTCTACCTCCCAATCGCCCTGATCAGCTGTTCATTCTCCTCATGCCGTTTTACGGCAATCCGGTAATATCCCTTCGCAAGACCGGCATAGTTGCTGCAGTCACGAATCATAACCTTATTCTCAAGGCAGTGCCTGCCCAGGTCTTCCGGTCCCTTAAAAAAGATATAATTTGCCTTTGAATCATATACCGTAAGCCCTGCGTTTCTCAGTTCCCCCTTCAGCCATTCCCTCTCTGTGCGGATCAGTAAGCGTGCCCTTTTTTCATAATCCTTTTCCATTAACGCTGCCGTTCCCGCCTCCTGTGCCGGTATAGAGATGTTCCATGGCTGTACGCATCTTCCCATGCGGTCGAGAAGACCGACATCTGAACAGATTCCGTAACCAAGCCGAAGGCCTGCCATTGCGTATCTCTTTGTAAATGCCTTGAGCAGAAAAAGATTCGGATACTCATAAAAATCATGTTTCAGCGTATACGTATCCGGATCATCAATGAAATCATTAAAACACTCATCCAGCAGCAGACGCGAATGATGTTTTCTGCAGTGATTTAAGATAGAAAGAATCATCTTGCGGCTGATTAGTTTCCCCGTGGGATTATTCGGATTGCACAGACAGACGAGGTCTGCCCCGGCTGAGACTTCATCACAGACCCCCTGTACGCTTTTTAACTCAAAGCCATCTTCCTCAAAAAGCATTACATGGTGCATTTCACATCCCACGCTCTTTAAGGCAAGCTCATATTCCGCAAACGTCGGTGCCAACACCACAGCCCGCTTCGGACGCAGCGCCTGGGCAAGTGTAAAGATCAGCTCAGCCGCACCATTTCCACAAATCAATGATCCATATGGCACATTCTCATAGTCTGCCAGTGCGGTCTTTAATTTGTGCTGCTGCACATCCGGATAATTGCAGATGTTTCTTACTCCTTTCTGTGCCGCCAAAATCACCGATTCCGGCGTGCCCAGAGGATTCATATTGGCGGAAAAATCGAGCACATCCGGGTGCCGGTACACATCCCCGCCGTGTATCTGTTCTTTCATCAAATTCTCCATTTTGCCCTCTCGATTGCGCGTAAGTTGTTGATATCAATCAGATCTATTGACTCCCATTCCGGCATTTTTGATTCAAAAAATCAATAGTACAAGCAGCCGGATGATTCCAGTCAGCACCAATGCCAGAGCAGCCGTCGCATATAACAGCCGGCAGGCCTTTACAATATCCTCCGGATTGACCGCACAAAGCGGATCCCCCAGCGCAGGCTTTTCCACCATCTTTCCAAAATAGATGGCATTGCCCGCAAGCTGTACACCCAGTGCCCCTGCCATCACAGATTCTGTCTGCGCGGAGTTCGGACTGCTGTGTTTTTTGCGGTCTCGGAAAAAGATTTTTTTCGCCTGTTTCCCGTTCATCCCGAGCAGATAACTTGCGGCAATCATCAAAAGTCCGCCGATTCGACTTGGCAGAAAGTTTGCCACATCATCAAGTTTTGCTGCAGGAGTACCAAAATAACGGTATTTATCATTTTTATATGCGACCATGGAGTCCATGGTATTGATCGACTTGTAGAAAAACCCTCCTGCTGCCCCGGCAATCATCATAAAAATCAGCGGGGCAATGATACCGTCCGCCGTATTCTCCGCCACGGTTTCGACCGCCGCCTTCGTAACGCCTTCCCTGTCCAAAGCATCCGTATCCCGTCCCACAATCATGGAAACTGCCTGTCTTGCCTCTGTAAGCGTGCCGTTCTTTAACTTGTCATAGACCTTCATGCTTTCCACCTTCAGAGATTTTGTCGCCAAAAGCTGATAACACCAGAACGTCTCCAACGCAAAATATGCCCAGATATTCACTTTTGTATAGAAAAAATGCAGAATGAGTTCGGGAAGCGCAGTGCTGATTCCGACCACAAAGATCACCAGTAAAAACCCGGCGATGCGCTCTCCACGTTTATTCTTTGGGAATACAGCCCGCAGAAATCTTTCCAGTTTTTCGATGAGTTTTCCGATCAGCCGTATAGGGTGATATAGAAAATGCGGATCTCCAAAGATCAGATCCAGCAAAAATCCTGCCGCCACAGCCGGAAGTATCATGTCTCTCACGTTAATCTCCTCTCGTGGCACCGATCTATGAAGTTCTTTGCAAATGCGGGATTTCCATAGTAATAAAGATGCGGGAACCCGGCAAACAGAGTATCTGTGCTGTGAACGCACTTCCAGTGTCGGCTGCTTTCCGGTTTATCTGCATGAAAGGAATTACCGCAGCTTGTGGAATCAAAGTAATGAAACTCATGCGCCGTAAGCGGTCCTATTTTTTCTCCAAAAACACTGCCTTCATTTAATGTGATATACCCAAACCGACTTAAGCTGCCTGTATAAGAGACTTTTCCGTCAATCACACCAGTCATCGGCCAGCTATGTCTTTCCATGTCCTCCATCTCACGGTGCAGATACATGAATCCGCCGCATTCTGCCACAGTCAAAAGACCCTCTTGAATAGCCGTTCTCACACTTTCCATCATCGATTTATTCTCACTTAATTCCCTCGCATACAATTCCGGATAGCCTCCATAAAGCAATAGTCCATCCAGATCATCTGGGAGTTTCCGGTCATGAATCAAAGAAAAAGGCACAAGAACTGCACCCAGATCTTCCAATAACTCCAGGTTGTCCTGATAAAAGAAACAGAAAGCCTCATCTTTGGCAAGACCGATTCTCACTCTTTGGTTCTTAACGTTCGATGTATAAAGTCCGGCTGTGCTGATCTTATCTTTGTCAAAAGTGATTTCGCCCGCACCGGATGCAAGTTTCATCATTCTGTCAATATCACATGTTTTTTCGAGTGTGTCGGATAGTCTGTTCAGGTTTTCCTTGAGCTCCGGCACTTCACCCGGAAGGATCAGACCCAGATGGCGGCTCTCGAGTCCAAAATCCTCTAAAACCGGAACGTATCCAAGAACTGCGATACCTGTCTCACGTTCGATAAGTTCCTTCATCCCGCTATACATCATAGGAGAAAGTCGGTTTAAGATCACACCCTCGATATGGCTGTCTTCTCTGTAATCCCGAAATCCCTTGATTAAAGCAGCCAGCGAGACACTGGCTCCTTTCGCATCTGCCACAAGAATCACCGGAGTATTGGTAATCCTTGCCATATCATAGGTGCTTGCCCTTGTTTTCGTCCCGGCAAGACCATCGTAATAACCCATCACACCTTCCATCACAGCAATCTGGGAGGCTTTTGTATGTTTTTCAAAGAGATAACAGGTCGTATCCGGGTCTGTGAAAAAAGGATCCAGATTTCTGCCGGCAATTCCAAGTACTGTCTGATGGAACATGGGATCAATGTAGTCCGGGCCACACTTAAAGGAGGATACCTCAAGACCACGGCGTTTCAGAAGATTTAGGATACCACAGGTGATCAGTGTTTTCCCGCTTCCGCTCTTTGGTGCGGCAAAAAGGATTCTCGCTATGCTCATATATTCTCCTTTCTGTCCATGGACTTTACCTGGCATTCGCCCTGGCAGGATACAATGTAGATTGGATTCTGGCCCTTCATCATATGATAACGGCCAATCTCCTCGGATCTTGAAACGCTCATCTGCACAATTTCCTGATGACTTACCGCCAGATCTTTTAGCACACTCAGCGCCTCGGTGAGTGTCTCGAGAGTGATCGTCGTCATAACCAGACGGATTTTGGGATTCTTCTTCAGCAGCAATTCACAAATTTCCCTCAGATTACCGGAAGAACCGCCGATAAATGCGTGCGTCGGAACAGGAAGACTTTCAAGTATCTCCGGGGCATATCCTTTTACAATCTCCATATTGTCTGTACAGAACTTTTGACGGTTTTTTTTAAGCAGCTGTACTGCGTCTGGCTTCTTCTCGATGGCATAGACTCTGCCCCTCGATGCCACACGGGCCATCTCCACAGAGACAGAACCGCTGCCCGCACCGATATCATAAACGACAGAATCGCGTTTCAGATGCAGTTTGCAGACTGCGACTTCACGCACTTCTTCCTTTGTCATCGGAACTTTCTCCCGGATAAAGTCCTCATCTAAAAGTCCATGCGTAACACACGCCAAAGCATGTTTGTTCTTTACCAGAATAACTGCAAGCGGATCTGTGACAAACTTTAGGAAATCTGCCGGATGGCCTTTTATAATCCGTTCCTCCGGATAGGAAAGCCGTTCGCCGACATAGATATCCACATTGTCCATCCCAAAGTCGTGCAGTTTTCCACAAAGGTCGCTTACCTGTCCACGTTCTCCCAGAATTGCAAACACTTTTTCATGCTGCATAATCTCCATCAACAAGTTGCATCTCTTCCCGTGAGCACTTAAAATCACGGCATCATCCCAGGATTCTCTGATTTTTGCACAAAAATCCACGACAGAGGCCACGCCTGGAAAGAGTTTGGTATCTTGGGGCAATAGCTCAAGCAACTTCTTAGTTCCGCTGTAAAAGCCCACATCGCCAGACATCAAAATGGCGATCTGATCATATCCCGGATGTTTATGGATATAATCTGCAATCTCTTTGGCGCGGTATTCCTGATAAACATCCTGATTTTCACCTGCGACAGCCTCAAGCATACGTGAGGCACCGATCAGCAGATCAGAGTTCTCACACCATTTTCTGGCCTCGCAGGTCATACCGTCTTTTTTTCCCATTCCGATGCCGACAAGGGCAATCCGTGCGTTTGAACCCAAGTGAAAACGCTCACACAGCTTATGTTTGCATTCCAGAAGAGACTTTCCAGTCTCCTTTACCGGCCGGCCTATCACTACAAGTATAGTGCCTGTCTCTTTTACTGCCTGTACCTTTTCCGGAAACCCTCCCGCGGCCCCAGTATCTTTGGTGACAAGATATCGGATCTGATGCTGGCGAATCAGAGCAATGTTCATTTCCACGGAAAATGGTCCCTGCATGCAGATCAGGTGCTTTCCTTGAATTCCAAGATCTGAACACTTTTTCACAACCTGCCAAAGAGAAAGAACCCGGGCATACAGCCTTTCCTCATAATTGTTTACCTTCGTAAATTCGGCCAATTCCTTGCTCCCTGTCGTAAGCAGTACGGCTCCCTCTCGGCCGTTTAGCCAGTCGGCGGCAGCCGCGGCAGAATCCACATAGATAACAGGCAGACCCTGGCCTGTGTTCTCATGCATACTTTCTCCTGCTCTTAAAAGGCGGAGATACTCACAACCCGTGTGTGCTGCGGCATTCTTGATATTATCCGTCACAAGCGCAGCGTAGGGGTGCGTGGCGTCCACGACAAGGACACCCGGCATGGAGTCCATCAGCTCTTCCATCTGCTCTTTTGTAAGTCTCTCATGGGAGACATGGATATCCGAATCGCCATCAATCAGACTTTGGCCATACTCTGTGGCCACACAAACTCTGGTTTTTATGTGATGTGTCCTTAAAAATTCTGCGAGAAGACGGCCCTCAATCGTACCCGCAAACAGCAGTACCTGATACATTTTCAGACCCCCTTGTAACCCCTCGGGGTCACCATATGTCCATCTACTTGTTTCGTCTGAGAATTCCCTATAAATACCGTGGTAAACATATCCACGTCTGTATTCTTTAACTGTGAAAGTGACAGAAGCAAAACGCTCTCTTTCTCCCGGCCAATATTTTTTACAATTCCACAGACGGTATCTTCGCTCTTATATTCCATCATTAGGTCACATGCCCATCTAAGATAACCGCTTCGCTTCTTACTCGATGGATTATATAGACAGATCACAAAATCCGCCTCAGAGGCGTGTAAAAGTCTGCTCTTTATCTTTTCTTTCGGCGTCAGAAGATCGCTTAGGCTGATCAGACAGAAATCGTGAATCAGGGGCGCCCCAAGGACAGCGGCTCCTGCAAGAGCCGCCGTCACACCTGGTATAATCTTAAGTTCCACATCCGGATACTTTTCCCCGATCTCATACATCAGCCCCGCCATTCCATAGACGCCGGTATCTCCGCTGCAGATCATCGACACCACGTGACCTTTTTTTGCTTCCTCAAACGCCATCATGCAGCGATCTACTTCTTTTTTCATCGGCGTTGTGAGAAATATCTTAGTGGGGTAGTGTTCCTTTACCAGATCTACATACACCGTATATCCAATTATCATATCGCTTGACTGTAAGGCCCGATCAGCCTCAATTGTCATTTTTTCATAAGCTCCGGGGCCGATGCCCACAACATAAATCTTATTCAAAGCTAACCCTCCAGTCTGAAAGCACGCAGGCACAGGTTACGCCATCTTTTTGTGTTTTCTTTACAATCATCTCACCATTACCCGCAAGCATCGCACAGCGTTCACATACATTGTCCACGCCCGTGGTATCCTTGACAAATTTGGATGGGGTAAACTTCCCCTTTGCTGCATTGAGCTCCTCTGCTGTGTAGGTGACCATCGGAAGATCTAGTTCCCTGCAAAACTGCAAAAGTCCAGGCTCCTCGGCTTTCCGGTCGATTGTAGCCACGCGGCTAAGAGCCTCCGGATAGAGGTAATTCTCCTTTAAAACATCGCGGACAAGATCCGCAATCTGCGCAGAAGTTGCCCCTTTTCTGCATCCAATCCCGATTGTGATACACTTTGGAATCAACCACAGACAATGGTCAAAGTGTGCATTCTTGTAGGAAGGACTGACGCTTACACCTAGCGTCACAGTCTCTGGATCTTCCGGACCCAGATCTTTCTCCCACACGAATCCCGATGGAAGCGCACCCTCTACCGGAAAATCGCTTTGAAAGCCCACCGGATATCCACTCAGCAGTGATGCAGAAACCTCTTTCGCATAGGTCATATTAGAAAGTGTCATATGGTTCTTCTTCGCATAAACATCGACGGCAAAGATATCATTGATATCCGTCGCCGTTGTCACAACCGGAACCGCATGTATCCGATCCGCCAGCCACACGGCGAGATCATTTGCACCGCCGATATGTCCGGACAGGAGCGGAATACAGAACTTTCCACTCTCATCGAGTACAATCACAGCCGGATCCTGCCTTTTATCCTTTACATACGGCGCGATTGTTCGTACCGTAATCCCTGTAGCACCGATAAAAATGACCGCATCGCTGTCTAGGAAACGTTTCCCAACCCATTCTTTTAAATCCTCCTGGAGTTTCTCCGGATGATCTTTCGCTGAAAAGCGGCTTTTATAAGCGACGCAGACATCGTGATCCTCCTGTCTTAAGATCTTTTCTATCTTCTCTAACAAGTGATACCCGTTCTGGGTAAAACATATTCCTGCTATTTTCATAACTACGTCGGACTGCTCCCCTTTCTGTATTCTGTTGTAAACTCGGGATGGTACAGCAAAGAGCGGTCATAATTTGAATGTGTGACCGCATCTCCGATAATCATCAGTGCGGTTTTCGTAATGTCTTCATGCTTTGCCGTCTCTGCAAGTGTACCCACAGTGCAGACACATGTCTTTTCGTCATCCCAGGTCGCCTTATACACGATGGCTGCCGGCGTATCGGCCGTGTATCCTCCTGCAATTAGCCGGCGGCTTAAGTCCTGCAGCATCCCCGTACTCAAGAAAACCACCATCGTCGCCTGGTGTGCTGCAAAAGACTCTATGCTCTCTTTTTCGGGTACCGGAGTCCTCCCTGCCATTCTGGTAATCACAACACTCTGAGAGACATCCGGCAGCGTATATTCCAGATCGAGTGCCGATGCCGCCCCACAAAAAGAACTCACGCCGGGACACGAATCATAGGTAATCTTCTTCTCATCCAGGATATCCATCTGCTCACGGATCGCACCATAGATACAGGGATCGCCTGTATGTAATCTCACCGTCGTCAGAGCGCTTTTCTCAGCCTGCTCCATGACAGCGATAACCTCTTCCAACGTCATTTTTGCAGAATTATAGACTTCACAGCCTTCTTTTTTATAGCTTAACAGTTCCGGATTCACCAGCGATCCGGCATAGATAATCACATCTGCCTTTTCAAGGTATTGTTTTCCCCGAACAGTAATCAAGTCCGGTGCTCCCGGGCCTGCTCCTACGAAATGAATCATCTTCGTTTCTCCTTTACAATCAACAGCGAATAATAGCCGGCATCCTCCGGTATCTCATCCACCCCGTAATAGATCTTTTCCTCAGGCATTCCACAATTTTCAATCATCGAAACTTCCACGTTATGATCTTTCAGCTGCTGTTTTACATCGCGGATCCTTTTTCCAGCCTTCATCAGAACTTTCGTCCCGGGAAGTTCCAGGGAATCCTGAATCTGATAGGACGCCGGTACAACGTGTAAAAGCTCGCCGCCCTCTGCCAGACCCATATTCAGTTTCGCCGCTACTGCGGTAAATGAAGTGATCCCATTAATGATTTCAACCGGATATCCGGCATTTTTTACGATTTTATGCATGTAGAGATAGGTAGAATAAACCGTCGGATCTCCAAGTGTCAGAAAAGCCACCTGCTTTCCGGTTTTTAGCCCGCCACAGATGATTCTTGCACCCTGTCTGTGACTCTCTTTTAGTTTTTCTTTATCTTTCGTCATCGGCATAGGTACTGCCAGAAGTTCTTTTTCTTCCATCTCCGGGCAGACTTTTACCGCAATCTGCCAGGCAACCGTATCTTTTGGATGTTCTCCCGGCAGCGCAATCACATCGCTGTCTCTTATGACCTTTACCGCTTTTAAAGTCATAAGTTCCGGATCCCCGGGACCGACACCGACACCATATAATTTTCCTGTCATCTATTTTATTCCTCTCATTCGTTATTTAAATAATTAATCAGCGAAGGCACCTCAGATGTCTCGCCCAGTTTTCCCCTCACCTGTGAAAAGAGAACTGCACCAATCTGAATTCTGCCCTTACATCTGTTTTTCAGATAGAATTCCACACGCAGGCAGACTTGTTCCATCGTCTTGCAAACCAGTTGTGCACCAGATTTTTCCAGAACATCAAGTGCTTCCTCAGTGGTAAATGTATCAAGAACCTTATGGGCTGTATCCGCATCTCCCCCAGCCCGGATACATGCCGCTGCCATGAGTTCTGCACGACAGTCTGCGCTGTGGGAGTGCGTATTCATGATCCCGCCGGAGACTTTGATAAATTTTCCAATATGGGCGATAAAAAGGACGCCCTTAAACCCCAGTTCGACAGCCATGTCAATTGTCTCTCCGACATAATTGCTGCATTTCATCTGTGTGCTGTGATCTAACTCCTTCATTTGAGAGGCAAATCTCTCTCCGTAATTTCCGGGTGTGACAAGCAGATATTTCTCTCCTCGTGCAGCATACGTCTGCATTTCCAGACGAATGCTGGCAATCAGTGCATCTTCGCTCATGGGGATCACAATCCCGCTGGTCCCGAGAACCGAGATCCCGCCCTCAATTCCAAGCCTGGGATTAAAGGTTTTATCTGCCAGTTCTCTTCCTCTCGGGATGCTGATGACCACTTTTAATCCAGCGTGATATCCATATTCTCTGCAGATATCCTGCACTTCCTGCGTAATCATCTGAAGGGGAACAGGGTTGATTGCCGCCTCCCCGACCGCACGGGCAAGACCTGGTTTTGTCACACGTCCCACACCTTCTCCGCCATCGATCGTGATTCCCTCGTCTTGTCTGGTCACTGTCGCATAGACAAGCGCCTGATCTGTCACATCCGGATCGTCCCCGCCGTCCTTTCGCACTGCGCAGCTCACCTGAATCGGTGTATTGTTGTCATCTGTCTTGATCTTGATGTCTTCGATCAGAAGATGCAGCAGAATACCTTTCGGCGTCATAAGTGCAGTCTCCTCGATGCTACTTCCACACAAAAGCATAGACGCCGCCGCTTTTGCCGCGGCGGCAGCACACGATCCTGTCGTATATCCCATACGGAGCCTCTTATTGTCTTTCATCACGTATGCATCTTCCAGACCAGTCTTATGTTCCATTGTTTCCTCTTTTTCCAAGCTTATTATCTGTCAAACCTTTAATTCATCAGAACTTAATTCTCCTGGATTTCATTCTTTGATACCGGGGATTGGTCTGCACTTCGTGTGCATGCAATCCTACCGTATATTATAATAAAGAATAGACATTAAGTCAATGAATCCGACAGGATTCTACGAGATTTTGGGCATTTTGCAAAAAAGGGTGCTGACAACACGGGGTATGCCTTTTTCATGTGAACATGAAAAAGAGCACAAGTTTCCTTGTGGCCTCTCGCACCTTTTGATACAACACGGATTGCTCCGCACTTCGTGCTCCCGCAATCCTAAACTCATTCGAATTCCGCCCTATTGGGCTGCATTCTCATGAGTTTGCGGGTCCCAAAGTTATGTTTTTTCATGCAAGCATGAAAAACATAACCTTTTGACCCTGTTGTATCATATGTTATTTATAAGTGAACTCACAATAGGAGGCACTTTTTTGAATAGACAAAATTATGATTTTGCGGTGATTGGCGGAGATATGCGCCAGTTTTTTATCACTGAGCAACTGATAGATGAGGGATACCGTGTGTGTCAGTATGCCCTTTGTGAAAAATCAGAGAAAGCTTTTTCGGCTGATTGTATTGAAGATGCCGTAAGTAGTGCTTTTTCTGTCATCGCGCCTATTCCGCTGATGAGAAACAAACTCATTAACCATCAGACGGGAGAGATGAATCTGATCCCTGATAAACTCACGGCTTCTCTTCAGGAGGGACAGTATTTCTTTGCAGGAAATATTCCCGCATTTTTTAAAGACACCCTGAGTGCAAAGGGCGTGCGGGTCTTTGATCTAATGAATGATGAAGAACTTACACTTTATAACTCTATTGCAACTGCGGAAGGTGCAATCTGTGAAGCAATTGCCGAAAGCAGCAAAAATCTTTCTCACAGTCCCTGTCTCGTGCTGGGCTATGGAAAGTGTGGAAAGTCATTGGCAACTTACCTGAAAGGCCTTTTCTGTGAAGTGACAGTATGCGCCAGAAACCCAAGGGCAAGAGCCGAAGCTGAAATCGTCACAGATGGCACCATTGATATGAAAAAGCTGAAAGATTCTATCGGTCACTTCTCTTTCATCTTTAATACCATTCCCAGCGTTCTGCTCACGCATGAACTGTTGGAAAAGATTCAGCCGGATGCCTTAATCATAGACATAGCATCGGCTCCGGGCGGAGTTGATTATGACGCAGCCGAAAAGCTTCATCTGGCGGCACACCTGGTGCCCCAGCTTCCGGGGCGGTATTCTCCCGTCTCTTCTGCAAACGCCATCCTTCGCTCTGTAAAATCCAATTTACCTTTTATCAGAAAGGAGTTTTAGTATATGACTATAAAAGGGAAAAAAGTAGGTGTTGCATTCACCGGTTCCTTTTGCACTTATAAAAAAGCATTCGAGGTATTACAAGACCTCGTAAAAGCCGAGGCCATCGTTACGCCGATCTTTTCCGACAACGCCCAACGAATAGACAGCCGTTTTGGAAACGCCCGGGACTTTATATCCGAGGCAAGATATATTACAGGAAATGAACCGATTCTCACAGTTGATCAGGCAGAACCCATCGGTCCGAAGAGTCTCCTTGACATCCTGGTTATCATGCCCGCAACTGGCAACAGCATCGCTAAACTGGCTAATGGAATCACTGACACGCCGGCTCTTATGGCAGCCAAGGCCCATTTGCGCAACGAAAAGCCCCTGGTTCTCTCAATCGCAACAAACGATGCTCTGGCGACAAATATGAAAAATATTGGTCTGCTTATGAATGCTAAGCATATTTATTTCGTCCCCTTCGGCCAGGATAATCCCAAAAAGAAGCCAAATTCCATGATTGCACATACCAAACTTCTGATTCCGACTCTGGAAATGGCTCTTGATGACAGACAATATCAACCGGTGATCCAGTGATCCCGACTTTTCATGAAGGAGGCAGCAATGTGCGCAATTGCCGGATTTTGTAATCTAACTGAGAATTATACGAAAGACAGCGGAAAGTGGACCGCTGTCCTTGACCAGATGAATCGAGTTCAAAAACACCGTGGCCCCGATGACGAGGGAAGCTATCTGGATGAAAACTGCGGCCTTGCCCACGTAAGGCTTTCCATCATTGATCTGGAGACCGGGCATCAGCCCATGACTCGAAGATATGAATCAACCTCATGCAGTATTCTCCTGAACGGAGAGATCTACAACATGCGTGAATTAAAGAATGAACTTCAAGAAGAGGGATGCGAATTCGAAACCGAAAGCGACACAGAAGTTGTCCTGATTGGTTATATGAAGTATGGAGCTGATTATATTAAGAAGTTAAACGGCATCTTCGCGATTGCCATCTGGGATACCCGGTCCGACAGGCTCTTCCTCTTCCGCGATCGTCTGGGCGTAAAACCCTTATTCTACACAATCCTGAATAAAACAATTGTGTTCTCATCAGAGATCAAAGGGTTATTCTCCTACCCCGGATTCTCGCCCGCTTTAGACCGCGACGGATTATGCGAGGTGTTTGCCTTAGGTCCGGCAAAATCTTACGGAAAAGGCGTTTTCAAAGACACCCTTGAAGTCCTGCCGGGAGAATATCTCACATTTGATCGGGACGGCTGTAAATCTTTTTCTTACTGGAAACTGGAAAGTCATCCCCATGAGGACCCATGGAAAAAAACCGTAGAGAAGACTGCATGGCTTGTCGAAGACTCTGTCAAAAAACAAATGCTCTCCGACATTCCCATCAGTACGTTCCTGTCTGGAGGCGTCGACAGCAGTATCGTCACAGCCATCTGTGCCCGAGAGCTGAAAAAACAGGGGAAAGTGCTTAACACATTCTCTTTTGACTTTAAAGATAACAGCAAATATTTCCAGTCAAACTCCTTCCAGCCAAGTCAGGACCGGCCATGGGTGGAAAAGATGGTCACATATTCCGGAACAAATCATCGATTTCTTGAATGCGATAACCTCGATATGATTGACTATCTATTCAAAGCAGTAGATGCCCGGGATCTCCCCTGTATGGGTGACGTGGAATCTTCGATGCTTTACTTCTGCTCACAGGTTGTAAGCTACAACAAAGTAACACTGACTGGCGAATGCGCCGACGAAATCTTCGGTGGTTACCCCTGGTTCCACAAAAGGGAGGCCTTTGAAACAGACGAATTTCCCTGGTCCCCAAGTATGGAACCTCGGAAAATGCTGCTGTCCGATGATGTCATTCATGAACTGTCCCTACAGGAATACGCCCATGCAGCATATGAAAAGACGATAAGTGAGACACCGCGTCTTATCGGAGAGGATCCAAAAGAAAGCCGCAGACGTGAAATCTCTTACCTGAATCTCAGATGGTTTATGGTGACGCTTATGGACCGTATGGATCGGGCCAGCATGTACTCTGGACTCGAGGCACGAGTGCCTTTTGCCGACCACCGAATCGTAGAATATCTCTGGAATGTTCCATGGGACATGAAAAGTCCAAATGGCATTGTAAAAGGACTGCTTCGCTACAGTGCAGAGGGAATTCTGCCAGAAGAAATTTTGTGGAGAAAAAAGAGTCCCTACCCCAAGACCTATGATCCCGCATATGAAAAAATGCTCGCAAATCTGTTAAGAGAGACACTGACCGATCCGCGTGCCCCGATCCGCGACTTCCTGGATCAGCGAAAAGTCTATGCATTCCTGGAATCGCCGTCTGATTATGGAAAACCATTCTACGGACAACTGATGGCGGGGCCCCAGCTAATTGCCTACATGCTTCAGGTTAACTACTGGCTGCAAAAATACAGGATCAAAATCGTATAAAACATGAACCTGAAGTCACAAACGCGTAACACCCGAATATATGGAATAATCTGGCCCATACTGACAAAAGCCCTTGAAACTTCTGTAGATGATGCTATACTAGGTTATCAATAATACTGGATTTGCAAAAGCAACATCAGATCACAAGCCTAAAGGGGGTACCTTTTATGATACGTATCATCTGTTTACTGATAGGATATGGATTTGGTAATTTTCTGACTGCTGAACTAGTGGTACAGAATAAACTTGGAAAACACCCGGAGGAAATTGGAAGCGGGAATCCCGGCATGGCAAATGTAACCGGCCAACTGGGCATTCTGCCCGGTCTTATGGTTCTGGTCGGCGACATCGGAAAGACGATCATTGCCTGCGTTCTGTGCGGCGTGTTCCTTTCTCTGCCGCACAGACTTTCTATCCTCTACGCGGGCCTTGGTGTTCTGATCGGTCACAATTTTCCATTCTGGAAACACTTTAAAGGCGGAAAGGGTGTCGCCGTCACGTGCATCCTGCTGGTCTTGTATTCACCCGGTTACGGATTTCTCGCATGCATCATCGGTGGTATCCTCGTGCTGCTCACCAAATACCTTCCCATTGGTGCGATCACTATTCCTATTGTTTTTCTCGTTCCGGCATTTTTTAGATATGGATCGGAAGCGGGAATTCTGGCAATGATCATCACCATACTAATGCTTTATAAGCACTATCCCAGTCTGGTGAGTATCTGGCGAGGAACCTGCCCGAAAGTGAACCTGATTGGAAAACTGACAAAGTATAAATAATAGCAAACTCGAAAACTAACTGCGATAAAAGCCCTGAGACTGCGCTCTGCCGGATTACTCCGATATCAGCCAGTCTCAGGGCTTTTTTATGATAGAGTTATTCGAGTTCGAATGCACCTGTATACAGCTGATAGTAAGTTCCCCTCTTCTCAATCAGCTGATCATGATTGCCACGCTCTATGATTCGTCCGTGATCCAGTACCATGATGACATCTGAGTTCTTTACAGTTGAAAGTCTGTGGGCGATGACGAATACAGTCCTGCCCTCCATCAGAGCATCCATGCCGCGCTGTACGATCGCCTCAGTTCTTGTATCGATAGAGGATGTCGCCTCATCCATGATCAAAACCGGCGGATCCGCAACGGCAGCACGACTGATGGCAAGCAGCTGACGCTGTCCCTGGGAAAGATTCGCACCATTTCCTGAAAGCATCGTCTGATATCCGTTCGGCAGCCGCGTGACGAAATCATCCGCTCCGGCAAGCTTTGCAGCCTCAATACACTCATCATCCGTTGCATCCAGCCTGCCATAGCGGATGTTGTCCATAACTGTTCCGGTGAAAAGATTGGTATCCTGCAGGATGACTCCGAGTGAATGTCTCAGATCGTCCTTTTTGATCTCATTAATATCAATTCCGTCATAGAGAATTGTTCCATCCACAATATCATAGAAACGATTCAGTAGATTGGTAATCGTTGTTTTTCCGGCTCCTGTGGCACCCACGAGCGCAACCTTTTGTCCCGGTTCTGCGTAAATGGAGATGTCATGCAGAATCATCTTATCCGGATCATAGGCAAAGTCCACGTCGCGGAATCGGACATCACCATTTAGCTTCGAATAAGTAACGTTCCCATCTTCATGAGGGTATTTCCATGCCCAGATTCCTGTATGCTCTTTGCATTCCACGATGTCTCCATTCGCTTCTTTCGCATTGACTAAAGTCGCAAATCCATTATCTTGCTCCGGCTTCTCATCGATCAGATCGAAAATACGCTGTGCACCTGCAACACCCATGACAACGGAGTTGATCTGATTTGAAACCTGGCTTACATTTCCGGAGAACTGCTTTGTCATATTCAGGAAGGGTACTACCACACTGATACTGATTGCCATTCCCGAAAGACTGATATTCGGTATTTCCTGTACCAAAAGGATCCCACCCACCACAGCTACGATAACGTATAATACATTTCCGATATTTGTAAGAATCGGCATCAGCATGTTGGCGTAGCGGTGAGCAGTGCTCGATGTCACGAACAGTTTATCGTTGATCTCATTGAAACCGTCAATCGCCTCCTGCTCATGACAGAACACCTTGACAACCTTCTGACCGTTCATCATTTCTTCTATATAACCTTCTTCCCGCCCCAGGTAGTCCTGGTTCCTGAAGAAGAATCTCGATGATGTCCCTGCCACTTTCTTTGTGACAAACAACATGATGATAACACCAATCACTACGACAAGAGCAAGCCAGACACTGTAGTAAATCATAATAAAGAATACACTGACCACTGAGACGATTGAAATCAAAAGCTGTGGGAAACTTTGTGATACCATCTGCCGCATCGTATCAATATCATTCGTATAGTGACTCATAATATCACCGTGATTATGCGTATCAAAGTATTTGATCGGCAGATTCTGCATCCCGGAAAACATCTTCACACGCATTTTCTTTAAAAATCCCTGTGTGATAACAGCCATCATCTGGTTAAATGCAACACCGGAAAGCAGGGACAACACATAAAAAGTGACCAAAATTCTGACGTCTGACAATATCTTTGGACCGGCACCTGCCCAATCCCCTGTCTTCCAGCTTGTCTCAACAACTGCCATAACACGCTGCATAAACACAGCAGGGATTGCCCCTACTATGGCATTAAACAGAATACAGATCACTGTCAGAGGCATCATAACCGGATAAAATTGAAATAGTGTCTTTATAACGCGCAGTGCCGTACCTTTCTTGATTCCGGAAGTCGGCTTAACCTTTTCATTACTCTTCATCATTATCACCTGCCTTATTCTGTGATTCGTAAATCTCTCTATAAATATCATTATGAGCCATCAGTTCGTCATGGGTTCCGACCGCATTGACCCGGCCACTTTCCATAACAATAATCTGATCGGCATCCTCAACCGATGAAACACGCTGTGCGATAATAATCTTCGTCGTCTCCGGAATAAACGTTCGGAACGCTTTACGGATCTGGGCATCCGTCTTTGTATCAACTGCACTGGTCGAATCATCCATGATCAGGATCTTAGGATCTTTCAATAGTGCACGGGCGATACACAGTCTCTGCTTCTGTCCGCCGGAGACATTGCTTCCGCCCTGTTCTATATAAGTATCATACCCTTGCGGAAACTGATCAATGAATTCATCCGCATGTGCAATCTTACATGCCTGAATCATCTGTTCATCTGTCGCATCCTTGCTGCCCCATCTCAGATTATCTTTAATCGTTCCAGAAAACAGGACATTTTTCTGAAGAACAACAGAAACCTGGTTTCTAAGAGCATCGAGATCATAACTTCTCACATCGAGGCCACCAACTTTGACTGTTCCTTCGGTCGCATCATATAGTCTTGATATCAGCTGGATCAGAGAGGATTTTGATGACCCTGTTCCACCTATAATTCCGATCGTCTCACCGGAATTAATATGAAGATTAATATCCGACAAAACCATCTTTTTCGCATTCTTTGAATATTTGAAACTGACATTTTCAAAATCAATTGATCCGTCTTTTACTTCATAAATCGGATCCTCGGGATCCGTCAGGGAACTCTCTTCCGTCAGAATCTCAACAACACGTTCTGCAGATTCGGTTGACATCGTAATCATGGCAAATACCATGGACAACATCATCAGACTCTGCAGGATCATAAAGCTGTATGTAACCAGCGCGGACATCTGCCCGAGATCAAGATCCAGACCTCTGGTGGTAATAACCATATAAGACCCAAAGGATAAGACAAAACTCATAACCGTATAAATACAAAACTGCATCATCGGTCCGTTCCAAGCCAGAATTCTCTCGGCCTTTGTGAAATCGTTACAGACATCCTGTGCGGCGTATTCAAACTTATCTTTCTCATAATCCTCACGAACGTAAGATTTTACAACCCTCATGGCATTCACATTTTCCTGTATGGAAGCATTCAGATTATCATATTTTCTGAAAACCTTTCGAAATAAAGGAACTGTTTTACGAATTACTGTAAAAAGTCCAAAACCCAGGATTGGAGCAACAATCAAAAAAATGAATGCCATCCTTCCGCCCATGACAAAGGCCATGACAAATGCGAACACAATCATCAGCGGACAACGGATCGCAGCACGGATAATCATCATATAGGCATTCTGTATGTTAAAAACATCTGTTGTCATTCTTGTCACGATTGATGAAGGGGAAAACTTATCAATATTTTCGAATGAATAACTTTGAATTTTGATGAACATATCTTTACGAAGATTCTTTGAAAGGCCACTCGAAGCAATTGCACTGGTATTACCCGCCAGTGCGCCAAACAAAAGTGAAAATGCTGCCATAATAAAAAGTACAATTCCATATCTTATGATCACACTTAAATCACTGCCGGCCTTAATATGATTCACCAGGTTTGCAATAATAAAGGGAATGATACATTCCAACACTACCTCCACCGATACCAGCAACGGGGTTGCAATCGAAGCTTTTTTGTATTCTCGAATACTTTTAGCAAGCTCTTTTAGCATAATGTGTATACCTCTTTCTCTGAAATAATACAACGAGGAGCACTTATCAGATACTGCCCTGATAAATACTACTCGTTGTTTTCGAACTCACATGGCAAAAGCCACTTTTATATATTGTATCACCATACTTTTGTGGGGTCAAGATGTCTTAATGGACTTTTTCAAAATAGCTATATGATGATTAACTTCACACAGTCAAATCGACCCATGTGATTTCAAGACCGGGTTTTATCGTTTCGAGTGTCATCTCATATTCTCCCGCCTTTAGGAACACGTTTTCTACTTTGATCAGATTCCAGACTCCATCGGTTCCATGCGACTGAATCGTTGCCACGATCTGGCCATTCATGCAAATATTAGTAGATGACTGTGCAAGCTCCGAAAGGTCTGACTTTACCTTTGCCAGAATCTTGTACTTTCCGTCCTGTTCAAGTGTAATCTGCCGACTCTTCTGCTCTTTTGGCAGAAAACGAATCGTGGTAAATCGGATATTTTCTGCACCTAATCCGTCCTCACCATCTTCCGCAGCGATGTCTTTTTCCGCACGTTCTGCCACTGGTGAATGCAGAATAAAATTTAAGATATTCATCGCTGATCTTTGAAGTTCGCCTGTTGTAAGTTTTCCTTCTTCTATGGCTTCCAGCGTGTTGTCACCGTAGGCATTTTCCTCGGCTCCTTTGTTTGTCACTACCATATAGAGATCATTCTGTGCCCGCACCATTGCAGCTGTGTTCGTCACACCAGCAGTTCCCCCGGCTACTGGGTCATTCATCTTTGCCCACCAGTCGGTCATTACGATTCCTGTATATCCCCAGTCCCTTCTCAGCACAGTCGTACACAAGTCATAGTTTGAGGCCGACCAGTGACCATTGATCGGATTATAGGAAGTCATGATAGAGCGTGCCTGGCCTTCTTTCACAGCAAGCTCGAAACCTTTCAGATAAACTTCGCGAAGTGCACGCTCGGAAACTACCGAATTAGCTGTGTTTCTCCCCTGCTCCTGACTGTTGCATGCAAAATGTTTCACCGTCGCGGCAGGGCCTTTTCTTCCAATTCCTCTTGTAACCGCTGCCGCAAAACGTCCGGCAAGAAGCGGATCTTCGGAAAAATATTCGAAGTTTCTTCCATTTAATGGATTTCTATGGATATTGATTCCCGGCCCCAGAAGTGTATCAACGCGATTCGAAAGCAATTCTCTGCCTTCCAGTTCATAAAGTGCTTCAACCAGTGCCGGATTCCAGGTACAGGCTAACAACGTGCCAATCGGAAGCTGTGTCGCCTTAAGACCACTGTCCATACGGATTCCAGACGGACCGTCCGATGCGCATGCTGCAGGAATCTCATAGTGTCTCAAACTCTTTGCAACGCCGCCGAAAGCAGATGCGGTTCCGGGCGTTACAAGTGGACTCCCCATACCTTCGCCCCGAACAATTCTGGCCAGTTCTTCTTTTGAAAATTGCGCCACAAATTCTGACAATTCGACCTTTTTGTCTCTCACATCTCGAAATGTAATTCCCCGATCCCCGGTGATCGGCATGTCCGCCGGAAGATTCTCGCAAATCCGCTCCGCCATGGATATCGTATGGCGCGGTGTTTCTTCATAAGCAATTTCATACGTTCCATTTTCTTTTCTCTGTCCGGGACGGATCCTCTGGTAACTTTTTGTAGGAGCAAGTGCTTCCTCCAACTGTTCTGTCACAAGACAATCGTTCAGATAGAAGGTGTCTTTGTCGTCACAGACCGGCTCGGCAGATCTCACATCCGTACCCAGATAGAAGCGATACACCCCTGGTTCGAGGACCCAGCAAGATTTGTGTCCTGTTTTGCCGCTGTCATCGTAGGATGCCAATGCGGTAACCGAAACCTCAATCTGGAGCTTTTCTGATTCCTGTGGCGCAAGCAAGCTGGACTTTGCAAATCCTGCCAGCGATCTGGATGGCTTTCCAAGCGCCCCCTGCGGCGCTTCCACATAGAGCTGTACGACTTCTTTACCGGCATATTTCAAACCCTTGTTTCTTATTTCAACGCAGACTTTAATCCGTGTGTCTTTTCCGCTTCCGCTCACCTGAAAGCCGGAACCTCTCAGTTCAAAGTCTGTATAAGACTTCCCATATCCGAATGGGAAAAGTACTTTCTCTGGTGCAAATGTCTCAAAATAGCGATATCCGACGTAGAGATCTTCCTGATATATATTCTCTTTTTCGTCCCCAAAGTTCTTCGTAGAGGGATAATCGTCGATCGAACTGGCTATCGTATCCGCCAGCTTTCCACTGGGATTTACGTCTCCAGAAAGAACGCATGCACAGGCATTACCACCTTCACTACCTCCCTGCCAGCTATAGAGTACCGAGCATATGTGATCCTTATATTCCAAAGTGTCAAGCCAACTCATATCTATGATATTCGAGACATTTAAGACCACTGCGACCTGATCAAAATGTTTTGTCACGGTATGCAAAATTCCGAGTTCTTCCCTTGTCAGAAGAAAACTACCCTCCACAGGGGCATTGTCCTGATCTTCGCCGGCTGTTCGGCCAAAGACGACTATGGCTTTATTGGAATTTTCACTCGCGCTTGCTGCCAGTTCATCTGAAACAGGCATATCCTCCTGATACCATGGCTCGGCTGCCCAGGCGCCTCCCCCGTTGTCAAAGGGGTGTTCTCTGATCCATGATTCGTAAACAGCTGCCAGCTCTTCATTGATGCGTACATCTTTTTGTTGACGAAGAGCATCTAACAAATTCGATGTGTATTCTACATTTACCGCACCACCTGAACCGGTTCCACTTCTATAATAATCAATCTGGCATCTGCCAAAGATGGAAATGTTGTCAGAGGAAAGGAAAGGGAGCATGTTGCGGTCATTTTTAAGAAGGACAATTCCCTCACAGGATGCCTTCCGGGATGCTTCGCCGAAACCCTCCAGTGGGATCCCTATTTTGTTTTCTGTGTTAGAAATAGACATAGTTAAAACCTTTCGTTAAATAATATGAGGTTGGGGTCAAAAGTAATTTGACCCCATATGATTCAGAGATCTCTTTGTCTCCATAATGAGATTTTAACCCATGCCGGAAGTTTATGCAATAAAGAAAAGTTTCTGATTAATTTAACCCGTAGTCCCAGTACAGATCCATCGGAGGAGTGTCACTTTTTTTCGTCAGGTAAAGTCTGTCTATCCTGACACCCCCTGATAGTACTGCTAATGTCAGCAGATGCTTCCCTTTACTGAGTTCTATGTCAGCAAAAGAAAGCCACTGCCAGATCTGTTCTGCTTCATATCTCCATAATCGTCCCTGATTATACAATTGATTTTCACTTAAAAAGTTGTGATCCACTGCTGCGCCCAGGCAATACAATCTTGTAGGATTAATTCGAAGCAGCACCCACAAACAATACCTTCCGCCCGTACATTTGATCTGATAGTTAAGCTTTGGCGCAGACATGACGTCCTTCCAATATCTTTCCTTATCCCTGATATATAATGCCAGACCACTTCTTCCATAGGACTCACTGCTGCAGTACTGCCAGTTCTCCTGTTCTGTAAAAGCGAAATCTGTCTGCATATACGCAGTGACAGCATCGATCTTTACTGCCTGATCCTTCTCTTCAAAAACTTCATACGCCGCTTTAAGAATTTCTTCAGGAGTTTTTGTCTTGGCATATCTCGGGACCTCTATAAAATGATCTGTGGCTACCAGACTGTCTTTTGTCACTGACTTCCTGGCGAAAATCTCTTTTCTTGGCTTAAGTCTGAAGTTTCCGTAAAAGTCATCTGCCCATTTTAAAATCCACCCCGTTTTGGGAAGTTCTTGACTCCCACGGAGGATCCCGAGATTGTTTTCTTTTTTCTTTTTTGTATAAATCACCAATTTAGAAACTGCAAAATACCGGTCTATTACTTTCAGGGTAATCGTATGGGATCCATGGTTCAGATGCGCCAGTTTCAGCCAGAGCTTGTCCACATTATTTGCGGAGTTACACTCCCAGGTATCCCTATACTCATCAGTGGCTTTACTCTCTATGGTCCGGAATTCACCATCGTCAATCTTCACGCCCATTCGAATCCTTCCGGTAGAATTCAGAGAGGGAAACCGGTGAACTTCCAGCAGAAATTCTCCTTCACTGGTCAAATATATAGGAAAAGATGTCTCTGCCCCTTCTTTGTATCCTTCCAGAAGGCTGCCTTCTTCCCTTCCAAGTCTCGGAATAGTTCGAAATCCTTTTGTTTTTACACCAGACATTGAGATCACAACTGCTCCGTCGTCTTCCGGATTCTCAAAATCAGCAGGCACAGGATCTATCTCTACCGGTATATCGTAATTGCTGCCATCTGATTCATTTGTAATAAGAATCTTTCCCTGCCTTTTTTCAGTTGTATCATCTGCTGAAATTAGTATTCTCTCTTCCCGGGACACCTGTCCATGTTTTTTCGAAAGTTTCACCCAGTCCGGAGCTTCAATCTTATATTGAAAACTGCCCGCTCCCGCATTGGAAATCTCCAGCCATTTCGTGGAAGGACTGACAAAAGAAATCTTGTCTTCTTCATTCCAAAGAGAAATAAGCATCCTAGTTTCTCCCATAGAAAGGGGTGGGGTACATGCAGGATACATCGCCGTTCTCGGCGGCGGGAAGTCCTCCGGTGTAACGATTCCGTTCCATTTTCCTCCGGACATATTGTGATTATAGTAGAAGATGAGTTTTCTTCTGGCATCCTCATATGCCCTTGTCTCCTCTACATACTGTTTCGCTGCCTGCATCTTTCCCTGGGAACAGCAAAGCGTACTTCTATCTGAAAAGTAATACTGGCACATCGTCAGATAAACTGCATGAATTCTCATCAAAACCAGCTGGAAAAACGCATCCTTTTCATCTGCGGGAAGACTATCATATACTTCATCTGCCTTGTCCAGAATCTCTTTCAGCTTATGAACTCTGACTACGGCCTCATCCCCATAAGCCGTCTGGGAAAAAACATCGTCCTCCATCATCTCAAGCTTTCTGACATTTGCAATCTGAGAAAACTGATTGATCATGGGCGCCAGCTTCTGCCCATGGTCTCCTGAAAAGTTTCTGTCAATCCACTGACTCACATAACGATCCGTGTCCGCGGTTCTTTCATCTGTTCTCCCAGCCTCCCAGGCAAGGCGCAGAAAAAACTCTGCCTCCATCTCCAGAGGCTTCAATGCACCCACATTGAGGATCCACAACTTCTGAATTCCTTCCTGATAAGCTTTCATCAGCTCATACTTTGTATGGGCCAGAGGAATAGAGCAAAGGAAAAGATACGATCTTCCCGGCGGTGACCAGTAAGAATTGTGGTAGTAAATTCCATGTCCCCCCGGCCGTTTTTGTTCCTCTATGGAGGGATAACGCCGGATATATCCGTAGTTGTCATTTGCCCAGATCATGGTAAAGTCTTCCGGAATTTTGAGTCCATGATCGTATAATTCCAATACCTCTTTATACGGAATAAATAATCTAAGTGGTGTCTCGGTGAGCTCCTCCTCCAGAATCTGATCCTGATTTGATATAATAGTCTCCAGTAGTTCGATTTTCTGTCTCCGAAGCTCCTCGTCTGTCTTTCCATCGAGCATGCTCGTCTCGAATCCGGAATCATGGATCCCCCTCATACCTAGGGTATAACTCACTTCAAAGTCTTTATTTTGCTGAACACTCTCCCTCCAGTATTCATTTAAAATTTCTCTGTTTCTTCCCTCTATGGAGTAGTCATACTTTACATCCTGATATCCTTTTCTCGAAAGCCACGGCAGCCATTCCCGGTTGTTGCTGCGCATCAGCATGTCGCAGTGAGAGGTTCCCACTACAATACCCATCCGGTCTGCCAGTGCTCCGTTTTCTTTTTTTATATTAAAGGAATTGACATGCATTGCCGGCCAGATATAATTCCCTTTCAGCCGGAGAAGCAGCTCAAATATTTTTTCATACGTATGTGTTCCTATGGTATTCTCGTCCATGTGAAGTTTCGCCCAGTGCTCAAGTTCTTCTTCATCATTGATAAAGATCCCTCTATATTCCACGGATGGGTAATCAATCTTTTCATATCCTTCCGGAAGATGAATGCACTCTCGCTTTCGAACCGGAACATCTGCCCAGAAATACCAAGGGGAAACACCCATCCATTCACAGAACTCGTATATTCCGTATATTGTTCCCCGTCTGTCCGTTCCCGCAATTACCAGACGCCCATCGGTCACCGTCAGAATATAGGCTTCTTTTCGAAATTCTCCTGTTTCATCCTGGAGTTTATGTAGATCGAAGTATCTCTCTATCTCATGAGAGACACCGATGGTTCCCACGACAATTTTTGCATCAGACACTTTCGATAACAATGTCTCTGTTTCCAAAACCTTTTGCAAATCGACCTTCAGATTCTCTACTGCAATACTGACTGCCTCTGTCTCATCTTTTCCAATCCATACAGGAACTAAGTCTTTTCTTTTCGCTTTAAATTCCATCATTTTCCCTCCCGTTGCATTATTACTTATCCGTATTCAAGCCACACCGTAAAGAACCACTTTTCATACCTGATGCGTGTGCAGATACCCGGATGATTCCCGGAATATCCCCGCATTTGACGAGGACACTTGCCTGACCGTGATACATATGAATAAAAGCCTCATCGTAGGGCTCATTTCCCATCAGATTCCCATTATCCACCGCCAGAATTTCTCCATTTCCTTCGATTTCAAAGTTTACGAGAGACTCTTCACGAAAGTATGGATTTCCATGCTCGTCACATGCCCGGACTGTCAGTAGTCTCTGCTGACCACAGTCAGCCGATACATATTCACCTTCTGTAAATCTTAGTTCTACAGGAGCATCCGGGGTGACAACTTCCCTGCTGCATACCTCCTCCCCCTGTATATATCCCACTACTTTAACTCTTCCCGGAACATAGGGAATAAATCCTGTAATCAATCGGTTGGCACACTGAGATGGGTTGGGCAGATAGAACTCTTTTTCATTAACAAACAATCTGACCTCCTCACAGTTGCTGGCAATCATATAGGGAATGACTGCCCTGTGAAACTGCGGAAAATGCCAATGCTCCGCATAAATCGGAATATCCCAGTGTTCTTTTACTCCCTCATCTTTTAGACTGTAATCCATCACAGCAAAGTATACCATCGGTTTTTTGCTCCAGTAACTCTGCATGATGTAATAGGAGGGTCTGCGATTACCATTGGTGCGGATCAGAGAGCCCCCCCATCCTTTTGCCGGATACCCCATGGATTCTCCAAGATAGTCGAAACCCGTCCATATGAAACCACCCATCACATATTTCTTTTCCAATGGGACAAGAGAAGGGTTTTCACAGATAAAATTCTGCATCTGATTCTCATGCCCTTTGAAAAACTGATAAATCTCCGTTCCCAGAATCAATTTATCCGGAAATCTTTCATGAATTTTATCATACCACTGTTCCTGATAATTGCAGGAGATAATATCAACTACATCTGCGATCCGCGCAATACAATCCAGGCGTTCTTCCATATCACAGATTTCCATATCATCTGTCTCGTCCACAAACTTCTGGATATCTTTCACCCTGGATAAATCCACGTTACTCTCCCTCTTAAAATGGGGATTCATTGCATAAGTTACCGGTCTTGTATTGTCCAATGACACGACCTGTCCTTTCAACATTTTCAACAGACGGATCATAGAGTCCTGAGCCTGATTTTCCACTTCGTTTCCAAGCCCCCAGATAAATACGCATGTTCTGTTCCGGTCTCTTTCTACCATTGTTGTCAGGTCTTTTTTCCACTCTGTTTCAAAATACCTGCCGTAAAGGCCCCCGGTCCACTTGTCAAAGCATTCTTCATAGACATAAAATCCAAGCTCATCACACAAATCCAGGAACTCCTCTGCATACATATGATGAGCCGCACGTATACCGTTACAGCCAAGCTCTTTTAAGTCCATAAGCCGTGTACGCCACATCTCCTTTGTTGCAGCAATTCCTCTGCAGGCTATGTCCTGATGCACACAAACACCTTTCAATACTACCGGTTTATGATTTACGATCATCCCCCGGTCAGGAATAAAATCAAACTCACGGATTCCCACATGCATCGTAATCTGATCTGCACACCTTTCCCCATCCATAAGTTCCAGTTTCAGATGATACAGATTTGGTTCCTCTGCGGACCAGAATTTTGCGTCAGGAATTCGCAAGGTTATGATTTCTTCTTTTCTCTCAGTCTGATACATATTACCATCATGTTCAGCGCTCAGGCGCATACTCCCCTGTATTCCGGGATTCACAGTGATGACACCTGAATTATTATCTATCGCGGTGCTGACTCTGATTTTTCGCTCGTCCAAATGGTGTTTTTCTGTCTCAATCCACTTTACTGTCCGATAAATCCCGGCACCACTATACCAGCGATCCACGGGCTTTTTTGTATTGTCTACGCGTATTAGTATCTCATTGGTTCCTGTATGTACATAATCGGTAACATCCAGCCGGAAAGGACTATATCCGTACTTTCGACCTCCTGCCATGTGACCATTGAACCATATAGTGCTGTCCTCATAGATACCGCCAAAATCCAGATAATAGCAACACCTATCCTTTTTTTCACTTAACTCAAGTTTTTTTCGATACCAGCCAATTCCCCAGCGGTCCCGAAAACCCTGTGCTTCTCCCTGCTCCATATCTTTTTTGAACGGACCAGTGATCGCCCAGTCATGAGGAAGCTCAACTTCTGAGAAATGTTTTTCACCCTTTTCCTCTAATGCAAACTCCCATCCAGTCATTATTCCTATTTCTTTTCTAGCCATGTTTTGACCTCCATATCTTATCTTTCAAGTGAAATAAATTGACAGCTCATTTTATTTCATACAAAAACCATCAAATATCGCTTCCGCAGTCGAGGGATTTTCACACAGTGCATATAGTCCGATTACTGTTCCTGTAAAGCATTTTCCTGCTATTTCACAGGAAAGAAAGCGTGTAGACGCTCTCCCAGCAAAATGGGTTATTTCTTCTTCCTCCTGTTCATAATAAAAACGATATTCCAATGCATCCGCTTCTATGATCAGCCGTAATCTTTCTCCTTTTATCTTCACCATACAGGACCTTTGTATAAAATCTTCGGCTTTTTTCTCTACCACAAGGTAATTCTCCCCATCGATTTTCTTTTTTGAAAAGCAATAATAAAATTCCGAAGATAAATAAATCAGTATCCCCGCCTCATCTCCATCCAATACAGGAGAAAATTGTAAATTTACCTCCACTTTACAGGAAAAATCACATTGTCTTATCGCTGTAAAGGAAGGGCTGCTCTGGCTTTCCTCTAACTTAGCTGATGGCCGAATTGTAAGAGTACCATTGCCTCTGATATAATTGGAGAAATCCGGGTTTCTTAAAAATATCCAATCTGGCTCCCAGTTTTCTTCTCCAAAATCAGGTGCAAAACACTTTTTCTCCCTTTGTTTCTCCCATAGGGGGCCTTTTTCTATTAACTTTGCTTTCCCATCGTTTCCGATAACAGGCCAATCCTCTTTCCATTCTACAGGTGTAAGGAATGTCTCTCTTCCAAGATGAGACATGGTTCTTCTGGATAGGCGGATTCCCAGATGCAGCATCCACCAGTTTCCATGATTGTCTTCGATTAGATCCCCATGTCCGGTGCATTGGATTTCTTTCGATGTATCATGCCTATTTGTGAGTATGGGATTATATGGACAGCTCTCGTAATCGCCCCAAAGGTTTCTGTTTCTTGCTATGGTAATCATGTGATTGAAATTCGTTCCTCCCTCTGCAGTCATCATGTAGTACCAGTGCCCGATATGATAAATGTGAGGAGCTTCCAGGAATCCGCCTTTTGTCCCTTTCCATATGGTTTTAATCTCACTTAGCAGTCTGCCTGTAGCTATATCGATCTCAGCCATGGTGATTTCTTCCTGACCCGGATGCAGTGTCTGATTCGTACAGTAATAAGTTCTCCTGTTTTCAAAATACAAAGATGGATCAATTCCGCTCATAGGAACCCACACAGGGTCCGACCACTCTCCCTGAATATCGTCTGTAGAAACAATAAAATTTCCACCCCCATCCAAGGTTGAAGTAACATAGAACTTTCCATCATAATGCCTGATTGTCGGTGCCCATATTCCTCCTGAATCTTTAGCTCCCTGCAGGGAAATCTGTGATTTTCTGGTAATGCAATTGCCTATCTGCTTCCAATTTACCAAATCTCTGCTGTGATAGACAGGAATTCCCGGAAAGTATTCGAAAGAACTGTTGACCAGATAGTAATCTTCACCCACTTTGCATATACTCGGATCCGGGTGAAAGCCCCGTACAACTGGATTCATATATTTCATCAATCTTCTCCCCTTTTATAATTGGTCTTATTATCTATTTTATAAAAGTCCTAACTCTATAAATAGGACTTTTTTTAGATGTATGGTGTAATTTTTTTAGATATTATATCGCCTGCACTCGATATTGACCGGGTGTTGTTCCCGTGTATTTTTTGAATTTGCGAATAAAAACATGAACGTCCATATAACCAACTTTGACACTTATTTCTTTCACCTTTAGATCAGTTTCCTTTAAAAGGACTTTTGCCTGTTCCATCCGTAAAATAGTCAGATAATCAGAAGGGCTTATTTCCATTGCATTCTTGAATTTTATTGCCAGAGTCACACTGCTGACCCCTAGCTGCTCCGCCAGCGTAGCCATATTAAACTCCGTATTCTGATAATTTTGTTTCATATTCTCTATTGCTTCTCCTACAAACTTTTCTCCACTTTCTGCTTTCCCAGGATATGCTTCCATCAGTTTACTGCAGACCTCCCATAAAATATCGTGGAAATCGTTGAGAGTGAGACACTGTGCAAGTGAAAATACACTATAGGTGTCTTCAAAACTGATCTTGCTATCTTTTCCCTCCGCAAAGAGCATATAAATAATATTATTACAGAGAATTCGAAATGTAAGCAGCGACTGACCGCTGGATCGAAGAGTATCACATATCTCCTGTATGATTTTCTTTACTTCTGTTTCATTTCGATCCCGAATTGCACTTCTCAATCTATGTAAGTAAGGATCCGTAACCGTAATCGATCCTTTCCGGATTTCTATGTCTGTGAAATATAGGATTCTCCCATTGTCCACCAATAATCGGGTACTATATGCTGAATCTGCTTCCAGATAGGCAGTTGGCGCCTCACAAAAATCACTGTGAAAATCACTGACAGACATAACGAATTCCTCACAGCAGTTTTTACCGACAATAAACAACTCTTTTAATAATTCTTCCAATCTCTTAATCGAATCTGAGAAAAGAACATATAGGCTTTGGTTGCTATTGATCAGGTGTATACCATATCCTTCTTCGACCCTTTTTTCTGATATTGCATGGAGCATCATTTCCTGCCCAACATTTTCAGCATTATCTCCATAATCTCCCATAAGTGTAATAACATAATATGCTTTATCTATGTTAAGACTCGCTTCCTTAGCCACGCAAATCACCTGATCTCTGTCCGCAAATTGTCCACGAACAAATTCACTGATAAATCTCGTTCTGCGCAGCAGCATGTGTTCCTCATTGCTTTCTTTGTGGTTTTCCACGAGAACACGAACTCCGTTTTCCATATTTTCCATATTATAATATTCTTCTGTCCCCAGAAGAATATTAATGCTCCGAACCTTTTCCGATAAGCTTTTGGATAGTTTCAAAAAAGCAAAAGCAGTAGGAATACTGCAAATTGCCAAGATCAGCAGCACTCCCCATTGTTCTGAGAAAAAATTATTCTGAAAAATCTTTTCAGACTGTACTGTACAGTATAGCAGCCCACTTTCTCCCTGCATCCAGGTAACCAGATATTTTTCACCGTCTTTTTTCATAACATATTGTTCTTCATCTGATTTTCCCGGCGGATCAGGACTTAATGGCACATTCCCTCTGGCAACAATTGGAACATCTTGATAAAATATAAAAGTCCGCCTCTTATCGTTCGATTCACTTCCAAGTAGCTTATCATAATATTTCCCACCTACTAGAAACAAAATAGTGCTTTCTTTCTTTGGCTCCATAGGAATGGAATAAATGACAGTGCTTTCCATGATCCTGCCTGATTTTTGAACCAGGTATCCTTCTATTTTCTGTTCCGAAAGTACAGACATCTTTTCGTTCTCATACAGAAACTCCTTTAATTGCTCTGAATTGAATTTCTCTAAGCGGATCCCTTCCGTCACAAAATTACTCACATTTATTGATGTGCTCTGATTATAGAGATAAGAATCCCCATGGTAAAAGAAAAAGCAGCGGTCGAAGAACTGACTTACTGACAGATACTGATTCATCACCTTTTTCAATTCAATGCTCTTCTGAGGCTGATCGTGCAGACTAAATTCCACATTTCCTCCCATGAGACTAAGCTGTGTCATTATATTATTCAATACGCTCATGTTATTTTCATGTTCATCTGAGACCGCAGAGAGATAATCCAGATTGGATTTTTTAAAATTAGTATAGACTGTATTGTAATAAAACCAGTACAAATAAGATCCCATAATTAAAAAAATGAATACCATAATTGCAGAAAAAGACAAGATATAACCCCATAGATTTTTGCTCCTAAATTCCCTTGAGAATCTCTTCATCATTTTGCCCCTCTTACTTTTGAATGATAAATTTCCAAACCTACCCTCGTAATTACCAAAAGGGCATAGCCCTTTATTTTTTGCAGGACTATACCCGGTTATATTATTTTATATCCATCTTGTCAATGGCTTTCTGATACATGTCTACATATTCTGAAACCTTCATATTTTCAAACATTTTCACAAACGCATTCCAGTTATCATCCGTGACTCCTTCCGATATAAAAGTCGCCATATTTTCGTCCACTGCGTTTTTGATATCTGTTTCTATCAAAGAACTATTGGCATGTTCTTCTGCAGTCAATGGAGCTGTCGTCAGATAATCATTGGAATACTTCTGTATGATGCCTGCTTTGTCATAGGTCTGACAGTAATCGGTCTTCTCCAGACGTTGAGGTGACATATTAAAAGTATCTGATATATATTTCGCAGGTGCAAAAAACAATGTATTCACATCCAGGCAGTTTTTCGTACCACTTGTATCTGTCACAATTGAATTGATCTTATTATTCTCTGCATCGTACTCCCATCCTTCCCCCTCTGGTCCATAATACAACGAATACATGGTCTCAGTGTCCAGCAAAGAATCCAGCCATCGCATGCTTTCAGGGATATGTTCATTTGATGTAGTAATATAAGCGCCATTCTTTGCCATTTCCAGATATCTGGCCAGTTTTGGTGTCACTCCCTCCGGCGCCGTCGGCATAAATAGTGTACAGTCTTTTTCTACCCCATTATCCCATCCCATGGCCGTCAAACGCCATGCAGTAAAGAATCCGGCATTGCCTCCGCTTAGCTTTGATTCTACAGTATTTGCATCCTGAGAGAGGATTTCCGGATCGAGCAGCTCCTCTTTATATAACATATTCAACCATTCCATACACTTTCGAAATCCCTCTTGTACAGGTGCGAATTGTACTTCCTTGTTATCATCTATATACAGGGGTGTGGCCGGAATTCCAAACATTGGAAGCATCCACGGCACACCATAGTAGCCATCATTCAATGACATTTCCACAGGAATTTCATCCTTTTGTCCGTTTCCATTCGGATCTTCAGTTTTAAACTTTCGAAGAACATCCGTCAGTTCATCCAACGTCTTTGGCATCTCCAGATTCAGATTATTCATCCATGTCTGATTAATAAAGAAATGAGCCTGTGTATTAATATTCTGCCCCACCAAATAACCAACGGAATATTTTTTCCCATCGGAAGCCACCAGACTGGCTGTTGGATCAGTTTCCTCGTCTGTAATCCGCTGCGTATAAGTCGGCATGTATTTTTCTGTCAGATCGTCCAAAGGCAGCAGTAGTCCCTGGGTTACTCCATATTCTTCAACATCAACCTCTCCACTTGATCCCATAATAATATCAGGATACTCCCCCGAAGCGAACATCAGATTCAGCTTGGTCTTCCAGTCAGTTCCCTTAATTACCTCCCAATCGATATGTATTCCTGTTTTCTTTTCCAAATCCTGAATTCCGGGCATATCGTCTGGGGCAATCAGAGAATCGGTATCTCTGATTGATAGCATCACTTTCAGGGTCAACGGCGAATTCACGATCGGATACCCTTCTTCATTAAAATTGTCTTTTTCTGTGGTCTGGCTCTTGCTTTTCTCTTCTGAATCTTCTTTGCTTCCACCTGATCCGCAGCCTGCCATGGTTACCGCCGTCATTGCTGCCGCAAGCGTTACAGCCAAAATTTTTTTCATCATTACACTGCCTCCTTTTCTATTGCAACACATTCTTTGTGTTGATTTCATCCCTTTAAAGAACCTATCATAATTCCTTTTTCGAAATACTTTTGCAAAAACGCATATAAGATAACCACAGGGCCTGTCGCTATCACAATAATACAATATTTTGCCACATTAGCAGTACGTATCGCCTCGTTCATAGAGGCAGCATTTTCGGATATACTCAGCATATAGTCACCTGATTTATCCACCTGTAGTGTTGCCAGTATTTCACGCAGTACTGTCTGCAGCGGCAAAAGGGATCTGTCTTTTAAGTAAACCAGTCCTGTAAAATAATCATTCCATTTGGCTACACCATAATACACGACAAGCACTGCAATAATCGTCTTACTCAAAGGAATCACACATCGAAAGAAATAATCAAAATGCGACGCACCGTCGAGCATGGCCGCTTCGTATAATTCATGAGGAATACTAGTCTGAATATAGGTTCTTGCCACCATCAGATTCCACACACTTACGCTTCCCATCAAAATCATCACAAGCCTTGTATTATAAAGCCCGATATCTCTCATCACCAAGAATGTTGGTATCAATCCTCCACTAAAGAACATAGTAAAAACCAGTAAAAAATTGATAAATGATTTTCCCGGAAATTTAGGTCTTGACAAAGCATATGCTCCTGCCATAGTCACTGCTATACTAATAAACACACTAACTACTGTATATAATATAGAGTTCCCATAAGAGCGGATAAGTTCTCCATATTGTAAAACTGCCTTATACCCTATCAGGGAAAAATCAACCGGGTGCCAGATCACCTCGCCCCGTATAATTGCATCCGGATCCGAAACAGATGCAATGATTACCAGATATAAGGGATACAGTATAATAAGCATTATAACTGTCCAAAAGATACCGTTAAATATGTAAAAGATCCGATTACTCATGCTTAGCTTTTTTTTCTGCCGAACCATTTAAGCGCCTCCCAACCTTATTTTTCTATTAAAACAGACCTACATTTGTTGCTTTCTTTGAGATTTTATTCACTGCAATAATCAGAACAAAGTTGATCACATTCACGAACAAACCAATAGCTGCTGTATATGAAAATTGTCCACTTCCCAAGCCAATATTATATACATAAACACCAATGATATCTGATGTAGGTATATTGCCTGGTGTCTGCATGACAAGTGCTTTATCGGTATTACTGCTCAATAATTTTCCGCAGTCAAGAATAAACACCATCATAGCAACCGGAATCACACTCGGAAAATCAATGTAACGTATTTTCTGCCAAATGCTCGCTCCGTCTATTTCGGCTGCTTCGTAAAGTTCCTGATCAACCCCTGAAAGTGAGGCGATATAGAGGATCGTTCCCCAACCGGCTCCCTGCCAGATGCCGGATACAATATAGATTGTTCGAAAAGCACTTGACTCTGACATGTAATCCACTGCTTTCAGACCAAAAGCATCACGAAAGACATTGAATATGCCACCACTGGGAGAAAGAAATATGTAAAGCATGCCTGCAAGCACCACTGTAGATATGAAATAAGGAACATAAATACTTGTCTGGATGAACCTTTTTCGCTTTGCACTTTTGATCTGATTCAGTAAAATAGCCAGAATTAGTGGAATCGGAAAACTCCATAGCAATGAATAGACATTCAGTAAAAGCGTATTAGATAACAGCCTTTTAAAATAATAAGCATCAAAGAAGGTTTTAAAATGTTTTAATCCTACCCATGCACTTCCGGCTATTCCATGCACTGCTTTATAATCTCTAAAGGCAATCTGTATCCCGTAAAGTGGAAGATAATTGAATACAAAAAAATAAATCAACGCCGGCAAGACAAGAACGTATAACTGCCAGTTGTTTTTGAAAGCCTTTTTGAATCCCTGTTTTTGTTTTTTTCCTCCTTCAATTTTTCTTTGTTTTTTTACTCCCATACCACCATCTCCTATCAGTTTTATTTGGTTTGTACATATTCATCATATTCAGTGATGATGAAATAGTAAATTGTCTAAAATTTATACCATTATTTTTTCAGAAAACGTTAATTTTCAGCATAATATTCTTCATTTACACTAGACTGGGGAATCTAGATTCTCAATAAATCTTACATCTTTCCATTCAGGTCTTATTAAAATCTATGTCACATAATTTTTCACTTACATCCCACATTAATTAATTCATATTTTCCATTTTCATCAAAATATTTACATTTTTTTCGTGTTCCTGTATAAAATTTATTCTATGTAAATTCATTTTACAAGTATATTTGTGTAATTAACCCAAAAACCCCAAAATCAAATGGTGATTGACAAAATGAAATCTCATGATAAAATACAAATAAATAGGTAGTACCTATACTTATGCAAGGAGGGAGATCATGCAGTTCTTTAATGGAAAGATCATTGGAGTACTGCATTTTTTTATATATTATTTCCAGTTACTGCCAATCTGTATGATACCAGGGGCAAAAGGTCCTGCGTTTCATGCTTGCATGAAAAAGCATGACCTTGGGACCCGAACAAACATGAGAAAGCAACCCGATTAAGGTGTATTTCGAATGTTTGTAAGATTGTGAGAGCTCGAAGACCGTAACAATCTGTGTATCATTAGCGTCAAAATACCTTTTGACGCTTTCATCATCTGTATGCGAATGTAAAGGAGACAAGTATGAAATTTATCAGAGAGTATGAAGACAAAACCACCCGCTTAGAAGATCTAAAGCCATACGAAGAAACATTGTTAAGGCGAGTAATTGAGATCTGCCAAGAGGCGAAAGAAAAGGGAAATCATCCTTTTGGATGCCTGCTGGCAGATGAAAACGGCAAAATCCTGATGGAACAGGGAAATGAAGAAGTGACCGGAGGTGGCGATTGCACAGCTCATGCAGAATCACTGCTGATGCGCAGGGCAAGTCAGCTCTACTCAAAAGAAGAGATGAAGCATCTTACCATGTACAACTGCGGAGAACCTTGTGCCATGTGTGCAGGCGCCATCTATTGGGGAAATCTGGGACGTATTGTCATGATTGCAAGGGAGTCAAAACTAAAAGAATACACCGGAGATGATATTCGAAATCCAACCCTGGATCTTCCTGCTCAGGTTGTATTTGCAAGCGGTCAAAAAAATATTGAGGTTGTGGGTCCAATCCTCGAACTGGAAGATGATTTTCTGAAATTACATGAAAATTACTGGAAGCCATCAAATAAAAACTAACATGCAAACGTGTTTTTCCTGAGCAAAGGAGTTTAAAATGAAAAAGATCAAAATGTTTGCTTTATCTGTCTTACTGGTATGCACAGGGTTGTTAGGTACAGCCTGTAAGGGTTCTGATAATAGTTCAAAAACTGCAGAAGCTGCCGGAACCTCAAAAGCTTCTGGTATTGATAAAAAGGGACAGAAAGTTGGCCTGATCCTCAGTGGTTCAATCAGTGATAAGAGTTGGAATTATACAGCCTATCAGGGACTGCAGCTGATTGAAAAAGAAGGTGCAGAAGTGTTTTATCAGGAAAATGTAGCTATTTCTGACTGTGCAGACAGTATCCGTACTTATGCTGAAGCCGGTATGAACCTGATCTATATTTCCAGCGATTCTTATCAGGATGTCGTAGCAGAAAATGCTTCCAATTATCCGGACGTTACCTTTATCATTATAAACGGAACAGAACAGGGCACTAATTACTATTCCGTGCAAATATCCGATGAAGAACAGGGTTTCTTGTTAGGCGTAATTGCAGCATATGCATCTGATGCAAAGAAAGCAGGTTTTGTAGGAGGTATGGAGATTACGCCTATCATCAATGGAAATAAAGGATTTGAACAAGGTGTAAAATACGTAAATCCAGAGATTGAAATCGACAGTGCCATGACCGGAGATTTTCTGGACGTCACCGCTGCCAAAGAGCAGACCGTTGCATTTGCGGACGCCGGTGTTGATGTTGTCGTTCCTATGGCGGATGATGCCAGTATAGGAGTCATCGAGGGTGCGCAGGCTTCCGGTATTTATTCTGTGGGAACCGGTGATGGTCAAAAAGGCAAGGGACCGGACACTATGCTGACAGCCGTCAACAAAGACACTTCTGTTGCCTATCTGGCATCCTATAAGCAATTCCTCGATGGGAAACTCTCTGGTGATAGTATCCCCAAATATGGTGCGAAAGAAGGAGTCGTCTATCTGGGCGAATGGCTTCCGGCATCCGATCAGATACTGTCTGATGATGACAAGGAAAAGATCGCGGATGTCTTCAAAAAACTGGAGTCCAAAGAAATCTCGGTTTCTATAGACCAATCATAACCAACTAAGGTGAATATCATGAAGAATGGAAAAAACAAAACACTATACGATCCGCTTTTCTCTTTGATATATGCCGCTTTGTCTGTAATAGCGGCTCTGATCATAGCAGGACTTGTTATGAAAATCATGGGATATCGTCCGCTGAATTCCTACAGATACCTTCTGCAGGGTTCTTTTGGAAGTATAAATTCTCTCTGTGAGACAGCAGTAAAAACAACTCCTCTCATCCTCACAGCGGTTGCTTTTTCTACTGCATTCAAAAGTGGGATGATCAATCTTGGAGCCACTGGTCAGCTCTATATGGGAGCTATCTGCACCACTTTAATTGCAACCAATTTTGATCAGCTTCCGAGAGGAATACATATAACAATATCCCTTCTCGCCGGAATCGCAGCCGGCGCTCTCTTTGGATATCTTGTGGGTCTTCTGAAATCTGTGTTTGGGGCAAGCGAACTGATAACGACTATCATGTTGAATTATGTTGCAGCCTACCTTGTCAGTTTTCTGGTCACCGGTCCCATGAAAGATACCAAAGGGTCAAACAGTAATCCACAGTCCTGCCAGATCCTGGAATCCGCAAAGCTTCCCCTATTCGTTCCGGGGTCCAGACTAAACATTGGATTTCTCATTGCTCTTCTTGTAATTGTCCTATACTTTCTGTTTTTCTGGCACACATCTCTCGGATATGGGATTCGAGTAATTGGACTGAACGAAAATACCGGTAAATATGCAGGAATCAGCAAAAACTTAAATCAGGGAATTGCAATGGCAATCTCCGGCGGCCTTGCAGGACTTGCCGGAGCAATAGAAATTCTGGGTGTACAGACGCGACTGACGCAGGCATTTGCCGGGGACCTGGGATTTGAAGGGATTGCTGCCGCTTTGTTGGGCAGCAATTCACCAATCGGCATCCTTTTTTCTTCTCTGCTCTTCGGAGCCATGAGCAGTGGAGCCGGTACCATGGAAATGCTTGCAAAAGTCCCGAATGCATTCATTTCCGTCATTCAGGGACTGATTATCCTGTTTATCATAGGAAGAAATCTGCCGGCCGGAAAAATCAAGGAAGTCCTGATAAAAAAGCACGTCATAAAGGAGGAAGAAGCCATTGGAATTATTGAATAGTGTCATTATGACGGTACTTCGTATGGCAACTCCAATTCTGTTAGCAGGGCTGGGATTGGTTGTCAGCGAAAGAGCAGGAATATTAAATATCGGGACAGAAGGCGTTATGCTGACCGGAGCCTTGTTCGGAGCAATTGGATCATGGGCCGGCAAAAGTATCTGGATCGGTGTGCTCTGCGCTGTTGTGGGAAGTGTGGCAGTCAATCTGATTATTGCATTTTTCTCGATCACTCTAAAGGCCGATCAAACTGTAGTGGGCACTGCCATTAATATTCTGGCAGGAGGCCTGACTGTAACCGTGAATCGATCCGTGTTCGGAATTGGAACTGACAATGCAGATATCCCGCTGTTTCAAAAAATTGAGATTCCCGTCATAAAAAACATTCCGATTATAGGAGCCATCTTCTCCAACCAGACGATTCTTGTTTACATAGCTCTGATTTCAGTTCCCATAGTCAGTGCTGTCCTCTATAAGACAAATGTGGGACTGAAGATCCGTTCTGTCGGAGAAAACCCCAGAGCATGTGACACCCTGGGAATATCCGTTGACAGGGTAAGATATTCAACCATGTTTTTCAGTGGAATCATGTCAGGACTGGCCGGCATCTATATCTCCCTGTCCCAGATGAGCTCCTTCACAGAGGGCATGGTAGCAGGAAGAGGATTCATCGCCGTAGCCGCTGTAGTATTTGGAAATTATACACCCAGAGGTGTATTCATAGCTGCTCTGGTATTTGGAATGGCAGATTCCCTGAAATATAGAATGCAGGCATCCTCCTACCATGTTCCCTATCAGTTCTGGCTCATGGTCCCCTATATCATAACCATTTTCGCTCTGTGTCTCTACAGAAAGAACTCCAACAAACCGGCCTGCAGTGCGAAACCATATATAAGATAAGGAGAGGAACATGGAATTTTTGCAAATGAATCATATCTCAAAACAGTTTGGCAATGTGACAGCCAATAAGGATGTGACACTCTCAATAAAAAAGGGTGAAATTCATGCTCTTCTCGGCGAAAATGGAGCTGGCAAGTCTACCCTGATGAATATCTTATACGGAATGTACAGACAAACAGAAGGAGAAATCTATCTGGACGGAAAGAAGCTGAATCTATCATCACCTCAGAATGCCATATCAAATGGAATCGGAATGGTGCATCAACATTTTATGCTGATTCCCGCTCAATCCGTCATCGAAAATGTTGTTCTTGGTCTGAAGGATAACAAGACCGTATTGGATCTGAAATCTGCCGCAGCAAAACTGAAAAAACTGGCAGAAACATTTCATATGGAAATCAATCCGTGGGAGAAAGTTTCAAACCTCAGTATCGGAGAACAGCAAAGAGTGGAAATATTAAAGGCATTATTCCGCGGAGCCCGGCTTCTGATTCTCGATGAACCAACAGCTGTACTGACTCCACAGGAAGCGGAAGCTTTGTTCGATGTATTGCGAAAGCTGAAAATCGAGGGCTGTACGATTATCTTTATCAGTCATAAGCTGAAGGAAATCATGGCTGTCTGCGATGCCTGCACAGTTCTTAGAAAGGGTGAGACGATAAAGACTATATGGGTCAAAGATATTGTGGACACCCGGGAACTGGCTGAACTCATGGTAGGCAAAACAGTAGAACTGACTATAAAAAAAGAAAAAACGGAGGTGGGAAAACCAGTTTTAATTCTCCAGAATGTTTCTTATCAGAATAAAAAGAAGGTTCAAGTCTTGAAAGATATCTCTTTTCAGGTTCATGAAGGGGAAATTCTCGGAGTCTGCGGAGTAGACGGCAATGGTCAAAGTGAGCTGATTCACTGCATCACCGGGATAAAACAGGCTTCAAAAGGAATAATCATGATAAATGGCACCGACACTACCAGAGAAAAATCCCGGAAAATCATGTCCAGAGGTGTTGCCCATATCCCCGAGGACCGGCAAAAATACGGAATCGTGCAGGAAATGTCAATTAAAGAAAATATGATCTTAATGTCTTATTTGCACAAACCGCTTTCCAGATTTGGTTTTCTCCAGTCAAAAAATATCGAAAACTACACAAAAAGAATTTGTGACGAATTCGAGATAAAGGCACAGAATACAGATGAAAAAATCATGAATTTGTCGGGAGGAAACCAACAGAAAGTAGTCGTCGGACGTGAACTGAGCAGGAATCCCAAACTGCTGATCGCCGTACATCCTGACAGAGGACTGGATATCGGGGCTGCAAAATATATTCAAAGAGAAATTATAAATACAAAGAAAAAGGGCGGCGGTGTGCTCTTGGTTTCCAGTGAGCTGGACGAACTGATGGATCTGACCGACCGTATCATGGTGATCTATCACGGTCAAATCATAGAAACCGTGAGTACCGAAAAAACATCTCTCAAAGAACTTGGAGAACTAATGATGGGAATTAAAAATAATGTAGAGGAGAAAAACGCATGATTTCAGAAAAATTAACAGAAATGATTAGAACGATACCGAAAGGTGAAAATCATATCCATATTGAAGGGTCTATTCCAGGCGAAACGGCCGTAAAACTTGCAAAGAGGAATAAAATAGAACTCCCCTTCTCTTCCGAAGAAGAAATGAAAAAGTACATCAAAAAAAATGTCACCAGTCTGGATTCTTTCATGGCAAGTGACAGACTTATCAATTCTGTCTGCATAAACGAAGAAGATTTTTATGAAGTCATACTCGAACTTGGAAAACGAGCAAAAGAACAAAATATCATTTATACCGAATTCTTACTGGACTACCCTTTAAATCAGGTAAGAAATATTCCCCTTAAGACTGTCATCAACGGTTATGAGGCCGGAAGACAGGAGGCAATGAAAAAGTATGGAATTGATATTACCTTTATCGCAGGTATCGACCGTTCCTTATCTGCAGAAGATAGCTATCAGTTTATAAAGAGCCTGGAACCCTATCTGGGAATCATCACCGGAATCGGCATGGACTGTGAGGAAAGGGGGAATCCATGTATCGAACACAAAAGAGCGTACGAACTCGCAGAAGATATGGGCCTTTATCTGAGTGCACATGCAGGAGAAGATCCAAATGCCGGGGATCAGGCCGTTCAGAATATATGGGATGCAGTGGAGAGAATGCATTGTAAGAGAATTGAGCATGGAGTTCTCTCTGTGAATGATAGGAAATTAATGAACCTCTTAGCTGAGAAAGAAATCTTATTGACTATCTGTCCTTTAAGTAATACTATGATCGTATATCCGGATTTGTCACAACATCCATTAAAACGCTTGATGGATCAGGGAATTCCGTGCTCAATTAATTCAGACGATCCCCCATATGTCGGGGATCTGATAGAAAATATGATTCAAACTGCAGATGCACTGGAATTGACCGAAGAGGATATCTTCGATATGGAACGTAACAGTTTGAAATACTCGATCTGCGGGCAGCAGCATCTGCCAGTATTAGAAGACTGGATACATGATTGGAAAGAAAATAATTGAAAGAAATGGATTGAAATTTGTATGGAAAAGGCGGCAAAGCAAACAAAACAGCTTTCCGAAGAGATAACCGAGCTGCTTCTGGATGAAATTGTTAACGGGATCTATAAGGAAGAAAAAAAGCTTCCAACAGAGAAAGTCCTTGCCGAAAAGTTTGGAGTCAGCCGAAATCTGATCCGGGATTGTCTTTCAATCCTGGATCGGGAAGGCTTTATCAGCCGGAAACACGGAGTCGGTTCTATTATCAACCGCTATGTGGCAGATACGAAAATACGCCTGGACTTATTAGCTGAATTCATGGATCTGGTAAAAATGGCCGGTTTTACACCAAAAGTTGAGAAAGTTGATATCGAGACTATCATCTGTGATAAGACCCTGTCTGGGAAACTTAACATCGAGGAGGGCGAAAAGGTCTATAAAATCTTCAAGGCCGTCTCTGCAGACGGCAAGCCTGCGATTATGTGTTTTGACTACATAGCACATCGATATGTCACGGATGACAACTATACTCTGGAAGATCTAAAAAACCCAGTTTTTAATTTTCTGGAAAAGAACTGCCATAAGAAAGTCTATATGTCTATGTCAGATATCAATGCCAAAATTACCGACGATGAACAGGCCCGGATTTTTGGCATCCCACGTGGCACTGCTCTTCTCTTTCTTGGCGAAGTGGGATATGACCTGTTTGGAAACCCTTGTTTATATTCAGAAGTGTTCCATGTAGATGGGGTGCTGCAGATGAAGATATTAAGAAAAAAGATATAGTTCATTAATATCTGAGGATTTATTTGGGACATAGAAGTAGGTTTTCTATGTCCCTGATTGTCTACACAATCTGATAATACTCAACTTGCAGATTCCCTTCCCATATCACCCGATCATATGGTGTATCCGGATACATTTCCATTGTACACACTTCTAATCCATCATCGGCAAAGAGTTCCAAAAGGGAGACATCAAAAATAAGTTCAACGTCATATTCCCCTGGCGCAAGTCTTGTCATGGTAGCTCTTGAATACTGTTCTGTCATAAACGTTTCATCAAAGTCATTCGCTCCGGCCTTTCCTCTGTCTACGATAATACGGTCATCATTAACCTCAATGATTATCTCCTGATTTTTGGAATTTGCAAGAGTTAGTTTTGCATCACCTCTCCCATGAATTCTCATTCCGAATGTTTCAGATCTTATTCGTGTTTTGTTTTCGATACGATAAGCCTGCGCTTGAAACTGCCTGATGCCTTCCGGCTGTCCACAAAGTCGATAAGTATCTCCGATTTTCTTTAATGACAGTTTTCTGGCGAGGGTCATCTGGCTGCAAAATTCGCCTGTGGGAACCCGGTCTGAGTATTCCCAGTTCTGTGCCCACCCGATGAACAAAGGCTCATCAAGATTCTGAAAAGTAACACCGGCATAATTATCAAAACCAAAATCAATCCAAAGAGGTTCATCCGATGGATAAGTACATCTGAATGTTTCTCCATCAAAATCACCGATAAAATACTGTGTTCTGCTCTTACCGTCTTCCACGGTTGTCGTCATGCTGAGCAGTAATACCCACAATACTTTATCATCTACATGTACCGGAAATAGATTCGGACACTCAAACACCCCTGATGCATGGTTTTCTTCCAAACCAAATTCCCCTGTCTTCTCCCACTGTTTCATATCTTTAGAAGAATAGAACTGAACACGGTCATACGCAGCTAATACAAGGCTCCAACACTCTTTTTTTGAATTCCAGAAAGCCTTAGGATCCCTGAAATCTGAGAGTCCGGGGTTCTTTATCACAGGATTAAGATAAGATTTTTCAAAATGATTACCGCCATCAGTACTATAGGCAATGCTCTGCTGCTCCAATCCGGTATTATTATTATGGCTTGTATAAATAGCTATAATTGGCGCGTGCCTTTCTGTTCCATACCCTGATGTATTATTCCTATCATAGACGCAGCTTCCTGAAAAGGCGGATCCCAGCTCGTCTGGGTAAATAGCTATTGGCTTATGTTCCCAATGCACCAGATTCTTTGTAACCGCATGCCCCCAATGTATTGGACCATGTCCGGTAGAATAAGGATATTTCTGATAGAACAAATGATAAACTCCATCCACATAGACCATACCATTAGGATCATTCATCCACATAGATGGAGGTGTAAAGTGAATTCTGGGTCGAAAGTCTCTGATTCCTGCTGTACTCATTGTTTGTCTCCTTATCATTTTGGTGTTTCTTCTGATATGTATCCTACACCATATGCTCAGTCTATCACAAGAATATTGGATTCACAATTAGAAATTCAGTTATCTCTCGTTTGATACAATTTTGTCTTATCTTGGCTATCATTCCTCTTTTTTCCTGTTGTATGATCTACAATTGTCCATTGTAATGTACACTATATGGATCCCGATATGCAGTTAAGTACCATAGCATCTGCGCTATACGTAAGTCCCCAATACCTCAGTGCAGCTTTCATACTGCATTGCTTTGCGGGTTTACAGATGCCGGGTATTTCAGCAAATGATTTAAAAAGTACTATGGAATATCACCTAAGAATTTTCTGATGATCCGCGAGGAAAATGGATGATCTCTCCATAATTCATAATCTGTACCCACAAAGTACGGACAGCTTTATTGTCATTAAATTATTCCCTTACATAATAAGGAAATTCCGAAATTCTTAATTTGGTGCACCCAAACGGAATTAAGTCAACAGGAACAGTCTTATGATCATTCATAACCGGACTCTTAGGAATTGGACCTGCACTGTCATTTTCAATCTTCCATTCATCACATTGTTTGCCATTAGCAATCAGCCGAACCGGGGGATTCTTTTTTGAAAAGGGCACCTTACTAACATCATTTTGAATCACTCTAATTTTACCATTTTTTAGCAGAGAATAATTCCAGCGTCCACCAGGAAAAATTTCATAATCTTTTATTCCAGCAACCTCTTTAAATATCCGCCATTCCTCTTTGATATCAAGGCCATACACCAATGGCCCTCTCTCAACAGCAATACTGTCTCCCTGCCAATGTGAATATCTTACTTCCATAGGCAAAACTATCTGAAACTCATCTCCTTTATGGAACCGATCGCTTATTATAATCCATTCATCTTCACGTCCTACTGTCCCCGATTCCGAAATAATCTTTGGTTCCTTACACCATCCAGGAATTCTAATTTGTATCTTTATCTCTTTTGATGGAGCTTTTTTAATCCTATAGGTAAGCGTGTCCCTAAATGGATATTCTGTGTCCAATTGTATTTCAACTGGTTCTTCCTCCAATGCGGTACATACTGTGTTGGGTGCCAACACCATGGATACTAATGTGTCATTCCCTTTTTTGTACCACAAACTATTGACAAATTTAGGCCATCCCTGATGCATATTCGCGGTACAACAACCGAAGTGCGGCTCCAAACCGAACATATTTGCTGTATCATCATTGTTAAACCAATTTCTTTTTGCTTTGGATACCAAGACCTGATTTGCCTGCTGTACATACTGATGTGCCATAAAGTCCTCAGTAATCGTCGCAGGCAGCGCATTGTACGCTAATCGTTCCAATGTATCAGCAAAAAAAGCACTTCCAAAAGTCTCCATTAATATTTCAAGACTAAACATATATTCAACGATAGAACAAAGTTCCGCTCCTTGCGTAGGCAAGTTTCCACTTAAGTGCTCATCCCCATTAATTGCTCCTGATACAACCCCATGATATTTGTTCAAGGTATCAATTGCGTTTTTTGCAATATCCAAATATTTTTTATCTTTATGAAAAGAATATTGCATTGCAGGATATTTTAAACCCATAGTAATATTTACAATATGTGTTTCATGATAAACAAATACCTCATCCAGAAGATTCTTTCTCAGAAGGGATACTTTATCCCAATTAAGATAATGAGCAGTAGAACGAGTATAAGGAAAATTACGAAATACATCTGTCCAATTTAGTGTCTGTTTTTCTAATTCATCAACTAGCTCTAACAGAATTTCATTGCCTGTCCTTTCAAAAATCCATCTCACACAATATATCAAATCAGGGATTCTGGCCTTTGACCATTCAACTGCAGGCTTCCTTCTTATTTTTTTGTTAAGATAAATACAATACTTTTCACAAAAGGGAATGACTCTTTTATCACCCGTAATCTCTTGGAATTGTATTAATACCTTTAGCATCACATAACGAGACCAGTAATCCTCCTTACTCGTCACGGGTCCAAAATTCCCGTCCTCATCCTGACTTCCCAATGTCCATTCAATAAATTTACAGCATAATTCCCATTGCTTTTTATCTTTCAAATAGTATGCAAGCGGAACTAAGCCATCCAAATAGTAGGGGCCGCGTTCCCAATTCTCTCCACTCCCCCCCAACCATCCGGAATAACTGCCTACGCTATCCCAGATCTCATAAAGCTTACCTGTCAAACCATCCATTTGAATATGTAATTGGTCGAGTATCCATCCTTCTGGTTTAATTTCCGTCAAGTTTAATCTTATCATCTCTCCGCTTAGATTCATCCCATAACTCCTCTTCTAATTATTATTTTAATGCACCACTCATCATGCCTTTTACAAAGTATTTTTGTAGAAATATGAACATAATGAGAATAGGTATCAATCCGACAAAAGAACCCGAGGTTAGTATTCCCCAATCTGTTCCGTAATCTCCGAGTGCCATATTCACCAGTCCAACATTAAACGTTTTCATATTTGTATTAGCAAAAACTAATGCAATGATGTAATCATTCCATGTCGTATAGGCTGAATAAACTCCTACTGTAACGATGCCGGACAAAACAAGCGGAAAGTATATTTTTGAAAAGGTTCTAAATCTTCCTGCACCATCAATCACCGCAGCTTCACCTAGTTCCTTGGGAATCATATCAAAGGAATTCTTCATCATAAAAACACAAAAAGGCGTTTGAAATGTCGCATATATAAAAATCAAAGATAACTGGGAATTTAGCAAGTTTAATTCCGACATAATGTTATATAACGGCACCATTAATGCCTGGAAAGGTACCATTAACGCAAGCATAATCAATGTCATCCACATTCCTTTGCCTGGAAATGCCAATTTTGAGAATCCGTATCCCGCTAACACACTAATAGCACAAACAAAAAACACCGTTATGATCGTAATCTTTAACGAATTAAAAAAATACGATAAATAGATACCATCATTAATTGTAAATATTTTTGTGTAATTTTCAAGAGAAAAACTTTTGGGGAACAATGTCGGAGGCGTTCCATAAACTTCTGCCTTTTCTTTTATGGATGTAATAAATGTCCAATATAATGGCGAAATAAAAAGCAGAGCCACAACTACATTTATAATAATTTTCGGGTTTATATGAAACTTCTTTTTCTTCAATATAATTTACCTCGCATTCTAATTATCCGTAGGATCTTTTAGTGCAGCCATCTGAAAATAGCTTAACCCAAGCAATATCACCAATAAAATCATAGATATTGCAGAACCATATCCAAAATGAAAATATTTAAACGATGTATTATAGATATAGTGAACTGTCGTCGTTGTAGACGAGGAGGGGCCTCCCTTAGTCATAATACTAAATTGTTCGAATGCCAGCACAGAACCAATTACGGAAATGATCATTGCCAATGCAATATACGATTTAATCATCGGAAGCGTGATCCTTGTAAACTTTTGAATTTTGGATGCACCATCTATGCTTGCTGCTTCATACACTTCTTCATCAATCGTCTGAAATGCTCCGATTAATATTAACATAGTAAAACCTGCCATCTTCCATGTAATCATAAACACAATAGCAGGAAGGGATGTATCTGCCGAATTCATCCATAAAATGTTTTCAGAAATAATTCCCAATTTATCCAGAATATAATTTAAAACACCATATAAATCATTATAAATCCATAGCCATACCAGACTACAAGTTGTCATTGAGATAACAACCGGTGCAAAGTAAATTGTCCGAAAGATTGTAACCCCCTTAAAGTTTTGATTCACCAATAAGGCAAGTGCAAACGCCACAATAAAAAGACATGGCGTAACAATAACTGCGTATTTCAGTGTAAATATAAGAGAATTTATGAACTTTTCATCATGAAACGCTTCTATAAAATTTCCAAGTCCTATAAATTTCTTATTTCCCATAAGTGACCAGTCATAAAAAGACATATATAATGCTCTCACAAAAGGCCATATAAAAAACATGAGATTCAGTAGAACAGCCGGAAGGATAAAAAGGAAATTCAATGTTTCACCTTTTTTATTCTTAATATGCACGATGCTCACCAATTCCTTTCTAAAAATGGAATTTCTTGTTTCTTATCTTTTTTAGAAGCAACAAGACAATGTCTCTCATCATCTTGCTACTTCTGAATTGAAACTACTATTCTTCTAGTATAGAGTTAATCTTTTTGGCAGCACTCGTAAATGCTTCTTCCGCAGTCATTTGTTCATTTAATGCCGCCTGCATCCCATCCAAAAAAGGTGCATACATTTCATTATATTTCAAGCTATAAGGCGCGCGTCCTACTTTTAATGCTTCTTGTGTCACTTTAAACTCCGGTCTTTCATTAAAATATTCATTCTCAAACAAATCAGACCGTGCAGGTATCATTCCATATTGTGCCAGTTCTTCAACTTGTATATCTTCTGATAAACAATATTGAATGAAATCCCATGCCACCTCTGGATTTTTACATCCTCTGCTAATTGCGAGACTATCTCCTCCTGAGAAAGATGTAAAGTTTTTACCATCTTTTGCTGGAATCAACGAAATACCGATAGAAATATCTCCATACTCCCCATTTAATATATTCCAGACCGCAGCACTTCCCAGAACTACCATGCTCGCTTTACCAGTGGTAAAAGCATCTGTCGCCTCACCAAAATCATAGGAATTAACACTTGCAGGTGTAACTTTATATTTATTCGTTAAATCACAAAAAAATTGTAAAGCCTCAATCGCCTCCGGTTGATCCAACAAGGATTTAGAACCATCTTCTGTCAACACATCTCCATCATTACTCCAGATATAGGGGACAAAAGTAAACATATTTCCACCCGCATCTCCACCGCTATAAACATATCCAGCATGATCCTCCGTCGTTAATTTTTCTGCATACTCCACTAATTCATCCCACGTGGCAGGAGCCTTGTCCGGATCCAACCCCGCTTCCTTAAAATGTTCCTTATTATATAGCAAAACAGATACATCGGGTCCAAAAGGGACAGCAAATTGCTGCTCTTCAAAAGTAGATAAACGAATCATACCCTCACTAAAAGTATCTTTAAAATCCATTTCATTTACCTTATCTGTAATATCAGTTAATGCACCAATTGATGAGTAGTAAGGAATTAAAACACTATCCATAGAAACAATATCCGGTTCGTTATTAGCCGATAACGCAATTGCAAATTGATCTGACAGTTCCGTCTGTTCAGCCACTTTGATTGTAACATGTGGGTTTTTCTCATGATACTTTTCTGATGCAATTTTGCAAACATCATAATAATTTTGACGTGCCCATAATGTCAATTCAACTTCATCATTGTCCGTTGTTTCTTTATTGGCTTTGTCTTTCGACTTATCCGATGTCACAGAATTGCCTCCACACCCCGTTAAACTAGCTAGAACCACAACCGACAACATTAAACTAAAAATTCTTCTTTTCATACTTTTAACCCTCCTGTACACCCTAAACCTTTTCGGTTATTAATGATTGCATATCTATCATAGTTGACGTATGTTTACAAGTAAATAAATTTTCTTAACAGCAATTTGTATTTTTTTATCATAGTTTTTTGTATTTTATTAGCATAGAAATAGTTAAATCATTGACTTTTCCTCGGTGTTATGTTATTTTCGTTGTATATTATCAACATGATAGAGGAGACTTTTTATGGAATATATTACACTTTCAACACCGCCATTCCCTTATTTCATCCACGCTGGTTCTGCATTATATCGTCCCGGCGATCGACATAGACGTCGTTCAAATCTGAATGTATTTGATATTATTTTTGTAGAATATGGAGATCTTTATATGTCGGATGGAGAGAATTCTTACCACTTGGCGGAAAATGATGCATTGATTCTTCATCCAAATCGAACACATTATGGATATAAAAACTGCAGTGCAGAAACCTATTTTCATTGGCTACATTTTTATACAACTGGGGAGTATACTTATTCCAACAGTATAAAAAATGAGTCCTACGACCCATATAAGGCAAATGTATACACAATTTCTTCTTCCAATATTGTAATACCATCCTTCCAAACTCTGACACAAGATAGAGGCACAACATTACTAAATCTCTTAAAACAGGTTGAAATGGTAAAAATCAACAAATACTACCCTCATGAAAACTCATCACAAGCTCATAAGGGAATCCTATTTTATCAGGAATTATTGATGAAAATTTTGTCTTTGATTATTCCAAATAGCGACACAGCATCACACAATAATATTGCATATGCAACATTGAACTATCTGCAAAGTCACTATTCCGATAATGTGACGTTATCGGACTTGGGCAATTTCCTTAATGTCCATCCCGTACATATCATCCGATGCGTGAAAAGGGAATATGACGTAACCCCAAATCAATTGTTGACGGATATTCGAATTAAAAACGCCAGAAATTATTTATTAAAATCTTCTTTAACCTGTTCAGAAATAGCCGAGATGACTGGATTTTCCTCCCCTTCTTATTTTAGTAAAGTATTTAAGCGTGTAGAAGGAGTAAGCCCTCTAGAATACAAGAGCATTAACACTCGCGACAATCAAAAACCGCCAGCCATTTCTGGCTGACGGATATGGATCTGTCCCTCTATTTTCTCAACTTCTGACATTGATCAGTTTTCTTTTATATAATTTGCTCCCAGTTTTTCCGGTGCTTTTAACTGTTTTCTACAGACTGTCAGTATAATGACCAGCAAGTACGGAAGTGCGCTAAATAGCTCACTGGGAAGCCCTGCCACCCCTAATGCTTTCACATAAACACCAATTGCATCCGATATACCAAATACCACTCCGAAGATCAAGGCACCAACGGGGTTCCAGTTACCCAAAAAGCAAATTCCAAACGCAATCCAGCCACGCCCATTGATAATCTCTGATGTGTACATTCCAACATTACATAAGGAATAGTATGCCCCTGCTATACCGCCGAGTCCCCCTGCCACAGCTACCGCCAGAAAACGGACGCGTCGGACATTGATTCCTGCCGCATCCGCTGCCTCCGGATTTTCTCCGCAAGAACGAAGCGTCAGACCTAATGACGTCTTAAACAAGACAAAGAAGATGATCGGAACCAGCAGATATGTGATATACGTTATTATATTCTGTGAAAAAATAACAGGTCCTATAACCGGGATTTTTGACAACAAAGGGATTTTTATGGTGTCCAATACTTTCACTTTTAATGGTGTCGTCTGTACACCGAAAATCACCCGGTAAAAGAATGTGCAAAACCCCGTCATAAGGATTGCTATGGCAGTACCCATTACAATCTGATGTTGGTTCATATAGACGGTAGTTAAACCGTATAGCATTGCCACTAAAACTCCGCATACCAAAGCAAGCAAGAAACCGATCCCAAGGTTTCCCGTGACATACGCACCTATAAAACCACCCCAGGCTCCAATCAGGAAAATCCCTTCAACCGCAGTAACCATCATTCCGGTTCGTTCTGCAATCACCTCTCCCAAAGCTCCAAGAATCAGAGGCGTACTCATAAAAAATGCTCTTGTAAGTAAATTCACAATATTTCCCATGTTATGCTTCCCCCTCTCCTGCCAGTTTTTGTTGTTTCATTCTCTTTAATTCAATTCTTCTTCTAAAAAAGAATGACATTAACACAAAGAGCATCACAAATCCCTGCATCAGATCAATAACACTTGCAGGTGCATCCGACGCATGTCCAAGAACAGTTCCGCCGACCTGAAGGAAACCAAACAACAGGGCTGCCGGAATAACCCCCAATGGATGTGCATTTGCAAGAATCGCAATTCCAATTCCATAAGAGCCAATCTGTGTATCAATATCCGTGAGTAACATATGCTGCATCCCGTTGATCTCTACCAGACCCGCCAAACCTGCAATTGCCCCACTGATTGTAAATGCGATCATATACTGTTTCTTCGGATTAATTCCTGACATTCTAGCCGCATCCTGATTCATACCTGTAACCCTCAAACGATATCCCAGAGCTGTTTTATATAAAACAAACCAAATTGCAGCTGCTGCCACAATAGAGATCACAATTCCCAGCGAAACCGATGTCCCGGGAATTATTTTAGGAAGCCAGGTTGTCTTATCCAGATAATCAGTCTTTAGATACTCATGTTTTGATTCCTGCAACACTGTTCTCAGCAGAAATTGCATAAGGTAAGTAATCACATACGTGGACATCATACTGATCAAGAATTCATTTGCATTGAACTTTGCCTTTAAAAACCCAATCAACAGTCCGACAGCACCGCCGCCAAGCATGCTGGCAAGCATTGCAAGAAGAATCACCAACACGCCCGGCAGTTTTTCACCAAGCCCAAGGGATACTGCCGCTGCACAGATACATCCTGTGTAAAACTGCCCCTGTGCACCAATATTGTACAAGTTTGCCTTGTAGGTAAATGCAAAGGCAAGTCCCGTCAAAATAAGAGGTGCCGTCTTAATCAGAATATTGCCCATCGTAAACGTATCCGCGAACGTCTCCGTAAACATGACAGACACTGCATGAAACGGATTGACACCCAGTAGAGGCAGGAAAATAAAGCTTGAAAACAATCCCAGAACGATAGCTAAAATTGTCCACAGAATGAAATCTTTCATATTATTTCTCTTCATGCTCATCATCCCCCTCAATCGTATAGCCTGCCATCAAAAGTCCGATTTCTTCCGTTGTCAGATCTCCGTTCTGGTAAATCCCCATGATTTTCCCTTTATAAAGTACAGCTATGCGGTCAGATAAAGAAAAAATCTCAGACAACTCTGTCGAAACCAGAAGTATACTTTTTCCCTGCCTTTTTTCTTCCAGAATGGTCTTATGTACATAATTAATTGCACCCAGATCTAAGCCTCTCGTTGGCTGATCAAAAATAACCACGTTATTGCCCATGTCAACTTCTCTTGCAACTACAACTTTCTGCTGATTTCCGCCTGACAAACTTCCCGCAGAGACAGAATGATCCGGCGCCTTAATTTTATAATCTTTGATTGCTGTCTTTGTATCCCGGTCTAATTTTTTCCAATCAATCATTCCTTTTTTGATCCATCTGGGAAGATAGCTTGCTTTCAACAACATGTTTTCCGATAAAGACATATCTGCAACCATGCCGTAACGAAAACGGTCAGAGGCAACATAGCCCATTCCATGGTGAATACGTTCTCTCACTGACAAATCAGAAATATCCTCTCCATCCAGTGTAATCTTTCCTTCTGTAATACTTCTGGCGCCATATATGGCTTCGCAGAGCTCCTGCTGACCATTTCCCGACACGCCTGCAAAGCCTAACACTTCTCCCTCATGGATATCAAATGTAATATCAGAAAGCAGCGGTGCTTGATTCTCCGGCCGAATCGAAACCTTTTCGACTGTAAGCCTTTTCTGGCGCTGACAACAATCCTCATTCCCGGGAGTCTGCAGCTTTTCCAAATCGTGTCCGATCATCATATGTGCCAGCTGAGTCTCTGTAATCGTTCCAATCTCCTCGGGATTTACGGTGCCACAAATACGCCCGTTTCGCATGACAATAATCCGATCTGAAACTTCAAAAACTTCCTTCATTTTATGTGTGATAAAAACAACAGAATTTCCTTTTGCAACATACTCTTTGACAAACTGCATCAGAGTTTCCGCTTCCTGCGGTGTCAATACAGCAGTAGGTTCATCCATAATCAGTACCTTTGCATTTAGATAAAGTGCTTTCAATATCTCGACTTTTTGCTGTGCTCCCACAGTTAGATTCTTCACATATTCGTCTGCACGGACTTCAAAATGATAACTGTCTGCGAGTTCCTGAATTTCTTTTTCCTTCGCTTTGTAGTCAATCTTTCCTTTGCAATTACCTAAAATTATATTTTCTGTAACTGTATGAGCCGGTACCAGAGAAAAATGCTGCTGAATCATAGATATTCCCAGATTCATCGCATCTCTTGGTGTATCAACTTTTCTTTCTTCCCCATGAATCAAAATGCTCCCAGATGTAGCGTGGTACAAGCCATATAAGATCTTCATGATCGTACTTTTACCGGCGCCATTTTCGCCAAGAAGCGCGACAACCTCTCCTTCTCCAATTTTCATAGATATATCATCGTTCGCCAACACTTTTGCAAATCTTTTTGTAATATGTTTTAATTCAATTGCCGGTGTTCCCATTACACCTCTCCTCCTGTTTTGATAAAAGGCGGTGTATGACACCGCCTGAACAAATCTTGTATGTTCTACTTTTTGGAGAAATACTGTTCCATATCAATTTTTCCATCTGAAATTTCATCTGTGGCTTTCTCTACTGCTTTCTTACACTCATCTGAGCACTGATCTGTATAGATAACTTCGAATACCCCTTCTTTTACTCCGACTTCCTGGGCACCCTTTAATTCACCACTTTTGACTCCTTTGATGATCCAGGGATATATATTTGGCCAATTCATATTCACCGATGCCGCCACACAGTCGCTCTCACTGTTTTTGTCTGCCGCATATCCGATAAATTTTGCATCCTTCTCTGCTGTCGCCTGAATAGAACCCGAGGTCGCTTCATTTGAATAACAGAACACCGTATCTGCACCATTGTCGATCATCTGTGATGTCATTGACTTTCCAACAGAGACATCCGTCCATGTATTTAAAAATGAACGGGTTGACGAAGCTCCTGATATTCCACGTTCTTCTGCCGTTTTTATCGCCATCGCCTCATAGGTATCCATCAGCTTAACCATTGCAGCGTTTGATTCTCCTCCAAGTGTAGCAAATTTTCCATTCGTTGTCGTATATCCCGCAATGATTCCTGCAAGGTAGGACCCCTCATACTCTTTTGGAAACACCGGAACCATGTTATCCGACTCACAGGCCGTACCATTGATCACAGTGTAAATCGTATCCGGATACTGCGGAGCAACTGCTGCGCAGGCTTCATCATACTGGCTTCCAGCTGACATAACCAGGTCATAGCCTTTCTCTCCATATTCTGTAAAAGTGGACTCAAATTCTTCTACCGGAACAGATTCTACAACTTCAATATTGGTTCCAAGTTCTTTATTACATGTTTCGGCACCTGCATTATTACTGGCATTCCAACTCTGATCATCAATGCTTCCCGGAAGGATCAGAACAATTTTCATACTACTGTAATCACCTTCGCCTTTTTTCTTAGCCGATGATCCCGATGATCCGGACGAACTGTTATCGGCTCCTCCTCCACATCCCGTCATCATTGCCAGTGTCATCACGGTGCACATAAATATTGCTAAAAATCTCCTTTTTCTCATAACAACTCTCCCTTTTTGTTTTTTTACTACATTTTATGATAAGTATACTTATTTTTGTTTACTTCTGACAGAGTAATATTCTACGATTATGTTTAATATTTTACTTTATCTATGTTTTACAAGCTATTTTTTGGTAATAATAAACACCCCTGAGACCTGTCACGATTTCAAGGGGTGTTTACTGTTTCTGAATTCTAATGGTGTGATCTGATTCATCTTTTTGAATGTAATGCTAAAATATCTTGAATCTTGAAATCCAACCATCTTAGACACATCCGATACTTTATACTCCGGTTGAAGCAGGTATTCCTTTGCTTTTTTCATTCGATACTCTAAAAGGTAATCTGACAAATTCATACCCATATTCTTCTTAAAAAGTTCTGACAGATAATTGGGGGAGATATACAATTCTTCTGCGATTATTTTCAAACCGATTTTTCCCGAAAAGTACAGTTCAATATAATCCACTGCCTGACGAACCAACAAGTTTGGAATATCCTTTTCCTGCACCTGTCCTTCTCGAAAATCCTCTTTCTTATCATCTGAAATTTGTTTTTGTTCAATCTCTTTTAATACCTGAATTAATTCTCTTGGTTTCGTAGGCTTGGTGAGATATCGGTATACACCAAGCTCAATCGCCCTCTGTGCAAATGTAAATTCCCCATAGCCGCTTAAAATCACAATCGCAATACGACTATCTCTCTCTCGAATATGTGCAATGAGGTCCAGCCCATTAAATTCCGGCATTTTAATATCTGTTATGATGACATCTGGTCTTTTCTCACTTATGTCTAACAGCGCTTTTCTGGCACCCTCATAGACTCCGATCACCTCCCATCCTTCTCTTTTATTCAGCAAATTATTTAATCCATTCCTGATTTTCGGTTCATCATCTACTATAACAATCCTCATAGTCTCACCTACTTTCTATTCGGAGGACTCTTTGGGAATCCACATCGTTATCTCTGTTCCTATATCTTTTTTTGATCTGATTTTCAATCCATACTCCGATCCATAGTGCAGTTGAATTCTCTTCTGAACATTGTGCATTCCAATACTATTCCCCTGTCCGGACTGTATCTTTTGAATGTCGCCTTCCGATATTCCTACACCATCGTCCTTAATTTGAAGTGACAACTTATCATCACATACCCATGCACTGATTTTCAAGCTTCCACCTTCAGGTTTCGTCTCAATCCCATGGGTAATCGCATTTTCCACAATGGGCTGTAAAGTCAATTTCGGGATACGCCAGATTCTTGCTTCTTGCGGAATATCTATAGAATAATTTAAACGGTCTTCCATCCTGCATTTCTGAATTCGTATGTAACTCTCAACATAATCGATTTCATCTTGTAACGTCACCATATTATCTCCCTGAATGGAATATTTCATCAAATCTCCAAGAGAGAGTACGATATCACTGATATCATCTTCCCCTCGTTCAATCAGCATCCAGTTTATAGTATCTAACGTATTATATAGGAAATGTGGGTTAATCTGCGCCTGCAGCGCACCTAATTCTGCATTTTTTTGCGTAATCTTCTCCTCGTATACTTTCTGAATCAAAAGTTTTATTTCATTAATCATGTAATTGAATGAGCGAATAAGCGATCCAATCTCATCTTTTCTTCTGGTAACAATCTGAATATTGAATTCTCCCTTTTCTGCCACTTTCATTGCTTCCGACAATTTTTTCATAGGCTTGGTCAACGTATAGGCAAGAATGATACTCATAATAAAACTCACTAACAAAAACAGAATCACTATATATATTATCTGTTTTCTCAAAATTGTCAGTTTGGGAAAAATATCTGCTGAAGATATGATTGAATAAATGGTCCACCCGGTAATTCCGTTATATTGTCCACATACATGATAATTCGTATTTGCCCAATGGAAGTCAAACTGTCTCTCTCCTGAATCAAAACGTTGAATTGCCTCCTCTGTATAATCAGCCTGCACACTATTGTTAGTGCAAATTGTATCATGGTTTTTATCAATGATCAATGTATGCTGGTGTTGAAATGTGCTTAAATTATTGATCAACAACTTCGCGAAACTATCCGGGTCAAATTCAATTACCAGAAAACCAATTACATTATTTTGCTTTGGATTAGTAATGGCCTTTGTCAACATTACCACTGACTTTTTTTTATACCCTTCTGTTCGCACAGAACATAAGCCTGACCAGATATCTCTGTCTGTTTTTTTAGTCGCTTTATCACAATAACCCCGTAACTGTTCGGTATCCTCAAACATACTTTCTGTTTTATATTGATATGTGACGTTTAAATCTTGATTCAATGTATAGATATTTGATATTGCCTTATATGATTGTGATAAATTCTGAAACCAAGTCAGAAGTTCCCCATCCAATTCACCTTGAATGCCTTCACCGGCAATTTTCTGTAACTGTAAATTTTCACTTGTATAATTCGTAAATTCATTAATTGTCCGAATTTGTTCTGTAATATTTATATCGATTAAATTCACGGTATTAGCCATATCATCTCTTTTATTCTCCAATATTAAGCGCTGTGCCGAATAATAGGAAGCATATCCTATAGCTATTGAAACAATGCAGATAATACTGACAAACATCAGACTCATTTTATTTCTTAAAGACATAGCTTTTCCTTTCTTCTGTCGAATATGGAGTCTCTCCCGCTTTCATCTTTTTCAATTTTTTCTCTACTAGACTTTGTGTCCTTGAAGAGATATTATTTGTATATACAGGATAAAACATCTCCTCATTCATTCCAATTTGATATAGTTTTTTATTTGACAGTTCCCCTTTTTCGTAATGTTCAATAATCCATTGATATAACTTTCCAAAATCAAATACAACGGATGCAATCACTACATCTGGGTTGATTTTTGTTTGATCCGTGCAAAAGCCGATTACTTTTGCATTATTCCGTTCAGCTGCTTCAATGCAGCCTAAACCGGCCTTATTAGCATACGTAAAAACTATATCAGCACCATCTTCGACCATTTGTTCCGTCATCATCTCTCCCAAATCAACATCATCCCAGCTGTTCGTATATGCACGTCGACTGGATGCATCAGTAAACCCACGGTTTGATGCAGTTTTAATTGCTGCTTTTTCATATATATCTAATAATTTGACCATCCATTTATTGGGATATCCTCCTATAACAGCAAATTTTCCGTTTTGGGTTTCACTTCCGGCAATCAATGCGGCAATATAGCTGGCTTCGTTCTCATTCGGTTGTACAGCCACTATATTTCTTGTTTTCTCTTTTACACCATTGATTACACAAAAAACAGTTTCTTTATGCTTAGGTGCAACGGCTTCCACCGCCTCTGTAAATTGTGACCCAACTGCTATAATTAATCTATATCCCTTATCCGCATATACATTCATTTCCTGTTCAAAATTACTTTCCTTTATATTTTCTACATATTCAATATTCTTTTCCATCTGGTTATTACAATTTCTGACCCCTTCAATGTTCGCCATATTCCAACTCAGATCATCTGCACCTCCTGATAGGATGACCATAATACGGTTTTCATCTGTTGCTGTTTTTCTTGGATTTCCATAATGGTAGCTTTCACAGGTAAGAAAGAAACCAACAAACATGATTACTATTGAAATGCCCAAAATCATATACCTTTTTTTCATTTTGTACCTGCTTTCACATTCTATAATAGCTACAGTATAGCACCCGGAAGAAAAATTCACCACAAAAAGTAAAAAAGAAGGACATTGAACGAGTGTTGTCAGCCGGAATTGCATTGGCATGCTGGTTCTCAAGAGGACTCGAAAGGTACAAACAAGGAAGGAGCGAGAAGCCCCTTCCTTGTTTGAAACTATTTTTTATAAATGTCTCTTCGATGCCCAATATTTAATGCAGTGATAACAAGCTTGTTATCTTCAATTAAGCATATCAATCTGTAATCACCAATTCTATATCTCCATTGTCCGCTACGATTGGATGTAAGTCCTTTTCCATGTAGACGCGGATTTTCGCATCTAATTAAATTTTTATCAATCCATGCTTTAATTATTCGTTTTGTGTATTTATCAAGTTTTTTAAATTCTTTATCAAATCTAGGCGTTGTTTCTACTCGGTAATTCATAAATTCGTTTCATCCCATAATTTCTCAATAGGTCTGCTTTTCTTTCCACTTTTTAGATATTCATTGTATGCATCATCGGCAACAGCAATGTCATACTCATCTTCTATTTTTTCAAATAACGCCCTTTTAAAGGCCTCTCCAACAGAAATAGAATGAATTTTTGCATAGCTATCAGCTAAATCTTTTTCTTCTTTTGACAATCTAATTGAAAATGCCATTTTAATAACTCCTTTCTTTCTATATAGTACATTGTACTATTCTCTGTTCCTATTTGTCAATACATTTCTATTATTCCCATAAGATTTTTTTTAATGAAATAACGTGCGTACCGTTCGGTACACGGCACTTTCACCGGTTAGAAACGTGCGCCGCCGGGCACACTAAAGTAAAAAAGAAGGACATTGAACGAGTATACCCAACTTAATTCAATATCCTTCTTTATTTTATTGTTCTGTGATTACCTTACATGATCTGAATCATACAATTTCGCCGGCACTGTCGCAAAACTCCTCCAACGTAATTTCATCTGTAACATATTTCTGAAACAGAACTCCTATTTTCTCAATTTCTGACATTGGATCATCTGACAAAGGTCTGGCCTTCAATTTTACATGTTCCACGTAGTCTTTCCAGATATCGAGATCCGGTATGCCGAGATCTTCATTTTCTATAATATCTAGCCTGGCTGGAAGATGATTCATGGCTTTTGCATATGCCATACTCCCTTCCCTGCTTGCTGCATATGATAGAAATTTTTTTGCTGCTTCTTTATGTTTCGATCCTTTGTTCAGCACATATTGCCAGCTTCCAACGTTGGCCGCTCGTTCGCGGAACATAGGCAGCGGTACAACATGAAGCTTATCCTCACCATACTTTCCTGCTTTTAGAAATGTATTTAGAATTCCGCTATACATGAAAATAGCTCCAGTCTTACCATTCATAAACTTTTGTTCCATTTGTTCATATTGGTCGAAAAGAACATCTACCGCAACTTTTCGATCCTTTAGCATATCATGCAAAAACTGCATCGCTTCTCTGGTATAGGGATCGGACCAATTTTGAAAGTCTCCACCAAACATGTTTATAAATTGAAGAATTTCGTTGTATGCATATGTGGCTTCCCAGGACCCTCCATATCCATACACCCCACTTCCATAATTGGTATTCAGCAGTTTTTTGAAGTCCTCCAGATCTGATATCTGATTAATTCCAGCTTTCTTTGTAACATCTTCATTGACCCAAAATACCATGATATCAAGTGCATAAGGTACAGAATACACCTTCGAATCTTTCATTACAATCTTTTCCATATAATCACTTGGATAACATTGTATAATATCCTTTGGCATAACCGCACTGTCCAGGGTCTCTAAGTAACCTTTATGTTTAAATTCGCTGATCATCTCATCATTGACCGTAATGATATCTACACTGGAATCCCCAGAAGAAAGTAATGTGGATATCTTCGCCTGACGATTATAAGCATTCGCAGGAGGCGAAGTTAAATTAATGTTAATATTTAGCTTTTTTTCAGCATCTTCCACATACTTTTGCACACCTGCCTTATCTGCATTTACATGCATCAAAGTAATACTGTCTTTATTCTCTTTCGTGGCTTTTTCCTGTACATTGTTTTCGGTATAGTTACATCCCGAAAGAAAAAGAATCACGCAGAGTCCAAACAACCCTATCTGTCTCTTCAAGCACTACACCTTTTCTTTATCTTGGCCATCTGTCCTCTTTTTTTTGCAAGGGCAGAAATGTATGATGAGGTTCAGACTGGTACCAGTAAGCAACACTGGCAACATCATCTTGTCGTTCAAATAAACCTCGATATCCAACTCCAATCTGCTGGATAGTCACTTTCAGATCCTCTTCAAAGCAGATTGGATCCTGAATATGCCAGCGGTAAAAGCCCCGCATTGGCATACAGTCATCATTGTGATACAAGTTATGGATCTCTTCATCATGGCTGGAATAGTATGGATACCCCAAATAGGGGGTACTGTAGTTTTGTTCTACCGTTTTTCCATCTATCTGTTTTGCAAAACTCCATGAACCGCCAAAATAATCTTCTGTGCCTGTTCCACAGATTGTCGGATATTCGTCATCACCATCCATATAGAATTTTATTTCACCTTCGCCCCACCAGTAACGTTCCAGTGTTGTCAGTGCCAGATAGGTTCCAACATAATGTCCTTTTCCTTTTACTGAATCAAGAATCACATAATCGTTCTGAAGTTCCGTAATTTTCTGTCTTCTCCACTGTGCATGGAAATAAGCGATATCTTCCGGGAGTTCTTCATGAAGCGCGTAATCAATCTGATAAAAGAAAGCCGGAATTGCATTGGTATGCTGGTTCTCAAGAGTTATTCTGGCCTTTTTTTGAAACGGCATCTGAAAATAACTGTTTAATCCACGGCTTGGAACCACTACAATCGGCAATGAATTCACATCACATTCTCTTCCAAACCCACAACAGAAGAAGTCTCCAAGTGGGCATTCTACGGAGGGTTTTTCTTCTTCATCCCAGTACATACGAAGTACCAGATCCCTCAAGACAAAGCAGTCTGCCTCTGTAGTCTTATTTGTCACAGTAATCCAGATATGATTAATGACACCAGGCCCTTCAATTTCCGCCAACGTTACAGTCTGACCGCTTGCAATATCATGCAGACAGGGATTTCCCTTCCTTGACGGTCCAAGGGGACTCGCTGTCATTCCGCCTTTCCCTTTTTCTCCACGCGGATTCTCCGCATTAATCGATCGGCTTTTTACATGTTTCGCCAATGGCAGAGACCCAAGAGCTCCTCCTGTTAAATCATACATCATGTAATACCTTCCTTTCTTTTTTATGCTTTTACTCCACCAGCCATAATTCCTTCCATAATCTGCTTTTCAAATATAGCTACAAATATAATAATCGGCAGCAGGATAATCCATCCCATAGCACTTACAAGATCCCATGGTACACCATACATATTATCACGCAATGGCAACTGTACAATAGAAACTGAAAGAACCTGTATTCCGTTTGAATAGTAAAGCGGTGTAAAAAAGTTATTCAGACATGTGATGAAGTTAATAATACATACAGTTGCAATCGCTGGTTTCATGAGAGGAAGCACAATCCGGAAAAGCCTCTGTGAAAATGATGCCCCATCAATCGCTGCTGCCTCTTCAAGTGAAACTGGTATTTCCCCGACAAAGTTTCTCAATATCAGAACAGTAAAGGGAATAACAGCGCTGATATATAGAATAATCAAACCGGGATATGTATCATATAACCCTACCTTTTGCATAAACTCGTAAAGCGGTCTTGCAGTGACAACTTCAGGAATCAGCATTGTAGCAATAATAAACCCAAACATAAGATTAATTCCCTTAGAGTGAAATCTGGAGAATCCATATGCTGCCATTACACATATTACGGTGCCTATTAGCAGTGTAACACCAATAATAAGAATTGTGTTGCCTATTTTAGAAATAAGGCCTACATTTTCAACAAGAAATTTGTAGCTGTCCAAAGATGGATTGTCAGGAAGATAATCTATAGGCATTTGAAACAATTCCCCCGGAGGGGTTATAGAAGAGATGAATATCCAATAAACAGGAAAAAGAATCAGAAATGCTACTAATGCAAAGAGAACCCATCTTCCCGCAGAAACAAGTCCTCTGTAAATTTTATATTTCTTTGATTCGTTCATAAAGTTCTCCTTCCTAACTATCCACCTTACTCATGACCTTCATATTGAGAAAACTAAAAGCAGCCATGACGATAAATAACATCACTGCAAGTGTTGATGCGTATCCGACATTCAGGTTAGTAAAAGCTTCCGTCGTAATACGATATGCAATCAACGAGGTATCCTCACCTGGTCCGCCTGATGTCATTGAATATACAAGATCAAACGTGGTCAGTCTCCACAAAGTAAAGGGGATGCACAAAGTCATTACGTTTTTTGTGATGAGAGGAAGTGTAATTCTAAAGAAACTTTGCACTCCATTTGCACCATCTACCCTTGCAGCTTCATAAATATCTCCGGATATAAACTGCAGTCCTGACAACACAAGTATCGCAAAAAAAGGAAGATCCTTCCATAAGTCCATGATGATTACCGATGCTCTGGCTGATCCCGTATTGATCAGCCAGTTGTATTGAAACGAAGGTACAAATCGCCGTATAAAATCATTTACAAGTCCATAATCATTGTTAAATCCCCATTTTGCAGCCATACCTACAACAACAGCCGGCATTGCCCAAGGAATCAGTACAATGGTACGAAGAAATCGCTGGCCTTTAAATTTCATGTTCAATATTAAAGCCAGCGCTACTCCTAAAACAACATGAAAAATCATAGAGACTACAACAAACATCAAAGTAAAACTAATCGACGTAATAATCTTAGGGTCGTTAAAGACATTGATATAATTACTCAATCCTACAAATTCTTTTACACCAGATAGAACCTTGATATCAAACAGGCTGTTTTTTAAGGTTGCAAGTATCGGATATAGGGTTGTGAATCCACGAATCAAGACTACGGGAAGTATCAGAATCCATGGAATCATCCATTTTGTAGACTTCTGTTTTGTGTTCAAAAAGTGCCTCCTTTTCGCTTAGCAGATGACACTGCAGATAATTCCTGCAGTGTCTCGTAGTTTATTTACCATATTTTTCTACCATCTCCGCTGCTTTATTGCAGAACTCATCAACTGTAATTTCGTCTTTCATGCAAGACTGAAAGATAGTGCCCATGTCAGTTATAAATTCCATGGTCTGCGGCAGCATCGGACGTCCTTTTACATCACATTCTGTTGCATACTCACTGTACATCTTTTTTGCCGGATCTGAATCAGGCACTACTTTTTCCGCTACATCCGCACGGGCAGGATAACGATCAAATGCTTTATAAGAAGCCTCCATTCCACCTTCTTCCGTCATATATTTCATGAATTTCAATGAAGCATCTTTATTCTTTGAGGCTTTGTTCAGTACATAGCTCCAGGAATCTGTAAAGATACTTCTCTTTCCCTCACCACTAAAATCAGGTACCATTGCCATATGAATCTTATCCGCTCCAAGCATACCAGCTTTCTCATAATCAGTTCCTAATCCCCACATAAACCAGGATCCGTATTTTCCATCATTTGCTTTTGGATTCATCTGTTCATACTTATCTGCTATTTGATCAATTGGTGTTTCTCCCTCTTTTACCATGTCATGTAAAAATTGTATTGCTTCTTTATTTTTGGGGTTCTTCCAGTCCAGATAATCTCCTCCAAACATATTGACAAATTGTGCAATTTCATTATGAGAATATGTCTTCTCCCAAGATCCTCCATATCCATATCTTCCATTACCAGAAACGGCTTTCATATATTTCATAAAATCATCTTTCGTATCAATAGACTTTATGCCAACCTCATCCATGATCTTCTGATTTACCCAGAAAGCCAGATAACCAATATAACCCGGAACACCTATAACATTGCCATCCTTATCTGTAATCATATCTTTCAGATATCCTTGTGGAAACTGACCCCTTATATCATCTGTCATAACCTTATCATTTAAACCCTCAAGCCATCCAGAGTTTTTAAATGACGCGCTCATTTCATCATTAATTTCAATAACATCGACACTTGAATCGCCTGTAGACAGAACTGTTGTAATCTTTTGCTGCCGAGTGTCTGAATCGGTTGGGGCAGCGATGACATTAATTTTTAGCCCGGTTGCATCTTCTACATTCTTTAACCAGTCATCAAAATCCGGGTCCGTGGTATTAATACTGTAAAGAGTCAAATCATACGCCCCTTTTTTGTTGCCTCCACCTGACGATGCATTCCCGGAATCCTTGGAACCCCCTCCACATCCGGTCAGTAAACTTGTGAGCATCAACATGCTAAGCAGTACACTTATCATTCTCTTTTTCATAACTTTACCTTTCCGGCACTCCTCTCTTAGAATGCCATGTTTTATTTACTTCCCCAAGAATAACAAAGAATTGTATTAGACAAAATACAATTTCTTTCGATTCGTTTATATTATTTTTGTATGTATTGAATTGCACAGATGTTTTCCCTATACTGAAATGCAGAGCAAAACTTCAAGGAGGGTAATCGAATGGCGATAAAAGTTCTCATCATTCATATTAGGAAACTATTTTCGGGGTTTCAGACAAAATTGCTGCTGTCTTTTTTCTTATGTACGTTACTGCCTCTTACTATCATCGCCCTTATCTTTTATCATGTAACGCAAAGTATCGCGGAGGACAAAATTATGGACAGTGCAATCCTCTCTTCTGATCAGCTAAATACACAGATCAATGACAGAATCCAGCAAGCTGAAAATGTAGCGGATTCAATACAGTATGACATGTATTCGCTTACTCTTGAAGACAGATCTATGGACGAGACCTTATTATCACTAAATAATGTAAGAAACGATATCTCCTTGTTTACATCGACCTTTAATTTCTACCATATTTACGTATTCCTGCCTGATAATATGTTAGGTGCTCATGAAGGTCTTAATCTACTTCCCTTGTCTCAGATATATGATTTTGCACCTGCTGACACACGGAAAAACATTCAGGGAACGGCTTCCACATGGTTTTACAAACCAGGCATGAAACTCCCCTTCATTGTCTCTGAAGATCAGTCGCCACAAGATGTTATCGTTTGTGGAAGATTCCTCCAAAACCAGACAAATGGCGATATTGAATACAGTTATATGATCTTTTTAAAGACAGATGAATTCTCCAGGTCATTATCGGACACATACAAAAACTCAGAGATCTCAAGTTACCTGATATCAAACACGGGACTGATAACTGCGCATACGAACAAGCATCTTGTAGGGACATATTTGCCCCGGGAAGAACTCTCACTTCTGCAAAGCCACAAGAAAGAAACAAATTTTCATGAGCACGGCAAACATTACCATGTAATGGAATTAGATAATGGCTGGTATCATATGACAGAAATACCTGACCATTACCTGAAAGCCAATACCCATATATTACTGCGGACAATTATTATTACCTTGCTCATCGCCCTTCCCATTACTATTTTAATTATTATAAGCATGTCACAAAACCTTACGAAAAGACTGCGTATCTTATCCTTTGCCATGAAAAATTTCAGCCTGGGTAATTCCTTAGATCTTGCATCCTACAACCTGATCCCTACCTCTGCAGACTCTCGGGCATACGATGAAATTGATGAACTGATCATTACGTTTGACAAGATGCAGAGTTCTCTGAATGAGAATATGCAGTCAATTCTGGATTTGTCTTTATCGGAGGAAAAGCTGAAATATCAATTGCTGCAGTCCCAGATTAACCCTCATTTTTTATATAATATTTTAGGATCCGTCAAAACCTGCATGACATTAGGCAGAATTGACACTGCGAATCAGATGATTACAGATCTGACACGCTTTTATCGTCTACTCCTAAGGAATAACAGTGATCTGGTTTCAATAAAGGATGAACTTGAAATCTGTCGTTTATATCTTGATTTGGAAAAACTATGTCATAATGATACTCTCACATGGGATATTTATAAAGAAGACGGAATTGAGAATTTCATGATGTGCCGCTTTACGCTTCAACCTTTCCTGGAAAACAGTATTCATCATGGCATTTCCCGAATATCATCCCACATACATATTAATGTGTCCGTATGTTATGGCGATGATACAGTAATTATCACAATTACAGACAACGGATGTGGCATGACTGTAAAGCAGCTGAATGATCTGAAGAAGACACTTAAGGATAAAAAAATTGACTATGAAAAGCATTATGGAATAGGAAATGTCAATCAGAGAATTTCAAGTCCCTCCTTTGGGAACGGTAATATTCAGATTGAGAGCAGTATTGGAAAAGGCACAAGAATTACGATTTTATTTGACCAGATGGAGGAGAAAGACCCATGAAAAAAGTTATGATTGTTGATGATAACTCTATTTCCAGTGAGGGAATTGCCAGAAATATTGACTGGAACTCTATGGATGCCCAGGTAATACATATTGAATCCAGTGGAGCTGCCGCTATCACATCAATGAAAGCGGAACCCGTCGACTTAATTATATCTGACATCGAAATGCCTGATCTTGATGGAATCTCCATGAGCAGCCTTGCTGTCTCCATCAATCCATCGGTGAAAATAATTCTGATCAGTGCCTATGATAAGTTCGAGTACGCAAAACGGGCAATTCGTCTGGGTGTATGTGATTATATTGAAAAGCCAATTGACTATGATTACTTAACTGAAAAAACTAAACACGCTCTGCTATCCATCGATCAGGAAAATCACAACAGAGAGCTCATCGAACAGAGCCGTCCTCTTATGATCGAGAAATTTTTTCTGGATCTTATGACATATAAGGGCAAAGATGCCGAATCTTACCTTGGACGATACCCTGTATTCTTAAATCTAGATTTAAACTTTGACTATTTTAACGTAGTAAAAGTCAATTTTGGAAATTCAAGAGAACTAGAGGAACAACTTGGAATCACAAGATATCAGATGGAGGTCCTTCACGTTATAGATCTTCTTCGGGATAGGTATGGGATCTTTGACCGGATGTTTTTTGTAAAAGAGCTTAATGATATTATCATGATTCTGGCACAAAATACGAAAAACCCCAATCACTTTCTTCAGTCCACACATAAAGTGCTTTCTTCCTTATTAGAAGACTATCCCAGTAATTTATTGAAGATGAATATTGGTATAGGAAGCATTGTGAACGATATTTGGGATCTCCATATCTCTTATGAAAATGCTGCTCATGCATTAAAATATCATTTTTTCTTTCCACATCAGAATATCTTTGATGCAAAAGAAGCTTTGGGACAAGATTTCAGTCTTTTATCATTCTCCGACTCCAGTGAGGAAGAGTTTATCAGCCTGCTGTGTCAAAAAGATCTTCTGGCAATAGAGAAATGGCTTCATACATTTTTTCTGGAACAAACGCAGAAGTATCCAACAAAAAATATGATGTTTATCCGAATCTATTCTCTTCTTGGAAGAATCTTGAAGTTCTTATATGAGCTGAATATCGATACTTCCGATCTCGAAAGTGAAATCATAGAAGCATACACACATTTTGATTCTTTTCAGACTTATGAACAGTTCTATGAATGGATGAATCAGTTATGTGTTCATGTATGTAAAAAAATGGATACATCTCTTGATACATATCATAATCAGGTATGTGAACTGGCCCATATCTATATTTCCGAGAATTACGATGACAGTTCCCTTTCTCTCAATGATATCGCCAGACATGTTAATGTCAGTCCTTCCTACATGAGTGCACTCTATAAAAAGGTCAGAAAGATCAGTATTAGCGACACCATCACAAGCTATAGAATTGACAAGGCTTGTAAATATCTTGTCAATTCCAATATTTCATTAAAGGAAATCAGTAGCAGATGTGGGTATGCCAATCAATATTACTTCAGTAACAGCTTTAAAAAAAAGATAGGGGTATCTCCTTCCGCTTACAGAGAGAAAAATGGCGGGGAATAGTCAATCCCCGTCGCTCTCAGCGATCCATTCGCTGCTCTGCAGACGGCAAGCGCTTATAGGGTCTATGTGGCTCACATTGATACCAGTACGCAACGGAAGCAATATCTTCATCTAGTGGTCTATATCCTTGTCTATCCCATAAACCAATTGTATCCACCGTAACCCGAAGTTTATGTCGAAATCCGATATTATCATAGATATGCCATCGATATAAGCTGTATTTTCTGACGCTGTCTGCCCCGCCGGTAACTGCAAGCGGCATGCCCATATAAGGTGCTGAAAATGTCTGTTCTTCATTCCAGCATAGATCTGAATTAAATGGGGAAAACCCAAACGATCCTCCAAAATAGTCTTCCGTTCCGTTATCTGCCATACTCGGATAAAATCCGTCATCGTCTATATAGAATTTTACCTCCCCTTCCCCCCACCAATCACTATGCAAGGCATTCCAGGCAAGGTAAGTGCCAACGTAACAGCCTTCACCCTCCACGTGATCCAATATTGTATATATCGGCTTCTCGAAACTGGTGTTCTCCCGATGATAAGAAGCATGAAAATACATCATGTGATCGGGGATATCATAAAGTTGGTACATCACCCGGTAAGCAATGCAGGAGATTTTTTCTGTACCCCCATGTGTCAGAGTGATCGTTGCATGTTTTTTAAAAGGCATCTGCCAATAGCAGCTATACGCATTGCGAGGCAGCGCCATGATAACTGCTGAATGGATTTCATGTTTATATGCATCAAACCCATTAGCAAAAAACATCCCAACTGGTGTTTCCACAGATGGATTTTCTTCATTGTCCCAATAAATACGCAGCACTAATTCACTTAATTCCACATGATCACAGGTAAAGAAAATTTCTGTGATACATCCAGGTCCTTCCATATCTGCTAAAATCTTTGTCTCGCCAGAACTTAGCTGTAAGAACGGATGAACTTTTAGATTCTTACCCCCATCTAATGTTTCATTTGCATTTTTCCATCTGCATGCATTTCCCGGATTCCCAGTGGGATTCTCAGCGGATATCTGTCTTGTAATTCTTCCTCCTATATATGGCAGCTGCTCAAGCATCCTGATCTCTCCTTTGAATTTGTGACAATTTTTCCAGTCCCATCTTATTTGCGGTATAACTTTCTTTGAATATCTGATACAATTCTTCATATTGTTTTATTCGCTCTACATCTGGAACAACTGGATCTGGCTGATAAGATACTACCTCTTTACATCCCTCTTTTAGGTTTCGGTAAACACCAGCCCCCACCCCAGCTGTGATGGCAGCTCCAACTGCTGCATTTTCCTCCACTTTTGATATATAAAGTGGCTTGCCAAGAATATCTGCTAAAATTTCCATCCAGATGTTACTTTGCGTCCCTCCTCCTGATGCGATCCATAGTGTTGGATCTGGTGTTATCTGCAGACATGTTTCCATTGCTTCTCTTAAAGCGAATGCCACCCCTTCCATTACAGATCGTACAAAATCGTTTGTCCCTGTTTTCGTATTCAAACCTAAAATTCCCCCACGAAGCATAGGGTTCATATGTGGAGTTCTCTCTCCATTCAGATAGGGGAGAAAAAGAATGCCACCACTCCCGGCCGGGGCAAGTTCCGCTCTTCTGCTAAGTTCTGCAAAATCGTTTACTTCCAGAACACTTCCCGCCCATTTTAAACTTAGTCCTGCGGACAGGATTGCGCCCATAGAAAACCATGTATTTTCCTGTGCTCCACAAAAAGTATGCATATTATAATTCGGATTCCCAACAGGGCAGTCTGTTGGAATAAAAATCTGGCCACTACTTCCAATCGTCACTGTAGCCTTACCAGGTTCCACTACTCCATTCCCCAGTGCCTGCATAACCTGATCTCCTCCTCCGACGCAAACAACCGTTTTTTTCGAAATTCCAGTTTCTTCTCCTGCTGCTTCCAATACCTTTCCAACAGAAATTATTGACTCTTGAACCGGTGCCATGCGCAAATCAGACAGACCGATACACTCCAAAGCTTTCTTCCACCAGCGATTTTCTTTGATATCATAAAGAAGTGTAGCAGAAGCATCTGAGTAGTCTGTACAGATGACGCCCGTCAACCTGAACAGTAAGTAATCTTTAGGTGAAAGAATATATCGGATTTTTCGAAACTGTCTGACTTCATTCTTCTTCATCCAGTATAAAGATGTAATCTGAGAACCAGTGAAAAGTGGATTCATGAGATGCTCCTGAATGTTTTTCATTCCCAACAATTCATATAACTCCTTTACTTCATCACCGGATCTTGCATCATTATGTAAAATCGCCGGACGAATTAGTTCTTTCTTATTGTCCAGTAATACAAGTCCATGCATCTGTCCTGAAAAACCAAGTGACGCTATCTCATCCGAATTTATTCCGGACTTGTATAGACAATCCCTGATTGTCTGCACACAAGCCTGCCACCATATCTTGGGATCCTGTTCCATATATCCGGGCATTGGTGACTGGACATCATATCTGCATTTTGACAGTGCAATAATCTTTCCGTTTCTTTCCATAATCAAAGTCTTTAGACTTGACGTTCCCAGATCAATTCCCATTAAATAGTCCATAGATTTGCCCTTTCTGATATTCATATATATAGGATAACAGAAAGGGCAAAAGGTTCAATATAATATTTTGTTATTTGTTTATAGAATTTTCAAATCGGAACACTTTAGCGTCTAAACCATGGCTTCAGACAAAAAAACCATGATTTTATTGTCATGGCTTTCTTATGATTTCTATATTCTAAATTACGTTTCACCATTTATTACATGGCACGCGACAAAATGTCCTTTTTCAACTTCTTTTAGTACTGGTGTAACGCTTCTGCAGGTTTCCGTAGCATATTTGCACCTTCCATTAAATCGACATCCAGGTCCGCAGTCTATCGGACTTCCGACTTCACCCTCCAGTGGAAGAACCGTCTTAGTTTTCTCAATATCAGGATCCGGAATTGGTATTGCTGAAAGCAGAGCCTGCGTATAAAAGTGTATCGGCTTATCATAGAGTTCCTGACTTGGAGCCAGTTCTACCAATTGACCCATATACATAACCCCTACACGATCAGAAATATGACGAACCATAGACAAATCGTGGGCAATAAATAAATATGTAAGACCTAATTCCTCCTGAAGGCGCATCAGGAGATTGACAACCTGGGCCTGTATGGATACATCCAGTGCAGATATAGGCTCATCGCATACGATAAATTCAGGTTTGACAGCTAATGCACGGGCAATACCGATTCTCTGCCTCTGACCACCAGAAAACTCATGTGGAAAGCGATTCGCATGCTCTTTGTTTAATCCAACCATTTCCAACAATTCCTGTACTCTGGCATGTCCCCCTGGTAAATGGTGGTTTTCCATTCCTTCTGATATAATATCGCCTACCGTCATACGAGGATTTAATGATGAATAGGGGTCCTGAAAGATCATCTGTACATCTTTCTTGAATTTCAGAAGATCTTTTTTATCTTTTAGCTGGCTGATGTCCTTGCCTTTATAATGAATGGTTCCGCCGGTGGCCGGATACAGGCCTAATATTGTTCTTCCGCACGTTGTTTTCCCACATCCCGACTCACCTACCAGTCCCATAGTTTCTCCTGGATAGATCTCAAATGATACATCATCGACGGCTTTAAGTACTTTTTTTCTTTGAAGCGGAAAGTATTTTTTCAAATGGGTGACTTTTATAAGCGGCTCTCTTGTCTCCGTGTTCATTCCATCATCACACTCCTTGCATCGTCAAATTTATAAATCTTTTTAGCCATCGGATCCTGAAGCCAGCACCTCGCGATATGCCCAACCGATATTTCTGTTCTCTCCGGTTCATATTCCTGACAAACTTGCATACAGCATTTACATCGTGGTGCAAATGCACAACCTTTCGGCGGTGAAATTAAATCAGGAGGTGTTCCCTTAATTACGTGCAATTCTGCCTTATTCTCCAGCTCAGGGTTGGGAACCGCATTTAGCAGAGCATAAGTATAAGGATGCTGAGGATTTTTAAAAATATCCCTCACCGATCCCTCTTCAACTATTTCTCCCGCATACATAACGGCTATACGATCAGCCATGCCGGCAACAACACCCAGATCATGTGTAATCATGATAATAGAGGAATGATTCGATTTCTGAATATCTTTGAGAAGCTTTAAAATCTGTGCCTGTATCGTTACATCGAGGGCTGTGGTCGGCTCGTCCGCTACCATAATATTCGGATTGCATGACAGCGCAATGGCAATCATCACCCGCTGACGCATACCGCCGGAGAATTCATGAGGATACTGGTCAAGACGCTCTTCCGGATTCGGTATATTGACCTTCTTCAGAAGCTCTATTGTTTTCTTTTTCGCCTCCTGCTTGCTGATCTTCTGATGCTTTCTGATACCCTCCTGAATCTGTTTTCCTACCTTCATTGTAGGGTTTAAAGAGGTCATGGGATCCTGAAAGATCATTCCCGCCTCTTTCCCCCGATAATCCTGCCATTTCTTCTTGGAATATTTTAATATATTCTTGCCCTTATACAAGATTTCGCTTTCCTTTTTCACCTCTCCCGGAGGGGTGGCAATTAACCCCATAATTGCTTTTGATGTTACTGTCTTCCCACATCCCGATTCACCTACTATTGCAAGTGTTTCTTCTTCATCTAAATACAATGACACACCACGAACAGCTTGAACTTCACCCGCATAGGTATGAAAGGAAACGTTTAAATTATTGACTTCTAATAAATGACTCATCTTTATCTTATTTCCTCCTGGTATGTTATTGACGTAATTTGGGATCAAATGCATCTCGCAGCCCATCCCCAAGTAAATTAAACGCCAGCATCGTCAGCGATATCGCCAATGCCGGAAAGAGTAATTCATGTGGGTAATAGGACATCTGCTGCTGACCAAGCGCTGCCATCGCTCCCCAACTCGTATTCGGAGGCTGTATTCCCATTCCTATAAAGCTTAAGAATGACTCTGCGAATATGAAACTGGGTATAGAAAATGTTGTATCTACGATTATTACACTCAAGGTATTCGGTAATAAATGCTTGAAAATGATTTTATAAGTTGGCGTCCCTAATGCTTTCGCCGCCAGTATGTATTCACTCTCCATCAAATTAAGAATCTGCCCCCTCACCAACCGGGCCAGTCCGGTCCAGCTCGTAAGACATAAGGCTAAAATCAACGATCCCATACCTTTTCCAAGCACAATACTCACCAGTATTACTACGATCATGTATGGAATTCCAACCAGAACCTCCACGATTCTCATCATAATATTATCTACAGTTCCGCCAAAATACCCACTGATTCCGCCATATATTACACCGACAACCAGAGAGACCACCGCCCCAACGAGACCAATTGCAAGTGATACACGCCCTCCTACCCACACACGTGCGAAGATATCTCGTCCAAGATCGTCCAGACCAAAGATATGCTGAGCCGTTGGGCCTTGATTCGTATTCTCAATAATTTGTTCATCATATGCATGTGGATAAATATATGGCGCAAATATGCACATCAATACCATAAATATTAAGAAGCACATGCTGAACAAAGCAACTTTATTTTGTTTTAAACGCCTCCATGCATCCTGCCAATACGATATACTTGGCCTGACCACACTTTCTGATTTATGTTCATTCGTCCCGACTCGACGAAACATATCTTCTGTCAGAGTCACTTTTTGACTATCCATATCCTATTCCTTTCTGCCATCTTGCTTTTTATTGTCATTTAATCAAATTCCGTCTTACTCTCGGATCAACTAACGCATATAATATATCCATCACAACAATAGAAACAATAAATATAGCTGAAAAGAATATCGTGGTTGCCATAATCATCGGATAATCTCTCCCGTTTACGCTGTCCACATAATACCTTCCAAGTCCCGGTATCGAAAAAATTCTTTCAATTACAAATGATCCGGTTACAATCCCGGCCACCTGAGGAGCAACGATTGATATGATTGGTGTAATGCTATTTCTTAAAACATGCCTGCGTAAAATCTCACCTTCTGATAAGCCCTTCGATCTTGCCGTCAAAATATAATCATTACTCAGGACATCCAGGACAGAAGAACGCATAAATCTTGAATAGGTTGCCATTCCGCCTATCGCAGCGGATAATGTCGGAAGTGCTGTAACTCTAAACTGTTCTGGCAATCCCATTCCCTTTGTAACCCAGCCGACAATCGGAAAGAAACTCCCCCCGAGACTCTTTTGCAGTAAAGCGGCAAATACAAAACTTGGAACTGATACACCCACAATTGCTAGGAAGATAGCCAGAAAATCGACCCATGTATTTCTCCGAAGTGCTGCCAGAATTCCTATGAGCAACCCCAGTACCAGCCCAACAATTACCGCCTGTAACCCCAGCCTCAAAGAAGCCGGAAGTCTGCTTGCAATGACCTCATTGGCAGTTAATCCGGGTGTTGTATAGGATTCCCCTAAATCGCCTTTAAGGAAATTCTTTATATACCGCGCATAGCGTTCCGTGATTGGCTTATCTAATCCCCACTTTTTCTCCAGATTTTTCGCCACTGCCTCCGGGAGAACCTTTGTGCCATTTTGCATAGGATCTCCCGGAATCATATTCATCATAAAAAAAGTAGCTGTCATAATAATCCAAAGCGTGACTATCATGTACAGTAATTTCTTTAATATGTACTTAACCATCCTAATCTCCTTAAATTTGTCAGAGGCAGAGAACCATTTCTCCGCCTCAAGATTAATTGATTATTTACTCCATATATGCATTTTTCAGTTCAATCAGGGGTCCACCCGATCCATTAATTCCATAGTCTTTGAGATTCTTGTTAATCAGGTTTTCCTGAAAACTATAGCTAAGTGGTGCAATCCCCGCATCCTCGTTAATCAAAATGTTCTCAGCTTTTGCGAATTTTTCCTGTCTCGTCTTCATATCTTGTTCGGACTTAGCTTCGTTGACCAGTTTGTCATATTCACTATTGGAGAAAAACGCCGGATTATTACCATCTCCGGTGAGATAGCACTGCATAAAGGTCATAGGATCATTGTAATCCGCACCCCAGCCAGTGTTACAAATCTGATACATTCCCTTTGAAACCGTATTGTTGAATGTTGAATTATCCGCTGCTGTATCAATTTTTACCGTAATTCCAAATTTCTCCTGCCATTGTCTCTGGAAAAATTCAGAATTTAATTTCGTATCATTATTGGCATTGCTTTGCAGGAAAGTAACAGTAATCTCGTCTCTGGTTTTTCCAATTTCCTTTAATCCCTCTTCAAATAGGGCGACGGGGTCCTCATCTTTCGATTTCAGCAATGGATCTTCTATCTCTTCCCGATACATGCTTTCTTCATTGTTAATTCCATAAGGAACTAATCCATAAGCCGGTTTATTCTTTTTCTGTACATTTTTCAGAAAACTTTCCCTGTCGATTGCCAGTGAAAATGCTTTTCTGATTTTAGCATTCGAAAAAACACCATCCGGATCATTATTATTAAAACAGATATAAGAAGAACTTGGATTTGCGTTCTCCTCGAACACTACTTCCTTTGAGTCAATTTTATCTTGCATCTTTTTACGGTATTCAGAGTTGATTCCCGTTAACATATCAAGATTACCTTCTTCAAACATCTGCTGTCTTGTATTTTCTTCCTGCGCAAGAATCAAATTAACGGTATCCAATTTAACATTCTCTGCATCCCAGTAATTTTCATTTTTCTTAAGTACGATCTGGCTTCCTCTTGTCCAGCTTTCTATTGCAAAGGGGCCAGAGTACATCATTCCTTCTGCATTTGAACCATATGTAAGATTATCTTCGCCAGTTGTTTTATCAGCCGGTACCGGAGTGAGGTTTGCACAATTAGCCATCAAAAGAAAATATGGAAGCGCTTCATTCAGATGAATCTCCAATGTCTGATCATCCGGAGCTTTTATGCCCACATCTTCCCTCTTGCCATTTCCTGTATTATAAGCCTCTCCTCCCTCAATGCAATAAAACATTCCGGCATTATGGCATCCTACCTCCGGATCAAAGGTTCTCAGCATACAGTTGACATAATCATCCGCCTTCACAGGTGTACCATCCGAATATTTGTTATCCTGCAGATGGAATGTCCAGACAAGACCGTCATCTGAAGTTTCCCATGACTTTGCACCGCCCGGTGTGATCTTTCCATCCTTCATACGTATTAAAGTTTCCTGGACTTCCAGCGTAATCTGATTTTTCTGTGCGTCATCCGAACGGGTTGGGTCCAGAATGTCCGGATCCGTAGTCATGGCAATATTTACCACCTGCTTACCATCTCCCGGATTTTTTCCCTCCTGCTGAGATACAGACGACCCGTTCTCCTTATTTCCTCCTGAACCGCCGCAGGCTGCCATACTAAATGCCATGATGCAAGACAGAGTGCATGCAGCTGCCTTTTTTAGATACCTCCGTTGAAACATAGACTTCTCCTTCTTTCTCTCATTTTATTATTTCTTCTGTAACGATGTTCAAGGGCTTTTGAACAAATTCTGTAAGCAATCTTATACATGCCCTGACATCTTCCAGATTAATAATACTATTTGGTGTGTGCCCATATCTGGTAGGTATTGAAATACCCAAGACTTTTACGCCCCCATTTGATTTGTTGATTGCCCCGGCATCTGTACCGCCTGCCCTTAGTGCATCGAGCTGGTATGGTACATTGCCTTCTTTTGCACAGTCGATCAATGACTGCGTCAGGATTTCATCACAGATTACACTGGAATCATTTATTTTTATCGCTGCGCCTTTACCTAATACCGGTGTGCCAAAATCATCTCCCGGAATGTCGAAGGAACCAGTGATATCTATAGCAATTCCCAAATCGGGATGAATACTTTCTGCTGAAGTAGTGGATCCGAACAATCCTACTTCTTCCTGTACAGTGAATACAAAGTAAATATCGTGGTACACTTCTTTTAATTGTTTTATCGTCTCAATTTGAATATAGCATGCACTTCGGTCATCGAAAGCTTTAGACATCACATTATCGCCAGCTAGTTTTATGTACTCTCCCAAAAATGAAGCACAGTCTCCGATTTGAATATACTTTTTTGCCTCTTCTTTATCTTTTGCTCCTATATCCACGTACAACTGATCAATCTCATTCGGCTTTAAATCTTGAACAGCTTTATTACAAGACACACATCCTGTTGTTCCGTTCGCAAACCTGACACGATTCATGTAAGCTACATATGGTGAAACTCCTCCTACATTTTTAACCAGAATTAATCCGTTATCCATAATTTTTACAACGCTTAATCCTATTTCATCCATATGTGCTGCAGTCATGATCTTTTTCTTGTTTTCACCACATCCTCTTTTCAGTGCGATCACATTACCCATTGCATCTCTCTTTAATTCATCTGCATATGGCGTAATCTGATCAATAATATAATCCGATACCCGCCTTTCTCTTCCACTGACGCCCCAAAGTTGTGTTAATTCTTTAAGCATGCTATTCTCCCTCCTATGCCCAATTAATTCGAAATGTTTTTATTTCATAGGGTTCAAACCAGGCCTGGAATCTCTTGTGATCACATTTATGCTGTTTTAAATCATGTTCCATCAGATCACATTCCATAACTGATTCTGCTTCCCGTCCTAACTTTATATCTGCTTTTACCCTGGTATTGCTATTTTCATACATGCGAAGAATCCATCCTTTTCCATCCTCCGCTTCCTTCATTGTCTCAATAAAACAATTTTTTTGGCTGCAGGAAACCAGACTAAATTCTTGTGGCTGACTACCTGTTTCATTTCCCTGATGAAGAACGTTTATACAAGGAACATTGAGATTGTACGCCATCGCTACTGTATTCGCTTCCTGCCATCTGCGGTCGTGTGGATATATGGAATACGTAAACTCGTGCATTCCGATATCTGCATTTTCATTTGGATATGTTCCCGATTTTATCAACGTTAGTGACATTTCACCATCTTTTATTCCATATCCATATTTGCAGTCATTCAAAAGACTGATCCCCAGTCCGTTTTCCGACAGGTCGGCCCACTTATGTCCACATGTTTCGAATTGTGCCACTTCCCAGCTATGATTATTGGAAGTTGTCCGCTCTACATTTCCATATTGGATCTCATATGTTGCATATTTTGTATTAATCTGAACCGGGAAATTCACTTTTAGTAAAACATGATGTGTCTTCCAATCTGCATGATTGACAAAATCAATCCGGGGCAGATTCTTATATAGGCAAACTTTTTGTGTCACAGTAGAATCTAAAAATTTATAGGAAGTCTCCACTACAGTTCTAAGTGGCCCGGATTCAAGCACTTTTGTATCGGAAATCCCGTCATAATCATATTTCTTTTTCTTGTAATAGGCATCGATATCCCAGTTATCCCAATTCATAGGCCTGTCTTCATATGTCGTCAGTACATTTCCGAGACGATTTTCTTTTATAAATTCTTTTTGGCTTTTCTTTTCATAAAGGGACTCTATCTGCATATCCTTGTTGAAACGAACGGAATAAAAATCATTTTCAAATTCATAGTTCCACTTATTTTTAAGGCTTTCAGGCTTTTCTCCCCGCTGAATATAAAAAGTTTTCCATCCGGTTGGGGGCAATTGTTTTGCAAAAAACAGAAACCTGTTTTCAGATATGTATTGGATCTCATAGTGATTTCCAGCCTGGTCGATAAGTCCTGATGCAATATACGCTCCCTGAGTATCGACTTCTACAATATCATCTCTCATATATCCTAATGTATTGATAACGATAATGGATTGTTTTGATGAATACACAGTCTCAGCTATCTGGCTCGCAAGTGTTTGGACAGTGTCTGAACCTTCGTATAAAATCTCTTCATATTCGTTCTCCGACTGTGTATACACGCTTTCTATTGCACTTCCTGGAATAATATCATGAAACTGATTTAGCAGGATTGTATTCCATCCGTTATCTATCACTCTCCGGGGATACTCTATGCCTAAGAGAGAAGACATACTGCTTAACATTTCCAGTTGTTCATAGAGGATTTCACTTTTTCGATTGTATCGTTTTATCTTGCTCATAGATGTATACGTTCCTCTATGATACTCGAAATACAATTCTCCATCCCAGGTTGGCATCTCTTCCTTTGAAGCAATGTTCGCATAGGTGCGATCAAAGAATTCCTGCTCGGATTCAAGCTGTATTTTCGGAATTCCAGGCAGCCCGTACTTTAATCTGTCGGCACATTCTAACATTTCCCGGGTCGGCCCGCCTCCCCCGTCTCCATATCCATAAAGCATAAGAGTATCTTCTGTCAAATCTTTATTTTGAAAACGTTCATAGGTTCCCAAAAGCATATTCGGATTAATAATCCCGGTATAAGTCGTCGTATTTCTGGTTTCAGAATAAGAGATATTTTCTCCCAGTGTCCTGTCATAATTACATGTTGTAGGCATAAATACAAAGATCTCACTACCATCAATACCCTTCCATAGAAATGTATCATTGGGCAGCTGATTATACTGGTTCCATGCAATCTTTGTTGTCATAAAATAAGGTATTCCACACTTTTTCAAAATCTGCGGAAGGGCTGCAGAATATCCAAATACATCCGGAAGCCACAAGGACTTGCTCTCTTTTCCAAACTCATCTTTGAAAAACTTATGCCCCTTTAGAATTTGCCGAACCAGGGATTCTCCATTTGGCAGGTTACAGTCTGATTCCAGCCACATGGCACCATCGACTTCCCATCTTCCCTCTGCAATTCTTTTTTTTATTTCTTCATACATCTCGGGTTCTTGTTCTTTGACGAAATGATAAAGAATCGGCTGACTGGACATAAATTTGTAATCCGGATACTGATCCATAAGTCTGAGCACCGTTGAAAAGCTTCGGATGACTTTTTCGCGTGTCTGTTCAACGGTCCATAGCCAGGCTATATCAATGTGTGTATGTCCTATGCCACTGACCTTCGGTATATTTTCCAGTTCTGTTGTATAAAACTCCTTTTTCAGCATAAGGCCGGCTTTATGTACTGACTCATAAAACTGCGTCGAATAAGGCATTCTTAAATCTATGGTTTTGGCTGCATTTTGTAATTTCAGCAGAATTTTTCTCGCATCATCTTTTTTATCTTTCATCAGGACTTTTACAGCCTGAACCGGAACCATAAAGTCGTAATAGATTTGATTCACCTGTTCGTCTAATGCCTCGATACCGGTATGAATCATCAAATCTCCCTCTACGGTTCCGCTGTACGCATATAAGGCAATATCATATTCTTCACCTGAAACAGCATTTTTTGAAATCAAAACACGTCGGTGGTTTACATCAATTCCCTGTATGATTTTACCGTTTAGATAAAAAAGCATCTGAGGATTCGTAGCGTCCCATTGCCCCTCTCTTCCGGTTGAAATCCAAAATTCAACATGTTTCTCCCTCATGGAAAAGGGGATTTGTATCTTCGTCCGATACCATCTGTGCTGATCTGTCCCCTTCCAGGGAGTATCTATCTGTGCTTGCCTCCATTCCCCGGTATCGCATACAGCTCCATCTTCCTTTTTTCCGTCCCAGATCCTATATTCCGTAACCGCAGCGGATTCCGAACAGCGAAGCTTCTCTATATCGTTTAAAATCCGTTCCATTCGTTCCAATTCAAACCGGATATCCATAACCCCTCCTCATTTTTGTCTGTTGATGTGTCTAAAACCCGACACACATTATAATGCTACCGTTCCTGAACGGTATGGTATACCATGTCCAAAATTTGATCATTTATGTCCAATGCTTTCTTTGCGTTACGTTCTTTGATGGCATTATACAAATCTTTGTGAAACGGAATTGTGTCTGTAAAAGGTTCCTTCATATCCAGAGGAAATTCCCACAATTTATCGGATAAATATCTGACAGACAACATCATCTTATATAAGACTCTGTTATGACAGTATTCGTAAATCATATAATGAAATTGTTTATCTTCAACATTTTGCCGCTCCTCTCGATGATACTTATCTAAAATCACCTTTAAAACTTTTCCCAGTTCTTCGATCTCATGCTCCGTAATGTTCTTAACGGTAAGTTTTAGGATTTCCCTTTCGAGTATCTTACGAGCTTCAATAACCTCCAGTAAAGACTCTTTCTCTTCGAGAAAGCTAAGCTGAGACAAGATTAAGTTCCTGTCATCATTCTTTACGAAAACTCCTTTGCCGTTTTTCGTTTCCAATACACCTTTTGCTTCCATCGTTTTAATAGCTTCCCGAAGCGATGTTCTGCTGACACCCATCATCTCTATCAGTCCCGCCTGAGAAGGTAACTTATCGCCTGTTTTAAGATTTTCCTCTTGTATATAATCCTGTATGAATTTAATTATTTCTGATTGCAGTGGGGTTCTGTTAATTCCTTGTCTCATTTTTACCCGTTCCTATCTTAATTACTACCTATAAGCTATCATATAGGTTGGTGTGAGTCAATGGAATTCAATATTTTCATCATATCATTCAATTTTTTACATGAATTTTTGTGTATTTTTTAAATTTCTAGGTCTTGGCATAACTAATAAAGTATATTAGTCAATCTATGTTAGAGCATCTCCGTTTGAAATCCATGAGCCCTGTTGAGGGCCTCATTGCATTCTTTTATTTTCCATTTTTAATATGATAATTATTGTTCATCCCATGTGTTTTTTATCTGTGTCTTCCGGAAATATTTTTTCAGTTCGCCAATCGTCCTGAGTGAATACTCATATAACACAACACCAAAATAATCTTCCCCGGAAATCTCTAAATCGTAAGGATTCCGAAGTGCCACAAAGGCTTTGGGAATGTTTTCTTTTTTTACGGCTTCAATTAATTTCCTCTGTCCGGCAGACAGATGGCCGTTCAACGTAGCAAGTACAAGCGCCGATTTGCCTCTGGAAGCAAGCAGGACATTCTCAATCTCCCGGTCATCGGGATTCTGCGGGATACAGACAGCTTCCCCGCCGAATGTCTTTTGCATCTCATGGGAAAAATCAAATGTATCGCTGATACTGCTTGAGGCAAGCGTCACACGGGAAGGTACCGGTCCGACAAACACAGGATTCTTTCCCAGGCAAAAAGCCCCGGATATGTTTCCATTTTGCGGAGTAATGGTTTTCTCCAAGAATTCACCTGCAAATTTAATCCGGGCTTTTGCATCAGGTTTTTCCCCTTCTCCTTGTGATAATGTCAAAAGGCGCTCTTTTTGAGCCAGGACATGGGAAACTGCCTCATCTATCCGTTCCATGGAAAGTCTTCCGTCTTCCAGTGCCCTCATTACCTCGAGGATGGCGGATTTGGCAAGAGATGACGTGTGGGAAATAAAGATTAAATCAACCCCGGCGGCAAGCGCTGCCACTGTCCCGGCTTCCGTCCCGTAAAATTCTTTTATAGCATTCATCTCCATGCAGTCAGAGATAATCAGTCCTTGAAATCCGAGGTTTTCTCTTAAGAATCCGCGAACAACCCTCCTGGACATTGTGCAGGGGATTTTTTCGGGCTCCAGAGCAGGAACCAGAATATGTGCCATGGTAACCGCAGGAAGCCCTTCTTTAATCAGGGCTTTAAAAGGAACCAGTTCCCTGCTCTCCAGCTCTCCACGGGACAAATCCACGACCGGAAGTGAAAGATGGGAATCCACCGATGTATCCCCATGACCTGGAAAGTGCTTTCCCGCACATAAAATACCCCCATCCAGATATCCCCTCATCACAGCCTTTGCGCACTGGGTGACCGTCTCAGGGTTTTCGCCGAAGCTCCTGACTCCGATGACCGGATTTTCAGGATTGCTGTTGATATCCAGAACAGGGGCAAGATTAAAATTAATGCCTGACTCCTTTAATTCATGTGCCGTGATTTTTGCCCCCTGATACATCAGATTCCGGTTTTCTGTCCGTGCCTGTGCCATGGCAGAGGGCATGACCGCACACCCTTGGGGTAAGCGTGATACGACCCCACCCTCTTCATCAATGCTAATAAAGGGAGGAACCCCTGTCGTCTTTCGTATTTTTTCATGAAGTTTTCCACATAATTTCGCTAACTGTTCCTTATTCTCCACATTGTGGGAAAATAAAATGACATTTCCCACTTTATATCTGTCCACCAGTTCAAAAAACGCATCACCCGGTTCTGTCTCCGGAAATCCAACTACAAATAGCTGCCCTATTTTCTGCTGCAGTGTCATTTCTTCTATTTTCATACGGTCCTCCTATTGTATCTGAAAATTTATCACAGAACACTTTGCTTTTAATACCTGTGGTACTTTTCCTTACGCCTGCAAAATAACTCACTGTCTCTTTCAAAAGATTCCAGTAATTCTTCCAATGATATATTTGAATCGATAATCTTATTGTTTCCGAATAACAGCTCAATACTTCGCCTTCCCCCTTCGCGGAAAGGCTCTAAGAACCGGAAATGTTCCGGATAGCAGCTGCGGAATGCATACAACAGCGTCAGACCAGTCTTTGCAGGACAAAAAGCATTTATATCTGTAATATGAATGTGTACTCCCTGGCACTCTTCCTTCTCATACTTGGAAGTTGAGGGTACAAAATAGGCGGGAGAGAAAAGAACTCCCGGCAGCTTCCTTTCATTCATATGCTTTGCAAACCGATACCCATCCACATAGGGCGCCCCAATCAGTTCAAAGGGAGCTGCGGTTCCTCTCCCCTCTGAAAGATTTGTCCCCTCGAACAGACAGGTCCCCGGATATAAAAGCGCCGTCTCAAACCTGGGCATGCCAAGACTTGGCATCACCCATATGTTTCCCGTCTCCGGAAACAGCATCTCCCGATTCCATCCCTCAATCGGAATTACGGTCAGCGGAAAATGATACTGCTGTTCCTCATATATCATCTCTGCCAGTTCTCCTATAGTTAATCCATAGCGCATGCACAAAGGATACGCCCCGATAAAGCTTTCGTACTCCGGCTTTATCAGATTTCCCTCTGCCTTTCCGCCCAAAGGATTCAGGCGGTCCATAATAATCATCTCTTTTTGGCAGCCTTCGCAGGCCTGCATGGCATAATACATCGTTGAAATAAAGGTAAAGTAACGGACACCCAGATCCTGGATATCATAGACAACCGCATCCACAAGCTCCAGCATTTCTTCTGTAAGACGTTTGGAATCCTTCCGGTACAGACTGAACACCGGTATCCCTGTATAGGGGTCAGTATAGCTGTCCACGACATCCCCTGCCCCCACATTTCCCCGGACACCGTGCTCCGGGGCAAAGAGTGCACGCAATTCATATTTTCCTGCAAGTATTTCTATCGTAGAGCAAAGCTTCTGGTCTACTCCTGATATCGATGTGATAAGACCCAGCCTTTTCCCACGCAATACCTTATCATATTTGCCAATACAGTCAATTCCATTTTTTATCATACCGGCCTCCAATCAAAACTCATGTACTGTGATCCTCTTATCCTCTTCATTTACCGCAAAAGCCTCGGCATATTCTGTTCTTGCCAGACAGCCATTGCATCGCATAAGATGGGCATAGTAATCCATATAGGGAAAGCTAGGGCTGTTCACCGCAAACCAATGCAGCCGGATGGCTTTTTTCCAAAGCTTGAATCCCTCCCGGCTCACCACGGTATAGACATATGGCTGAAATTCAGGAGAATCCTCCCAATTCTGCGCATAGTACGGCCCTTTTGCAAAATGAGCCTTATCCTTTCGTATGATTGCAGGCAGCCCGGCGTAAAACTGTGCATCCCTGACGATTCTGTGCGTCAGCTCATGATCCTTATGCATGCTGTATTTCCAATGTGTCATCAACGCTTCCGGCCTGTAGCTGCGTATCAGATCACACACCTGATAGCGGACCTCCTCATTATCCGGCAGCTCCCCGTCCACATAGGGAAGTACAACCGCTGTTCCACCCAGGACTCCGGCAAAACCTGCTGCTTCCTCTTCTTTTTGCTTCCGGTATTCCTCCACCGTAAGATGAGGCGGATTTCCCCTTTCCCCACCGGTCAGTGCCACTGTGATGACTTGATATCCTTTTAAAGCATATGTAGCTAATACACCTCCGCAGGTCAGCTCCACATCTCCTATGTGCGCCCCTATCGCCATAACTGTTTTTGCCATATCATACCTCCTCGTTCTGTCTTTAATCGTACTTTCTTTAATCTTCCTTCCTCATATCAGCCCAGGTTCTTACGATGGAGAAACCCGCATCCTCATATATGTTTCTGGCCGGATTATTTTCTCCCGTGAAAAGGGTCATATAGGATGCCCCCTCTTTTTTAAGCGTCTGACACAATTCGCAAAACAATACTTTAGCCAATCCTTTTCCGCGAAAATCCGGGTCAATTCCAATTCCTGCAAAATACCCTCTTCCATTCTTTTCAACATCCAACGGTCCCGTGAAACCACATACCCGCTTTTCATAGAGCGGAACCAGAATCGGACGTCCGCCTTTTTGACGTGATGGTTCTCCAAGTATCTCCCGCTCCCACATGGGATTTCCGAATCTGCGCAGCATCTCCTCCATCCCGGTATGTATCCTCTCATCATATAGATCCAGTTTAAATCCTGCATGAGCCAGTTCGTTCTTCTTATCCTCCATAGCCTTGGGGTAATGATAAGTATTCAAAGCCGTGTAGTAGCTGTTCTGCATGGAAAAATCCCGGTATCCGCAGTTTTTCAAGAAAAGATATGCACCGGATCCGACATCCACACCCGGCATATTCGGATGTTCCGCGCCCCTCCTCCACGGAATAACCCAGGATAACGTTATCGGATTAAAAAAGGAAATTTCCAGTCTATGCCGTTTCCCACGAGCTATCAGCTCCTGCTCAAGCTCATTTAAAATCCATCTGCCAAGCCCCCTGCCCCGTTCCTCTTCTTTCACAATCACCATGGTAATGAAGGTCTTCTGTATGCTTTCATCCAGACACCCAAAGGCAAATGCCCTTCCCTCTTCTTCCAACAGATTGACAGCTGTAATTCCTTTCCGTTCCGGGAAAAATGTATCCTGAAATTTTTCAAAGCTCATTTTCTTAGAAAGCATATCCCCGTTTTGTACCGACTGCGCAAAAAGTTGATATGTTTTTACAAGTAACGGTGAATCCTTCTGTACATGCACTGTCCTCATAGCTGCTCCTCCTTATCTATAGAAGTTTTGTCTGCAAAAAACCGTGGAAGATATTTCCGATGCGCCTCTAATAGTTCCTCAAGCACAACCTCTGCAGTCTTCTGTGACATGACCAGCGGATTGATCATCAATGCCAGCAGGGCTTTTTTCCTGTCACCTGTAACTGCCGCTGCACTTCCTGCTGCCTCAAAAGATTTAATTTGTTGAATCAATCCATTGACTGCCTTTGGCAGCCGGCCAACCTTTTGAGGTACCGGCCCATTTTTAGTAATCACACAGCTAACCTCCACAACTTCGTCATCCTCAAAATTTTCTATTGCACCATGGTTTACTGTATTGACCACCTGGATATCCCGCTTATCATTATAGATGGAGTTAATCAGATTACATGCTGCGTCACTGTAATAGGCCCCTCCCCGTTCTTCCAGAAGCTTCGGCTTCTGATCCAGACTGGGGTTCTCATAAAGCTTGAACAGTTCTTCCTCCACACCTTTTACAAATTCCGCCCGTACCTCATGTTTCTCAAACTTTTCCTGCTCTTCCTGGAGATATTCTTTTGTCATATAATAATACCGGTGGTAAGAGCAGGGAAGCACACCCAGTTCTTCTATAAAGTCAGGATTCCAGACAACTCCCTTGATATTCTTAACGCTCTGGCCGCCCCATAGTTTCAGTACTTCTTTTGTCACATCTTTATCATCCACAATGACTTTTGTGGCAAAGACCATATGATTCAATCCGCCGAAAGTTACCTGCACCTCATCCATCCTGCGTCCTAAAAGTTCTGCAATGGCACGATGCATTCCAATAGGCACATTACACAGACCGATGATCTTGTGAAAATCCGTATACTTATGAATCCCCTCCATCACCATTCCTACCGGATTCGTGAAGTTAATCAGCCATGCTTTTGGACATAACTCCTGCATATCCCGGCAGATATCCATAATGACTGGAATTGTTCTTAAACCCTTAAACAATCCTCCCGCCCCATTCGTTTCCTGTCCGAGAATTCCATGCGAAATTGGAATCCTCTCATCTTTAATTCTGGCCTGAAGCTGCCCTACACGAAGCTGTGTTGTCACAAACTCGGCATCTTTCAGCGCTGTGCGGCGATCCAGCGTCGTGTGGATTTCCATAGGCACCCCCGCCCTTTTTACCATACGGCGGGCCAGTCCGGCAACTACCTGCATCTTATGCTCACCCTCCGGTACATCCACCAGCCACAATTCTCTCACCGGAAGGCTGTCATATCTCTTTAAAAACCCGTCCACAAGCTCCGGCGTATAACTAGAACCGCCTCCGATTGTTACAATCTTAATACCTTTCTCCATCCTATACTCCTCTCTTAAAAGGCTTGTTTCAGAAACAAAGAAAGCGCCCCGATTCGGCCCGCCTGATTTCCTGTTTCACACACTCTGATTTCCGTATAATCCTCAAGTTGCGGAAACATGTGGTAAACAGTCTTTTGCAGATCGCCTATAAACCTTGGGGAGCCACAGATTCCTCCTCCGATCAGGACTGCCTCCGGATCCAGCAGCATGGCTGTATTGCCTGTTACAAGCGCTGCCTTTTCCAACCATACGTTATATTTTTTTAAGATATCCGGATGATCCAGATGTCCGAAGATATAGATTCCATCCACATCTCTTCCAAGCGTCCGGGATACCTCCCGTACCAGGGCCGATGTGGCTCCTGCGCTTTCACATGAAGTTTTACCATCTGTCATAGAATATCTCAGTAAGGTCAAACCAGCTTCTCCTGCTTTAAAATGTTTCCCACGGTACAGATTACCATCCAAAACAAGTGCCCCTCCAATCCCTGTGCCAAACGTTAAAAGACAGAAATCCCGAAGACCTCTGCCTGCCCCCAGCACCATCTCACCAAGGGCAGCACAATTGCTGTCGTTTTCAAGAATAACCGGGAAATCCCCTGCTGTGGAAAGCGCTTGTTTCAAATTGTAAGCCCTGAAATTTTCACCAACACTATCGTCCGTGTTTTCTCCTGTTTCGGGATTGATGAATCCGGCAATACAAACCGCCGCTCCTTCCACCTCTGTCTTGTAACGAAGTACCAATGTTTCCAGCTGCTTTAAAAATTCCTCTGGATTTTTTCTTGTCCCCTCGCTCCCTTCCTCCAGTATCCTGTATTTCTCATCCATGATGCTGTATTTTATAAATGTTCCTCCAATATCTATCGTCAGATACTTTTTTATCATCTCTTTCCCTCCGGACATGCATCGTCTGTCATCCTAAAAAGCCGAAGTGCACCGACCGCCGCTTCCCCATGGTTCATAATGATTTTTATAGAGCCGTCGTACGTTTCCAGATAGCTGCACACAAGCCTTCGTATATTCAGATTGTGGAGCAGCACACTTCCACTCAGAGCAAGATGCTTTTCCTCCGGCATCTTTCCGGCTACAGCAATTACAAGGTCGGCCAGATCCCGGGCGCTCTTTCTTTCTATCTCCATTGCGGGACAATCTCCATATGCGGCCGCCTGACTGATAAGCGGAGCCAGCGATGCCACTTCTTTTTTCGAACGGCCTGGCTGATATAAAAATTCAAGCAGGTCTTCTGTTTTTTGAATACTTAATTTTTCAAAAATCAATTTCTTAAGAAGTGTGGATTCTGCCCTTCCGTCTTCTGCGCGTACCACCGCTGAAAGCATATCTCTGGCAATCGCATAAGCACTGCCCACGTCATCAATCAGATGCCCGTATCCTCCTGCCCTGTACTGCCTGCCCGCCGCATCCCTCCCTATACAGATTGAGCCGGTTCCTGAAATCAATACCATTCCGCGACATTCCGGGAAGGCAGCCGCCAGGGCCGTTTCGTGATCCCCAAACAATCCGATACGGCAGTGGAAACCCTCCTGTTGGAACGCTTCCCTTAAAAATTGAGAAACCGCCGGGTTACTGATTCCAGCGGCTCCGATGCCGACTCCCCAGCATTTATTGATTTCATATCCAAGCGTTTCAAGCCGGACGTAAATATCACTCAGAGTCTGAAGTACTTTTTCCCTGCTCTGTCCATTCATGTTAAACGCTCCGGATTCGAACCGCTCTAAAATGTTGCCTTCTTCATCTGCAACGCAGACCATCGTCTTTGTTCCTCCACCGTCAAGTCCAAGCAGATATGGTTTTTCTTTTTTCATGACACTCACCCTTTCACCGCACCTACCGTAACCCCTTCCAGGAAATATTTCTGCAGTGAAAAGAACAGAATGAACATAGGAAGAGCGGAAATTGTAGCACCCGCCATCATCGGTGCAAAGTAAGTTGTATTTGCAAAGCTGAAGTTTTTCAAGCCAACCTGAATGGTCTGCATGGACTCTGAATTACAGACTAGGAAAGGCCAGAAAAAGGTGTTCCATTCTCCGAGAAACGTCATAATTGCCATGACCGAAAGTATGGTTTTTGAAAGCGGCACAACAATTTTCCATACGATCATAGGCTGACTACACCCCTCGATCTTTGCTGATTCTATAATAGAAGTCGGCAGCGAAGTGAAGAACTGCTTTGCCAAAAATACATTGTAGCAAGTCACAAGAGTCGGTGCAACCAGAGCCATGTAGGTATCCTGGATCTTCAAGACATTGACGATCAAGATATACAGGGGAACCTGTGTTACCTGATAAGGCACCATCATCGCCACAAGAAGAACAAAAAAGAATACCTTGCATCCGGGAAAACGCAATTTTGCAAATGCATAGCCGGCCAGTGTTGCAAAAATCACATTGCTAATTGTGACCACAGAAGCTACCAACAAAGAATTCAGCAACCAGCGAAAAGAATAGGTGCTAAAAGAAAAGAAAAACTTATAAGAATCCAGCGTAAAATGTTTCGGAATCAGCGAATAGCTGGCTCCGCCTGCCTCTGTCGGTGCTCCAAAGGAGGAGATTGCCATATAATAAATAGGAAACAATGTGACCAGAGCAATCGTGAATAATACAGCTGCCAGAATCACATTTCGGATTTTTCCTTTATATTTTAGTTTTCCGCTATATTTTTTATATAATCCCATCATGCCCTCCTTTTAATATTCCACGTCTCCGGAACTGAGTTTAAATTGCAGCACCGCAAAAACTGCTATGATTGCGGCAAGAATCAAAGCCTGGGCACAGGCTTCTCCATATTCAAAATATGTAAATGCACGATTGAATATCAGCAATCCTGCCATGGTCGTTGCATTGTCAGGCCCTCCGCCTGTCATCAGATATGCGTTCTGGAAGGATTGGAAACCATTGATTACTCCTGTAATGGTCAGAAAAACCGTAGTGGGTTTTACAATTGGCCATACGACATAACGTACTTTCTGAAAGAAGGTAGCTCCATCTATATCAGCCGCCTCATAATAGGTCGAATCAATTCCAAGCAATGCAGCGGTATAAATGATGACATTCTGTCCCAGACCTGCGAAAACGGCCATGATGATCAGGGACAGCATTGCAGTTTTCTGGCTCCCCAGCCAATTTTGGTTGGATAAGCCAAACATCTTAACCACATTATTCAACAATCCGGACGGAAGCGGATCATAAATCCATTTCCACACGAAGGATAATGCAACCCCTGACGCAATTGCCGGGAGATAAAAGGCCGCCTTAAATACTGACTGCAATTTCTTCCGAAATGGCAAAATCATAATGGAAATCATGAATGATAACAGCATGGATACCGGTACCGTTATAATGGAGTATACAAGTGTATTTTTCAGGGCCTTATAGAATAAGCCATTCTTAAAAGTATTTATATAATTGTCCAACCCGACCCACTCCGAACCCAGTGGTTTATACTTCTGAAAGCTGATAACAGCTGCAGAGATTACAGGATACAATGTGAACACAATAAATGTGCACAACGGAACCAGTATGAACACATATGCCCACATGGCTTCTTTCTTCATTTTTTTCACTATTCAGGATCCTCCCATTCTATCAGGTACGTCCGACAATTTGTTTTGAACATCCTGTAAGCATTGCTTACAGGATATCACTTTAATGTGCTAGTTTTCCAAAAGTTTAAGATTCATCTGATACACATCCTTCCTCACCAAATGCCGCATGTCCTGTATCCACAATTGCCTTGTACATCTCTTCAGGTGTAACCTCCCCTGCCAGCAGCCCCTGGAATTTCGGCATAATAACTTCATCCTGAATCTTTATGGCCGCAGCACCCTTGTCAGCCGGTATGTCCGGTCTTGCCTCTGCAATCTGTGCTGTAAGGGTTTCCACTGCCTTTGTATTATCCTCATTCTTATTTTCAATTGGAGGCAGTTTCTCATAAGCAGTACGTCCGGTCTCACAAACCGGCTTTAAATAAAGCTCCTGACAGGTCTGAGCAGCACGCTCACTGCTGGCAAGGTAGTATGCAACCTTTGCAACATTTTTCAGATGCTGTTCATCCGGATTCTTTTCCCCTGTAAGGCAGATGTATCCGTCAACCGCCCCCTGTGCCTGCTGCTTTCCCTCTTCAAATACCGGTACAGGAAGTACTACATATTCCACAGGAATACTTCCTTCTACCGCACTGCTGTCATTGTTCTTCAGCTTTTCAGTGTTTTCATAGGCTGATTTTTCAAAGGAAGACAATCCTTTTCCTGTAATCATGGTCTGCCCGGTAAGCATCATGTTCCATCTTTTTCCGGCATCAATAGAACCCAGTTCCTTTGGCATAGAACCATCATCAATTAAGGCTCTCAAATCTTCCAGAAATGTAAGCATCTGTTTACTGGTATATGCATACTTTAAGTCCTTATCAAAAGCATCTGGCAGCCCTGCATTCTTAACAAAGATCCCAAAATAGTCCTTTGCTGTAACACCGGCACAGGCAAAGAGAAATCCGTAGGTTTTTACCTGATCACCCTCTTTCACAACTCCCTTTTTTATAGCCTCTCGAAATTCATCATATGTCCACCCATCTTTTTGTACTGCTTTCCAGTCAATTCCGGCAGTCTCCAGAAGTTCTCTGTTTCCTCCGATACACTGAATCTCACAGTAGGCCGGAAGACCATACAGTCCTTCTTGATTCTTAAAATAATTCAGAACATTTTCATCAAAATCATTTATTTGATCCTCTTCCAGATATTTTGAAATATCTACAGCCATATCCGTATCCAGATACTTTGTTACTCCGCTGCTGCCGATAAAGGCAATATCCGGCGGTGATCCGGCATTTACCTGAACATCCAGCTTCTGCGTTACATCCTCCCAGCTTGCCGTTGTGACTTTAATTTCAATATCCGGATTCTCCTTATTAAAATCCTCAATGTAGGTGTTAATTTTATCCTGATAAGTAGCAGAAACCGGAGGCAGTAAAGCTGTTACCACGTCCTTTTTTCCTTCTGCGGCCGTACCGGAAGCGGATGAACTTCCCCCTTTGTCTGTTCCACCACAGCCTGCCGCCAATAATGAAAGTGTCATTACAGCTGCCATCCCCAATGCCGCCATTCTTTTTCTTTTCATAAAATAAAACCCTCCTTTTTTTATATGGTTAACCGCTTTGACACGGCAACTTTCACTTTTCCATCTGCCTGCGTGAGGCACTCCCGGGCAGTTTCTATATCACAGTTCAAAAGCATCTTTGTAATTGCAAGCTTTGCTCCTCCGCCAGCTTCCCGCAAAGCTTTTTTTGCCTCGTCCCTCTCACAGCCTACCGCTTCCATCACGATATTCTCCGCTCGGGTTACAAGTTTCTTGTTCGTCTGCCGCAAGTCTACCATCAGATTTTGATACGCCTTTCCTATCCCTACCATACTGACTGTAGATATCATATTTAAAACCATCTTTTCTGCAGTCCCTGCCTTTAATCTGGTGGAACCGGTCAGAATCTCCGGACCCGTCAGAAGCTCTATTGCACAGTCTGCCTTCTCCGAAATCTTTGTATTTGTATTACAGGATATCGCTACTGTCCTGCAGCCCACCTCCTTTGCATATTGAAGTGCACCAAGCACATAAGGTGTTCTGCCGCTGGCGGCCAGACCTATCACAACATCATTCGATGAAAGATATATCCGCTTCAAATCTTCCTTCCCAAGCTCCGGATCATCTTCCGCCCCCTCTTCTGCCTTTACAAATGCTCCTTCGCCTCCTGCAATTACACCTACAATCGTGTCATAAGAGACTCCAAAGGTAGGGGGGCATTCCACAGCATCCAAAATACCAAGACGTCCGCTGGTGCCTGCTCCTATGTAGATGATTCTCCCGTTCTTCTGCAGGCTTTCTGTTGTCCATTCTATGGCTCTTCCGATCTGCGGAAGCGCATCATGGACTGCATCCAGAACCTTCTGGTCCTCCTTATTCATGATTGTTATGATTTCATAAGGGGACATCTCATCCAGATTCATAGTTTTCGTATTTCTCTTTTCTGTCATCAGTCTTTCTAAATTTGCCATCGAATCTCTCCCTCATGATTGGTTTTCTCCTCTTTGGAGATATAAGTTCTTCTAAGACTGTCCATGCAAGTCTCATAGTTTTCCTGGACATATGTAACATACAGCATATCAATGACTGCCAATTGTGAAAGTCGTGAACCTAATTTTCCAGTTCGAAACTCAAACTCGGTTGCTGTAACATATAGATTATAGTCAGAAATTTTTGATAATGGTGACTCATGATAACAGGTAATGGCAATAATCGGTACTCCAACATCTTTTAAGATTTCCGCGCATTCCACCATCTCCCTTGTCATTCCTGAGTAACTGATAATAATCGCTGCATCCTCATTGGTCATATTCTTCGCCTGAACCAGCTGTGCGTGAAAATCCTCATTCACTATGCATACTTTATTGACCCGCATAAACTTCAGGCAAGCATCCTTTGCCACCAGTAAAGACGCTCCCATTCCGAAGAAAGCAACTCTTTTCGCCTTTTGTATAACAGATACACTTCCATCAAGGATCTCCAAATCTATCAGACTTTTTGTCTCCTCAAGAGAAACGATACTCTTGTAAATAATCTTGTTCACTAGCTGTTCAATTGAATCATCCTTTTTGATCTCTGAATTTTTATCTGTAATAGCTTCCTTTCGCATAGCGTTTTCATACATCAATGATCTTTGAAAATCCTTATAATCGTTAAATCCGGTTTTTTTGCAAAATCTCGTTACTGTCGAAGGCGATGTAAATGTAACTCTGGCCAATTCCCTGACACTCATAACAGAAACATCTTCAGGACTTTTCAAAATGAATTGTATAATTTCTCGTTCTGTATTACTCGCATGTGTTAAGTACTCTCTCAGTTTCACCCTTACACTTTTCATAATATTATTTCCTTTTTTTAATATGTGATATGCAAATTAATGTTTTTTACCGAGATTTATTTCTTTCTATTGTGACTATTATATTATCGCGAAACAGAAATGTCTATAAAATACATAATATATGGTACTTTGTTTCATACAATGAATGAAATGGTGCTTATTAAGACTTGACATAAGACTTGAATAGATTAAATCTATAAGGTTTAATACTAGCAGAGAATGCTCCAATTAGGCTTTTGCGAAACGCAAAAACTCGTATTACTACTTCAAACGGATGTAGTAGTGAATCTATCACAATTTAAACAGCGACTTTCAAGTCGCACACTATGATCTCTACTGACTTCTGCATGGCACCGCCTCATTTCCTTGAACGGTGGTTACTCCTTTCAAAGCATTTCATACAGACCTCCCCGGGTTATTACTAGCAGGTAATAACCTGGGTTATCGCCAGTTAATGATTATTACCAGTTGGTTCTAGAATGACTGAAATAATGTATTCCTACACAATCAACTGGGAATAATCATATCATCTATAATGGAGATATCAGCTTTGCTGAAATACCATTATGAGGTGATAAAGATGTTAGTACAAACGATTACAGGTGACCTGCTCTCCAAACTAAGAGATGCAGGTATCAAAGAACAGACAATCCACAAGAATTATGCCTGCTTTTACCGTTCTTTTTGCAAAGAAGCAGGCGACAAGGAACTAGATGAAGATTTAATTGTATCCTTCCTTATAAATACAAGGGAGAAGGACATATGGAACCTTCCCTCTTACCAACTGAGCCGCCGGGAACAGATCTGTAGGAATGCCTTTCATGTCCTTCTATCAGCCACAAGATTCTACCGCATGTAGGGAATGCCATTACTGATTACATCCTAAATGAACGCCCACGCGGTAGTTCCAGGTTGCTTTTTCTCAAAGCTGACGGAATGGGACTGTGTTCAAAATCGGTCAGCAGTGTGGTCAGGAATGCATTCCTTTCCTGCGATATTGATATCGGTAAAAGGAAGTACGGTTCACACTGTCTGCGCTATTCTCTTGCTACCAGCATGGTTAATGATGGGCATTCTATCTTTACTATAGCAAATGTATTGGGGCAGACCTCAGCAGAAACAGCACGCCTGTATTCAAAAGTTGATATTTCAAGACTCTCACGCTGCTCATTGGAGGTGCCGTCCAATGAATGAACATGGTTATAAATGTGGAATGAAAGATATATTTGAACGATTCGTAAAATACAAAAAATCAACCGGAAGAAAAGAGCGCCTTTATGTCTCCGTACTAAAAACATTTGATAATTACTGCTGTTCCCTTCCAAGTGTTGCAACAATGTTAGACAAAGAAACCGTTGACGGATTTCTACAGATAACAGATCAACGCAGGCTTTCCTCTGTTTTAAAAGATGCTTCCGTTTTAAGGGAACTAGGGTGGTACATGCACAGGATTGGAATAAAAGATGCTTATGTTACCGGGCTTCATGGTAGCAGAAAAAGCACTTATACGCCTTATATTTTCAGCAGGGAGCAGATAATCCTCCTCCTACAGGAAGCATCTGACTTTCATTCCTGCTACGACAGTGTAAACCCAAACATGAAAAATGTCATTTCATGTTTATATACGGTGCTTTATTGTACCGGAATGCGTATTTCCGAGGCATTGTCACTGAGGCTTTCCGATGTCTCATTGGTGGGACACACGGTGCTCGTTACGGAATCAAAAAACGGGAGACAACGGCTGCTCCCCATTACAGAGTCCCTTTCACTAAAATGTGAGGAATATCTATCAGAACGCTGTAGCCGCCATAATGTATATTTTTTTGATTCTGGCTCTGATCTGCACAACGGGCAGATTGGCACAAATACTGCATACAGATATTTCTGCAACCTGATAGGGGAAACAGGGATTCCGCATCGTGGAAGAGGCTACGGGCCACGCCTGCATGATCTCCGTGATACTTTTGCAGTACATTCTCTGCAGCAGCTTATTGAACAGGGAGGGGATGTGAATGCCAACCTTGAATATCTTTCATTATATATGGGACACCAGTCCATTTACGAAACGCAGGATTATTATGACAAGATTGTCATAATGTCTATCTTGAAATTGGTTCCGAAGCAATGATACCGGCTGTGCTCCAATCCAGTGCCTCTGTTTTAACCGAAAAAAGAGATGGATGAAAAACCAAAATGGGAAGATATGGACATCTTACAACGAATCCGTCAGAAGATAAGCACATCTTAAGTACCAAGGATTATTACCAGTTGAGGAAACTATTTTTAAGTTTTAAAGGTCATTCTAGAACCAACTGGTAATAATCATTAACTGGCGATAACCCTGATACTCACACATTCTTTCTCTCCATCCATCTGCCACATATACCATACATGATTCCGTGTAATTGGACTTCAACTTGTCATGCCATATCCTCTTGCATAGCCTGATGTGATTTCTGTTCGTCAGACCAGAGATTTGCCCGTTGGTTCTATTCCAACATCCGGCTTCTTCAGATTTCACCTTGCGATGAACACCTTTGCCTTCGGCTGTATCCTTCCCACTACTAGGCGGATTCCGGACTTGCACCGGTTGAACGTGCACCACCGGGCGCACATGTAAAGTGGCTTCGCATTAAAGTAATATGCTCCCTAATGAGAGTATGGGAGAAGAAACACTTTTAATGAGCGGTTATAAGAGTTGTTATTCGGCTCAATTAAAAAGGCAGGCAGTTCAAGACTACTTGTCAGGAGAGGGATCTCAAACAGATATTTGTAAAAGGTGACAGAATCAACTATAAACTATTCTTCTACTCCATACATTCAATCCACACCACCCCAAAGGTGGTGACTCTAAGTCCATGGCCAGAAAACTTTCTTTGTCAAGATTTCAATCCACCCCGAAGGTGGTGACCCGACAACATCAGCAATAACGCCAAACACATCCAATTTCAATCCACACCACCCCGAAGGTGGTGACTGTATAGGTGCTATTTTTGTACAAAAAAGGAGGATTTCAATCCACACCACCCCGAAGGTGGTGACTCAATCGCTGTGAATGGTTTCTTTTGCACATCTGATTTCAATCCACACCACCCCGAAGGTGGTGACTCAACCTTTACTTCTTCCGGCTTTTCTTTATTGAATTTCAATCCACACCACCCCGAAGGTGGTGACATAGTCGAGAAATCGACCGTGAAGAATTTGAACAATTTCAATCCACACCACCCCGAAGGTGGTGACTTAATCGGTTTCGAATGGGGCGGATCCAGATATATTTCAATCCACACCACCCCGAAGGTGGTGACTGCCTTGAAGCATGGAATCTGATAGGGCCTTCTCTATTTCAATCCACACCACCCCGAAGGTGGTGACTCGGAGACGTTGATTGTTTCCTCGAGACACAACTCATTTCAATCCACACCACCCCGAAGGTGGTGACACAACATTATGTGCTGCATTTATCAAAGCATAACATTTCAATCCACACCACCCCGAAGGTGGTGACGATATACTCAAAGCAATTGGAGGTGATAATACGAAGATTTCAATCCACACCACCCCGAAGGTGGTGACGCCGCCCATGTAACCAACGGCGATATCATCAAGCGATTTCAATCCACACCACCCCGAAGGTGGTGACTGTATCTGCTACGGACTTAACCCGTAAAGTTGTAAATTTCAATCCACACCACCCCGAAGGTGGTGACTTCCATCATTTCTTCTAATGCTTTCTCCTGATCTATTTCAATCCACACCACCCCGAAGGTGGTGACGCAAAATTTTCAGCCCATTGATTACAACTCATTATTTCAATCCACACCACCCCGAAGGTGGTGACAATGGATTTAGTATTTCAAAAGCTGCATCCAAACATTTCAATCCACACCACCCCGAAGGTGGTGACGACTATGCCTCTGGAAAATTGGCTTGATATTTACATTTCAATCCACACCACCCCGAAGGTGGTGACACGCCTGTGCGCCCATCCAGAGCCTTACTAATACTATTTCAATCCACACCACCCCGAAGGTGGTGACTCAATCGCGGTGAATGGTTTCTTTTGCACATCTGATTTCAATCCACACCACCCCGAAGGTGGTGACGTTCGGACACTGAACAGCATCATTGTTGCATCCATATTTCAATCCACACCACCCCGAAGGTGGTGACAGTAATCCGCTGACCGTTTTCACCACCAAACACGATTTCAATCCACACCACCCCGAAGGTGGTGACTATACAGTAAATATTTTAAGATTTGTCACAGATATTTCAATCCACACCACCCCGAAGGTGGTGACCAGATGATTTTTGATATCATCAATGCGTTTCAGGATTTCAATCCACACCACCCCGAAGGTGGTGACCAGCAAACAGGACAGACGCCACAGATCGACTATGATTTCAATCCACACCACCCCGAAGGTGGTGACTGTGGTGCTGACTTGTTTATGCCCTAATCTGTTAATTTCAATCCACACCACCCCGAAGGTGGTGACGATAATATTCTGGCGTTCTTATTCTTTGACTGATATTTCAATCCACACCACCCCGAAGGTGGTGACGTTGAAAGACGGTGAATTTACAATGCTGTCAGACATTTCAATCCACACCACCCCGAAGGTGGTGACGATATTATCAGAGAGTCTGGAGATCCACTTGTATTATTTCAATCCACACCACCCCGAAGGTGGTGACTGTACGTGCAATACAGCACTGGCTGGGTCTACCGATTTCAATCCACACCACCCCGAAGGTGGTGACTGATGATTCTTTGACTGATATGCGAATGTCAGACAATTTCAATCCACACCACCCCGAAGGTGGTGACAAAAAATCAAGCGAAAAAATAAAATAAAAAAATTATTTCAATCCACACCACCCCGAAGGTGGTGACCACAGTCGAAAAGTACCTTGACGCCGTAGAGGGATTTCAATCCACACCACCCCGAAGGTGGTGACTACGCAGTTTAAGGCACTCATCCATGCAATTACATTTCAATCCACACCACCCCGAAGGTGGTGACGAGGCAATTGGGCACGAAGTTCCGACTGTTGGCATTTCAATCCACACCACCCCGAAGGTGGTGACGAACTTCCATTTGATTAAAAGGAGTGATATCTTTATTTCAATCCACACCACCCCGAAGGTGGTGACAAGAGACAAAGCAGTTTTACAAAAGCAGCAAATGATTTCAATCCACACCACCCCGAAGGTGGTGACCCAGGCGATTGCAGACACTGTTTGATGCTACAGATTTCAATCCACACCACCCCGAAGGTGGTGACGATTACTTCATCCGCTTTTGATTCAAAAACAATTATTTCAATCCACACCACCCCGAAGGTGGTGACCATGCACGTTATCGGGAGTTCCGTTGTCGTCTAAAAATTTCAATCCACACCACCCCGAAGGTGGTGACTTTTTCAAAGACAGAAAATGTCACACAACAAAGATTTCAATCCACACCACCCCGAAGGTGGTGACGACAGCATGGTTGCAGACAACGCAAACATAGCCGATTTCAATCCACACCACCCCGAAGGTGGTGACCCATGATGTAGATCTTATGTCTAACATTGTAGCCATTTCAATCCACACCACCCCGAAGGTGGTGACTTTTTCTCAACTCCTGAATAACATCAACTGCTGGATTTCAATCCACACCACCCCGAAGGTGGTGACTAAAAGATTATGGAGGCACGATGTGGACAATAGAATTTCAATCCACACCACCCCGAAGGTGGTGACAATAAAGAGTAAAGATAATAATGGTAATACAATAATTTCAATCCACACCACCCCGAAGGTGGTGACAGCAAATTTTCACAAAAAACAATTCATTTTCTATAAATAATCACTATAAACCACACTATTATTTACTCTTTTTATTCTTTCATTATTAGTTTTTTCAAATCACAATTGATATTCCCTATCTTTCCGGTGCGAATCTCCTTGGAAATTCCTGCGCACATATATTTCGCACAAAGTCATCCATTTACTGGTTGGTATACAAATATGGCAATTCTGTTGAATTAGTCTAGCCCATTTCAGCGCCTTGAAAACCCCATATTTATAATTGTAAATCTTTAGTTTATTCAATACTTCAAGTTTCGTGGCTTGTGATCAAGCCATCTACTACCGATTATCTAAGTAATTACTGGATTTAAGTCTAATGATCCAAACCTTTCAATAGTAGTTAATGAGCTTTCAGAAATTAAGTGCTGCTATTTTAGCTTCAAATAATGACTTATTCCGATTCGAAAGCTTGCATAATCGCTCATCCAGTTCAATCCCCTTGGGTTCTTGCACGTTCATGTGTTGCGTTTTGAAGTAAACAGCTTAGCAACCCGTTTATAAGTTTTAGAAACTGTACACTGGTGGTGGAAAAGAAGAGCTACTTTCTGGTATGTGTCCTACTGGACAACCAAGTACTGTTGTTTCGGTTTCATCAAGTTCAAAACCTGGGGTTACTTTCTAAGTGAAGCTACTAGTGATTAGTTCAGTATTTTTTTCTGCAGCAAGTACTCTGTTATCTGTTCCACCATGGGCATCATCTGTTGCAAGTGCTGTCGCATCATTTTTACATCCATCTGATTTAGATGACTCAATCAGACCCATACAGAGATAAATGAATGGATACTGACTATTTTTTAACCACACACTAAAAGATTAAAGGCTCATCTACATTTACGCCTTTGCAGACCCCGATCTGCTCCACTTTAGCATTTCGCTGTTTCCCCAAATAATAAAATCTAAGGCTATCAACATTTTCATCAATAATATCTGTTAGAATAGATTTTAGCAAAAGACATTGCCCAGGATCCACTACGCATTCAAAGACTGAGTTTTGAACTCTAGTTCCATAATTCACACATTGCTTTGCCACCTTTCTTAACCGTGTCTTTCCGGAAGCTGTTTCTGTATTCACATCATAAGTAACGAGTACTAACATAAGAACCTCCTATTTCCAGAAAAATGGTGGGTATTCATCAATATCTCCTCTTAAATACCTGGCTAATAGCATAGCCTGAACAAAAGGAATCATGCCCCATTCTACTTTTTCTCCAAGATATGGATGAGTAATGACTTCCTTCTTCTTATTCTGCCATTCCACTAACATATCTTTTCTTGCCTTCTCTTTCATTAAGACAGCACCATCTTCTTTTCTTGTAAAGTCTTTTCCGGTAATCATTTTTTTATTGATTAATGTTAAAACAAATCTATCCGCCAGAACTGGCCTTAGCTCCTCAATTAAGTCCAATGCCAGAGAAACCCTCCCTGGACGATCCGTATGCATAAATCCCACGTATGGATCCAATCCAACAGTTTCAAGTGCAGAAGCTATCATATTGGTCAAAAGTGTATATACAAAAGATAACATTGCATTTACATTATCCATAGGGGGTCTTTTATTCCTGCCCGAAAATACAAACTCCTTCTTTTGTTGTAAAATCAGTTGATCAAACGCTCCAAAATAAACACTTGCAGCCTCCCCCTCATACCCCCTAAGCTGCGCCAAGTCCATACATGTTGCTATGCTGCTCAACGAGTTTTTCAAATGACCGGAAGCCTTTTTTAGCATTTCCAAGTCCACAGAAACACCATGATCCCGGATTGCCCGTTCCAGTACCCATCTAGAATTATATACTTTTCCAAGAATACAGTTTCTTGCTATTCCTACAGACATAACTGGATTATCAGATACTTCATATTGCTTCTTCCTTAAGACAACATTTCCTTTCACCTTTCCAGTCACTCTTGCTAAAAACTTTCCCTGTGGTGTCAGAAAACACAGGGCAATATTCCGGCTAGCACATCCACCCATGAGTGCAGGACTTGCTCCCCTGTACCCGAAGGAGACAATGGCCTCCAGATTATGAAGCGGCAGACGCCCTACCTCCTGTTCTTTATCTAATATTATCACATTTTCTCCATCCAGAGAAAGATAGTTATCCTGTGATGTTACATATAATGTATTCAGCAATTTTCTCATGGGGACTCCTCCCTTATCACCTTATGAATATACGTTTTCACAGAAGAGGCTTTTCCCAATTTTGGTATACAAACTTCTTTCAGGGAGCAGGCATTACAAGCTTTCGTCCATTTCACTTTTGGCGTATATCTCCTGTTATAGAGCTGGTGCATTTCATCAAAGGACTCTCGTACCTGCATTTTCAATTCATCAGTAATTTTGATGGTTTCTCTGTGACGTATTTCTCCATAAAAAATAGCACCTTCCTTAATTTCTACGGAAAACATTTCTTCGAGACACATGGCCTGCGCTGTAAGCTGTAGAATATCAATCTGAGAATCTTTTGGACTTCCTTTCTTGTACTCAACAGGATAAATCTGATAAAACCCTCTGTGCCCATAAAGCGGAATTCCATCCTCTGTTTTTCTAAACTCGACAATATCACATTCACCACTGATACCCATTCTCCTCGAAAACACAGGCAATGCCCGACTAATAACTACATCTTTTCTTTTCTCTTTAAAATACGGATCATGAGCATTTTTATGCAGCAGTTCTCCGGCTATAGTATGTTCATTTTCCTGCCACTGTTGTTCAATATGTATAAGTGCCCATTGCCGTCTGCAAAATGCAAAATGCTGAATCCCTGAGAGCATTAAGTAATCTTCTTCCTTATATTCCATCATATTTTTCTTGATATTTCTACCGAATCCGGAATCTGGTCTTCGTGGATCGTTACTGAATAATCCTTGTATTGCCTTGGATAAATTATATCTTCCTTCTTATGTACCTCAACAGCATCGAATAATTTATAAGCCGGACAATCTCCCATCTCTTTGCTGTGCTTAAACACGATTAATTCACGAACTGCCATTTTACCCCTGGCTGCTGAATGATCAATTTCAAACATGTTGATTATCGCTTCCCATAACAGTTCCAAATCTTCCTCTGAAAATCCTGTTACTTTTCTTGCCAGATTGGCAGATATGTAACCTTCCACCCGATAAAGCCCATAAGGCACAATGCTTTTCCTGCCCATTTCCGTACTTTTATTTTCTGCGTCTTTTTCTGTCGTAATGGCAACGCGTGTAATCGTGACCTCCTGGCTAATAATTGGATCCACACTTCTGGCGAATCCAAGCTGAACGGGTCCGCGAACCTGACCACAGTTTAATGCCGCTTTTACAAATGTCGTCATGACCGCCCCAAAAGTTCGGATATCAAAAAAGTTTTTGCACATAAAATCACGGATTTTTCGGTCTACGTCCGGATCATTTTTCTTTAAATCCTTAATCCCTTTTTCGGTGGTTCCCAAATAGCTATATGCTGTCAGATCGCTCCGGTTTAGAGGAACGTCTTCCTTAATATAGATTTTATATCCCTCTTTCTCTTCTTTTATTGTATCCACATAATTACGGATTTTTCTCTTCAGACATACATCAGTAACAATTCCATAACCGCTTTCTGGATCTATTCTTGGCAGATTTCCCGCATCCGGATCCCCATTAGGATTTCCATTTTCCACATCAAATAACACAACAAATTCATATCTGTTTCTAATTACATCTCCCATCTTATACTTCCTCCTTGGCTTTTTTTTCATATCGTTTCTGTGTCTGATGATAATACCCCAAAATAAACATCCCTTGTTCTTCCAGTGACAATCTCTTTGGATATGCCAAAACTCCTGTATCGGCAAGCGGAATCCTCCCCTGTAAATCAGTTAAAATTTTCTCATAATAAATTTCCTTTTTTTTATCTCTCATCTTCTTGATATGGCTATTCTTCAATTTAAACAGAATTGGAAAAACAGATGCCGGTGTTGCGCAGGCCGAGTTAAAATACCGATCCTTGATTGTTGCATTAAGACCAGGATTAGCTGCCTCCTGTATTTCCTCTAATACTGCAAATTCTCTGCCCAATGTATAAACTACATTCTCACTTTTCTCATTTAGTGCCACAGTTATATCCTCCTTGCCATAGTTTGTGTTTCTAAGCAAAAAAGCCTTAATAATTGCTGCTCTTCCTCTGGTGATTTTATAAGTCCGATTATCACTGTCATCCTGTTCCGCCCGTATTCTCCCCATCACAGCCTGATACATGGAATTGGGGTAGCGCTCTCCCGAAACAACTGCCCTGTAGACAGCTCCTGCCATATTGGAGAGCGGTTTCTTTTCTTTAGATTTTTTATTTACAGTTTCCATCAACATTCTCCAGATGCCCATATATTGCATCTCATCCTTTGCTGATTTTGCAATCTCCATCCTGTCATAATGAGCCTTTATATGATTTAGTATATTGCCAAAACTGTCCTGATAAAAGAAACGTACTGCAAGTCTGGCTGCATTTGGTGACAAACCCAGTATATAAAATCGCTGTTCCGTAGAAATTGCCTTATCCACCCCGGGAACATTTACTGCTTTTTTTGCTTCCAGATTTTTAAATACACCATCTACAACTTCGTAATTAGCACTGGATGGAGCAGATACATCTGCAAACACATCTTGGCAGACTTCCTCTCCGTCCTCCGACCAATATACCACCGTTGTATCTCCAATCGTTGTCACATGTTTTCTATCCCCTAACAAATGATTAAGTGCTGTCGTATATGCATATACAGCATAATTTCCTACAGGAGCATTAAAACTTTGCTCTTTTCCATAAGATTCAAATGCAGGTGCATTAAACGAAACGAATGCTGCTCCACTGGTTTGTGCTCCCGCTACTCCCTTAATCGTTCCATGAATTCTGGAAATTTTAGTTTTCTGCCCAGTTACCAGACAAATTCCTTTCGGACCATCCGATGTCTCCTGCCTGTATTTTTCCCATGCGGCTTTTATTGCACTGTCCTCCTGCAGATAACTACCGGCAAAATAAAATATCAGATTCGCTCCGGCTAGTATTTCTTCCAAATTCTCAGCCAAAACGGGATTCTCCATCGCTACAGCGGGATCCCATTTTTCAAAATATCTCCGCACAGCCTTGGATGCCATAGAATCTGTTTCCTTTAAAATCTGGTTATGCTTTTCTTTGGCATATTGAAAGCACTCTTTCGAACGTTCTGGTTTACCCTTATTGTCAATTCCTAAAAAATAGCTGGAATTATCACATAAAAAATTTGCCGCTATTCCCGAAGTCTTGATAATCATCTGCGGCACTGTAAGCAGCTGCGGTTCCCAAACTGTCTTTTTCCCTCTCTCCTTTTCCTCTTTCAGATAGAGGACCCGAATCAAATCTCCATCTGGAGAAAGCTCAAGCGCAAATGATACCTTTGCCCTGCACCACCCGGGTTTTGTTGTTTCTCCCCTTCTCTCCAGCGTTTCATAATACTGAACCAGAGACTGCAATATCATCGTACCACCTCACAATCCCTTAGTTCCAGGATGCCATCCCTTAAAACTGCCCGAAAAAACATCGGTTGAATATCCATCGGATCTGAATAGTCAAAATCATATAACATATAGCCCAAATCCTTGTCTTCACCAGGATAGGCTGTATCAATATCTGCTTTCTCAAAGAGCTCAAAATTAGCCGGGAACTCTCTACATCCTAAATAAGGCATATGATAACATTCACCTTTCCTTAAGCGGCGCATAATAATATCTTTAAACTTTCCGGGATTATCACTGTCGGTTGCCTGCTCCGTCATTTCAAAATGTGCCTCAATGACATAGTCCACATCCTGCAGTAATATGGAAGCTCTCTGAACAATCGTTTTCTTGGTGCTGATATACAGCGGATTCTTGCCTCCATTTACAGCAGACAGCACCTTACTTGCCAGAACCTTATCTTTTACTTCATTTCTTCGTACACTGGTAAAACGAACAGGTTTTCTGACATAAATCCGATCTATTATCCAACGCATACCAGGATGCCAGTAGATTGCTTCTAAAATACCCCTGGCCGCTGACGGCGTCATCACATCATAACTACACCGCTCTACTTTCATTTCCGGTCTGGAGAATAACGCCAAATCACCCCAGACACGGACTTTTACTCCATGGCTCATGAAATTCCTCCTCTCATTCGTCAATACATTACTGCATCTCCTCTTTCTACCTGAATTTCCAAACCTTTCTGTTCAGTATATTGTTCCTTGTTACGCAAAAGATAAAAATCCATCTCAATTGCTTCCAGCCTTCCCGCCCCATTCAGGTTCTCAAAGTCATTGTTGTATATGCTGACACAGTATTGCCCTGCTTCTCTCACCAGCTGACGGGAATGCTCTCCGCGCCGGATTCTTTCAACAATTTGCTTCGCTTCCGGCTCCTTGTCAATGAAAATAGTTTTTGTATCATTTTCAATTAGTCGAAACTGCCTGCTTACTGTTGCAAAGGGGAAAAGTCTTGATTTTACTCCTTCCTCCATCTGCCCTATAATATCCTTTACATCCAGACTTTCGCCCTTAAAATAATACAATTGTTTAAAATACGTTTCGATTGCCTCTGGAGAAGCAATATCTTCATATTCTTCTGACACCTGATTTGCAACTTCGATTGGAAGCTTCAGCGACTGAGGAATACGGATATTCTCCTCCTTCTCCAATGTGAAAATCACAGTTTTACTCATATCCCGTGGACGTTTTCCTTCTCTATTACACCTTCCGGCTGCCTGAATCATAGAATCAATTCCTGCCAATTCCCGATACACAGTTGGAAAATCAAAATCCACTCCAGCCTCAACCAGACTGGTAGAAATTAATTTACATGGTTTACCTTCTTGTAAACGTTTTCGAATGACAGACAAAAGCCTTTTCCTATGCTTAGGATACATGAAAGTGGAAAGATGAAAAATCCCCTTCTCATTGCTTAAAGAGGCATAAATCTGCTGAACTGCTCTCCTGCTGTTCAAAACGCAAAGTACCTGAGAATGCTCTCTTAATCCCATGCTCAACTGATCTTTTGCCAATTCCCCGGCATTTTTAAAGCTTGTACGCCTAAAAAAATTATATTGTCCTTTAACATCAGGACATATCTCAGAAATTTCCATCTGAGAAGGAAAAAATTGTTTCAAGGATGGCTGCGTAGCCGTACAAAGTACAACAGAACTTTGATAATTATAAACCAATTCACTGATTGTCTGAACGCACGGCCTCAGATAATTAATTGGCAACATCTGCGCCTCATCAAAGATAATCACGCTATTGGAAATGTTATGTAATTTTCGACACTTAGATGTCTTACTGGCAAACAACGATTCAAAAAACTGGACATTGGTAGTCACCACAATCGGACAATCCCAATTTTCCGCCGCCAGCTGCATCAGATTTAATTCCCCATCTCTATCCTCATAAACCACATTGCAATGATCTTCCAGAACATTTTGTTCACCCAGAATATCTTTAAACACCTGGGCATTTTGTTCAATGATTGAAGTGTATGGGATGACATAAATGACTCTGTTAAGCCTATGCTCTTTCGCATGGCAAAGTCCAAAAGCAAGGGATGAAATTGTTTTCCCACCGCCAGTGGGAACCGTCATTTGGAAAAGGCCTTTCTTACGTTTTCCCATCTCCAAACTGGCTTTAAGAATCGCGGTCCGCCTTCCGTTTACCGTATTCTTATCCGTATTTTGAAGCCATGGTTTCACGTGGCGAAAAAGACGTTCAAATAAAATATCCACAGGATCAAAATCACCTCTGTCGACGTTTCCATCTGCCATAAACATTTCTGTATCCAGATAGTCTGCATCTACCAGACAGGAAAACAGCATACGAATAAAAAATGATAGACTGAAGCCGCCCTTTCCCAGCTGTTTAAGTGGAATAGCAGGAAAGTTTGGAACTTCAACTTCTGTTTGAAAATACTGATAATTTTCTAGTTTTTTCTGCATTCTTCCGCATAAAGTAGCCTCTCCCCCCACATCCGCAGACTGCCCTCCGTCCAGAAGTCCAGAGTGATGCCCGGAAATGCAGTAGGCCGCTATTATATTTCTCTTATATAACTCTTTTGCTCCAGCTGTGGCATGATCTGTGATTGAACCGCCATGAAGACGTTTTTGAAATTTATCTGAATATTTTCCTATATCATGCATCATTCCACAGCCATATCCCCAACCCTCACAATGAAAAGCGGATGAAAATTCTCCAGCAAGTTTCGCCGTTCCTATTAAATGGTCGTATAATGCCTGTTCTCTAGTTTTATCTTCACTAATATGTGCGAGATATCTAATCCCAATCACCTCCATAGATCATATCTTAACATAATTTTTATATTTTTTCTATAGGTTATTATGATTTTTTGTTCATATTTTTATCAGTAAAATTTGCTATTTCAATCCACGATATATATCGACAAAAATTTAACCAGATTGACAAGCTATATCCGGCATTTCAATCCACGATATCCATACAGATATCGACTACACCGTCCGAAAGATAAGCCATTTGTGTTTTTATTTCAATCCACGATATCCATACAGATATCGACTAATCTGTACAAATTGGCAAAGCATTTTAGAGTATTTCAATCCACGATATCCATACAGATATCGACCATGCTCTACCAACGGCTGCAATGCGTATATCCATTTCAATCCACGATATCCATACAGATATCGACTGTGTAGTCAGTCCGACCTGTTTGCAAACATAAATTTCAATCCACGATATCCATACAGATATCGACCACAGGCCATGCATAAGTTCATAGCCGGAATGTATATTTCAATCCACGATATCCATACAGATATCGACCGTAGTTTTTCCGAACAAGGCGCCGGTGTTCGTGATTTCAATCCACGATATCCATACAGATATCGACGTTGTACCCGTCTGAACGCCGATTTTTTTATTATTTCAATCCACGATATCCATACAGATATCGACGAAGTTTCAAAAACTTTCCTAACCCATTACGGGTATTTCAATCCACGATATCCATACAGATATCGACTGTGCATATTAGTATTAGTTACTCACATATAGTATTTCAATCCACGATATCCATACAGATATCGACGATTACTACATCTCAAGTTATCCACAACAATTTGTGATTTCAATCCACGATATCCATACAGATATCGACACTATTTGGTGAAATGTTAGAAATCGGACATAAATTTCAATCCACGATATCCATACAGATATCGACGGAACACGAAGACCGGATAGACATTGCCCAAAATATTTCAATCCACGATATCCATACAGATATCGACCGTGTTTGGCGGGCATGGCTGAATCTTAAAAATATTTCAATCCACGATATCCATACAGATATCGACGAAGAGTACACTATGCTTGCTACGAAGGTAACAATTTCAATCCACGATATCCATACAGATATCGACGCCGGGAAGAACAATATTTTCAGAGAGAGAAGAATTTCAATCCACGATATCCATACAGATATCGACCGTCAGAGATAGATTGGATTGGAACTGATGATGGGATTTCAATCCACGATATCCATACAGATATCGACAGGGGCAGAGGATCAGAGAATACTAACATATCTATTTCAATCCACGATATCCATACAGATATCGACCATGCTGAGCGCGCCTCTGCACTTTCAATTTTAATTTCAATCCACGATATCCATACAGATATCGACGTAAAATAGAGATCATGCTGCGCCGACGTAACTTATTTCAATCCACGATATCCATACAGATATCGACATAATATTCTCTTTTCCAATAAAGACGCTAAAAATCATTTCAATCCACGATATCCATACAGATATCGACGAGGAACTTGCAGAAGAATACACATACGAAGAGATATTTCAATCCACGATATCCATACAGATATCGACGCGATTGTGTCATAGTCGCCGACCTCTCGTTCGCATTTCAATCCACGATATCCATACAGATATCGACCTCTTCGTAAGTGGAGCAACGCTCATCGGACGAAAAATTTCAATCCACGATATCCATACAGATATCGACCGAAAAGACAGTGATTTCATGCAGTCCGTAAGAATTTCAATCCACGATATCCATACAGATATCGACGGAACTGATTGCTCAGAATACACTTTATAAGGGTATTTCAATCCACGATATCCATACAGATATCGACGCAACCAAAGAACAGCAGAAAAAAATAAAATTTATATTTCAATCCACGATATCCATACAGATATCGACCGCAATTTGCATATTTTTTGTGCATAATCACAACATTTCAATCCACGATATCCATACAGATATCGACCATTTTCTGGTGGGAAAGACAGCGGTCTACTGCTATTTCAATCCACGATATCCATACAGATATCGACTTCGGATCACGGACAACTGTAGTATCCTCAACAAATTTCAATCCACGATATCCATACAGATATCGACTTAAAAAATCTGATTTTGACGAATCAGATATCAATTTCAATCCACGATATCCATACAGATATCGACCTGGACTGGCCATGCTATCCAGCTAATCTTATAATTTCAATCCACGATATCCATACAGATATCGACTGACCAGAACGCTGCTGAGTGATGCAGCCAGTAAATTTCAATCCACGATATCCATACAGATATCGACAGGTCGGAACGCTTGCTCCTCTTATCATTGCGATATTTCAATCCACGATATCCATACAGATATCGACTGACATATTCGATTGTAAAAAACTCTGTTATGACGATTTCAATCCACGATATCCATACAGATATCGACGGAACCTGTACCATCGGTTTCGACCCCGAGGATGACATTTCAATCCACGATATCCATACAGATATCGACGCCATCAACCGAATTCTGGAAGTCGAATGCAGGATTTCAATCCACGATATCCATACAGATATCGACTGTAAGCCATCCGTCTTCTTCCCATCCAAATAATGATTTCAATCCACGATATCCATACAGATATCGACCATACCGTCAACTATCCATTAATAGTAGACCTGTAATTTCAATCCACGATATCCATACAGATATCGACGGAAAGAAAATGCTGTATAATCAAGGGATATGGATTTCAATCCACGATATCCATACAGATATCGACCAGATAGACCCTTCTTCAATGTCCATCACATAAAGAATTTCAATCCACGATATCCATACAGATATCGACTCTTCTTGACTAAAAGAAACTCCATCGGGAATCTTATTTCAATCCACGATATCCATACAGATATCGACGATTTGATGGATGAGTTAGCAGGTTGGAGAGCAAAATTTCAATCCACGATATCCATACAGATATCGACTAAAGAAAATCCACGAATTCGTGAGTTGTTGAAAATTTCAATCCACGATATCCATACAGATATCGACGGAAACGGCTGTTATAATGTCTTCATGCAGATTAACATTTCAATCCACGATATCCATACAGATATCGACGAAAAAGAACAATTTAAGGCAGGGCATCCATTTATTTCAATCCACGATATCCATACAGATATCGACGCTGCCATGAAATGCAGTTTCATCAGAGTTGGATAATTTCAATCCACGATATCCATACAGATATCGACTGTGAGGGCTATACAACACTGGTTAGGCCTTCCAATTTCAATCCACGATATCCATACAGATATCGACGTGATCCAATAATCTCAGATATGCCGTCCCTCAGCATTTCAATCCACGATATCCATACAGATATCGACAACTATGGATGGGTAGAGACACCACAACGTATAATTTCAATCCACGATATCCATACAGATATCGACCGTCTACCATCATGTCGTACTCACGATAGTAGTCGATTTCAATCCACGATATCCATACAGATATCGACTTTTAAGGGAAAGGGAGATGGAAAAGTATGTTAAGTCGATTTCAATCCACGATATCCATACAGATATCGACAGCAAATTTGTATAGAATTTTATCATTCAGCGAGCAAATTCATATACACAATTTACAATGCGAGCACACATATAACATTAAGAATCTGTATACTTGTCTTTCCCCAACTATTTTGTGCACTATTTCTGGTGCGAATCCCCCTGGAATTTTATGTTCACTACCCTTTCGCACCATACAATAGTATCACTTATCACTTATCCTTGCAAGCATTTCAGAAAGAATTCTATGTATGAACTACTCGGCAATTGAATAACCGAGGATTACCGCTTTACATTCCTAATTCTACTCAACACAGTACCTGCAAATCTTATTTTCTATCTAACATATCCAATGCTTTACCGGATTCCAAATCTTTCAAAGCATCCTCAGCTACTTTTGGAAGAACCTTCATAAAACTAGGGAATCGCATCTTCCCCTTATTTTGTGCAAACCACTCATAGCCCGCTGCATCATCCCCTCCATCTGCGTTCGCATTTTTTGCTGTTTTAACGCAGGGATACCTCACATTATCAGGTTTATTTTCCCAATCTGCTATTAACTTCAGGTTAGTTCGATTTTTATTATTCCAAATAGGATTTGGGAAAAATGTTTTTATATCTTGAACCTTTTCTCTCCAAATACCTGTTTTAAAGTCAATCTCCCGAAGTACAAGTGCATCCACTTGAATTTTTACACTGCCAAATCCCAGAGGCTTTGCACGACCTAATTTATGGGCACAATTCCTATCCTCAAAATCCAGTGTCCATTTTAGCTGCTGTAGTTGCTGCTTATTCAGCTGTTCAAAATATACACGAAAGCAAAATAGAGGCTGATTATTTTTTTTCATGGGTCTTATCCTGACTTTCATAGCACTAAGTTTTTCCCCTGTTTTTTCTCTTATGCTTTTACAATCTGGATTACTGTGCCAATAAAACTTCCGACCACGCAGTTTTGGCTGGTTCTTCTCCAGTGGAACATGATTTATTTTTCCCACATCTTTATAATCATAAGTCCAATAGCCCTCTCTGTTCTCTATATATTTATCGCTATGAGCTTTCTCTTCTGTAAGTTCATAAGGAGATTCTGTATAAAACTCAACGCAGCCCGGCTTAGGTTCTCCTAATTCCGGAAGAACTAGAGGAGCATCAAATAGTTTGTCACGATCCACTGCTGGTTGAATTAACTTAGCATCTGTTATCCGCACTTTAGAAGCATAGGAATAGGAAACATGCTTCCCTGTGTTCTCCAACATTCCAAATATCTGACATGCCGGACATAATTTATCCCCACTCCCTGTACATGGCATATACCCGCCATTCTTTTCCAATAAATCCGTAATAGATTTAGTGAATATTTCCCTCCCAATACAGGCAGGAGATAGATAAATATGTTCTCCTTTTCGATTATAATAGACAAGCGTCCCCTTTGGATCCACTTTATACTCATTATACCTAGACGTACCATATTCTTGTTTTAGTTTTTTTAATGCATCGACATCACAAGAAAGAACATTTTCTCTAGCTTTATCAGGACTGTAAAAAATAGATTCATGGCATTTTCCTTTTATAGGCTCGCCTTTATGAAGCCATCCCTTAAAATATTTTTCCTTTTTCCATTGCGCTCTTTCGTATCTTTCTTTTCCACCTTCTTTAGGCTCTGCATAAGTGCTTTCTTCAATCACTTCATAATTATCACATATATTTCCCCTTCCTCGGGGCTTAAACCATATCTCCTGCCCTTCCTTCCAATTTTCATATTCTCCGGAGCATTGTCGAAATGTAATTCCAACTTTCTTACAAGGTTTTAGAATCCACCCACTCTTCTTACCTACCTTATCCCCTTGTTCCTTCTTTTCCATCAGAATACCCGGCTTCATAACGTCATTCGATCTCCTGGAGAGTATCCGTTCTGATGATACAGACGACATACACCCATTGAATGCAGCCTCATATACACTGCGCAGCGTTCCCCTAAGTTCACTGCCTGGAATAATCGGCTCTTTGGGAGGATAAGCCTCTTTTAAATCATCTATTGCCTTTTCCCCTGACCAATCGTCATACGAGAAAAAGTCATAGCCTTTGAATTCCTCTTCCACATTCTTCCCATCTTCTTCTGAACGTTTCGCTGCTTCCTTTCTATCACTTTCACATACCAGCCTTGTATCAGATGAAGTATTCGGAATAAACAACGGTGTTAAAAGCGTTATCTTGCAGTCAAAATACCCTGTATAACAATCGTTTCTGTTTATCTCCGGTTTGCTGCGTTCACATTTCCTTTCAAACGGAATAAAGTTATAAGGGTTTACAAATCTCTCCTCTTTATTCATTTGCATTTCCTCCTCCCCATGAGCAAAAGCCGACCATTCGAATATCATTCTGGCTACACTGTACCTCTGATTCATCCGGAATCTGTAGATACTTGTATACACAAATTGCGGCCTCTTTTTCTTTCATTTCCCACGGAATCCATATCCGGGTTCCCCGCTCCGATTTCAGGAGGCTCCATACTACACCTTCTGCCCGATAGCTGCCTTCTAAATGCCCCCAAAGTTTTTGCTTCTCTTTGATGATATTGTCGCCATTTAAAATCTCGGAGGAATCCCGCCGTATTCTGCCTGTCCATCGGTTAGAACCCGTTTCTTCCGGCAGCAAAAGCAGCTCCTGATTCTCCTCAAAAACACGAAGTTCCCGCAGGTATTTCCAATCTAACTCTGCTAATTTTTTCTTTTCGGTTGGCGCGATTAAAAATTTATCGTACTGAAATATCCCGAAGCAAACTGCATCGTCAAGCACAGCATATATGTTTGCAGGTTGCTGGAATTGACTGCTAATCTGATTCTTGGCCTCTATTTCAGAGAGCTCTGTCAAGGTTTCACATCCGTCCATTTGCATTCCTCCTGGCATTTTGTTTTTTAGAACCCTGTACCCATTGTGCTGCTTCTTGCATATATTCTTCTTGTCTCTTCTCTTTCAGTTCCTGTCCATCGTATTTAATTGACAGAGGTCTTTTCGGTTCCATACAGATTCCTCTTCCCACTGCCGTTTCTCCACCCACAGCAAAAAAACCTGCTTGCAAATCCTTGATTGCCCAGAGCAGCACTCCACATATAGCAGCTTCTGTGAGGTCCTTCTCATCGGATATTCGGTCTTTTCGCCAGCGAATGCGAAGCAATCCGGACCCCTGCACCCAGGGGATCTCTTCATATAACGCACCCTGAACCGTACCCCCGGTAAATCGGTCAATCGCATTTCTGGCTGTTGGCAGTCCATGTCCTCCCTCTACTAAGGTTTCTTCAAAAACAAGTCGAGATGGTTTTAAGTCTTGTTCCTTTTCTTCACCACTGATCCAGCTTCCGAATAAGGGTTCCAGCATCTTCTGTGTTTTCTCAAAGCCGGAATCCGCTCCCATTTCCCGGATGATTTTAACCAAATGGCTGCGAAATGCTCCTGCCCAGCTGCTGCCGGGAATCACTGCCTGTTTTCCTTCTCCGCCTACTGTCAATTGGACATAGTCTGCTTGTCCATTCTCGCGGCTAAACGAGGTCTTATAGGAACGAACGAGGAGTGTACCGGGAATGCTCAGCGGTATTTCCAGACAATGCTCCAGCTGATTTTTATTCACAATCTCTATCCGCTGTGCTCCTTGAAAAGCATGTGGCTGGTTCCAGTCCCAATTCAACCATGTCTGATACGCTTTACTCATGTCAAACACCTTGACATACACATCTTTTATCGCTATTTTGCCAAAACCGCGGTTATTCCTGCCCCCCAGCCGAAGCTCTCCGCTGTCAAATCCATGCAGCAGCCATTGAATCCATGCCATATTTTTTTCCTGTATCTTTTCCTTACTCTCAAAGATCTCCAGCCATTCTTCCCGTTCAATAATCTCAAATCGAAGAACAAGCGATGCACCCCGCTCGACAATTTCCATTTCATACTTTCCCATGGCAACTGCGGTTTTATTTTCGTCCAGCTTTACCCCATCCCGAATCTGAATCTTAGCGTCATCCAATAGTTGGGCATCGTAGACAAATATTCTACTCTGGCGATCATCGACTTCTCCTGCCTCCCCATTCTTAGGAGCACCGAACAGCCAATCTGCTGGCGTCATCTTTTTTCCCATGCCCACAGGAATCTCATCGTCATCTATCCCGCACATATATCTGCGCATAGCCCCGGCCAAAGCACTCCCAGGTATGTATGGCTGTCCTTGTTCATTCACGACTACATCTGCATCTGTATGCTCCTCTTCCCCGGAGCCAATCAAAAGTGGGGCATCCAGAGAAGCTGTTATTTTCACACATAAGCGTTCACATATCTTATTGCTTTGCGTTTCTGTCTTATTCATTGACTCTCTCCTCCTGATTCAAGCCTGTCTCCCGATTGCGCGCTCTCCACTTTGCAGCATCCAAATAACACGTGATAAACGCATTTGATTTTCCATTACAAGGATTCAGAAATTTTTGAATCATATTCTTTTTTTCCTCATTTTGAATCTTATCTGCCTCCTTATCTAATATTTTATCTATCTGAGATTTCTGTTTTGCATCCAATGTTCTGGCTAAATGTTCCAATACCGAAATAGCCGATGATGCCGGTAGAAAATCATTTCCCTTATCATGTTCTTCCAGCTCTTGCAATGCTGCATCCTTATCCTGCTCTTCTTGACATCGCTTCTCTTTATATTCCAAACAAACATCCAGCAATACAGATTTCTCCCCGTTCTGTTTCTGTTCGGCTTTTGGAGCCGTTTCCACAAGACCTCCTCTGCATTTTTTTAGAGAGTCCTCCTTCACTTGTTCGAGTTTTCTCCAGTGTTCCATCGGTTCCACTTTCACTTGTCCGCAGCCCTTTCCAGTCAACATTCCCCACCGCTGCTGCTCGATTTCTTCTGCGGTAATATCCCGGTCTGTCTCTATACATAGCACGCTCCCAGGTGCTAAAGCGGGATATGTCTTTGCAGGAAGTCTCCATTTACTGTTGTATCCGCCCAAGACGGTGTAGTCGCACATCTCTTTCGATGACGTAATGTTGCATTCTAGTTTTTCTTCCAGATCTTTCAACAGCGGTTCAAACCCGGTCGCATACATTCCGTCCTGTTTTCTATAAACCAAGGGACTTACCAGCCACAGTAACCACTGCTTTCCCCTCGTCGTTTTATTCTTATGATCCAATACAGTCAAATCTCCAGTATGAATTCTTGCACGCCCATATTCGGCGGTTCTTGACCTGCCCAACATCAAGGTGTACTGGTGTTCTTTTAGACATTCTATTAAATCCCGAAGATCAGCCCACTTGCCAATCCAAGTTCCGCTAAATGTCTGTCCTTTTGACAACGCCGTATACTGGAAAAATTGACCCATGTTTTCTTCGCTGTTCTTAACTCTGTCATTGAGCGGATGTGCAATCCCCCGATTTTCCGGTCTTGCGTGGTGAAAATGAATCTCTTTTCGAGGTGATGCAATTGCTATTGTATTCTCCTTTCCGTTCGGAAAAGCAATCTGTCCGGATATTTTCTTACGTCTCACTTCCGCCGAAACATCATCCATAATATAAAGCCACTGCTCCGGATGCTCCTTTACCAGTGCTATGACTCTAGGACAGGGGTAATATTCCAGATTTTCTTTTTTAAAAAACGCATGGCCAAACTGTACGCCGTCTCGTAGAAAGATTCTTCGAAATCCAGCATCCGTATGAGCATCTTTTCCCAGTGAATGTCTCTGAATATACATTCCTGCCAATGCACCCGCTATCGTGCTGGCCGGAATATAGTCACTTCCACTCTCAGCGTCTGCCGCTAAAACCACCGGCATCTGAAGCTCAATCTCATAGGACAGGCTTACCTCTGCTTCGAGTGGGAATTGTTCAGTCGGCTCACGCGATTGCTCACATGTTTTCGTTTCTTTGATTTCTTCCAGTACACAGTGAACCTCTCCCATCCCCCTGGAAATGCCAAGTCCCATATGGCGCATTCCTTTTGCACACCAACACAAGATGTCTTTTTCTTTCTCTTCGAGTTCTCCTTCAATCGGACAATTGAAAACCATACCGGCCGGAACCACCTGAATCGTTCGCAGCGAATGTTTCTCCGCAATTTGGGATTCCTCCAGCGCAGTTCGTGTTTGCCTTCTGGTAAAGATCTCTTCCAGCCAGTCAGCAGAAAACTCTGAATTTTTTTCCATTATCTTTTGAAATGCAAGATACTCCTCTCTCGAAATCTCTACATCTGTCTCCTGCTTTAAAAGATATCCCGGAATCCGGCATAAGTATCCATCGCCCAGACGAATCCCCTCACCCTGTTCCTGTCCTGGTCTGCCAAATATGCGTGGCAGCATCTCCTGTTCAATCTCATCATTATCCGCCATCTCCTTTGCAGCTTCCAGCAGGCAGCCTTTGATACGCTTTGCCGGAATATAAGGAATCCCATGGTCCAGAGCCGTCTTGTCATGAATCAGCCCCGGTGCATTTTCGCCATCTGTTGTACAGAAATAACTCATTAATTCAATCTTTAAATTCCATCGCTTCATCTATTTGCACCTCGCTATATCTGTAAAACGCTTTAACAAGTCTGTTTGACACAATCCCTGCAGCTCCAATGCATCAAAGAGCGGGGATTCTTCCCATCTTCCTTGGGTCAGTTTCTCCAGGTGATAGCCCCTCGACTCAAATTCACGTTCTAACAGTTGCATGGAGGAATCTCCTCTTTGGAGTGCAGCATAGATTTTATGTAATCTCCCTGATGGCCAACTCTGCATCGCATCTAACGTATGTATGAGAGATTTCAGTGAATTTTTATCCCTTTGCGTTTCCTTTAGAGGGATCATATATGGACGATTTTTCCATCTGGTATCCTCTGTCTGCCAGGTCAGTTCACTTCCCTTTATCACCTGAAAATCCAGATACCCAAAAACCTGTTGTTCTTTACTTTGATGCCTTTGATACCAGCTTTTCTTAGCCCTTGCGCAGGATTCCTCCGCAATAGAGTAGGCAATTCGAAATGGAAAATGACTATGGACAAAGGCAATTCCGCCACAGGCTGTGATGATCTCTTCCCTGCCTTTCTGCCTGTCCATCAGTTTCTTGATAAAGCCCGCTGCCATCGGGACAGCCAGTTCTGCCGTGCACAGAAATGTGAAGTCATCGCCGTCCATGAGAATTGGCCGCAACGGCAACAGCAATTCTTTATCCTCTTGATTTATATTCGTCCGCGGCTTATTATCCACTTGCCATTGCACCAATTCCTGCAGCACCTCTTGATAACTTTCACGAAAAAGTTTCGCAATCTCTTGCGATTCTTTGCGCAAGGCGGGAATTGCCTTATCATAATTTCTGTTTTTCGTTAGAATCTGATGCATGCGGTTCCCCATACCATTGCCATCAATGTGAACAACCGCAATTGTGCTGTCCTCTCCACGCCGTTTGGAAAGCACCTCCATTTCTTTCGGATATTTATAGCGTTGTCCATTCTCTAACTCCGGAAACAGATTTTTGTTTCGGCTGATAAGCTCGTAACCTTCCCTTTTTTGGCGCTGAATTTCCGTGATGTATTCGACGCTGTCGCCACTGGCATTTTTCCGAATGGATATCGCAGTAATTGGCTGGTGGGTATCATTATCCTGTTCGACTACGGGAAATGGAGAATAGTTTGGTATTCGCACCATGCGGCGCTTGACTTGCGCCAGCTGCGTATCTAACTTCTCTCTGTCTTTTAAAAAATCCTTCAGCTCCGTCTCGATACATGCAACCGCCAGATAGATGCCCTGACAATCTTTCATGACTTTATAGGTCAGCTTTTTTCTCACCTCTTCATACGTACCCCTGTTGCGGAATAATACCATTGCATTACCGCCGCCAATATACAGGATTTCGGCTTCGCTACTCTCTTTCCCTGGCAGACGCAAACTTGTCTCCTCTGGCCCTTCATCCACCACGGCTTCCTCCCCCAATACTTCGTCGCATGTATCTATCAGGAACTCGTCCAGAACACGAGTCACCTGATAAGATGCGCCGGCATTTTCCTGCAGACGGTTTGTCGCAAAAATATAGTCCTGAATTCCGCTGACATCAAACTTCGCCAATATGTAACTCATTTATTTTTTCTCCTTTGACTGCTTATCCTTTGTTTGCTCTTTCCCTTGTAAGATTTTACTGAATCTGTTCGCATAGGCACGATGAGGGAAAAGCATCGGGTTATTGATAATCATCAGCAATTGATTCAGTTGGAAAACCAGCGAGAGAATTACATTTTCCTCCTTTGGGTTACCTTTCAAAACTTTCAAATCCTCAAGGATATGTGGTCGATCATTCTCAATTTCCGCTATTTTTTTCTGACGATAATCTATGTCTCCCTTGCCCATACTTCCATTCATAAATGAATGATTTAACGCAGTGTTCCATTCTTTTAAACTCCGACAAGAATTTGGTATTAATTTGCATAATTTGTTATCCTCTCTTTTATCAGAGTACTTTGACGATAATATTATATCAAAATACTCCTCATATTTTTCCATAGCATCCTCACCCTCAAGCATACATAATATTTCAATAGGGCGCGTTGCTGTCTGTGTTACTTTTTTCCGAGGTTCTATTTCCTTTAGCAACTCACTTAAATTATCCGTCATAGCAGTGGCCTGTCTGGCTACGGAATCAAACGATGTTATCAGACCATTAATTGATTCTACCCACTTATCAAGTCCTTCTTCATCTGGATTCCTACTTTTACACTGAACCACTGCTGCCACGGCTTCAATTGGTATAAATTTGATTTTTCCGTAATTGAATATATACGGTGTATAGAGTTCATCAAAAATTGCCAAATCGACCTCTTTAGATATATTACCAAAAGAATCAATAATAAATACGCTTTGTTCCATGCGATACTTTTTCGGAATCACCATTTCGAACAATTCCTGCCATACCTTTTCCCGGTAAGTTCCTGTTGTCAGGTGGTGATTGGGCACTTCCAGCAATAACTGATTCACAATCGACCGTTCAATCTCCACATAGTTGTCTCCTAATGATTTCAGTACAGTTTCATAACTGACCGTTTTCTTTTCACTCTTTTCTTTTGCACACATTTCTTATCTTCTCCTTAGTATTTTCATATATTATTAAGAAACATTATGAATCGTAAAACACCTCATAGTGCCCAAAACCAATAGTTGCTCCTTTCCCGATGTGAACATATTTTCCCGCCTCCAGAAGTGGCACAAAGCAGGATAAATCCCCCTCATACAAAACCCAACCGAAAATCGCATCGAGTTCTAGTTTTCCAGTTTTTTGATTTATCGAATATCTGGAAAAGGGAACTTCCCTCCAGCTTTCATCAGCAATCCGAATCTGTGCTGCCTGTTGGAGCATCATCTCCGTGTCCCATTCCAGGCAGACATCGGTGTACTTCTGCGTGATCAGTGACATCCTCCGGCTCAGAAATTGAATCAACACATCAAATGGCAGGTTCCGCAGCAGCTTTCCACTGGAAACTATTCTGAGCGGCGTATCAAAATTTATACAGGCATATGAGGCATTCCTCTCCTCAATTGATAGTATCGTTGGATTCAAGTTGTGAAGCCAGCTTTTTCCTCTGGCATAGAGCATTTTCCCGGATTTTGAATCTGTAACATGAATGAGCCTGAATGGCAGTCGGGCAGCGCCCCACCCTTTTTTTTCTGCATCAATCAGTGCTGCCAGATAGACCTCTGCATATTCTGTTGCGGTGCCCAGCAGTGTGAGGTCAAAAACACAAGTATCACCTTTCTCCCACTTTTCTTTCCCCTGTCCATGCACATAGATGTTATATGGATTCACCGCACCGGCTTCCCCACCTGTGTTATTAAAACAGCGGACATACATACAGTCTTCTCGTCTCTCACATAGAAAACATTTTTTGTCTTTCTCCTGACAATAAGTCTCGCGGATACAATGACCCAAAATTCCGCGTATTGTCGATCCGAGATATCCGGGGAGGATACCATCTTTACGACATTCGTAGTTTGCACGTACGGTGAAAGTTTTCATAAATTCAAACATAATAATATATCCCCCATTTTCAATCAGCAAATTATTTTCTTTTATTAATTTGTTTATAAAGATTATAATTCTATTTATCATAAAAGTCAATCTGATTTTAAGCAATTACCTAGAATTTTTCATAAAACTAGTCAATGTAGTGTACAAGAATTGGAACATTGTAAATTTTTTATCAAATATTTTGTTTTTCTACCCAAGGGTTTATGTTATAATAATACTGGTCACTTTCTACAAAGTGCGGATTGAAATTATTATTTTGTGTATAATGAGAACGGCTGAGTTCAGTTTTAAAAATCATACGAACTCGGCTCTTCTTATCTTTGTTCCATTTTATCATATTTTCTACAATTTTTCGATGAAACTCGTCAATTTTCACACACATATTTCATATACCACTCCTACTCCTCAACATTTCCACTCCTCCTACAACAATTCCAATTGGATGGACGTGTTCTTCCACCTAAATCTCCTTCCCAATACTTGACAAGTCTATCAGACTGTACCATACTAAAACCAAAGACTTAATAAATCTCTAACATAGGAAGGAGTGCGAACCCTATGAAGCCGACAATCTCAATCGGAACCCAAAGTTTTGAATATTTAAGAGAACACAATTATTTCTTTATTGACAAAACCGATTTTATTAAGGAATGGTGGGAAAACGGAGATGCCGTCACATTGATCACCCGTCCCAGGCGATTTGGCAAAACCCTGAATTTAGATATGTTCAAATGTTTCTTTTCGAATCAGTATTCAAAAAGAGAGGATTTATTCCGCGGTCTTTCCATTTGGAAAGATGACAAATATCGGCAGCTCCAGGGTAGCTATCCTGTAATTTCTATAAGCTTTTCGGATATCAAGGGGGGAACCTATCAAGATACCAGAGACGGGATTATCGCAACACTAGCCGAGACTTACCGGGAACACAGCCATCTTTTGCAAGGTGACAGTCTGACCGAAACAGAAAAACAATACTTTAATTCTTTTGAAGAGTATTCAAAATATCCACAAAAAGAAAACCCTGTCACTGATACAACAATCACCAGAGCCCTAAAAGATTTATCCTATTTTTTGAAGCGCCGATATGGTAAAAAAGTATTTATTTTTTTAGATGATTATGACACTCCATTACAGGAAGCATATACAAATGGGTACTGGCAGGAACTTACCTCCTTGATTCGGGCTTTATTTAACTCGACTTTTAAAACCAATCCATACTTGGAGCGAGCAATTTTAACCGGTATCACCAGAGTCAGCAAAGAATCGATTTTTTCAGATATGAATAACCTGGAAGTAGTCACAACTACTTCAAATAAATATACTACTGCTTTTGGTTTTACTGAAACAGAAGTATCAGATTCTTTGGAACTTATGGGAATGAATTCAAAGATGGAGCAGGTAAAATTCTGGTATGATGGTTTTGTATTTGGCAATCGAGCTGATATCTATAACCCCTGGTCCATCACAAAGTTTTTAGATTCCGGAGAGCTTAAGACCTATTGGGCAGACACAAGTTCCAATAAGCTGGTATCAGATCTGATTCAACAGGGTACACCCAAGCTTAAGATGAGTATGGAGGAGCTTCTTGCAGGAAGAGTTCTGGAAACCGGGTTGGATGAAGAAGTTATATTTGAACAACTCCCCCAAAAAAAGGGGGCAATCTGGAGTCTACTGCTTGCAGCCGGCTATCTAAAGATAGTAGATTGGAATTTTGACAATCAGACGGGCAAATACACTTACTATTTAAGAATCACAAATTATGAGACAATGCTGATGTTTGAAGAGATGATTGAGAATTGGTTCTCCGCAGATGATACTTCCTACAGCAATTTTAAGGATGCACTCCTCCAGGGGGATCTGGATTATATGAATCAATTCCTAAGTCAGATTGCTTTGAAAACTTTCAGCAGCTTTGACACAGGAAAACAACCTTCAGAACACGCTGAACCAGAGCGTTTTTATCATGGATTTGTGCTGGGGCTGATCGTTGATCTTGCAGATCGCTATCATATCACATCAAACAGGGAAAGTGGATTTGGACGATATGATGTTATGATGCTTCCTCAAAGTCCAAATGATAAGGCATATATTCTGGAATTCAAAGTATTTAATCCCAGAAAAGAAAAAAATCTTACTGAGACCGTTCAAAACGCACTGGAACAAATTAAAGAAAGAAACTATGATATGGAACTGATTGCCAACAAAATCCCGAAGGATAAAATAATACACTATGGTTTTGCTTTTCGGGGAAAAGAAGTTTTAATTGGCTCCTAGACAGACCAGAGAAAGGTGCTGCACAAAGTAATATGCGCGGCACCTTTGCCTGACGTCCGAAGCTCTCGCAAGATTGTTTTCACAGCATCGGGTTTACAAAACCGAAATCTATATTTTCTTTAATTTTTCTTGGGTAATCGCGATCTTAGACAGGGGCGATTACCTATTTGACGCATCCTTGATCTTTCAGTATTTCTTGTATTTCTTTCACATCGACATCTCTTGGCAGACCATTCTCTCTCGCAGCAATATATGCAGCAATTCCAACCGCCTGCCCCATGTTTGCACAAATTGGCATTGCCCTGAAATTCGAATGTGCCAGATGTGTACCAGAGATATTTCTTCCCGAAAGCAGCAGCCCATCGATTTTTTCCGGTATAAAACACCGATATGGAATGGTGTACCCTTTCTTCTGCTTAAATGTATCCTGAGCACCCGTCTTATCCAATCCACTGCCGGAAATATTATGCACATCAAAATTAAAATGCGCTTTTGAAACCACCCAGTCATCGAAAATTCTTCCTTCTTCTATATCCTTTTCGTTGATTGTATAGAGTCCTTTAAAATGTCTGGTCTCACGAATTCCAATTAAGTCTGCCGATGAAATTACATAACACTTTTCATAGCCCGAAACATTGTTTCTCAGAAAATCCACGATCGGCTGCATCTGTTTCCGGCATTGAATTGTCGCACGTACAAGGTCGTCCACATTAGTACCATCTATTTCTAAAACATTCGTCATATTGCAGGTAACTACACCTGGAAGTGACGTGCGATAAAGCAGCACATGTCCTGCCGGAAACGGAAGAGAGTCTTCTCCTAGTTTTTGAATATCTCCTTTAGGTATCATCAGATGATCTTCAAATTTTCCAGGGAAAACCGCCTTTGAATAATCTACTCCTGCAATTTTAAACATCAAAGTTGCCGGCTGCATAAGTCCGTCTTCTTCACGTCCCTTTACAAAATCCACTCCCGCTTGAAAAGCAATATCTCCGTCCCCGGTGCCGTCGATCACCACTTTGGCCATGATCGCTTCTCTTCCCGATTTACTCTCTACAATCACGCCTTTTAGTCGATTGTCTTCCATAATCACTTCACTGGCAAATGTGTATAGCCGGATATGTACATTTGCCTCCTCCAGCATTTGCAGATAAATGGTTTTTAGATTCTCGGGATTTATCGTCTGTCTGCTCGATTTGTTTGTATGGACATACTCTTCCTCTTCCATCGATACTGAGCGTTTTATGATTTCTTCATAAATACCGCCCTTCGTATTTCCAGTCCAATGGCTCATAAGACCTGTCGTCGACATTCCGCCCACGTTTCCAAGCTGTTCAATCAGCATGGTTTTGGCGCCTAGTCTGCCGGCTGTTACTGCTGCGGAAACCCCAGCAGGTCCGCCTCCCAAAACTAAAACATCATAGTTACCAAGAACAGATATTTCCCTCTTATCTTCTATATATGTGTTCATAGCTTCATACTCCTTTCAAATTTCTGTTTCTATCAATAAATCCTGACCTCGAAGACAGACGCAAATTTGCTTCCGTATGTGTTCAAAATTCTGACCCGCACGGCATCGACCTTTTTTATCCCTTCGTCAAAGCAAAGAATATTCAGCCGTTGTCCTTCGGATTTATATCGCAGAGTATTACGGATCTTTCCATTATGCAGGAATTCGATCTCATAATCTCTCACCAGCTCTATTGGTGAGCCCTGATCTTGTCTTTCAAGGACACTTTTATTGATGGATGGAGTAATTTCTTTCGAAAGATTCGAATCAAAAATCAAACGAATTTCATGAATTGTCTTAATCTCATTGAAATTTAGTGTAAGTTCTGGTTCCAATCCTTCCGTAATTTTGCTCCTCCAACAATTCGTATGCCTTTGGTCTGCTCGCGCATACCCATTCATCACATTCCGTGGCTCGCAGCCTTTTTCATGAGAACTAGCCGTAATTTCTGCAGTGGCTGCAAAATTTTCTTTGTCTTCATAACAATATCCCGGAATAAAACAATCGTCCTTCATTAATTCTCTCTGCAGCAGCTGAATATAACTTCCTACCTCTCTGGGATCAATATGCTTCTCTACAGCAATAGATGCTGCAGTCCCCACTGCCTGACCAACAACTGCACAGGTTCCCATGACTCTAGAGGATGAAAATGCCACATGTGAGCAGCTGATAATCCTTCCTCCCAGGAATAGATTTCTTATATTTTTTGAATAAAGACATCGATAAGGAACCGTATACCACTCCTTAACCGGATTCCAGACTGTAGGAACATCATCAGCACTTAAAAGACCATCTGCAGTATGCAGATCCATCGTCCATCCGCCATAAGCCACTGCATCCTCAAACACTTTTTTCTCATCAATATCAGACTGCTTCAAGATATAATCTCCGACAAACCGCCTGCTTTCACGTTTCGCCGGCAAAAAGCCGACCCACTCCAATTCCAGCTGATCCGCAGCATGATCGCCACCATTTTTTATATGATCCCATAGTCCCGCCAAAGATTTAAGCAATTCTTCGTTGATCTCCTGTGCATCATCAATCGTGTCATATCGAGTTCCGCCAAGCTCATTCCACCAATATCCAGATGTAGCATCTGTGTGATCTCGATTTTTAAGATCTTGTTCCGTATACTGATTTGCCCAGTCAGGGCATATAAAAGGAGCATTTTCTTCCATATCCCTCGCCTTAAACATCATTGAATTACCCATAGTTGCTGTATCCGCTTCTTCCGGCGCAAGGTTTTCACCAAATTCACTTCTTGCTTCCCGTCCGACCCGATAGATTGCACCTGCTTTTTCTCCGATACTTCCATCACCGGTCGAGTCGAGAAATAGTTTTGCATAAAAATGATACTCTCTTTCACTTGTCATCTGAAAAGCAGTCACTTTACGAATCTTATCATTTTCAACCTCAACTTGATTTGCATAACAGTTTAAAAACAAATCAAGGTTTTCCTGAAATCTTACCTTCTCCCAAAGGATCATATCAAAGATTGGATATACCATGTGTGGATTTCTTCTTTTGTTTTCCAAAAGAATTTCTTCCAAAATCCCTGTTTCTCTGGCATTTGGATTCTGACCATGTCGATTCGCACCACAGATATGCATTCGGATCTCTGAACTTGCATTCCCTCCAAGAACCGGGCGGTCATGCACCAAAGCTGTATGTACACCTTTTCTGGCGGCTGCAATCGACGCACACATACCAGACAGCCCGCCGCCAACTACAACAAAGTCATACGTTTTATCAATTATTTTTTCCATGATTCTACCTGCCTTCCCTTATTTTTTCTCGATTCATCCTTTCACAGCTCCGGCAGTCAAACCTTTTACCAAAAACTTTTGACCCAATAGAAAAACCACAAAAGCCGGAATTAAGGCCGAAGATGCCGCCGCCATTACAAGATTATATTCCGTCACACTCTCTTCAATAAAGTTCGTAAGCGCCAGAGGAATTGTGTAAAGTCTCCAGTCGCTCAAAAATACGAGCGGTTCAAGGTAAGCATTCCAGTTCCACAAAAACACAACCATTCCAAGAGATGCCATGCTCGGTTTTGCAACAGGAAGCATGATATGGGCCCATATTTGAAATTCGCCTGCTCCATCAATTCTGGCTGATTCCCTCAATTCATTCGGAATCTGCATAAAATACTGCCGCATCAAAAAGGTTCCCGTGATTGTAATCAGGCCTGGCAGGATCAGTGGCAAATGAGTATTGGTCATTCCCAATTTGTTGAAAATTGCAAATTTCGGAATCAATGTAACCTGGCTTGGTATCATCATTGTTGAAAGATAGATCAAAAAAATAGCGTCTCTTCCCTTAAACTTTAGCTTTGCAAATGCATATCCAGCCATTGAGCTCGTAATAACAGAGCCGATTAGATTAATAATTGCTATCTTCAGAGAATTAAAGTATGCTCTTCCAAAATGATAGTCTCTTACAGCGGATTCACCAATATTCCATACTTTCTTATAATTATCCGGATAAAAATATTCCGGAATCCATTTGATCGGAAGTTTCATAACATCATTTGGCAGTTTCATCGATGCAGACAGCATCCATAAAAAAGGCGTGATCATCGTAATCGCAAACAACGCAACAAGGATTGTTATAAATATCCTGAAAATGAGTTTCCTTTTTTTACTTTTTGACATCGTGCCCTCCTTAATAGCTCACCCATTTTTTCTGTCCGCGCCACTGAATCATCGTGATAATAAACAGAATAATAAAAAGAATCCATGACATTGCCGACGCATACCCCATCTTATAAAATGAAAATGCCGAGGTATATATGTAATAGACAAGGACATTAGAGGAGCTGCCCGGACCACCTTTCGTCATGATCTGTACCTGTGCAAACACTTGGAAGCAGGAAATAAACGTTGTAATAATCAAAAAGAAAGTTGTAGGTGACAAAAAATGGATTGTCAGTTTAAAAAACTTTTGGAACCCTGATGCCCCATCTATGTCTGCCGCCTCATATACATCCTTTGGCAGCCCTTGAATTGATGAGGTATAAATCATAATCGAATATCCAACTTGACTCCATATAGTCATAATCATGATTGCAATCAGAGACCACTTTTCATCCCCAAGCCATTGGGGGGGATTCTTTACACCAAATGCCTTGACTAATTGAGTAAAAGGTCCCCAGGGAGAATACATCATAACCCATACAATAGACACCGCCACAATATTTGAGATATATGGCATAAACATAGCCATACGCAGGGGAACTTTTCCAAAACAATATTGATCAATAATCACCGCCAGAACTAATGAAATTACAATTGTGCATGGAACAACTATCAATGCAAACACAATCGTATTGAGAAGTGAACTTGTAAACCAATCATCTTTCCACATCTCTACATAGTTTTGCATCCCGATATAATTCCAATTTCCAATCCCTTTTGTATAATCCCAGTCCGTAAAACTCGTGATAAGCGAAAAAACCATAGGAAATAATGTAAAGAGAAAAACGCCAATCACATTCGGCAGAATAAAAGCGTAACCGGTTAAATTCTGCTTTATTTTCTTTGATAAGTGTATCTTATCCAAATTCTGCTCCTTTCAATATAGAAGGGACAGGTATTTACCCAGCCCTTCTATACACCTTGATCTTTTACTTATTCAATATCACAGAACTTCTTTCATCTGCCGTTTTCATGGCATCCTCAACAGATTCATCTCCAATTAACGCCTTCTCACTTTCCTCTATTAAAACTTTCTTTATTTCCGCAATATGGTTTGTAATTGTCGGAACCGCATAATTATCGGCAGGTTCAATCAATACACTTTTTGTTGATTCCTCATCTAGAAGGTCCTCGGCACCATCCATAAATGCATCCGTCACCTCCTGAACATCATATGTATTAAATGCAGGTACTCTTCCGCCCTTCGCTAATGGAATCATACCTTTCATCGCATACCATTTTGCAAACTCCCATGCCTCTTTTGTATGTTCTGATTTCGGATTAATGCACAGATGATCTCCATATCCTCCCTGCGTGTAATTTCGTTGGTTTTCGTCTATCACTGGGTAAGGGGCAAACGCTGTAACAAACTCATGAGGATAATTCGCTGTATCTTTGATGCTTCTGATCATCCATGGACCAACTGTCATAGCCGATTTTTCTGCAAGGAACGTTCCTTCCTGTGACAGCTTTTGCGTCATGGAATCCGTATGCGTTGGAGACGTTTCATCTTCCGCCATCATGTCTTTCAGTAATTGTATACTTGCTATATTGACCGGATCAGAGAAACGTGTTGTATTTTCATCCTGATACATTGGGTCTCCGCCAAGTGTCAGAACAGATAGATAATTTAACGGATAGGTAATATCCTGCTGTGTGTTCCAAAACATTCCATATACTTTATCCTGACCTTCTCCATGTGTAAGTTTCTTCGCTATTTCTCTAAACTCCTCAAATGTCCAGTCTTTCGGCACTTCAATTCCTGCTTTATCAAACATATCTTTGTTGATAACAATCCCATACTTATCGGATTTCGTAGGTAATGAATATGGTTTTCCATCCACATAATATGCCTTAGCCATATCCCCAACATAAGATTCCAGGTCAAAATCATCTTCTTTCATGAATTCACTCAAATCAAGAGCCATATCTCCAGAAGCTCTTTTTTCTAATTGATCCGATGCATAAGAGATATAAAGATCTATTCCTGTCCCGGAGAGAAGGTTTGTCTCAAGTTTTAGATTTCCTGTCTCATCGTTTACAAAACGTTCATACTCAACTTGAATACCCCTATCTTTGTACTCCTTATTAAAAAGATCGCACGACTCCTGCGGTCCGGCTTCCGGTGGAACACCTCCCCATAATCGTAAGGTCACTACATCATCTGATTTTTCTTTTCCCGACTCATTTGAAGAGCCATTTTTGTCAGAGCCTCCACATCCGGCCATTACAGCAGCGGTCATAATTGAGACAGCCAGCATTACTAAAGCTTTTCTTTTCATCCTTTTCTCCTCCTACTTTAATTGTAATGATACCAGGGTCAAAAGGTCCTACGTTTCATGCTTGCATGAAAAAGCATGACCTTGGGACCCGAACAAACATGAGAAAGCAACCCGATTAGGGTGTATTTCGAATGTTTGTAGGATTACGCGAGCACAAAGTGCGGATAATCCGTGTATCATAGGGGTCAAATTACTTTTGACCCCAACATCATTGTAATTAAAGTATACAAAAACATGTCCAAACAATGAATAATCTAAATTGCTTCGACTCTTCAAATTTCTGCTATTAATTTTTTATGATTTTAAAGATATTTTTCATATCTTTCATTTTCTGCTTTATTGTCTACATTATTCTGCTACTTTTTTCTACGATATTCCATCGGTGAAATTCCTGTATACTTTTTAAACAGGGTGCTAAAATAATTGGGATTCAAAATCCCAACTTGAAACGCTATTTCATAGATACTGTCACTGCCTTTTAACAAGGTCTTAGCCCTGGCAATTCTCATTTGATTGACATAATCAATATAGCTTATCCCGACATCTTCCTTAAAAATATGTGAAAATCTGCTTTCACTCATATGGACATAAGAAGCCGCCTGCTTTACGGAGATTTCTTCATGCAAATGTTCTTTTGTAAAATATTTTGCTTTGGTGACTTCTAAACGATCTTCTTTTCTCATCTCGTTTAAAGAATTCTCAACTTTAAGCGCTATTTCTTCTATCGCCGTCTTTACCGCTAAAAGTGTATCATATTCATAAATCAAATTTTCAAAAGATATTCCATTTTTGTCAACTAAATTTTTCTTTTCATAACCAATCTTGATAAATCCATACATCATCACCTGAAGATATTCCAAAATTTTTTGTTTGACGCAACTACCTGGAATTGAGCTTTGAAACGCTGCATCTTCCATATATTTTAAAAGTATCTTCAGTGCTTCACTGATATTATCTTGTTTTACATCAGCTTCCAAATACATAAATCTACACGATTCATCTGCAGCTTTAACAGTATTCTTTTTTGTTTCCTGTGTAATCATATCCTCGTAAGGCATAAATACATCTCTTGCATTTCTTCTTGCATCCAAGAGTGCCTGCCTAAACGCACCCAAATTCAGGCAGACCGAACTGCATCCACCACTCAAAGAAAATCCACAGTTTTGTTTCGCATAATTATTCAAAACCGTAAATGCTCTTTCCACATGACAAAAGCTGTTCGAATACCTTTCATTCACCATCAAAACCATTTCAGCATCACCATACCGAAAAATCTCAAGCAGGAACTGGCGTCCAAATATCTCCAAAGCCATCTGTTCCAGCGTTTTTTTGACAAATAATAAATCCTTATACTCTCCAGCCTGTCTTAACGCCCTGAGATTATCCATTCTAAGGAATAATACCATATAGGGATGTTCAAAATTCGTTCTTATACAAATATCCGATAGTGCTTGCTCAGGATTTTCTCCATAATCCACGATATGTTTTATTGCATTTTCCTTTTCCCAGTCAAAATATGTTTTTACTCGAGTCTCATTCGAATCCTGTTCTTGAATCACCGGTTCCACCCTGGAAATCTCATTCATTACTTTCAATAAGTTCTCCGGATCTATGGACAGTTTAAAAATGTAATCTGATGCACCTAATCGAATTGCACTCCTTGTAGTTTCCAGATCATTATAATTACTGAGCACCAAAAACCTTGTCTTTGGGCTAATCGATAATCCCTTTTTGATAACTTCGAATCCGTCAACTGGATCCATCTTTAAATCTGTCAATACAATGTCCGGCTTTAATTTTCCAATTAGACGAATTGCCTCCTCACCCAGCCCAGTGTCTCCGAGAATTTGATATCCATTTTCCTCCCAGTCAATCATTGACATAATACCGATTCGTATTAAGTTTTCATCATCCACAATCAAAACCGTTCTCATACGCTTCTCCTTCTTTATCAGATATCTCCGGCAGAATAAATTTCACAATTGTCCCCCTATTTTCCCCTGCTTTCAGGCTCAGGCCATAACTTTCCCCAAATGCCATCCGGATACAGGAATCGACCGTAGATAATCCAATCTTTGTCATCTTATCTCTGTCCAAATTTTTCTTTCCTGATTCGAACGCATCTGCAGCGTCTTTCGATATTCCAACCCCATCATCTATGACATGAATATATAGAAAATGTTCTTGCCTCCAAGCACGAATCGTAATACACAGTTCTTCGCATTTATTATCATAACCATGTACTACTGCATTTTCTACAATTGGCTGTAAGATGAACTTCATCATTTTGGCGTCTAAAAGATCTTCCGATACATCGACTCGCAATTTTGCATAATCGGGATACCTGCAGTTATGTACATAGATATAACTTTCTACATTTTTAATCTCCTCCTGAAGAGAAACTAACGTCTTTTCTTCTAACATGCTGTAGGATAAGAGGTTTCCAAAAGCATCAATACATTTTACAATATTGTCTGCTCCACGGATTTTTGCCATCGACTTAACGTTTAGTAATGTGTTAAAAATGAAATGGGGATTTAACTGTGCCCTTAGTGATTCATAATGATACTGTTCTCGAATTTTATGTTCCCTATTGAGCTGATCAAACAGACGATGAATATTATTCCCCATTCTCACAAAGGATTCATTAAGTTTTCCTATTTCATCTTTTCTCTTGATATCGAGGCCCACTATTGGTGTGTTCACATCAAAAGACTCCATTTTTTGTGTTAATAACTTTATCGGTTTTACAAGCCAATTGCTGAGCACAACTAGTATTAAAATCACCATGATACACAAAATTCCTGCAGTAACATCTATCTTCAATGTAAGAGCCATAATATCATTTCTTACTACATCGTAATCGGTAAAATTAATAACTTTTATTGCCCTTCCATTAAATTCCCATGGTTTCCTCATCGTATAGTAAGAAACGAGAAAATTTTTATCGGATATCTTAACTTGTGTTCTGCCATTGTAAGACGAATCAATTTTGCTATATACCTTTGAAAATTCACTGCTTGATATCTCCTTCTTCCTGTCATTATTTAAAAGTACCGTCCCATCTCGCATACACATGTAAACAAAATCCCCCGGACTTGAATACTCCATCAGTGTTTTTTCAAAATCCTCTTTACTTATGCTTATGATTATAGTACCGATCTGTACCCCATCTGTTCCATTGCTTAATACAGCTCTGGCAAGAGATATAGATTCTTTCCCCTCGCCGCTTAATTCTTTTCTTCCAAACATGTCCCACACAACATGACCATGTTCTATTTTACTTTTATTCAATAGTGTTTCATTGATTTCCTGCACATTCTGCTGATGGGGAAGATTTGAATAGATACGGTCGTATTTATCTAAAAGCAGAACGTTTAGAGATGGAAATCGAGTCTCCAAGCTCAGAATGCCTGCACGCTCAACGATCTGATCAAAATATTTCGAATTTTCATAAAGCTGTGTGTTCGAATTCGAGATACGTTCTCTCAATTCTTTATCATTGACAAATAAGGTGGAATAATATGCTAAATCCTGTAGTTGCTCATAGACGAAGCCTTCATTTTTAGAAATATTTTCTATTACCTGCTCACTAAGTCGCTCCTGAAGAGTATTCTCCATCTTTTTTACTGAGACCAGATTTAGAATATACATAGGAATCACAACAAACAAAAAGACACTCAGAAACATACGAGCAGAAAAACTCTTTATTGATTTTATCCTCATCATTAATATCCTCCGGACAAATTTAAAAACTTTTATATAAAAACTTGATAGGTTCTTCCCTAAGAGTATACAATAATTCCAAATTCACCGCAAACGATTCTTACTATTCGCTTTCTCCACGGAAGACAACGTCCACCAGGATTTCAAGCATACCAATTTCCTATGTTAAGGTTTTTCACTTTCTCCCCACCTCCCTCTTGACTTTCCCCCTCCTCTATATGATATGATAGTATAACTGCTTATCCATAACAGTATCATCTATATCTACCACATTTTCAAAACGGAAGAATACGAAGGAGGAAAAGTATGAAGCTGGTGCTACATCACATGAACCGCTACAAGCGGTACATTTTTTTCAACATTCTGGCGGTTTTTGGTTTCGCAGCGGCGGAACTTGGGATTCCAACGATCGTATCCGATCTGATCGACAATGGGATCAGTCAGAATGACACATCTTACGTTTACCACAAGGCAATAATCCTGCTTGTGGTTGCACTATTGGGAGGACTTGGAAACATTGTTCTGGCTTACTGCAGTTCCAGAGCAAGTACGAAAATCGTAAGAGATATGCGAAATGATATCTTTCGGAAATCACAGGAATTCTCTCATACGGAATATAATAAGTTCGGTGTTTCCAGTATGATCACAAGAACAATGAATGATGCATTTGTCCTCATGCAGTTTTTAAATGTCATCTTTCGGACAGCTCTTCTGACACCGATCATGATGCTGATTAGCATGTTTATGGTGTTAAAGACCAGTGTGTCACTATCGATGGTAATCGGCGCCTGTATCCCAATTCTGATTCTGGGAATCTATCAGATTGCCAAAACCAGCAGCCCGATCAGCGCAAGGCAGCAAAAGGGAATGGACCGTCTGAATCGGATTTCGAGAGAGAACCTGACCGGTGTGCGTGTTATCCGTGCTTTTTGCAAGGATCATTATGAATCCAAACGTTTTGCGGATGCCAATGAAGACTACGCAGGGAATGCCAAGAAACTGTTTAAGCTCATGTCTGTCACACAGCCGGCATTTTTCCTGCTCTTAAATCTCGGTGTTATCGTTGTCTACGTCATATCCTCCCGCATGATTAATGTGGGAACTCTGCAGGTCGGACAGCTTGTGGCATTCCAGGAATACATGTTTCACGCAATGTTTTCCATGATGATGTTTTCCACAGTCTTTATGATGTATCCGAGAGCCGCAATCAGTGCAAAGCGTATTCAGGAACTTCTCGATGAAGAACCGCTGATACAGAATCCGGAAAACCCGGTTATGGACGGAGACGGAAGTACATCGCTGGTCTTCGACCACGTATCCTTTCAATATCCAGACGGGGAGGCCGCCGTGCTGCAAGATATTTCCTTCGAAGCACAAGTGGGTGACACGATTGCATTTATCGGGAGCACCGGAAGCGGTAAGAGTACGCTGATCAATCTGATTCCGCGTTTTTATGATATCAGCACTGGTTCAATTAAAGTAGACGGTGTCGATGTTCGTAAGTATGACCTGAAAGCCCTCAGAGAGAAGATTGGATTCATTCCGCAGAAGGCACTGCTGTTCTCCGGAAGCATTAGGGAAAATATCCGCTACGGAAAGGATACGGCCTCGAAAAATGAACTCGATCACTCCACACAGATCGCAGAAGCTTATGATTTCATTCAGGAAAAGCCAAAAAAATATGACGAAAAAGTCGTAGAAGGAGGAGGAAACTTCTCAGGCGGTCAACGTCAGCGGCTCAGCATTTCCAGAGCAATTGTAAGGAAACCCGAGATCTATATCTTCGATGATTCATTCTCCGCCTTGGATCTGAGGACAGATGCCGCGCTGCGAAAAAATCTGAAACCCGAGACAAAAGAAGCAATCACACTGATCGTGGCACAGAGGGTTTCCTCGATCATTGACGCAACGAAAATTATTGTGATGAATGAAGGCCGGGTTGTCGGTCAGGGTACACACAAAGAACTGTTAAAAACCTGCCCGATATATCGGGAAATTGCAGAAAGCCAGTTATCAAAGGAGGAATTAGGAGCATGAAAAAGAATACCGGCATGTCAAGGCTGATTCCTTATCTGAAAAATTATAAGGCAAAAATCTTTGGAGCAATTATTCTGATTGTCGTCGTGGCAACATTGAATGCAGCTGCCCCTTACATTGAAGGAATGGTCACAACCCAGCTGTTTTCCGATGTCAAAGCCGGTAACGGTGTCAATTTTGCAAAAATAGCACAGTTGATCGTCACTCTTCTCATCGTCTATCTGGTCAGCGCGACCAGCAACGCGTTCTTTATGTTCTTACTGACGGATGCGATTCAGGATGCGATGGTGGATCTTCGAAATGAAGTAGAAGGAAAGATTCGAAAGCTTCCAATCGCTTATTTTGACACTGTACCGCTGGGCGACACGCTAAGCCGTATCACGAATGATATGGAGACAATCTCAAATGCTCTTCAGCAAAGTCTTGCCCGAATCTTCAACGCAATTTTAGGTCTGACCTTTGCCGTCTTCATGATGTTCCGTATACAGTGGAAAATGGCTCTGTCTGCGATGCTGATCATCGTCTTTTCAGTGATCATATCCAAAATCATTGTCACAAAGTCGCAGCCACTGTTCACCCAACAGCAGGATGCTCTGGGCAGGCTAAACGGTATTGTTCAGGAAAAGTACACCGGATTTAATGAAATCAAGCTTTTTGGAAAGCAGGAGGATGCATTCGAAGAGTTCAAAGAGGCCAATTCAAATCTCTGTGATAATGGTTTTAAAGCACAATTTATCAGTGGTCTGATGTCTCCTCTGGTGACACTGGTCACTTACGTGGGCATTGGAGGGATTGTGATTTTGGGAGCACTCTATGTCATATCCAGCGTCATCACCGTTGGACAACTGCAGTCCTTTATCCGCTATATCTGGCAGGTAAATCAGCCCCTTTCTGAGGTGACACAGCTCTCGGCAGCAATACAGTCCGCCGTAGCAGCCATTCACCGTGTCTTTGATTTTCTTGACGAAGAAGAAGAGTATGAGGACACCGATTACAAGCCTCTCACAGCACCCATTCGTGGAAATGTGGTGTTCAACGATGTCTATTTCTCCTATACACCAGACAAGCCGCTGATCCAGGGTTTAAATGCGAAAATCGAAAGCGGTCAGATGGTCGCAATCGTAGGGCCAACCGGCGTCGGGAAGACAACATTGATCAATCTTCTGATGCGTTTCTATGACGTGACCGGCGGCAGCATCAAGATTGACAACACGGACATCCGCCAGATGAAGCGTGAAGATCTGCGTTCCCAGTTTGGCATGGTCCTCCAGGACACTTGGCTTTTCAAGGGGACGATCGGGGAAAATATCGCGTATGGCAAGGACGATGCGACCAGAGAGGAAATCGTAGAAGCCGCAAAAATTGCAAATGTGCATCATTTCATCATGACGCTGCCGGAAGGTTACGATATGGTGTTAAATGAAGAAGCCGACAACATCTCGCAGGGTGAAAAGCAGCTTCTGACCATCGCCCGTGCCGTCCTTTGCGATCCGCCAATTCTAATCCTTGATGAGGCCACCAGCTCTGTGGATACTCGTCTGGAGCAGATGCTGCAGGATGCGATGCAAAAGATCATGATAGGACGTACTTCCTTCGTCATCGCCCATCGACTGTCGACAATCAAAAATGCTGACCTGATTCTGGTCATGAAAGACGGTAACATTGTGGAACTGGGTACCCATAAAGAATTACTTGCAAAAAAAGGATACTACGAACAGCTGTACAATTCACAGTTCGCCCATTAATCTGTTTTTTGCTCAGCGGCAATATATCCCCTATAAAAGAGGGAAACGTAAAACTGATATTCAGCTTTGCGTTTCCCTCTTTTGTGTTCATCTTGCTATTGTGTTCATCTTACCTCCGGTTACAGAAGTTTTTTAAATTCATCGGCTACATGCTGTACCTGTGTACCTATCACCACCTGTACGCTTGTCTTGCTCGGACGGATAATGCCCGCAACACCTGCCGATTTTATTTTCTTTTCATCGACTGCCGTATAGTCTTTCACCTCTATCCGGAGCCTCGTGATACAGTTATCCACATCGGCAATGTTTTCTTTTCCCCCAAGACCTTCTAATATAGTAGCCGCCACCTTTGCATAATCGCCGCCAGAGATTATATCTGTATCCAGTTTCAACTCTGCCTCTTCGCTCTCGTCATCTTCCCTTCCGGGTGTTTTTAAATCAAACTTTGTGATGACAAAGCGAAATACTACATAGTACAGCATGAAAAACACAAGACCGATCGGGATCAGCCATAAGGGATTTTGAGCCATCGGCGAGCTAAAGCTTAATACATAGTCGATCATACCTCCACTGAAGTTAAACCCGGCTCTTATTGGCAGAGAAGCTACAATGAATCCTGATATGCCGGCCAGAATCGCATGCACCAAATAGAGCCCCGGCGCAAGAAACATAAAAGAAAATTCCAGTGGTTCTGTCACTCCGGTCAGAAACGAACATAATGCTGCGGAAGCTAATAAGCTGCCTGCTATCTTTTTATTCTTATCTTTCGCCGTGTGATACATTGCCAACGCTGCCCCGGGAATTCCAAACATCATAAAGGGGAAAAATCCGGCCATATACATACCAGTCATACCATATGTACCACTGCCTGCCCAAAAATTGCCCAGATCATTGATGCCCGCAACATCGAACCAGAATACAGAATTCAGTGCATGATGAAGGCCCGTGGGTATGAGTAGCCGATTAAAGAACTGATAGATACCTACTCCAATGGCCTTAGTACTGATAATTGCTTTTCCAAACTTCACCAGTAGCCCATATACAAATGGCCATGCAAAGAACAATACAATACTTACTAATATAGAAACACCCGCCGTAACAAGAGCAACGCTTCGCTTTCCACTGAAGAAAGCTAGTGCGTCCGGAAGCTTTGTATTCTTAAACTTGTTATAGCAGGAAGAGCCTATGATACCAGCAATAATACCAATAAAGACATTTTCAATCATATCAAATGCCATGTTCGCTTCTGCGCCGGTCATGGCTGCTACCGTATCGCTAGAGAGCAAATTCGTTATCATAAGCCAGGATACAAGTGCCGCAAGCGCAGCGGCACCGTCATTATTCTTAGCCATTCCAATACCGATCCCTATAGCAAACAGAATTGGTAAATTGTCGATCACAGAACCTCCGGCTTTTGTCAAAAACACGGAGATGACACTGTCAGCGCCCCAGCTGGTTGAGCTAATCGCGTAACCTATACCCATAAGAATCCCGGCAATTGGCAAGGTTGCAACCGGCAACATTAAAGATTTCCCTAATCTTTGCAGATATTTCATCATATAGTATATCCCCCTTTGTCTTATAGTCTTATAATTTCATCCAGTTCTTTTACTCTCTGACCAGTTGTTGTCTCCATATTGGGAAAACGATCCGAATTACAGATTACAACCGGTGTAATAACTTCATAGCCTGCTTTTTTTATATTATCCATATCAAATTCTATCAGCAGGTCCCCTTTTTTTACTCTGTCGTCTGTCTCAGCATAAGACACAAAGTATTTTCCTTTTAATTTCACTGTATCCAGACCTACATGTATCAGTATCTCTGCACCGAAATCCGTTGTAATACTGACCGCATGTTTCGTCTCAAATAGAGTTGTAATGACACCATCCGCCGGTGCCACGATTCTCCCCCTTTCCGGTTTTATTGAAACACCTCTCCCAAGCATCTCCGTACTAAATGTTGGATCCTTTACCTCGCTAAGAGGACATACCTCACCTTGCACTGGTGCTAAGACAACATTTTTTGTCTTACCTAAAACTCCTTTTAATTTACCAAACATTTTTATCTCCTTAATTTCAACTATTTTCTGTCATTGATCTGCTAAAATCACTCGTCTGATGTGCACTGTCAGGTAAGCCAATTCTTCCTCTGTAATCTGATACTCAAAATGTTCTTCAATATAACCTTTTACTTCTCTGGCACATTTAAACTCTCTTGGGTATAATCTCTCAATCGCTTCTTCAAATTCTTTGTCCTTATTATCTAATAATTCTTTCTTAACAATTCTCTGGGTCAGGAATTTCAAATGAGTTACAAAGCGCTCATAATGTAGAGATTCTTTATCCAGCCGAATATTAAAATACTCCTCTACAATGTCAAGAATTTCGGGAATACATTTTGTAATATGGATTGCCTCACTCATTTGCGTATTATATTCTGCATTTACAATATGAAGAGCAATTGAGACAACTTCGTCCACAGACAAAGCCACTTTTAATTCTTTTCCGATCAGGTCAACCGCATATTTCCCAATCAAATATTCCTGACGATAAAAGTTCTTCACCTCCAATACTAAAGGATTTTGAAACATCATGCCCTGCCTATACCGTTCGACAGCAAAATTGATGTGATCGGTTAATGTAATGTAAATATTCGGGTTTAGTTTTTTATTAAGAACCTTTTTGGCATGTTCCACGATCTTACTTGTCACCTGTATATGCTCCAAGGGCATTTTTTCTAATAACACTTTGAATTTATCTACTGAGCTCTGGCTTTCCATGTGGAATATCTTTTCAATTCGATCTTCTCGAATCATATCTCCCCGCTTTGCTTTAAACCCTAATCCTTTTCCCATGACAACCACTTCACGGCTGTTTTCATCTTTGGTACTAACAACATTATTATTAATTACTTTCTCAACCCGCATTTATACACCCCAAATCAAAAATTAATAAGGCTTCTAATGAAAAAAAGACCAAACTTTGTACAGTCTATGTATAGACTTTACAAAATTTGGTCTTGCCTGCTTACCAGTAACAATCCAATGGTTATTATTCATATGTAAATACAGTTATATTCTAACATTTACATTACATTTTGTCAATATTTTTTGGATTTTCAAATACTAAACTATCTATATTGCAGATGTTTTCGCTCACATGATACATAAAGTCAATCCACAATCTGCTAATTTTCAGCGAGAAAACGAAAAAAATTCAATTTATAAGACTGAGATTCCTCTGTTTTGTATACCAGATATACAGTTTGAAGGCCAGTGACCTTTGTAGTCATCTTTGTCGCCTGATTCGTCCAGTTATTGATGGCTTTGTTGGCATTTTGGGCTTTGGTCACATCAAGCACTGCCGCAGGCTCCCCTTTTTGGCTTTTAACATGCAGTTCGATGCTTCCCCCGGCAACCTCTAGAAATACCTGAAATTCCACAGCTTCAGGAGCTATATTGCCAAAATCCACGTTGTGGTAGACCGTATAAGCACCATTTTTAATATCTCCAACATATTTCATTCCATTCTCGGTCTTTATGGTGATATTCCTTACGGAGTCAAAATCTTTGGCTGGAATTGGGTGGAACGCACTTCTAATCAAGTCTTTCGAATTCGGCGTGTTCTGATACAAAGCTGTCGCCGCTGATGCATCCCAGGAAGATGGACTCTCGCTGTCCTCAGTCTTTTTTCCCCACTGGGTTTTTGTAATTCCTGCTGAGTTCCTGTTGTTCCAGGCTGTCCGTGCATTGTACTGCATCCAGTCGATATATTGAGGCTGATTGTGATTGACGATAAGATCATTTAACCATCTTGTAAAAATCCCCTTAAAACCAGGAAGATCCTCGCCGCTTTCTTCGTTGTTCATCACACCATAATGATACATATCAATCATCGTGTAATCTGCTGCCAAAACCGCATCTGACAGATACTTTTCTTTGCCGTAATGATCATACAGAAGGCAGCTGGCACCGATAAATGTCCCCTGATTATAGGTGGATGCCCACGAGTTTCTGCCTCCGTTGAGGCCAACGTTGTCATCAATGTGTCCAGTCACAGGATCAAAGAGAACCTCCCTTTCCCATTCCAGAATATTCTTTGCTTTTTCAAAATAGCTCTCGTCATCCAGTGCTTCTCCAAGAAAGCAGGCTGCAATCGCCCCGGGACCATTGACACAGGCATTCTTCGTCTTGTTGTCAGCACGCCAGAACAGTCCGCCTCCCAGCTCGTCGCTCCATGCCCTCGCATAAGTATTGTCAAAATTGACTTTGGCCGTGGCAAGGTATTTCGTATCTTCCGTCGCAAGGTAGGATCTTGCACAGGCAATTGTAATCCACATAAGGTCATCATTGTAGTCATTGCCGCCCCACCAGCCTTCAACCTCCTGGTGCTTGTAATCCTTTGTAAAACCTTCATAGATCTGATCAATCATCTCTTTATAGCGGGCATCCCCGGTATGTTCATATGCATCAATCACGATTTCAAACGTCTCGGCTCCTGTCCAGAAACCTCCGAAACGCCACACATCTTCCTCTTCGTCGTGGGTGTAGAAGTTGTCAATATAAGCGGTGAAAGCGTCATAAGCTATCTGTTCAAAGTCAATGTCATAATCCAGTACTTTCACCTTCTCTGTGGGACTGCTCGTCTTTGTTTCCTTATAGTTTCGCTTCCTTTCCATATCCAAATATCCCCCGTCTCATAATTAGTTGTCTGTGTTTATTTTAAAAAAATCATTCTCCATCAAACGATCCAGCAATTCTCCAAAAAGTGAATTCGCCCATGCAAACCACGATCTGGTGTACTCCTCCGGTTTGTCCGGATGAAAGGATTCATGCATATAGTTCGTTTCCCCATGCGTCCGCGACAACATTTCCAGACAGTTTAAGATCTCCTCACTGTCATCCGATGTAAGTGCCTGCATAATGATGCTGATACACCAAATATATCCTTTTGGTGTGTGCGGACTTCCGATCCCTTTTGCATACCTCCCTTCATAATAGTATGGATTTTCTTTCGACAGTACAAATTTTCTTGTTCGTTGGTACATCTCATCTTGCGTATCTGTGTATCCCAGATAGGGAATTGCCAGGAGACTCGGAGAGTTCGCATCATCCATCAGAAGGTAATTTTCTCTTCCGTCTGTTTCATACGCATAGATTTTCCCGACCCCCAAAGCTTCTGCAACAGCATGCTCTTGAATTCCTGTATTAATCTCATCTGACAGCTTGCGGCATTCTCCAGCTGTCTTACTGTCATCATAAAAAGAATTGATAATCTCCTCGGCGTAGTCCAGCGCCTTAACCGCCATCATATTTGCCGGAACCAGATATCCGTAAGTACAACTGTCATCAGATGGTCGAAATCCGGACCATGTCATCCCGCAAGGTGACACAGGATTCCCCTTTCCTTCCATTGGAAGGGTGTCCGTACTGACTCCGTTATGTCTCTGAAAATGATACGGTGAGCGTGCTGCATGATCCTGCTCCGTGCGAAAAACCTCTAAAATTGTTTTGATCATCTTCAGAAAGTCTTCGTCAAAGATCTTGGACTCTCCTGTTTCCTCCAGATAGGCATGTGCAAGATAAATTGGAGCACACAGGGAATCAACCTCGTATTTGCGCTCCCATACACCGGGATTTTGATCTGTCTCATCCTTATAACCTTTGCCGTTATCTTCTGAATTAAATGCATTGGCATAGGGATCTAAAAGGACAAAACTAACCTGCTTTTTCAGAACACCACGTATGATCTTGTCGAGTACCTGATCCCCTTTTGCATATCGGATGTAGTGATGTACTTGTGCGGCAGAATCTCTAAGCCACATAGCCGGGATATCTCCAGTAATCACAAAGTATGTACCGTCATACAGTTTCTCCACTGTAGTTTCTATCGCATTTAAAAAACATTGTTTTACCATAGGCGCCAGTTTTGGATATGCTTTTTCGTAGTATTTCTCCAACGCTTCGGATCGTTTGATTAATATTTCAGGAATTGCCTTCGGCATAAAATATCCTTCCTCCTCATTCATTATTTTTATCATAAAGCGTCCTTTAAGACACTTATGGTCTTTTCAGCAAATCTCTCCTTCGGATCCGCTTGCTTTCCTGCTCATAGCCTGCACTTCGTGCAGTAACTCAAAGCCTTCGGTTTTTCGTTAACCTATGAGATGAAAGCAAATGTCTCCTTCGGATCCGCTTGCTTTCCTGCTCATAGGTTATATTATATATATCTTTATTGGGATCGTCAATATATATTATATTTTTATATTCCAGTCATGTTATTCTATAGTATTCCCATAGATATTAACACTAAAAAACGCCCGGCTATATTCCAGGCATTTCTTTATCTTTTAATCTCATATGGAACCATTATCGTTCTGACATTTCTCTCACCTTTCATCACGTCAAGCAAGGTATCCACCGCACCTTTACCAATCTCTTCTTCTCCTTGCTGTACGTGCAGAAATGGGTACTGCCCGGTGATATTATCGTTGGAATCAAAGCATACAATCGGATATTTCTTCTCAACTCCTCTCTCCAACAGGCATTGATATAATATCAATGCGATTCCATACTCCGCCGCAAAGAAAGCCTCTGTTTGGGGATACTCTGTCAGATGCTGATATATCGTCTCCTTATCCTGTTCAATCATCTCCTGAAAATGATGTTTTGGCAGCGTCGCTTTCAGGTTTGTGACATAATTGCTGGCATCTGTGATGATCCCATGTTCATTCATCGCCTGATTAAATCCTTTTATTCTTTCCTGTAATGTCGATGTATTATCTGCATCTGGTTTTACAAAGCAGATCCCACGGCAGCCTTGATCAAGAAGGCATTCCGTAAGCTTTCTGGATGCCTCTATATTGTTAGTTCCAACATGAGAAACTGGTATTCCTTTCATCTGACGATCAATCGTCACCACCGGAAAATGTTCCACCACAAGCTGCAGGATTCTCGGATTATAATTCTCATCCTGAGCACACATAATAATCATGCCTTTTACATTGGCTTTAATAAAATCATCGATGGCTTTCGTCTCTTCATCCACAGATCCGTCACTGCACCGAAAAAGCATCGTAAGGCCTTTCTTACGGCACTCGCGTTCTATACTGTTTAACATTGTTGAACCAAAGCCGTTGCCAAATCCCTCCATGATGACACCGATAAGCCGTATCTCAAATTTCTCTTTTTCCTGCTGGTCATCATCGCCGAATTTAGCATTTTCAGGCAATCTATTCTCGTGATCGGAATTATCGGCAGAAGCTTCCCGATAAGAATGTCCTTTTAACTTGACCGCCGCATTTGTCACGAAAGAACCTTTCCCGGGCATCCGAACAATACGACCTTCATCAGAGAGCATCTCCAGCGACTTTTTACTCGTAATACGGCTCACATTATACTTTTCTGTAAGTTCTTTTTCTGACGGCAGTTTGTCACCAGGTTTGTAATCCCCTCGGTTGATTGCATCAGAGATATCCTTGTAAATCTTTTCGTAAAGTGGCAAATGTTTCATAAATTTAATTCCTTTCTATCTAATAGCATGGCTTCATTCAGGCAAACAAATGTCCCCCATGGAATGTTTCGTGCTCGTGCTCATAAGTGGTCTTGATATATATACTATATCATTTCAGAAAAAATTACAAGGATTTTGTCACATATTACTATTCTTTTGTTATTGTTCTTTTAAGTCATTTTAAAAAAATTCAACTAATTCCCAGAATGCTCTAGTTTGGGTCATCTTAATTCACTTCCAGTTCATCTTTTCCCGGAATTTTTTGCATTCTATCGTGTGGTTCGAGTTGATACCAATATGCCACAGATGCTATGTCATCGTGCAGCGGGAGATATCTTCCTCCCGATCTCCAGCCAAGTGCCTGTATCTCTACATGAAGATCCTCTTCAAAACATATGGGATCTGTGATATGCCAGCGATACATGCCGAATCTCTGCTGTGAAGCATATAGTCCGTCGGGTTTTATAATCTGATGAAGCCCGGAATAAGGGGTAGAAAACCTGCAGTACTCACCTTGTGGGAATTCAAAGTTCCATGCACCGCCGATATAATCTTCTGTTCCTGTGCCGCAGATTGTAGGATATTCCCGATCATGATCCATGAAAAACTTAATCTCACCTTCTCCCCACCATCCAGAACTATTACTTCCCCAGGCCAGATATGTTCCGACATAATGACCTATACCCTTAATTTTATCGACAATAATATGATTTTTTCGTTCTTCAAGAGGATTGCTTCGGTTCCAGTATGCATGAAAATAAGGTGCATTGTCAGCAACTTCTGTCAGTGAATATGTAACCTGATAGTATATGATGCTGTCACTGTCATTAATGTTCTCAATCGTGATTTTACACGCTCCGCGAAATGGCATTTGCCAATAGCAGTTCATGCCTCCTGATGGATTCACACAGACCGCAAATGAACTCAGGTTATCTCTTTTGCACCATCCCATACAAAAAAAATCTCCCAGTGGTACTTCCACAGAAGGGTTCTCTTCATTATCCCAGTAAAATCTTAGGATCAATGTCCGATAGTCTTCTGACGGACATGTAAGCCAGATATGCTGGATCACACCCTGGTCTTCAATATTCGCAAGTGTCAGCACGGAATTCGCCGGTATGACTTCCGAAGGAGATACCTTCCATCCCTGTCCCAGATCACGGGCACAAGATTTTCCCGTTCCCTCCGTCGCCATGCCGCCCATTCCCTTGGAACCATCTTTGTTCTCCGGGCTGATGGACCTTGTCTTTCCTCCCTGTAGATGCATAAGATGTGCCATTGGCGATTCAAATATACCCTCCATAAGATTACCCTCCATTTTAATATTGTTTTGCTTTCATTCTAAGTATCATAAAAATAGAATAACATATCCGCAATAAATATCCAATATCCATATTTTCAATTTACATCCATTGTAGAATGAAATATAATAATAACAAAATCAGAAGATTTTGGAGGTGCCTTTGATATGGGTTCTTTTATAGAAGTAAATTCCGGTATCCCGGGTCTTGACCATATGCTTCACCATATACGCATGGGTGACAATGTCGTATGGCAGGTTTCATCTCTGGATGACTACCGCACTTTTGCAAAACCTTTTGCAAGGCAGATGATTTCGGAGGGGAGAAATGTAATCTATATACGATTTTCCGGACAACCGTCTGTTCTTACAGATTTTTTTGGTGTGCAGACTTACTGCCTGAATGCCTCCTCTGGATTCGAAAGTTTTACCATCAATGTCCATAACATTATCACGAAGGAGGGATCAGGTGCAATCTACATCTTTGACTCACTCTCAGATCTGCAGGCGGCCTGGTTCACCGATCTGATGATGGGCAATTTCTTTTGCGTGACCTGTCCATACCTGTTCGAAATGGATACAGTCGCATTTTTTCCACTTCTCAGAGGTCACCACAGCTTTGAGACAATTGCCAGAATCCGTGAGACAACGCAGCTGTTCTTAGATGTATATTCCGATGAAAATGTCCGCTATCTGCACCCACTCAAGGTATGGAACCGTTATTCGCCGGAAATGTTTCTTCCTCACCGCATGGAAAGGGACCAACGTTTTTCAGTCCTTGCAAACGGAATCGATATGAGTGCTTTCTATTCATTGCTCCATTTGGAGAGCACATTTATCGAGCAGCAAAACCTCGACAGCTATGAACGTTTTTTCCAGAGCGCAAAAGACAGTTATCTCGCCCAAAAGCCGTTCGCACACACTGCTAAAAAGATCGTTCTGAGTATGATGACGCGGGATCCGCGGCTCTCTTGTCTGATCCTTGATAACTTTGAACCCCGAGATTATCTCTTTATCAAGGATCGCATGATCGGAACAGGAACAATCGGAGGCAAAGCATGTGGCATGCTGCTCGCCAGAAAGCTCTTGGAACTTCATCTTCCCCAGTATAAAAAACGACTGGAACCCCACGATTCCTTCTTCATTGGCACTGATGTTTTTTATTCCTATATCGTGGAAAATGGTTTCTGGAACCTTCGAATTGAGCAAAAAAATGACGAAACTTATTTTCCTGCCGGTGAGGTCATGAAAGAAAAAATCCTTGCAGGGACATTCTCATCGGGTATTCGTGAACAGTTCAGGCGAATGCTGGAGTATTTTGGACAGAGCCCTGTGATCGTTCGCTCAAGCAGTTTTCTTGAAGATGGTTTCGGAAGTGCTTTTGCCGGAAAATACGAATCAATATTCTGTGCAAATGGCGGTTCTCCGGAAGGAAATCTAAAAATGCTGGAGAATGCAGTGAAAAGGGTGTATGCGAGTACGATGGACCACTCTGCCCTCGAATACCGCAAAACCAGAGGACTTGCCAAAAATGATGAGCAGATGGCCATCCTGGTCCAACGTGTGTCCGGTACACGGTTCGGCGATTATTTTATGCCTTGCGCAGCCGGAACTGGATTTTCCTACAGCCTTTACCGATGGAACAGTGACCTGGATCCTCATGCCGGGATGCTGCGTCTCGTCGCCGGCATGGGAACCCGTGCAGTTGACCGGACCGATGGCGATTACCCACGTCTCGTGAATCTGGACCGGCCGGAACGCTCTCCTCTGAGCGATCCTCAGTCTCGTCATAAGTTCTCCCAGAGAAACATGGATGCCATCGTGTTCTCCCGAAATAGAATTGAAAGCATAGATGCCTGTCAGCTGCTGCCACAGTTTCCAAGATGGTATCGTCAGCTCATTGCAGAACATGACCGTGAGGCCGAGCGAAACTTCTATGATCGTGGAGAATTGCGGGATATCCAGTACATTTCCTGTGAAAAGATTGTCCACAGGAAAGAATTCACCACCATGATGCAGAACATCTTAAAGACGCTGGAGACACAGTACGGCGTCCCAGTGGACATCGAATATACCGTAAATTTCAATGAAGAAAACGATTTTATGGTCAACCTCGTACAATGTCGTCCCCTCTCTGTCTGGAAAAAGGCAAAATCTATCCGGATTCCGGAACTCTCCGGGGCGCAGACGTTCTTTAAGATCAGAAAAACCTTTATGGGTGACACTGCAAGCCAGAGAATCGATTACGTCATCTGGATAGATTCAGAAAACTATTACCGGTTCCCTTATGTCCAAAAAGGGCAGCTCGTATCGGCTGTCGATAAAATCAACCGTCATTTTTCGGATAAAACACTTCGGCTGATGCTCGTTGTTCCCGGCCGAATCGGCACCTCATCGCCCGAGCTTGGAATACCTGTGGGATTCTCAAATATTTCAAACTTTAACATCATCTGTGAATATTCCGATGGGAAAACAGGATATATGCCAGAGCTCTCATACGGCAGCCATATGTTTCAGGATCTTGTAGAGGCGAAGATCTTTTATGCAGCCATATTAGAGACGGAAGATACTTTAATATTCAACAAGAACTTCTGGGCCCACAGTAAAAATATCTTCTCTGACATCTGCCCGGAATATGGATCTTTAAACGAAGTTATCGGCGTCTACAGATCCAATTCACTGATGCTCTATGCAGATATCAAAGAACAGGAGGCCGTCTGCGTTCTGAACATTCAATGATGTATGAATACAACTCCTGATTTAATCTGCCGTTGATTCTCCTCTCCTTGTCAAACTCTGCTTTTATAAATGCATTAGGAACTTCTCCGCCAAGATCGATGCCAATTACATCCCACTTGAAAAAGAAGAACCTGATCAGCTGTTTCAGGTATGACACACTCATATTACCCTGATCCCAGTTTGTGAGTGCCTCTTTTTTTGACAAAACGTCTTTGTCGATAGAAAGATACAACGGAATCCCTTTTTGGATTCCCGCAAATATGTCTTTTGCATTTCCATGGCCAAGCTGTTCTTCGCTGATTACAAGGACTTTTTCTTTATTGTCAGCATTCGACAGATCGAGCTCGTCGATGAACCGCTGATCCTGTCCAATCAGAATCAACTGCACAAGATGCAGATTTTCCTCTAACACGCCCCAGGCCCAGTTTCCACAGCTGGTGAATCCCTTCACAATCGGTTTCTGCATATCTGTGTGGTGATCGATCAGGACCAGAGAAAACGGCTCTGTAATTCGATCTGTGATAAACTTCGTCATATAATGATAATCTCCGGAATCTATAAAATGGATTCCGGAGATATCGAATTGGTCAATCTTTTTCTTCAATTGTTTTTTTGCACGGGCAGAACAATAGCGTACACATTCCTGAATATCGGAACATTCTACCCACGTCAGGTCCTTTTCTTCTTTCAATTTTTCTGAGTAACTGTGTCTGAAATTAAACACCAGATTTTCAGATTTCATATACTACACCCCAATCGCAGTCATGACATCATGTCGTTTTGTTTTTTTCTCAAAATCATCTGCAAAATTCCGCCATGACGGTAGTAATCAATGTCGACATAGGAATCAAACCGAACAATACAGTCAAACGTAGTCTCTTTTTCACCCAGCACTGCGGTCACGTTCACTTTTGAGGATGGCTTTACATTCTCATTGATATCAACTGAAAAGGTCTCCTCCCCGGTCAGTCCATAAGTATCTGCTGATTCCCCCGGCAGAAACTGAAGCGGCAGGATGCCCATCATGACGAGGTTAGAGCGGTGAATTCTCTCATAGCTTTTCGCAATCACCGTTTTGACGCCCAGCAGCATCGGCCCTTTTGCAGCCCAGTCTCTGGAAGAACCCATTCCATAGTCTTTTCCGGCAAGTACCGCAAGACCCGTGTCGTCTTTTTTGTATTTCATACATGCATCGTAGATCGACATCAACTCGTGGTCCGGCCAGTACGTAGTATAACCGCCTTCGGTATCTGGTGCAATCTGATTTCGAATTCGGATATTTGCAAAGGTTCCGCGCATCATCACTTCATGGTTTCCTCTCCGGGAACCATACGTGTTAAACTCCTCTTTTGGGACACCGTGCTCCGTCAGATATCTTCCCGCCGGTGTATGCTCCCCAATCGCACCCGCCGGTGATATATGATCGGTCGTGATGGAATCACCGAATTTTGCCAGAACCCGAAGGTCCGTAATTGGCTTGATCTTCTTCGGTTCCTTTGCTATATGATCGAAGAAATCCGGGTTTTGTATATAGGTAGAATCCTTGTCAAAATCATATAAATCCTTATTCTTGCCATCGACTTTGATTGCATTCCACAGTGGATTACTATCATAAACAGACTGATATTCCTTCCGGAACACCTTGGGTGTCACGCTTTTTGCGACTGTTTTTTCGATCTCATCTGAATCTGGCCAAATGTCCTCCAAATAAACTTTTTTTCCGTCTTTCCCCACTCCGATCGGCTCATGAAGAAGATCAATATCTACTGTTCCTGCCAGCGCATAGGCTACTACCAAAACCGGTGACGCAAGATAATTCGCCTTTATCAGGGGATGAATCCTTCCTTCAAAGTTCCGGTTTCCTGAGAGAACAGATGTCACGAGCAGATCCTGCTCAGTGATTGCGTCTGATACTTCGGGAAGGAGCGGTCCGGAATTCCCGATACAGGTGGTACAGCCATAGCCGACAACCCCAAATCCCAGCTGTTCCAGATAGGACAACAGTCCGGCCCCTTTCAAATATTCGGTCACGACCTTAGAGCCCGGTGCCAGTGATGTCTTTACATGAGCGGGAACTTCTAACCCTTTTTCCACAGCATTCTTGGCGAGAAGACCTGCCCCTGCCATGACGGTCGGATTCGAAGTATTCGTACAAGATGTGATCGCGGCGATCGCTATAGCTCCGGTTTTCATGACACTGCTTCTGCCGTCAGTCAGGTTCACCTGTGCTTCCTTTTCGAATTCACTCTCCGCAAGACCGTGTCCCTGATTGCCTGCTGGAGCTGTGATTGATTTTTCGAATTCCTCTTTCATCTTCCCGAGCAAAATGCGATCCTGCGGACGTTTTGGACCCGAAAGTGCAGTCTGAATCTGTGACAAATCAATTTCTATGACATCCGTATAATCGAGCGTCTGTTTCGTGTGGTCCAGGAACATATGATTTGCCTTCAGATAAGCTTCGATGACCTGAATATGTCTTTCCTCACGGCCAGTCAGCCTCAGATATTCAATTGTCTTCGCATCTACCGGGAAAAACCCGCAGGTTGCCCCATATTCTGGTGCCATATTGGCCACCGTCGCACGGTCAGCAAGGGAAAGTGCATTAAGCCCTTCTCCGAAATACTCTACAAATTTTCCGACCACTCCTTTTTTTCGCAGAGCCTGTGTCACATAGAGGGCGAGATCTGTCGCATTGACTCCGGCGGAAAGTGAACCGGTAAAACGAACACCGATAACATCGGGAATTGGAAAATAAGACGGCTGTCCGAGCATTCCGGCCTCTGCCTCGATCCCGCCGACACCCCATCCGAGTACGCCAAGTCCCCCGATCATTGTCGTATGAGAGTCTGTACCCACCAGGGTATCCGGATAAAGTAGAATCTGATCCTCCTCTTTGTTCTCGTGTACGACATCTGCCAGATATTCAAGGTTTACCTGATGAATAATTCCGGTTGCAGGGGGAACAACTTTAAAATTATCAAAAGCTGATCTCCCCCAATTCAAAAACTGGTAGCGTTCCCTGTTGCGTTCAAACTCTTTCTCCATATTTTCTTCCAGAGCATGTTTCGAGAGATACTCATCTACCTGAACAGAATGGTCGATAACAAGATCCACCAAAACTTCCGGATTGATACTCTTCACATCACCGCCGGCATCCGCCATAGCCTGTCTCATGGATGCCAGATCTACAACCGCCGGAACTCCTGTAAAGTCCTGAAGGATTACTCTTGCGGGCAGAAAAGGAACTTCGGACGAACCATTGCTATCCTTGTTCCAGTGGGCAAGGTTTGTGATATGTTCTTCTGTAATACTGAATTCATCACACTGCCGGATCACAGACTCCAGCAGGACTCTGATTGAGTAAGGCAATCTGTCAACTGTAACGCCCTCCTCTTTCAGTGCATCGATCTTGTAATATTCATAGGTTTTTTCGTTGATTTTCAGCTGACCGAGAGATTTATCATGTATCTTCTGCTTCATTAACGTTCTCCTTTTTACTATGAGAGTTCTTTTAATTCCTCACTTGCCTTGTATTCCTGTATCAGATTCATAAATTCTTTTCCGTATTTTTCGTACTTCTTCTCTCCCACGCCATTTATCTGCAGCATGGCCTCTTTCGTTGACGGCAGATATGTGCTCATCTCTTTGAGTGTCTTATCCGAAAAGATGATATACGGCGGAACGTGATTTTTCTGTGCCATCTCGTATCTTCTTTTTCGGAGGGTTTCAAAAAGTATGGGATATTTTGCTTTTGCAGCAGCCGTTTTTTTCTGTTTCTGTTTCGTATGTGCTTTTTCTATTTCTTTTGGAAGTTTCAAGATGATCTTCTCATCGCTTTCTCCAAAAATCAGATTATGTCCTTTGTCTGTCATCTTAAGAATCGGATAATCTCCCGGTGTCAGATACAGATATCCTTTGAGCAGCATATCGTTCAAAATCTGTCGAATCCGCACCAGTGTCACCTGATTCAGGCTCCCAAAGCCGGGACTTTGTTCCAGATGAAATTTATGTACTTTTGCGGTCTTAGAACCATGTACAGCCTCGATGATGGCATTGATTCCATACCGCTCACCACTTGCATGAACCATTCGGATCAGGGTGCTCACCTCTTGTGTCACATCGATATCGTCAAACTCAGTCAGACAGTTCTCACAATTTCCGCAGAAGGTGTTCCCATATTCCCCAAAATATCGGAGGATGTAGTCTCTCAGACATTCATTTGTAAAGCAGTAAAATGTCATCTTTTGGAGGCGTTCGCTGTCGCGTTCTCTGATCAGCTTTCGCTCCTCAAAATCCAGTTCATCGTTCTCCAGTTGTTTTTCGATGAGAAATTCATTGATTCTTACGTCTTGCCCTGAATAAAGCAAAATACATTCCGCCGGTTCACCGTCCCGGCCGGCTCTGCCTGCCTCCTGATAGTAGCTCTCGATATCTTTGGGCATGTTATAGTGAATCACAAAACGGACATTCGACTTGTCGATTCCCATCCCAAAAGCATTCGTCGCAACCATAATTGGCCGTATGTCATAGATAAAATCATCCTGGCTTTGTTTCCTCTCGCTGTCACAAAGCCCTGCGTGATATCTCGCCGCTGGATATCCTCTCTCGATCAGGCTATCGTAGACTTCTTCCACATTTTTTCTGGTATTACAATAGATAATGCCGCTGCTGTTTTTATTTTTCTGAAGGTAAAAGAGTAATTCCTGTTGTTTATTCTGCGGTTTTTTCACTGCAAAGAACAGATTCTCTCTGTCATATCCTGTGACTGCCACATAGGGATTTTTTAGACCTAAGATGCAGATGATGTCCTCTTTGACTGCCTTTGTCGCCGTAGCTGTATAGGCCGCAACCACTGGTCTTTTCGGCAGCGTCTGAATAAAATCCACGATTTTGATGTAGCTTGGCCGAAAGTCCTGCCCCCATTGGGAAATACAGTGTGCCTCGTCAACCGCTAACATAGAAATCTCGACACAGGATGTAAACGACAAAAAGGATTCCGTCATCAGACGCTCCGGAGCCACATAGATGATCTTATACTGCCCGCGGCACGCATTTGCCATCGCTTTTCGATACTGTCCTTCCGAGAGCGAACTGTTGATAAATGCCGCGTGAACTCCAAGCTGATTTAAAGCCGCAACCTGATCTTTCATCAGTGAGATCAGAGGTGAGACAACGACGGTAATACCGTCAAAGAGGAGTGCCGGAATCTGGTAGCAGAGTGATTTTCCTGCCCCGGTCGGCATAATACCGAGTACATCCTGTTGTTTCAGTGCCGCATGGATGACTTCTTCCTGCCCCTCACGAAAAGAACTGTAGCCGAATACTTCCTGTAAAACCTTGTGCGAATCACTCACACCCAAATCTCCTCCTTTATCCTTTGTCCTGACACCGTGCATTGTCTCGTGCTCTGCGTGCGCAGCCTGGCATGCTCATATGATGCGTATCTCTTTCAGACGTCTCCTGGATTCTCTGTAATCTGGATAATATTGCTCAACTTCTGCCCAGAACTGGGGCGAATGATTCATATGTCTGCGATGTGCCAGTTCGTGCACCACCACGTAATCCAAAAGCTCATCCGAAAGATAATAGAGCTGGTAATTGAAGTTCAGGTTCCCCTTCGAGCTGCAGCTGCCCCATCTGGTTTTCTGATTTCGGATTGTCACCCTTCCCCAGGTCACTCCCATCTTCTTTCCGTAATGTGAAACTCGCGCTGCGAACTTCTGCTTGATTCGTTTTATCTCCTCTGTCGTCAACTCCTGCAGCGGCGTGGCATTGGTCGTGGTCTGTTCCTTCATTTCCAGAAAAACATGTTTTTTTATCCATTCCTGGTTTTTCATAATAAAAGCTTTCAGCTCCTGATCCGTCAGAGAATGGGGAACTCGCGCAAGCACCTCGCCCGTTCGTCTCACCTCAAGACCCATCGTCTTTCTGGATGACCGAATTACCTGAATCGGTATCTCCCGATCAGGAGTTTTAATCTTAATCTCGCCTGGCAAAATATCTCCTCCAAAGCCTCCTGTTTTCCTTCCGATAGCCTACCTCATAGATTATAGCGTGTTTTCTGCGGTGTTGCAAATCGAAAAGTGTTTTTGTTTGCACGTTTCAGATGTTTCTTGCTTCAAACTCGTTTCGAATCCATAAGGCATCTCGCAGAGTGTTTTTCCAGCCATATGTCTTCAGATCAACACGGTAGCCCTGATCTGTCCAGGTCACCGCTACACCTTCTTTCTCAAGCAGCTCTCTTTGCCTGCTGGGTGTCTCAAAGGAATCGGCTCCACTTAGGATTCCTTTTGTATTTACCACGCGATGTGCAGGAGCATCTTCGGCGAGATGATGGCCAAGTGCATATCCTACCTGTCTGGAGTTCTTGGGATACCCACATAAAAGGGCAATCTGTCCATATGTCGCTGTTGTCCCTTTCGGAATCCGCCGGCATACCAGCGCCACGCGTTTATAAAAATCAATCTTTGGTTCGTTGTCCACGATGCCCACCCTTAATTTGTTTTACCTAGACTTTTTCTGAAATTTTGAACATGCTTAGATTCCGCTGAATTGTTTAATGAAATTAGAATAGGTAAGCCTTACATAAATAACTTTTACCTTATGTAAGGCTTTGCCTTGCTGGCTGCTGAGCAGCCGGATATTCGTTATTCTACGATATACGCGCTGACGATCTCGCCATAATAAGCGGTGTGTATATCTTTGTTTGAGCCATGGAAGAAACTGTCGACATCCTGAGGATAGAATGAATGTTTGTTTTCTTCGCTGATTGCTCCAAGGTCCATTGTCTGTTTATAATTTACTTTGCACTCCAATGTAAGAGGCAGTTCTTTAATGGCCGGAACGGTGATGATCTCGGCTTCTTCGAGCGTCAGGTTCAGCTCTTTTACCTTGTCGACATCGCGCCCAGATTTTGATCCGCAGTATCCCAATATCTTCTTATCAAAATCACCATATGGTATATTAACCGTGAATTCCGGGTTTTTATCCAGCTGTCCTTTTGTAAAACGGTTTTCTCTGACAAACACGATGAGCTCCGGTTTTCCCCAGACAACGCCAAGATTTCCCCAGCCAATCGTCATGGAATTTACCTTGTCGTCTGCCTTTGTTGTCAGCAGGACACCGCTGCCAAGTGCTTTTGTGATATCTTTTGCATAATCGAATACATCAATTTCTTTCTTCATGAAAATGTCACTGTCCTTTCGTCCAATTACTGATTTATTAATCGGGAATCACACAGCCTTGTGGAAACTCGGCAGAGCATGCCCCTTCATCAGGAATGACAAAATCTAATTCCCTGATCCATAAACCATGTAAATTACAATATGCGTATACACTGCCATTTAATACATTGTCAAATACTGCCGTGGGCTGATCTTGTGGTTTCAAATATCGGATATCGACTCGGTCATCTGTTTTGAGTGCAATCCACTCAATAAAATGCTCCGATGTCATCGGGTGCAAGGTGGAGCCAACAGTAACTTTTAGCTTTCCGTCGTCTGTTCTTTCTACCGCCGGGATATGTTTCTCTGTTGCCGCTTCTGCTGCGTTAACTTTAAGCTGTGTCATCGTTTTGCCGCAGCAGGAAGGTTCACATCCACCTTTTTTAAGTAAATAAACTGTAGTGCCACAACTATCACAGCGATAAAATCCTGAATCTGACATACTTAACACTTCCCTTCTTCTGGTGTACTTTTAACATGGTTATAAATCATGATGAAAGCGTCAAAAGGTATTTTGACGCTAATGATACACAGATTGTTACGCTCTTCGAGCTCTCACAATCTTACAAACATTCGAAATACACCCTAATCGGGTTGCTTTCTCATGTTTGTTCGGGTCCCAAGGTCATGCTTTTTCATGCAAGCATGAAACGCAGGACCTTTTGACCCTAGTATCAAATTATGATGAAAGCGTCAAAAGGTGTTTTGACGCTAATGATACACAGATTGTTACGCTCTTCGAGCTCTCACAATCTTACAAACATTCGAAATACACCCTAATCGGGTTGCTTTCTCATGTTTGTTCGGGTCCCAAGGTCATGCTTTTTCATGCAAGCATGAAACGCAGGACCTTTTGACCCTAGTATCAAATTATAGTATAGATTCTATTTGGCAAAAACGCAATCCCATTTCATCAATTAGTCGCAATTAACTAGATATCTTCTATCTTTTCTTCTGTCTTTTCTTCTGTCTTTTCTTCTGCCTTTTCTTCTGCCATGTGTGCCGTCTCCCTGATCCTTTCCCCATGCCCCGTGAGTGCCGCAAATGGCGCGAATTGTGCTGCCCGATCTTTCACCGGCATAGAGGAATGAACCGCAGAACTATGATGCGGAAGGCGGATGATGTCGTCATAGTCATGAATATTGTATTCTCTATTCTTTGTGTCCGCCAATCTGTCTGTTCCTTTCTATCGTCGTCGCACCTTCCTGTAGATCTGTCCCCTTCAGGATGGCATTTTTTCCGTACTTTTTCTTAATTTCAAGCATTGCCTGCTGCATTTTTCTCTCTCGCTCTAATTTCTCTTCTTCTTCCTTGCGTTGTTTTTCCAAAGTAGAGTAATCCGTAAAGAGATCCAGCTGCTCAAAAGTTTCTTTTTTTTCTATAGAATCTTCCTTTACAACGTGTGCTGCCGTGATATTGAGTCGTCGAATCAGGAGTTTTTTGTCCACAATTCTGTCATACAGTTCCATCACAGCATTCACAATCCGCCTTGTCGAAGATGTTTCACGGTCGAGATTGGCCGTGCCGTGTGCATGCTTTGGTATACTGCGCCCATACTGATCTACCGTAATCTCACCCTTATAAGCTTTGCGGATTGCAGGGTCTTTTAGATTCTCAATGTCATATCCCACAGTCAGAACCATCTGGTCTGTCACCAGCTTTTTATCCACAAGATCCAGTACCAGAAGTTCTGTCATCTCTCGGACAATCAGTTTTGCTTTTTCAAAATCATAGGGTGACTGCAAGACCTGACCCGAACCCACGCTGTTTGCAGCGGGCTTATAGGCTTTGATATCGGCAATCGTACACGGTTCATACCCCCAGGCATGGTCTATGAGCAGCTCCGCATTGACACCAAACAGGCGATACAGCAGTTCTTCATTTTGATAATCGGAAGGTTTTCCAAGTGAGCACCGTGCCACATCCCCCATTGTATACATGCCGTTTTCCTCTAGTTTTCTGGCATATCCTCTTCCCACCCGCCAGAAATCCGTAAGCGGCCGGTGTGTCCAAAGCTGCTGACGATAAGACATCTCATCAAGTGATGCGATACGCACACCGTCTTGATCCGGCGGCACATGCTTTGCAACGATGTCAAGAGCAATTTTGCAGACATAGAGATTCGTTCCGATTCCTGCGGTTGATGTGATTCCCGTGCTCTTTAGCACATCACGAATCATCTTCATCGCAAGCTCACGTGCCGTCATCTGATACGTGCCCAGATAATCTGTGACATCCATAAACACCTCATCGATGGAGTACACATGGATATCCTCCGGTGCGATATACTTTAGATAAATCTCATATATTTTCATGCTGTAATCCATATAAAGAGACATTCTAGGAGGCGCCGCGATGTAATCGACCGCAAGCTCCGGAGAAACTTTAAGTTTCTTGTCATCGTAAGAGGAACCGGTAAAGGTTCTGCCCGGAGCATGTCTTTGACGTTCACGATTTGCCTCCTTCACCTTTTGGACAACCTGAAACAATCTTGCTCTTCCTGGAATATGATAGGCTTTCAAAGACGGAGATACCGCAAGGCAAATCGTCTTTTCTGTACGAGATGCGTCCGCAACCACAAGATTCGTCGTCAACGGATCCAATTTTCGTTCTTGACATTCTACCGATGCGTAAAAAGATTTCAAATCGATGGCAATGTAGGTTCGCTTTTTTTGCGGCATATCCAGTCTCCTTTCCACGTAGTGGGGGTGGCAATTTTGCCACCCCCACTTTACCATGAGTATACGGCATTGCGCACCTCAAGTCAATATTTGCGGAGAAAATAACTTCTATCACTGCATTTTTTCCTGCTTTACCTTGTGATCGATCACATGGCGCTTTGCAAGTTCATCTCGAACGTCATTGATCGAAATGCCCATCTCTGCCATCAACACCAACACATGATAAGTCAGATCTGAGATCTCAAAAATAGTCTCATCCTTTGCGCCGCCCTTCCCGGCGATCACAACTTCTGTCGATTCTTCCCCTACTTTTTTCAGAATCTTGTCCATGCCCTTTTCAAATAAATAGGAAGTGTAGGACCCTTCTTTTTCATCTGTCTTTCTTCCCTCTATCAATTCATATAGGCCGTCTATGGAAAAATCCTTTCGAATACCGCCGTCGTATATCTTATCGTTAAAACAAGACTGTGTCCCAAGGTGGCAGGCCGGCCCGTCTTTTACCACTTCAATCACCAGGGCATCCCTGTCACAGTCCGCAGTGATGGAGACGATATGCTGGTAATTCCCGGATGTCTCCCCTTTTCGCCAAAGTGTTTTCCGGCTCCTGCTCCAAAAACATGTCTTTCCCTCCTTCATGCTGACTGAAAGGCTCTCGCGGTTCATATAGGCAAGAGTCAGCACCTGTTTCGTATAATAATCCTGTATAATGGCCGGTATCAGACCATCCGCATCAAATTTCAACTGCATTTCATCTTGATTCATCGAATATATCCTCCTGGCATGCCCACAGATAATAAACTGCGGCCCGTTTCACATGCGTATTTCAATCTGCTCGTCCATAAGGTACCTCTTTAATTCAGGGATTTTCACTTCTTTGAAATGAAAGATCGATGCGGCCAGTGCCGCGTCCACATCCGGAACCTCAAGAAACAGTTTAGAAAAATGCTCCCTGTTTCCCGCACCGCCAGATGCAACCACCGGGATCGACACATTTTCACAGATCGTGCGAAGCATTTCCAGATCAAATCCTTTCTTGACACCGTCTGTATCAATACTGTTTACGACCAGTTCTCCCGCACCATTTGTCTCTCCCCTCTTTGCCCATTCGACTGCATCGATTCCGGTGTCCTCTCTGCCTCCTTTTCGAAACAGATGATAGTGATTTCCGACACTTTTTACATCCATGGAGAGCACGACGCACTGATCTCCATAGCGTTTCGCCGCCTCTTTGATTAAGTCGGGATTATCGATCACTCCGGAATTGACACTGACCTTGTCGGCTCCACACTTTAAGACCCGATCAAAATCTTCCAGTGAATGTATTCCACCGCCGACGGTAAGCGGAATAAAAATCTGGCGCGCAACTGCCTTTAAAACTTCTGTAAAGAGCAGACGTTTTTCCACAGATGCCGTGATATCATAGAAAACAAGTTCATCCGCGCCATTTTCGTAATAATATTCTGCGAGTTCTACGGGATCTGACACATCACGAATCCCTTTAAAATTCACCCCTTTTACCACACGTCCGTCTCTCACATCCATGCAGGGTATGATTCTCTTTGTGACCATGTTTCCTCCTATTTTCGCGCCGTTTCTGTGCCTTTGATTAGTTCTCTCAGATCCAAAGTTCCGGTATAAATCGCCTTTCCCACAATAGCGCCATAGATTCCCATCTCCTGCAGGCTGACAAGTTCATCTTTCCTTGAAATACCGCCGGATGCGATCATATTCAGTTCCCTGATTTTACATAGTTTTCGGTAGATTTCAAGATTCGTGCCCTCCAGTTTTCCATCTTTTTCAATATCCGTAAAGATTACCGTCGAAACACCAGATGCGGCACAGGTTTTGCAGAAATCGAATGCATCAACTTTCGTGCCCTCCTGCCACCCATGGATAGCAACGCATCCGTCTTTTGCATCGACACCAACTGCAATACTGCCGCCATATCTTTCCACCATCTCCTCTACAAACGAAAAATCCGTAACCGCGGCGGATCCTAAGATCACACGTCTGACACCTGCAGACAGATACTTTCCGATCTGCTCTTCCCTTCGAATGCCGCCGCCAACTTCGACAAAGAGTTTTGTGTTCTTTACGATTTCTGAGATAATCGGTTCATTAACAGCATAGCCCGCTTTGGCACCATCGAGATCCACCACATGAAGATGGGTGGCTCCCTGCGCTTCAAACTGTTCTGCTATCTCAACAGGGTTGTCCGAATACACCTCCATCTGGTCATAATCACCCTGCGTCAAACGGACAACTTTTCCTTCTTTTAAATCTATCGCGGGAAAAATAATCATTTTATCATGCTCCTTTTCTTACAGACTTGCAAATGCCCGCAGGATATTGAGGCCAGCTTCTCCGCTCTTTTCCGGATGAAACTGCGTTCCATAGACATTTCCTCGGCAGACGGCCCCGGTGATATCGACACCATATTCTGAAGTGGCAATGGTGCTCTTGTCACATCCTTTTGCATAATACGAATGCACATAGTAGACGTAATCCCCCTCTTTGTTATTTCGTAAGAGGGGATTTTCTTTCGTGAATTTGAGACTGTTCCAGCCGATATGCGGAACTTTCAGATTGCCCGACAGATCCTCCGACAAGGGGCAAATCTCCCCCGGTATCAGGCCAAGTCCGGGGCAGGATCCATATTCATAACTTCGCTCAAACAAAAGCTGCATTCCCAGGCAGATGCCGAGAATCGGTTTACCGTCTTTTGCTTCCTGACATATCATACGTACAAGATCAAAATGCTGCAGCATATCATAGGCATCGGGAAATGCCCCTACCCCGGGAAGAATTAATCGGTCTGCACGTCGGATCTGGCTGTAATCACTGGTGATTATGTTGTCGATGTTCAGATAATCCAAGGAGCTGGTAAGCGAGAATAGATTTCCAACTCCATAGTTTATGATTGCAATCATGAATAATGCCTCCTCATAATATGCCTTTTGTGGAAGGTATCTCCTCCGCAAATTCAGGATCAATGGCTGCCGCCCCTTTCATCGCATGGCCGAGGGCTTTAAACATAGCTTCGATGATATGGTGTGAATTTTTCCCGGAAATCTGCCGAATATGTATCGTTGCCCGAAGTGTGCGGGAAAAACCCAGCATAAAATCCTCCACCAGCTCTGTGTCAAAATCCCCGACCTTTGCTGTCGGAAGCACCGCATCATAGATGAGCAGATCGCGGCCGCTCAAATCAACCGCACACAGGATCAGTGCTTCGTCCATGGGGAGGAGCATGCTCCCATATCTGCTAATTCCGCGTTTTTCGCCCAGAGCTCTGGCAAATGCCTCCCCCAGACAGATTCCGATATCTTCAGTTGTGTGATGATAGTCTACCTGCGTATCGCCTTCACAAGTTAGCTTCAGATCAAATCTGCCGTGTCTTGTGAAAAGTTCCAGCATATGATCTAAAAACCCACACCCCGAATGGATGTCATATTTTCCGCTCCCCTCAATCACAAGTGTAAGCGAAATATTTGTCTCACTTGTCCGCCGGCTATACTCTGTCTCTCTCACTTTTGTATCACCTCCTGCATCTTTTTGCTTCCTTTCAGTATCTTCTTCGTCTCTTCCAGAAAAAAGTCCATCTGTAAAGGAGTTCCTATTGAGATTCTTACGTAATCTCTGATTCTTTCTGTGTTAAAATGGCGCACTAAAATTCCATGCCTCTTAAGTGCCAAATAATACTCCTCTCCTTTGATCCCATCTGGTTTTGCAAACAGAAAATTTGTATCGGAATTTGTCACAGTAAATTTCAGTTCACGCAAAGCACGCTTCGTCTTCTCCCTAGTTTGAATCAGTTCTTCACAGCACATGCAATAATACTCTTCGTCCAGTACAGCCGCTGTCCCGGCTTTCATCGAAAGGCTGTTGATATTGTAAGGGTTAAAAGAAAATTTAAGTTTTTTCAGGTCTGCGATTATTTCTTTAGATGCAATTGCGTATCCCAGTCTGGCACCGGCCAGTGAACGGGATTTTGAAAATGTCTGCACAACGATCAGGTTGTCGTATCTCTCAAGGAGCGAAACAGATGACTCGCCTCCGAAATCAATATAGGCCTCGTCGATGATAACCAGATGCTCCGCGTTAGTTTTCAAAATCTGCTCGATTTCCTCTCTTTTCAAGGAAAGTCCGGTTGGGGCATTTGGGTTGGCGATCAAAACATTCTTCCCACAGAAAGCATAGTCGCCGAGGTCAATTGTAAAATCCGCTTTCAATGGAATCTCGTTCCTTTTTAGGCCAAAAAGTGCGGCAAATACCGAATAAAATCCATATGTGAGATCGGGATAACAGATTTCATGATCTTCGTCGCAAAATGCCTGGAAGAGAAATGCCAAAACCTCATCGGATCCATTTCCCAAAAAAATCTGATTTGCATTCACCTTATATTTCGCCGCAAGCACCTCCGAAAGCAACCCTGCGTCCGGATCTGGATACAGCTGCAGATTCTCTTCCTTATTTTTCGCTGCGAGTACTGCTGGGGAAGGCGGATACGGAGATTCATTCGTATTCAATTTCAGATACTTTTTACCGTGAGGCTGTTCTCCCGGCACATACGGTTCAAGGCTGTTCAATCGTTTGCTCAAAAACCTGCTCATAGCAGTTCCCCTTTCGTTCTCACGGATATCGCCCGGGCATGGCCGTCTAATCCTTCCTTTTTTGCAAAATCAATCACGTGGTCTCCAATCTTGTCCAGTGCATCGGCGGTGTAGTAGATAAAAGAAGATTTTTTCACAAAATCATCCACGGACAGTGGGGAGGAAAATCGCGCTGTACCACCAGTTGGCAGTGTATGATTCGGGCCTGCCAGATAATCTCCAAGTGCCTCCGGGACCTGCGTTCCGAGGAAGATAGAGCCTGCGTTTTTCACAGCACCCAAAATCCGAAAGGGATCTTGAACAGAAAGTTCCAGATGTTCCGGTGCGATCTGATTGCTGATCTTTACTGCTTCATCGATGGAATCTGTCAGAATGATCTTCCCGTTGTTCTCCATAGACGTCCTTGCAATTTCGCTTCTGGGAAGCGTCATGAGCTGCTTTTTTAGTTCTTCTTGCACCTCTTTTGCAAGTTTTAACGAATCCGTCACGAGCACGGCACTAGCCATCCGGTCATGTTCTGCCTGCGAAAGAAGATCGGCCGCGACCTGCGCAGGTTTTGAGGTCTCATCTGCAATCACCAGAATTTCACTGGGACCTGCGATCATATCGATATCCACCATGCCATAGACACGCCGCTTGGCAGTGGCGACATAGATGTTGCCGGGACCCGTAATTTTATCTACACGCGGAATAGTCTTTGTGCCATAACAAAGTGCCGCAATTGCCTGTGCACCGCCCACTTTAAACACACGGGAAATTCCCGCTATTTGGGCCGCGGCAAGTACCTCAGGTTTTATACTGCCATCTTCATTCGGCGGTGTCACCATGACCACCTCTTGTACACCTGCCAGTTTAGCCGGTACTGCATTCATCAAAACCGTGGACGGATAAGCTGCAGTTCCGCCCGGAACATACAGACCCACTCTTTCAATCGGTGTAATTTTCTGTCCCAGTACTACCCCCGGCTGATCGGTGATAACAAATTGACTGCGCACCTGACGTCTATGAAAATCCTCAATATTTTTCCGGGCGAGTTTTAAGGTTTCTAAGAATTTCGATGCCACGGCCTTATATGCCTTCTGCATCTCCTCCTGACTTACTTCAAGCGAAGAAAGGTCGGCATGATCGAATCTTCTGTTGTACTCATACAATGCCTGATCTCCGTTTGTCCGAACAGATGCGAGAATCTCATCGACAGTCCTCTCTATTTCCGGGTCAAAACAAATTCCCCGTGTGAGAATGTCTTCCTTTTTCATGTCTTTCGCTTTATAAAATGATATCACCGTCCAATTCCTCCTTCAATTTGATCTGCATCTGATTCACCGCCTGATGCTTGAAACGATAGCTCGATTTATTCGCGATCAACCGTGCACTGACCGGCATAATCTCCTGAATCACTTTCAGATGATTTTCCTCAAGTGTTCTGCCTGTTTCCACGATATCCACAATCACATCGGATAGTCTAAGCAGCGGCGCCAGTTCAATGGAACCGTGTAGTTTTATGATTTCGATTTCGCGATTCACGGATTCGTAATATGACTTTGCTGTCTTTGTAAATTTCGTGGCAACACGCAGCACACGATCCCTATCTTCTTGATAATCATCCCTGGCTGCCACGGCCATCTTGCACCTTCCAAGCCCTAGATCCAGAAGTTCATACACATCGCTATCGCTCTCGAGCAGCACGTCTTTGCCGACCACACCCACATCGGCAGCACCGTGCTCGACGTAGATATCGACGTCACTGGGCTTTACCAGAAAATATCGAATCTGCTTTTCTTCATTCTGAAATACCAGCTTTCGGCTGTCCTCATAGATGGATCTGCAGTCATACCCTGCACGGGAAAACAACTCATAGACTTGATCTCCAAGACGACCCTTCGGCAATGCAATATCAAGCATGCTCCGCCTCACTTTCTTCTCTATAATTCACAAGTTTTTGAAACCTGCAATCCTCGGGAATACTTCTTTCCGTTCTCACACGATACCCGGCATTTACCATCTCGCAGACCGTCTTTGACAAGGTTTTAAAATCTGCTGCTTCATCGTAGAGGAGCAGTATGTCCACATCATATTCCTGTTTTACGGGATAAACGCGGTTCAGATCATTTAAATAGAGTGCAAATCCGATTCCACCGGCATCTTTTTCAAACTTCTCAAGAAGATGATCATAGCGCCCGCCGAACAATACATTTTGCGGAAGGTGTTTTGTGAACCCCTGAAAAACAATCCCGTTGTAATAATCTATCTGATTCACAATGGAAAAATCAATATGTATATGATTCGAAAAAGGGTGTATGGATGCAATTTCCATCAGCTTTTTGAGTTCCTCTAAAGCGCTGCTCATAGATTCATTCTCCACAAGTTCTTCCGCCTTTTTGAGCATTTGGTAAGCGTCGCCGTCTGTCATAACCATCGCCTCCAGCTTTTCACAGTTTTCTCTTGAAATTTCTTCTCTTTTACAGATTGCCCTCAGATCATGAAGATTCCTGGATCGGATACAGGCGAGCAGTTCTTCTCGGACAGAACGATCTATGCTCATGTTGTCGAGCAAACCGGTCACAAATCCCATGTGCGAGATATCAAGAATAAATTCCGATTCAATCGCCGCCAGACTCTCAAGCGCCAGCTCCAGGATTTCCCATGTCTCATATGTCCCTACATCTCCAATCAGTTCCAGACCCATCTGGCTGATCTCCTGATATTCATGAGAATCCTTTGAATGACGAAATACGTTTTCCATATAATATAGTTTATCAGTCTGTCCACGTCTGGCTTTCGTATTCTTGATGATAGAGAGTGTGACATCTGGTTTAAGTGCCATCATCTTTCCCTGTGCATTTGGAAATGCAATAATCTGATCACTCGGCAGAAAATCCCTGTTTTCCAGATACAAACTGTATTCCTCGAATCCGCCCATCTTATATTTTTTATATCCAAACTGCTCATATACGCTTCGCAGTTTAGACGAGACCTGCTCATCCTTTTTCAGAGTTTCCTTGAATACCTCCATACTGCTCCTTTACTATAGTAGAGTGGTAAATTGATAAGTTGATAAAGAGTATAGATTACTTTAGTATAGTAGTCAAGTAAATCGCTACATTGTTTACAGAATGTTCATATTTTGGGCAAGAAAAAAGAATGGCAAAAGCCATTCCTGTTTCTTTACCTTATACGTAATCAAAGTATATACCATTTTTTCTGGATAGAACAACAATTTTCCCACTTATCTCTGTGACAACGGTACCTCTTTAAAACAGATTCCCAGATTGGTATGTCGTTCAAGGGAATGCTTGTCTGCTTTTATGAATTCCCATGACTGCTTAAAATCATCCGACACAGAAAAATCCGAGTCTGCGATAAAACTTATAAAATCATCTAAATGATCCTTATATTTTTTTGCGAATGCAAAGGAATCATTTTCTTTATCTTCATCGGAACTGTTCAATTTATTATACAGAACATGATCTAGATTTGCCGACATATAATAGGCACGATACAAAATGGAGCCCCATACTTTTGTCATAACGCAGATACGGTTTATATTGTCACTTTTTCTTTTGTTTCGTTGGATGATCTGATCTGGCCTTGCTGTACGGATTTCTGTCGTTGTATAAAATGGTTTCTTTGCACTGGGATCCTCTACAACATCCTTTTCTTCTATATATGCTCCATCTGTATCGATCAGATGAATAATCTCCTGAAAATCATTCTGTTTATAATGATTTGACCTCGCATATTCCTGAACTACTCTTCCTATTTTGGCGGCAATATTTCCAGGCGTGACAGACGACTTAGAAGTGATGTCTCCGTGAGTGATCTCAACATGAACCACAGACTTGTCATAGATACGATGAATAATAACCCCCAGTGCCTCGTCATCGGAAGGCCCTTCTACAATTACAAATACAATTTTTTTACGTGGCACTGATGTCACCAGCCTCTCTGAAAGCCAGAGCAATTTCTGCATTATTTGTCGGCTTGTAAACCTCCTCGTTCTGCTCACCGAGAACAATATCTCTGAAATAAAAGTCGCGCAGATTGTTATTGTCTTTAAGATTCGACATTCTCATATATCTTTTTGAGGGATTTGTCGTTGTAAATGCAATAAAACCTCGATCCAGTGTCTCTAAGGGGCGAAGGTTATGGGACGTAAAGATCAGCTGACCTTTTCCTTTCTCAGATATAATGCGGAGGATTTCTCCCAGAAGATATTCAAACACACCCGAATCCAGTTCATCAATCGCAACTGTAATCGAGGACTGATTATAGATCACAATCAGAAGCTGAAGAACAGAAATTATCTTCTTAATTCCCTCGGATTCGTATTTTAGAGGAATATCTTTATTGTTTTTACGCGATATCAGCTGAATTCTGGTTCCCTCTTTCCCATTTTTCAAAGTCTCAGAACCTGATTCTTTCAGACCAATCGTCAATCCCGGCACGAGCTGTTCAAGTACTATGTTCATATTGCAAATGATCTTTTTTGCTACATTTAGTGCATCTTTCGGAATAACGGCAGAACTGTCAAGCGGCAGTGTCAGTTGTCCGATCATGCCGCTGGTTCTTTCTTCATATTTAAAAGATAATGGAAGGGCATTCATACTGATCATGCCTGTATTCGCTGTGTTTATGACAAATAATTCATAGTTTCCATAAAAGATCAAGTTTTCCAATAAGGTCAGATGCCGCATGAATTCCAGGTCGTTTTTCTTTTCCTCCTGTTGTTTTCTGGCCGCGTTCAGCAATTCTCTTGAAAAGATGAAAGATCTCGATGAATTAGCTGCCATTTTCTTTGCTACGAGTAAGTTCATAGCCATATTCTTGTCGTTCCCGATAAGGCCATGATACTTTGAAACCGGGACAAATACACCGTCCGTCCGCGTATCGATCAATGGACCTTTCCGAATCCTCTGCCCCGATCCTTCAAAAGAATAGCTGAGAATTTCATCAGAAATTACTATTTTGTATGGAATTTCATAACCTTCTGACAGATCCAGATTCTGCTCCGAAAGATTTTCCTCTCTTCGAATATGGAATTCATAAAAAGCCTCAAATTTACCCGAAGGTGTTAAGACTTCAAACACATACATCATATTTGCATATTCGGCATCAATATTGATATAATCGGCCATCTCTGTGGGTATGGTTTTCCCGCAAAGTGTATATTTTAACAACTGTATTGCATCTATCAACGCTGTTTTCCCAGAACCGTTCTGCCCGTACAATCCCAGAATACTTGAACGGAAATCTTTTCTTCGGTTTATAAAATTTAACTGTCCGTTTTCGACATTTTTAAAATTCTGAATTGAAATTTCAGATAAGCGAACTGACGAGTTTTTCACACTGACCACCTCCATGATTACAATTAACTGTATTCTATCATTTCTTTATATCATGGTCAATCGAATTGATAATTATTCATATTTTGTTCCAATTTACTGTTCCACTCTTATGCTGCTGCAAAATTCCTTACCGATTTCTCCTATTACAGGGCTGTCTCCTTTTCACAGTAGATACTCAGTTCAGAAATATACCCTGCAAAGGCCTCTTTTAACGGCTGTTCATAAGTATTTCCGATTGGAACGGCTTCACCCGTTTTTAACAATAACTCTCGCTGACGAAACATTGCAATGTAGGGCAGCTGTATTAAAAAGGAACGATGGGCGCGGATAAAATTATATTTACTTAAGTGCTCTTCTAGCTGTGACATATTGCCGTAAAATTTACACGTTTTCCCCTCTCCATAATGTATCGTTACAAGCCTTCTGTGGATCTCAAAATAGGAAATCTCACGGATAGGGACTATGCCTTTTGTCCCATCAAACTCGAAAGTAAACATCTCCCCCGCCCTTTTCACGATCAGTTTCGCAGCTTTTAGAAAAACCCTTTCAAATTTAGAAAAGCTGGTGTCTTCCTTTACAAGATACTGGATAGCGCTTACTTCAAATGCATCATATACACATTCCTCATCGTTAGTCAGAAAAACAATCTGAGCTTTGCACTTGTTGTCCCGCAGTTTTCTGGCCGTATCCATTCCATTCATCCCACCCATTAAGATATCCAGATACACAATGTCCAGATCTTCCATCTTTTCTCGATACTGTTGGAATAGGGATTCCCCACTGTCAAAATAAGAAATCTCAATCGGTATCTGATGCTTTGCTGCAATCTGCCTAATTAAGCCCGCATACCGAGAGACTGCCTTTCGATCATCATCACATAATGCTATGTTTAACATTTTTTTATTACCTCCGCTTTTGTCCCTGGTATCATACTAAGAGGTTGGGGTCAAAAGTAATTTGACCCCTTATGATACACGGATTGTTACGCTCTTCGAGCTCTCACAATCCTACAAACATTCGAAATACACCCTAATCGGGTTGCTTTCTCATGTTTGTTCGGGTCCCAAAGTCATGCTTTTTCATGCAAGCATGAAACGCAGGACCTTTTGACCCTAGTATCATACTAACAAAAAATGACTATTTTTTCAAGACACGTGAGTTTTTAATTATTGACATATGACATAAATGCAGTATAATGATACTGACATATGTCGATAACTTGATTGATAAAACGAGGTGAAAAGATGGCAAGACCCAGGAAATGCCGACGTGTATGCGCACATCCGCGATGTACCAGCTTCAAGCCATGTAAAGGAGATGCTTCGGTTGTCACCATGACTCTTGACGAATACGAGGTCATCCGCCTGATTGACTTAGAAGGACTGACACAGGAGCAATGTTCAAAGCAGATGGAGGTCGCCCGCACCACTGTACAGGCCATTTACGCCAGTGCCCGGAAAACACTGGCTCAATGTATCGTAGAGGGACATCCGCTGCAAATTGGCGGCGGCGATGTGCGGATTTGCGAACATCCTCATCCATCCTGCGGCAAGTGCTGCTGCAATCGAAAAGGATCTGTCAATTTTCCAAAAGAATTGGAGGAAGAAAAATGAAGCTTGCGGTAACGTATGAAGATGGAAACGTATTTCAGCATTTTGGACACACTGAGCAATTTAAAGTCTATGATATTGATGACGGAAAGATTCAGTCAACCGCCATCTTGAACACAGAGGGAAACGGTCACGGTGCGCTGGCTGGTTTTCTGAAAGAAAAGGGTATTACTGCCCTGATTTGCGGAGGAATCGGAGGAGGTGCAAAGCTTGCCTTGAGCGAAGCGGGTATCAAGTTGTACGGCGGCGTCTCTGGAAATGCCGAACACGCTGTAAAAGACTTCCTGTCCGGTGACTTGCAATACGACCCTGCTGCAGCATGCAGCCACCACAATGAGCATGACCATGGGGAAGGAGATGGCTGCGGCAGCCACGGGATATCATCCCACGAGGAAGGGCACAGCTGTTGTGACCGCTAAAAATCAACCCGGCGCCTCCATGGTTCCGGGTTGATTTTTCCATGGCCGTTTTTTTGCTGTCCATCCTTTTTTGTTCCAGTAGGCGGCATCTGTTTCATTCCACCCATTTTTTTGCATAACTCTCATAACATGAAAAAAAGCTCTGGTTTTTATACCTGGTTTTATACAATCTGCGTGTTTCATTATTTTATCTGCTATTGCAGTCGTTTTTTTATCAATACGCTTTTTTAACTCAGGTTTCACCGTATCCCATGAGTCTGCGGCAACAGCTACTCCGTATTTATAGGTTTTTGCAGCCCCCCAAAAGAAAGTACTGTCAGCCATATCTTTATTTGTAGTTTTCATGCCTGCACCTGCAGCAGTTGAAATACATACAGCCTGTTTTTCAAACATGCTTTCTTCCGGACGGTGTACCATAAAGCGATACCCATAATGATCCAATAATGCCTTCATAGCCCCGGTAGCATGAAACACATACACCGGACTTGCCAGAATAATTACATCTGCCTGATCAATTCCCTCTGTAATCGGCTTCAGCTGCTCATAATGGGGGCAGAGCGTCTCGGATTTCATGAAACAATTCGTACATCCGACACAGATTCCGTCAAAATCTCGTGGAAGAAAAAACTCTAATATCTCACCATCCAGCTTTTCTGCAAGCATTCTTGCAATATGATATGTAGAACCCTTATGGCTCTGACCATGTATCATTGTGATTTTCACGCTGTTCCTCCTCGTAGATATACCCTATCATATGTATATTCAATATAAGTTGTATTACCACGTTTATTTTTTGATATCTTCCCTGTGTTTTCTGGAATTTTTACAGCAAAATCATAGTACATACTCGCGCCTCCTATGAGTATTTAATCCTACTCAATTAGTATATCAAAAAACCGTGATTTTGCAAACGGGAATCGCAGAAAATATCAGTATTTATGCGACTTTTGAGTTTTTTCGTGAGAGGATATTTTCAAATTATTCATTTTAGCATCGTACCACCTACGTTTACGCTATTATTTTATATTTTTTGTTTTAAAATAGTGCCGCATAATCATTCCGGTCACTCCCGTAAGACTGGCTGCCGCCAATATTACCAGATATAAAAACATGTTATTGGTATCTCCCGTTTTCGGTGAATTTGTCTTTGTTGTGTTTGTCTTAGGTAAAACAACCTTCGTTGGGGTGTAAATGTTATGAAAGTTTAATTTGCCATCTGGATATTCGATACTCCCGGTTAAACTACCCCTGCCATTGTCCGTTACAGTTACTGTAATCTTATAAACGTTATCATCCTTTTTCCAACCATTTGCCGAAGCAGAAAGTTCTTTGACCGTATATTGATAGATTCCCGGCTTATTCAAGGTTATTTTATCAAAAGCAATTACCCCTGATGCATCATTTGTTCCATGTGCTGCTAAGGTGTTCTCCTCATCAAATACACCAAATTCAAACTGATTATCTGTCAGCGTATTTCCTTCAACAGTTTTATTTCCTATTAAAGACAAAACAAATTCAGATGTAGAATAGTTGTTATGGAAATCAGCGGCTCCATCTTTATATTGTAGTACCGCTTCTAAATATCCACCCCGATCGCTGACTTCTACCTCAATCTCAAACTGACTTGAATCATAGACCCAGCCATTCCCGTCAGGTGTTTTGCTTCCGGGTTTTTGACCAATGTTCCAATCATTTGAAATAGCTGCTGACGGACCGCACTCCAACATGGTATAGGTATACGTTCCAGGCTGCTGATATTCCAGATAAGGACCAGTAAAGGTTATGCTCCCGTCTCCGGCATTGCTGACAAGATCCAGGACAATACCGTCCGCAAGCAAGGCAAATGTAAATTGTCCTGCCTCCAAACTCTTTCCCGTAAGGATTTTTGATCCTTTGATCGCTACGGAAACACTATTATCTTCTTGCGGTGCTTTATATGCATTGGAAAAAATAATGTCGATCGGACTTATCGTTTGCTTGTTATGTCCAAACCTCGTGGCTGCATGCGTTTCCCAACCTCCTTGCGCTGTTACACTTTTAGCAACCAGTGTTCCATCAACTGATCCTTCATTCGGTATAAAAGCAGTATTAGGTGCTAGAACTGATCCAATCAACAAATGCTTATTTACGCTAATCTCATCCAATTCTCCAGATGGGAAGTTCCATATAATGCGGTCTGAATATTCACGCGCAAGCTCATAGCTGGCCTTCTGATCATTGATAAACATCGCTCCGGTATTGATCCGTAATTTGTTTATCCCTGCACCAGGCAACACATTAAAGATTATATTGCCGTCATAATCATCGGGAATACTCATATAAATGCTGCGCAGCTCTGCTTGATTACCGCTAAATCCATCTAAGGTCAAATTGAAAACGATTGTGTCAAAGTCAACATAATCATTTGGGAAAATACCATGAACCGAGCTGTCAAAATAAATATTTTCGATATAATTCGAGTTATTAATATCTGCAAATGGATGGGACGCACCCGTCATGCAATTTACCACCTTAACAGCTACACCGTTTAGTTCTTTGTAATTTTGACTTAGTAATTTAAGATCGGCCTCAGCATTGTTAAAAAACCGCACTATCTTTTGTTCTGGTTCCCGTACAACAGATGTATCATATTCACGGAAGTCGCTTTCATCACCTTGGCAGTAAGAGTCATCTGATCCAATATATTCCATCGCCCGGGCAGGATTAGCATTGACGATAGAATTTTCAGTGACCACAATTGTACCACCCCAAACCTCAAGCTGGCCAGGCATATCAATATTTCCTTTTACCAATAATCGTGGCGAGTGAGGAGATACCGGCCAGCCAACATTTTTATATGGCTTTCCAAGCGAATATTGGTCAGTACTTTGAAGCTCTCCCCCAACTGCTAATCCGCTTTCTACATCTGCTCCTTGAACAGAGAAATTCTCAAAACATAATACACTGAAATAGTTTCCTGATCCGAAGGGATTGCCATTCGTACCTGGTGCCTCCCATAATAGCCCATCCCCTTTTGTACTGTTCGGATTGGGAATGGTTGCTGTACCATCAGATACGAGCACCTTGATCATCTGTGCTTCGGGCAGAGATTCCCAACCCAGGGAAGGAGATATCGAACGCTCCTGGATGGTAAAATAGTAAGTCCCATCATGAATAGGCCCAAGATCAAAAACAAAGGAATAGGAAGCCTGTCCGGAAACTGTGGTGACAGTTTTTGACGCTTGTATTCCTGAAGTGATCTCTGTCCCAGATGCATCAACCTGTTTTAACAAAAAATCAAACTTAACCCCTTCGGGGATCTGCTCTCCGGTCACTTGATGGACAACAGGAATTTGCGCAGTCTGCACTTTTTCGGCAGCCGCATACAACGGTGACGCCGGAAACAGGCCCGCTAATATTGTGACTAAAAATAACCAGCCAATGATTTTACCACATAAATTGCTTTTGCAAGCAACACCCTTTATTCTTTCTACTTGTTTTCCTTCTTTCAATTTCACTCATTCCTCCCAATATAATAATAGTGTCAATTAAGACTAGATCTTTCAGCGCAGAAATTCCTTCTTAGTATAAAGAATTTAAACTGTTATTTTGGGAGGAATGTAGTGAATCGACTGTTTTATGTACTGAAGTTAAAATCTATTCCGCAGCATATTTCTGATATTGCACAATCAAAAAGAGCTATAAATTTTATGAAAAAAGTGTCTTCGACACTTTAACTCCCCTGCCCCTCAATCTTGAGGGGATTAGGGGGTTCTTTTTTTACCATTTTGTTTCATAATAATCTCATGAACATCTTACAGACTATCTTCAGAGACAATTATGAAATCATTCAATATACTCTTCATCCCAGAGATGTATGGAAAACATCTCTAAAATGATTCATTGTGGGGATCCTTCCTATGGCGGTGCCATGTATGGATGCCCTGATTGTGCTGAACTTAAATTTGTCCCTTTTCGTTGTCATTCCAGGTTCTGTCCCACCTGTGGGAATAAATATTCCATGGAACGCTCTACCTCAATGTCCTTTAAGCTCATCCGCTGCAGTCACCGCCATTTGGTCTTTACCATAGATGAGTCTCTCAGACACTTCTTTCTGGTAGACCGTTCTCTTCTTAACTGCCTCTTTCTTGCTGTTCGAAGTGTCATTTTAAGAATGTTCCATAATATGAACAAATCGAAAAATTTTGTTCCCCGTTTTATCTGTGTGCTCCATACTTTTGAGCGTCCTCTCGAATGGAATCCTCATATCCATTGCCTTCTCACAGAAGGCAGATATTCCGATAACGGCTTCTGGCGTGTCGTGAAGCATTTCAGCTATCCATATCTCAGAACTGCTTTTCAGACTGCTCTCCTGAATGAAATGCAAGCACAGATTGGACCCTCCTTTAAAAAAATGAAGTCTTCCATTTATCGAAGGGACAAGAAGGGATTCTATGTTTATGCGAAATCGAATCTCTGCGACCCTGATACGGTTGTAACGTATATCAGCCGTTATCTGGGACGACCAGTCATTGCCACCTCCCGTATTGACTCTTATGATGGTGAACAGGTTACTTTTCATTACAACCGGCATGAGGATAATACTTATATTGAGAGAACACTTCCCGTTCCGGAATTCATCAAACTCCTGATTCAGCATATCCCGGAAAAACATTTCAAAATGACCCGCTATTATGGCCTTTATGCTAGAGATCGTGAAATAGACAAACGTCTTGCAAAGGCTGTTCCCAAACCTAAACATAAAATTCTTCTGGATTTCAATCAATGGAGAACTCTAATTCTCCTGTCTTTTGGTTATGATCCACTGGAATGCCCAAACTGCGGACAAAAAATGATCTTTCTGGAGCTTTACCATAACCACAAGCGCGTTTCTCTGACTGAATTATATGAAAGGGCGACGGTCAAAGCACGCCATCAGATAAACAGCTCTTGATTTTCTCTCCCATCTGCCTCATACTAAAATCAGCAGAAGGGGAGGTGTTTTCATGGATCTGTTTTCACACCCACTTACTTGGTTAATTCTACATTTTAATCTCTGATTTAAAATACTGTTCTTGAAATCCTAGCTGTTCCATAATTTCTTCTTTGCTAAAAGAAATGTTTTCAGGTGCAATAACCCATTTTTCTTCAACATCATCAGCCCGGCAAATAATTGCTATTATTTCTCCTGTGAATTCCTTTACAGGCTCGTAAACTCCCAGTATATAAGCATCCTGTTCTTCACCATCCGGTGCAATAATTCCCTCAATAAATCCATAGTTAACTGGATAATATATATCTTTATGCTCTGGATGATAACTTCCCAACGGTCTATCGACAGTTACCTTTACAATATCTCCTATCATAACTAAAACCGCCTTTCTCTTTCCATACTATTCTACCAGACCCAGCCTTTTATTGCTATTACTTTAAGAAGCAAAATATGAAACCGTTATCAGCCTTATATATGTTTTCCAAGATTATCATAATGCTTTAGTACCATTTGTCAGCTCTGAATCAAAAAAAGCTCTCCCCCCAATGAGTTCTAGGTTTGAGCTTTTTAACACATATATAATTATTCCAATGGTTCCGGTCCCAGTTCTACTTCTCCAATTTTTTTCACTTCAAACCCATTTTTTTTGAATTCTTCGTACTCAAATGCTTCCAATTCATCGTAGGCAAGCTTATGAAATTCATAAAAATTATTCCGCTCCTCATAACCATCTCCAAGATTATGCTCCAGAAAAGCATCTGCCATAGCAATCCCCGTATGCTGAGCTACATAATGTGCACCCATAGACATAATATTACAATTATTTCCTGTGATACATCGAAGCGCAGAAGGAACGTTTTCTACCACTGCCGCATGTACGTGGGGGCATTTACTTGCTGCAATATGGATTCCCATACCTGTTCCGCAAAAAATTAATGCCCTTTCAAATTCTTCCTCTGCAATCTTAGCGCCAACCTTCAAACCGATTCTGTGGAACATTTCAGGTTCCATACACTGTTCTGATGGAAGTCTGAAGATGTTTGTTTTCATGCAAATTAAAAGAAGGTACTGGATAAGTTATTCTGATGCATTATGCGGCAGATTGTTTTATCCAGTACTTTCTTGTGTTATCATTACTTTATTCCTAATAAATAAAGCCAACACTAGTTGGTCCTGTTCCAAAAGAAAAGGCACCTGGAAAGGTAATCCAAATGCCAATTCGACTGCTATTCAAATTCTATCGTGGCCGGCGGTTTCCCAGTGCAGTCATACAGCACCCGATTGACGCCTTTCACTTCATTTACAATCCTGTTCGTGACCTTATTCAGCACTTCCCATGGAATTTCTGCTGATTCCGCGGTCATAAAATCACTGGTCAATACTGCGCGAAGTGCAATCGCATAATCGTAGGTTCTCTCATCGCCCATGACACCGACAGAGCGCATGTTCGTGAGTGCCGCGAAGTACTGTCCGAGATTCTTGCTGCATCCGGCTTTGTCTACTTCTTCGCGGTAAATGGCGTCTGCATCCTGGACAATGCGGACTTTCTTGGCTGTGACTTCTCCAATGATGCGGACTCCGAGTCCCGGTCCCGGGAAGGGCTGACGGTTTACAAGATGTTCCGGAATACCAAGCTCCCGCCCCGCTGCGCGGACCTCGTCCTTAAACAACATTCGAAGCGGTTCGACAATCTCTTTGAAATCCACATAGTCAGGAAGCCCTCCTACATTATGATGAGACTTGATTGTCGCTGATTTTCCAAGGCCGGACTCAATCACATCCGGATAGATGGTTCCCTGAACCAGAAAGTCCACTTTTCCGATCTTCTTGGCCTCATCTTCAAATACGCGGATAAATTCTTCTCCGATAATCTTACGTTTCTCTTCCGGTTCCGTGACACCCTTTAACTTACGATAGAATCTTTCCTGCGCGTTGACACGGACAAAATTCAACTTGTAAGGACCATCCGGCCCGAAAACTGCCTCTACCTGATCGCCCTCGTCCTTGCGCAGAAGACCATGATCCACAAAGACGCAAGTCAGCTGTTCCCCGATTGCTTCTGACAATAATACCGCTGCAACGGAAGAATCGACCCCGCCCGAAAGTGCACAGAGCACTTTCCCGTCTCCAATCTTCTCTTTCAGATCCAAAATCGTTGTTTTGACAAAAGAATCCATCTTCCATGTTCCCTCGCACTCGCAGATCTTATATATAAAGTTGGAAAGCATCTTCTTCCCTTCCTTTGTATGGAGAACTTCCGGGTGAAACTGAACAGCATAAAGCTTTCTGTCCGCATCTTCCATAGCGGCCACCGGACACACCGGTGTGGATCCTGTGACTTTAAACCCTTCGGGTTCTTTGAATATATAATCGGTGTGACTCATCCATGCAATCGTCTTCTCGGATACATCGTCAAATAAGGCAGAAGAGTTGTCCAAAAGCACTTCGGTTTTTCCATATTCGCTGACCGGTGCTGTCTTAACGGCGCCGTCGAGCAGATAAGCCATCAATTGAGCCCCATAGCAGATACCCAGGATCGGGATCCCAAGCCTGAAGATCTCGACACCATATCTGGCTGACTCGCCATCGTATACACTGTTTGGTCCTCCCGTGAAGATGATTCCCTTCGGATTCATCTCTTTGATCTTTTCCATTGATAATGTATAAGGATGAACTTCGGCGTATACATGGCACTCACGTACACGTCTTGCAATCAGCTGGTTGTACTGACCGCCAAAGTCCAAAATAAGAATCAGTTCTTTTTCCAAAAAAGTATGCCTCCTGTTTTTCATTTCGTACTTTTACAGTATAGTTGAATTTTCTCCCTCTGACAAGTATTTCTTGATTGAAAAACAGCATCCATATGCGGCTTACTGCGGCAATTGGATGCTGATGTTTCATCTTTTTATATTCGTTTATCTGCTTACTTTTCCTTATTCTTCAGGCGTTCCTGCCAATTGGCCGGATATGTAAAATAAGCATATCTCGTCTTGGATAGTGTCTTAAAATGGATATGGCTGTTTTCCGGAATATATATTATTTCACCGGGCTTTGCACTTAAGACTCTTCCGTCAATTTCTATTTCCAGAGTACCTTCAAGTACCAGATCGTATTCATCATAGACAAGTGTCCATTCAAAATCCGTATGATCCAGCTCCATAATCCCGCATCCCATATGTGGTGCCTCATCCAAAGTGACAACATCTTTCAGTTTCACACCGTCTTGCTCAAACGGCTCGCATATAACCGTATCTGTCTGAATCTTCAGAATACCGCTTTTGTCCTTCTCTTTTACAAAATTCTCCACAGGTTGATTGGAGGGGCTCTGTTCAGAAAGAATTTCCCGGACTATCTGACGTATCATATCTTCACTTACATTCATAAATAAATGCCCCCTTTACGCTTCCTCTGCATCTGTTTCCACAGAGGATTGAATCTTAGACAGCAGCTTCGGAGAGAGTACATTCGCAAGCAGAAGCGCTGTGATCCCTGCGACAAGTTTTCCGACAATCACTGGGAATATCATCTCTTTATTTACGCCTGCGGTAAATCCAAGGTGATCACCGAACACAAATGCCGCACTGACTGCAAAAGCCACATTTAATACTTTTCCCTTTGGATTCATCTTGTCCATGATGTTGAACATTGCAATATTGTTTGCCAGTGATGCCACAAGACCCGCAGATCCGTTTTCATCCATGCCGAATTTCTTACCAATCGCACTGAGTCCTTTTTTAAATGTTTTTGTAATCCAGAAAACCATGGGAAATGCTCCCACTAATACAATCGAGATCTGACCGCAGGTCAAAAGTCCGCTCTCCAAGGGAATTATCCCGTCTGCATCCGGTTCTACCATGATATTCATCAGCGGAAATTTGATTCCTGTCTGATATTCAAAGATCGCAATCGCTGTAAATACGGTTATGACAACCGTGACCCCCGTGCCAAATTTATTAAATCCACGGATCATCTTATCCGGAATGACCCACAATCCGAGTACGATCAGTCCTGCAATGATGATAACCGGCACAAGATTGATGAGAATCGTTCCTATACTAATTTTATATTTTGTAACATTCATAACCAGACCGCCGGCAATACAGCCGATCGGTATGGTGATCATACCGGCCAGAATACCGGCTCCGAGGTATGGGCGATCTTTCTTTTTAATAATGGACAAGGCAACCGGAATGGTGAATACCAGCGTCGGTCCCATCATAGTTCCCAGAATCAAGCCCGAAAAGTTTCCAATCGTCTCGTTTTCTGCCAACTTCATTGCCAGCGGATAACCACCCATATCGCATGCCAGAAGGGTTGTGGCAAACATGGATGGGTCTGCTCCGAGCAGCTTATAGACAGGCACAATGATTGGTTTCAGGATAATAGCCAGAACGGGCGCTGCCGCCACGACACCGGCCATGGCAATTGCAAGGGGGCCCATGGCATTGAAACCTTCTTCGAACTGTTCCCCATACCCCAGCTTATTACCTCTGATTCGATCGATTGCTCCGATGATCATAAAGATCATCATGACAAAAACAATCACGTCGTTGACCGATAATCCGCTGATCCACTGTTTCATGCTCTCCGTAAATACACTGACATTGCTTATATTGTCAATCAATTCTTGAAACATACGCGCTCCTCCTTGCGGTAAGTATTTATAATAATGACTGGAAGACTTCAGGTGCCGGTCTTGGAATGACGGTGCTCTCTACGTAGAGGTCCTTCTCCCGCACGGCTGCCTCAACTGCCGCCTTCACTGCACCGACATCCCCTGTAAGAGTGACAAAACCTTTTCCGCCGATTGCAAACCCTATTCTGACTTCAATCAAAGTAATCTGGGCGGCTTTCGCAGCCTGGTCTGCAGCCAGTATCGCTGATGCCACGGAATAAAACTCAATTACGCCGACTGCCTGCGGGTCATCCACCGTGACCGTTCCCGAAAGAGCCGGTATCAGTTGTTCATGGATATTTGGAATCTCCAGCGAATCCACAAGATATTCTCCGCCTCTGTCGATTCCTTCTTTCATGGACGCCTTTACATCTCCTGTATCTCCGGCAACGATAACGACGTACTTGCCGGGGCAGATTGTTGAAGAGCGAATCAGGTCTACCTGGGCGGCCTTGACCATATAATCACTTGTCTCAATTCCTCTGGCGATACTGGACAGTTCCACCATGCCAATTGATTTTCCCATGCCCTAATCCCCCTTCCTGCTAATTCTGATCCCACGCTTAGTAACTTCTGTGACGATTCCGGTCATTCCAGAGTAAATATTCGCTGACAGACCTTCCGCTGCACCGGCCACCAGTGTCCCTTTCTCCACCCGATTTCCATTTTCCACAACCGGCACAGCCGGTTTTCCTATATGTTGGGACAGCGGTATAAAACAACAATCCGGCTGCAATTGAACTACATCATCAGGCACCTCGTGTGATACGTATTTTGAAAGTCCCAGACGTGCAGTCAGACGACTGGTCGGTATTTTTTTATGCTCCCATCCGTCTCGGACACTCGGACTGTGATTTTTCTCCACTTGAATCCCCTGCGTGCGAAGCCTTCCCTTTACGTAATCATTCATCTTTCTGGGAGAAAGACCCATAGGACACGAGAACATCTCACAGATTCCGCAGCTGCAGCAATTTAGAGCGCTTCCAAATGCTTTCTTATACTCCTCACGATCCAGATCCGTATTCTCCCGGTAAAGGTTTCGCATGACGAGATGCGGCTGTACATCATGTCCAATCAGATATCGCGGACAAAGATCGGTACACATCCTGCATTGAATACACGCTGATCTTCCCTGGTGAGCCATGCGGTTTACACTGAGTGCGGATCGTTTCATCAGGTAATGATCCTTTGGCAGCACCAGAAGATTTCCTGTTGTCTTTGTCACAACCGCTTCATCAATCTCGTTTTCTCCGTGCAAAACCTTTCCCATCATGGGACCGCCGTTTATCACTCCATATGTACCTCTTGAAAGCCCTGCCTGATCGAGAAGAAAGCGGACACTAGTTCCGATGGGAACCTGAAACAGCAGCGGGTGCTCTACATCACCGGTAACGGAGAGAATTTTATCCGTCACCGGTTTGTCTTCTATGGCATCGGCGATGGCAAGAATGGTTCCAACATTATCCACCACGCATCCTACATCCAGCGGCAGTCCACGCTCGGGGACAACTCTGCCCGTTACCTCATGTACCATAATCTGCTCATCTCCTGCAGGATAAAAGGTGTCCATCTGATGAATACGGATATCTGCATGCTGACTTCGTATTGCGTTCGAGAGTGCTGCAATTTCGCTTTTGTATTTTCCTTTTAAGGCGATGACTGCCTGCTCCGCCTGCAAAAATTTTGCAAGAGAATCCACAGTTTTGACGATTCTATCGGCATAGGTCCTGCACAGATATTTGTCAATCTCAATCAGAGGCTCACATTCTGCCGCGTTAATGATGAAATATTCTGCCTTTGCATTTAGTTTCACATGTGTCGGGAAACCGGCTCCTCCGGCTCCTACCACTCCTGCTTTTTTAATCTTTTCTGTCACATCCATGCAATCACCGCTTTCCATGTACCTGATCCTCGTCGATCTCCTGATCATCCACAATCCCCACAATGGTGGCATCCACAGGAATTTCCCGGCTGCCTGCTGCAGTTCTGGCGGAACTTCCCCCTACATAGAGAACCTTCTCTCCGACCCCTGCGCCGATGATATCCGCTGCAACGATCGGATTATCAATCGGCTCGTCATCTAACAGGTTTATGGGCTGAATCACCATCAATTTCAGCCCTTCCAGATCTTCTGCCTTCCGAGTAGCCCAGATATTGCCTATCACTCTTCCTGTCTTCATCTTCTTTCACCTCTCACGGAATGTGTATCGTCTGAGCGTACAATCATTATCTTCTGTTTATCCGCATATTCTCTCGCAAGATCCGTCAAAATTGCTTTTGAACCAATAACGATCTTCTGGATCTTACTTTCTTCCCAGACCTTCCTGATATCTCTCTCCGTGATGACATGTTTACAGATTCCTACTTCACCAAATGTTTCGCAATGTACAGATTTTCGCTCCACTTTGCTATCTTTTAAATCAGACCCGCCATTCAATATAAAATCCGGCAGAACACGATAAGATTCAGCCACAACACCACTTTCCGTCAATAGCTGCAGATTGTCCGCAAGTCTGCGGTAATAAATGATTGGTGCACTCTTCTGATAAGTACACAGTTCTATCTCTTCTTTCGGAAGAAATATCTTTTTCCCCGCAAGAAGTGCCTCTCCGAACAGCCTTGTATAACCGCTGTCAAAGATGCCATTTGCAATCTTTCCCAGATATTCGTTCGTCAGATGAAAAGCTATCACAGCTTCATAAGAAGAGATTTGACAGTCGTATTCCTCTTGTAAGGCATAATCCATGTCATAATAGTCAAAGAGCTGTGAGGACTTGACAAACTCATCACATTTGCTTTTATGAAAATCATTTAAAATCAGAATCCTCGGTTTCGACCTGGTGTTTAAAGGAGCATCACAGACATTTTCCCTATCTTCGATCTTTGCCTGTACCCGTTTTACGATCTCATTTACTAATTGATCAATATCCATCCATTCTCCTCCTTTCCTTATAGTTTGCAGTTCATCGCGATTCCCGCCGGCGTAACCAGAAAAGGGTTGCGAGGCTTGATTGTCCGGATGCCTGTCTCTTTTTCTATAATATCTTCAATTCCTGTCAGACAGCAGGTTCCGCCGCAAAGATATATCATATCTGTCTCATTGGAATCCACATAGCGGCTGATGATGGATGCAATTTTTTCTATCGTTGCTTTCACGACAGGAAGGATTTCTTTATGTCTGCTGTAATCTTGTTTCATCGCCTCTGCCTGGTCAAAGGGTATATGGTAATTTCCTGAAAGAACAAGTGTCAGGTGCGTCCCGCCTGTCGGTTCATCTGCGGTTTTATACACCTGTCCGTCTTTGAATACAGCAAGTCCTGTGGTCCCTCCTCCGACATCCACGATCACTCCGTTTTGGATCTGGTATACCGAATTGGCTGAGGAGGGCTCATCCAGAACATTCGTCACCTCGAACCCTGCGCCTTCCGCGACATATTGATGGGTCTTGGTGCTTCCTTCGGTTCCCGCAGGCATTGCAATCGCACAATTTACAAGCCCTCTTCCCAAGCGTTCTTCCAGCTTTTTCTTTAACTTTGTCACTGTGTCCAACGCACCCGTATAATCTACGACTACACCGTCTCTTAACACGCTGGACGCCTGTTTTTCACAGGCAATTGGATTGTCATCCTCGTCCAACACCGTCAGGACAATGTATGCTGTGCCCAGATCCACACCGACCTTCAATTTTGATCCTACCGGTGAGAATGTCCCAACCTCGGAATCCTCTACACGCTGTATAAATTCATCCACACGTTTTAAATCCATCTGTATTTTAAGCTCCCCGACGTCAGTCTTTTTCCTTTTTTATTATTTTTCCGAGAGTAAAACCGCTCACAAATGCGGCATTTGCCTCATCAAAATCGATGTGCATACGAAATCTGAAGTTTTCACTGATCCGGATAATTACATCATTGAAAGTCATTGGCCTCCTGCCAAGTACCTTGACGCTCACATGCTCGCCATTTTTTAAACATAGTTCATCAGCCATTTTCGGGGGAACATGTATATGATTGTGGGCAACGATCGCTCCTTGTTTCACAGTTATCACTCCCTTAGGACCCTCGATCCGGATAGAAGCAGCTCCGTCCAGATGTCCGGATTCCCGAAGTGGTGCGTCTATCTTCAAATCCACGCAGTCACTTTTCGAAAGTTCAATCTGCGTATGGCTTCGTACCGGGCCCAAGATTGCAACATGCTCTTTTCTTCCCCTGTTTCCGATCAGATTCACCCGCTCTTCACTTAAGAATTGTCCTGGCTGGGAGAGCGGCCGCTTTGGATGAAGCGTGGCCCCGCTCCCAAACAAGGTTTCCATATCTTCCTGCGACAGATGAACATGTCTGGCTGAAACTTCCACTTCCACAAGACCGGCTTTTCTAACTGCCTGTACTACCTGATCTACCAGCTGTTCCATCTTTCCTCCTTAAGATTTATAATCGCCCGCCAGATACTTGCACATGATAATATGCATGGCACTGGACATACGATTTAACTCCTCGATAATGTCTTTTCGATCATACGTTTTCCCATTACGAAATGCACCAGTAGCTGCCACCTCTGTCTCTCTTATGAAAGCACGAAGCTGATTTAACAAAGCATACGTCTTTCCCAATGTATAATCGGGCAATACCATTTGCTTAATGTTGTAGAATTTCATCGGGTCATGAGAACGTTCTCTGAGTTCCTCATGGGTCAGCCCTATGATCAAATCCCTTCGAAACGGCTCATTCAGTGCATCGCAGCGCATCATTTCCCGCAAGCTGTCTAAAATATCTAAAAGATCGGCAATCAGCTTTTCAGTTTCACCGGTCTCATCAAGCATGCTCTGAACTAAGACGAACGAGGCTTCGAGACTGTCCAGTTTTCCCCGAAAGAGAATTCTCTTGTGATCCTTTGGAACCAGCACATTTGCGTATAAGTGTGTCATATGCTCCGGTTTTTCAAAGTAGTAGGCTCCTGTCTCATAATCCACAAATTTTGGTTTCTTTGCACTCTCCCCGGCAGCCAGCTTTACTTCTGGCATTGTCAAAACTGGCGTTGCTACAATTTCTGGCTCCTTGTTTTGTATTTTCTGCTCCCGTTTCTTTTGGTCTGCTGCACATATGATCTTGATTTTGTACTGCTGCAGATATTCTCTGGCCGCCGGTGACAGGATCTTTCCCTCCGGAATCGTATAGGAATCTGGCTTAGACGCTCGTAACTCATCACGCAGATATGCTTCCGTTATCACTTTCATTAAACAAAGCCACCTCCTTTATGCTCCCTGCACCTGATTATTGGTCAATTTTCGGCAAAATAGCTTCCACCTCATCATGTGGTCTTGGGATTACATGAATGGATATAAGCTCTCCTACTCTCTCTGCTGCCGCTGCCCCCGCATCTGTAGCTGCTTTCACAGCTCCCACATCTCCACGCACCATCACGGTCACGAGTCCGCCGCCTACATGCTCTTTCCCAATCAAGGTCACATTTGCCGCCTTTACCATCGCATCGGCAGCCTCTATCGATGCAACCAACCCTTTTGTTTCAATCATTCCCAGTGCCTGTGTTGCTGCCATATTCATTCCTCCTGATCATATAAATATCATCTGCTTTTACTTGTCAACGGTATTGCTTTCTTTGATTTACTCTCCTAATCTAGGAAGAATGGCCTCTACCTCTTCGTGCGGACGCGGAATTACGTGGATAGAAACCAGTTCCCCTACTCGTTCTGCGGCTGCCGCACCGGCATCTGTAGCCGCCTTAACAGCTCCCACATCCCCGCGCACCATCACGGTCACAAGTCCGCCGCCTACATGCTCTTTCCCAATCAAAGTTACATTCGCCGCTTTTACCATCGCATCGGCTGCTTCTATTGATGCTACTAAACCTTTTGTTTCAATCATTCCTAATGCCTGCATTGCTGCCATATCAAATCCTCCTTGACATCTCGTCTATTATTTATAAAACACATATTCACTGGTTCTGGTCTGCTCATACTGCCTGAAGTCTCTTTATGATTTCGCTGACCACGGCGTCAATGTCGATATCTCTGAAGCTGTTTTCCCCGCAAAGGGGTTTGCATACTCCTTCCGAGCAGTCGGGCTGCTCCTTCCTAATATCTTCTAGTTCTTTACAGCCCCATGCGACATTTTTGACGTTGAACAGATTCGCCGGTCCGACATTGTCCGATGTGGCACTTCCGCCGACTGCCCCACATCCAAGTGTCAGTGCCGGAACCAAACCAGTTGTCGCGCCAATTCCGCCAAGCGCACTCGCCGCGTTCACGACAATTCTGGAAGCCGGTACCCTCTTTGCAAAATATTCAATGATGCTCTCATCTTTTGTGTGTATCGAGAAGGTATGACCCGCTCCCTCATAATGAAGAATCTCTTCCGTCAGCTCGCAAATTTCTCTATAAGATGGGGCTGTGTAAAATGCAAGAATCGGGCATAGTTTTTCGTTGGAATACGGATGTCCTTTTCCGATACCATCTTCTCTCGCCACAAGTACTCTGGTTCCTTCCGGCACCTGAATCCCTGCAAGTCTGGCGATTACCTTTGCATTCTTTCCGACTATTTCCGGATTCATCGTGCCGTTCGCCCTCAGGATAAAGGAGCCTAACTGTTTATATTGCTCATCGCTCAGGAAGTACGCTCCCTGCCGCTCCATCTCTTCTTGTACTGCCTCTTCCCTGTCATCGTCACATATAACGGACTGTTCGGATGCACAGATCGTTCCATTGTCGAACGTCTTGGAATCCATGATTCGCTTAACCGCACAGGGAAGATCTGCCGTCTTTTCAATGTAAGCCGGCCCGTTGCCCGGTCCCACACCGATTGCCGGTGTCCCGGATGAATAGGCTGCCCGTACCATGGCTGAACCGCCCGTGGCAAGAATCAACGCGACATCCGCATGACTCATAAGGTTACTGGTTGCCTGAATCGTAGGTGTTGTGATACAAGATACCAGATTTTCATCCCCTCCTGCCTCTGCAATAGACTGGCGAATCACTTTTACGGTTTCTAAAATACAGTTTCTGGCATTGGGATGGGGTGAAAACACAATTGCATTCCCTGCCTTCACGGCAATTTGTGCTTTATAGAGAACTGTTGACGTTGGATTTGTCGACGGTATAAGAGCAGCGATCACACCCACTGGAACCGCATAACTCTTTACTTTCTTCTCCTTATCATAGTCCAGCTCCCCTATCGTCTTCATGTCCTTAATATACTGATACACACCATCGCTCGCAAATACGTTTTTGACAATTTTATCTTCTTCAATTCCGAATCCTGTTTCCTCACAGGCCATTTTCGCCAGACGTTTTGCATTACGTACACCGGCAGATGCCATGGATTTAACGAGAAAATCCACCTCTTTTTGACTTTTGTGACTCAACTCTTCCTGAGCAGCTTTCGCCTTATCCACCAGCTCGCGTACTTCCTGCACCGACAATAGATCTTTATCGTATAGCTGCATATTTTATTTCTCCTGTCTCTTATTATGTATGATTGCATGAATCAATTCCTGTTTTTTGGCATCTCTGATTTCCTGCCGGGTCATGGTATCTATTTTCATTTCCCTTGCTAATCTGCGAAGTTGCGCTACAGTCATATGGTTGAGTTCTTCTTCATACAGGGAAGAACTCGAAGTTTCTAAATCTGGAGTGCTTTCATCATCTGCAGACATTTCCGGTCCGCAGTCAGGAGTAAGCATCCTGATCACACCTTCGGCCGGACGTGGGATCACATGAAGGCTGTTGATACGCCCCACTCGCTCTGCTGCAGCCTGTGAGGCATCCATCGCAGCCTTTACGGCTCCAACGTCTCCATCCACCAACACAGTGACCAGACCACCTCTTACCTTAACCACATCCACCAGAGAAACATTCGCCGCTTTCAGTGCACTATCCAACGCTTCGACTGCAGCAAGGTAGCCATATACTTCTATCATGCCTAATGCTTTCATATCTTTTACCTCCGTCTGCAGGTTCTTTCATCACTCCTTTGGATTGTCCGCCACGAACTCCACAGCCTGTGCAAACGCATCGCAGGCCGCTTTGCAGGCTGACTGGCTGCCGGTGAGCAATGCCCCGCCGAAGTTTGTCTCGGAAGGAGGTGCATACAGAACACACATCTTTACATCTGCCGCTTTCAATGCAGCATCTACACCATACATTGCTTCAAGTGGCGGTGCGATCAAGTAGGCAATCGCCTCGCCTTGCGCAATTCCTGCTCCGTCTGACAGATACGAGCCTGTGCGCGAAATGCAGTGAGCATAATAGATGATGGAATCGTCTTCATTGGCAGATACAAAGTGGGCAACATTCTCGATCATATCCACGCATGCTTCCAGACCGCTTCGAACCTCTGCCGGATTTGGTCCGGCCAGAATTCCAATAATCTCACCGGCCAGTTTCGTATTCGCATTGTCGGCGCCACCATAGAAACTCTTGGCATACACCACAGAGACATCAGCCTTTTTTGTTGCTTCATCGAGTGCCGTGTAGGTAACATCATCGCTGTTCGACGTAATCAGCGCAATTGACTTCTGGTCCGGCGTCAGATTTAACTCTTTCGCCAAATCTGGGCTGACATTAGGGATGATCTTTGTCGCAAGGACATCCGCTTTTATTGGATCTCGTTTCATTATTTTTCGCTTCCTTTCTTTGAATATTTATAGCTTAAGATCTGTTCCGCTGGCTTTTTTATCCAGGATCTTCTTTATCACATCTGCGATGTGAGCACCTGCTTCGGCGGGGATCGTACCGGATTTATGGATATTGGAAACTACAGTCCTTCTCGCTTCGGGCATGCCAACTGTCGCTTTATAAGCAATATAGGCTGACATCGATTCTGCCGTGATAAGTCCCGGACGTTCACCGATCAGCACGCAGGTTACATCGGCACCGGTAATCTCAGAAATCTGATCCATGGCCCCGACACGTCCGTACTTTACAAAAAACGGGGTTCCGCTTTCTATGCCATAGCTCTTAAGTCCCTGTTCCACAGCTGGAAGGACATCTCCCACGTTTGCTGCAACTGCCGCCGAACTAAGTCCATCGGATACATAGATCTGTACCTTTGGATTTTTCTTGCATTTTTCTTCGACTGTTTTTACGCCTTCTTCACTTAGTTTTCTTCCCAGATCAGGTCTGGTGAGGTAAATATCTTTTGAGGTACATTGTGTCTGTACGGTAAACAACCCCATGTTGTCAATAAAATCCTGATCCACATTGGAGAAAACCGCATCCTGTGCAGCTGAATGGGCAGCCCTGAATTCAAGGACAGGAAGCGTCTTCATTCGTGCCCCGGCCTTTCCGATTCCAAGCCTGCACGGAGCATAATGTTTCAGATCCGCATAGGCCTCCTTGCTCACTGGATTCTCCACCAGATATTGGTCACGAATATCAATCTCTGTGATATCCGGAATAAAACCGTCCTCAATTTTTGTTTCTTCAGCTTTACAGCTCTGGTTTGTCTGCCTCCTGTCTTCGTCTCTTGATTCGTCTGCAGCAGCACTTTTCGTATTGTCAACATTCATTTCCATCAGAACTTGTTCAATGATGGTTCTCAATTCTTTTTCATTTACCAAATCGTTCACCTCCTGCTTATTTCAAAAATACAGATGCGTCACCGGCGAGTGGTGTCAGTTTTCCGTCTTTCGAAAATCCCATCTTCTCTAGCCACTGGTCGAACTCACGGATCGGCCGGAGTCCGAATACTTCACGAAGACCTGCCGCTTCATGATAGCTTGTACACTGATACATCAACATACAGTCATCACCTTGAGGCACGCCCATGATATAATTACATCCTGCTGCCACGAGAAGTGTTGCCAGGTTCTCAATATCGTTCTGATCCGCTTTCATGTGGTTGGTATAGCAGGCATCACACCCCATTGGCACACCGGTTAATTTACCCATAAAGTGATCTTCAAGACCCGCCCTTATCACTTGCTTGGAATCATACAAGTACTCCGGTCCGATAAATCCCACTACGGTATTGATCAGAAACGGATCATATTGTCTCGCAAGTCCATAGCATCTGGCTTCCATTGTCACCTGATCCCAGCCATTGTGAGCATCCGAAGAAAGTTCAGATCCCTGTCCGGTTTCAAAATACATCAGATTCGGCCCTGTGCTGGTTGCCTCCTGCACCATCATGTCATGACCTTCCTTCAGCATTGCACCATCAATTCCAAATGCCTTATTTCCTTTTTCAGATCCGGCGATGGACTGGAACATCAGATCAATGGGGGTATGGAATTTCCGGATAGCTTCCATCTGCGTCGAGATATGTGCAAGTACACAAATCTGTGTGGGAACTTCCCATTTATTCTTAAACTCATCAAAGCTTTTTAGTATTCTCGTAACACTTTCTACAGAATCGTCCACCGGATTGAGACCAATAACGGCATCACCACAGCCCAGACTTAATCCTTCCATCACAGAAGCCATAATTCCCTTTGGATCATCTGTGGTATGGTTCGGCTGCAGGCGCGATGAAAAAGTTCCCGGAAGTCCGATTGTCGTATTACAGTGAGCAGAAACCCGCATCTTCTTTGCCGCATAGATCAGATCCAGATTTGTCATCAGTTTGCACACAGCTGCTACCATCTCGCTGGTAAGTCCTCTGGATGCTCTTCGGATCATCTCGCTGGTTGTATTGGTATCCATAAGCCATTCGCGGAATTCGGCCACCGTCTTATGTTTATGCTCATTGTAGATTTTTTCATTAATCCCGTCCTGTATGATTCGTGTTACCTCATCTTCCTCATACGGAACTGCAGGATTATTCCTGAGATCCTGCAATGTAATATGGGAGAGAACGACTTTTGCCGCCACTCTTTCTTCGGCTGACTCCGCTGCGATGCCCGCTAACTTATCGCCTGATTTCTCTTCGTTGGCCTTTGCCATCACCTCACGAAGAGACTTAAATTCATACATCTTACCAAATAACTTCGTCTTTAGGATCAATTCTTTCACCTCTCCTTTTTTGAATTTACAGGCTGCTTCTCATGTATTGAAGATCAGTGTTTTTGTCACCACCGGAACAACCCTGCCATCCGCAACAGGTGCACCGATATCAATATAATCGCCATTTCCGGCATGAATTCCATCGATGCATATTACATCTTTTTTCCGTTCCAACAAAACATTGACTGCATTGCCCAAAACCTTGGCAATGTCATTTTCGATCACCAGTATGAGCGGATAAGGCCCCTGAATGATCTCACCTGCACCCTCTGCAATCAGCTTCGCAAGTTCCTGAATCTGTTGGAAACTTGTATGATAACTTCCTGAGAATGCAATTGCCACCTGTTCTGTCTCGTCATCTGTCTTATACAAAAACAGTCTGTTTCGTATTGCCTCCAAAAATTTTGATGGTTCTTGTTCCTCCTCCGCGGAAACCTTGAGAACCGGGATGTTTTTGATAGGTAGTTTTCCATCGGTATAGCTGATGGTACTGCCGCTCACATTAGTAGTATGTGTTCCGGCGCCGACCACGGTGGCTCTGATTGTTTCGGCTGCCGGATATATCTTAAGTCCTTGCAGAGAGCTGTTGTTCTTCACAGCCTTTCCCAACAGGACACCGATATCTCCATATTTAAAAATATTTCCTTCTTCTTTGTTGTACACACAATCTGCCACTCCCCCTGAGAAAGTCACTGACGTGATCTTTGGATCTTTTGGAAGCGGAGCTCCCTCATTGGTATACATCGACTTATGTATTGAATCTTCCTCGACTGTATAAAGTGCCATCGCCAGCTGTGAAGCCATATATTCACAGATTCGATAAAGAACCTTTTCATCTGCCCGATCCCCCTCTTCGATTCGAATCTGATGCTTTTCTGCCAGTTTTTGTATTCCGGGATAAATATAGGTAATCCGCCCCTCTTCAACGCGGATCAGACGCCCGCCGATGTCCAGACAGCAGGTACCCTTCAGTTCCCCTTTCTGGAAAAAGGCAATATTGCTGGTACCGCCTCCGATGTCGATATTGGCTGTCACATCTCTATGTTCCTCAGAGAGTTTATCCGCTCCCGCCCCCTTTGCAGACAGGACAGATTCCAAATCCGGTCCTGCGGTGGCTACAACAAAATCTCCGGCCATATCACTTAATGCTTCCAGCACACTGTTTGCATTTTGCTTTCTGGCTGTCTCTCCTGTGATGATCACGGCTCCTGTCTTTAGATCTTTCGGACTGATACCGGCTCTTCGGTACTCATCGGATATCAACTGTTTTACTTTTTCTGTGTCAATCAGAGTCTGTGACAAAAGAGGCGTAAAATAAATCTTACTGCGATATACAACCTTTTTCTCGGCAATGTCGATACGCGGTACAGCATACTCACTCGCCCGATTTTCAATAATTAGTTTACTGAAAATCAACTGCGTCGTAGAGGTTCCAATATCGATTCCAACACTTAAAATTTCTTCTCTCATCTGACCACCTTCCCACTATGCCGCTAATTTTCAATCTATTCCGGAAAATTTATGAGATCTTCTGTCTGATTCATAAACTCGAAGGAAACCTTCGTCCCTGTATCATCAGATCTTATCTTCAAGTATCCATGCAGCTTGTCGCGTACCATTGACTTTACAAGCTCAAGTCCCATACTTCCCGGTTCTTTCTGTCTGACGTCAAATCCTTTTCCATCGTCGCTTACTGTGATTTTTGACAACATCTGTCCCTGTTCGATACAAATATGGATATTTCCTTCCTCGCTGCCGGAAAATGCATGCTTTATGGAGTTTGAAAGCAGTTCATTCACAGCTATGGCGACTGACGTTGCAATATCAGAGTTTACCATCATATCATCCCCGATGATCTCCATGTGCATCTTCTGTCCCGTCTCCACCAGAGACTGAAGCACATTGTTCATTACCTTCTTCAGAACTTCTTTCAAACTGACCTCATCTTTGGCACTATGTGCAAGAAGCTGATGAGTAGCTGCTATTGAGAGGATTCTGTTAATACTCGCACCTAGATGCTGCTTTGTCTCCTCATTATCTGTCCGTCTCGCCTGCATCCTGAGAAGTGATGCGACAGTCTGCAGATTGTTTTTTACTCTGTGATTGATTTCTTCTATCGCCTTTGACTTGAGCATCAGATTCTTTTCCTGCTCTCTGTTCCAAGTAATGTCGCGGACAATCACAGCCAGACGAATATCTCCTTTATCCAGTTTAATCTGGCGAATTCTCAGATAATGACTGCCGATCTTTACTTCCGAAATCACTTCACCAAAATCCTTTGATTTATAATTCCCGGTCAGCCGAATGTTTTTATACTTCTGTCCGAGAATATCCACCACATAGCCAAGAGCCTGAAACAGTTCTTTCGCATAAGCGTTTCGAAAAATCACATTGTCATTGGCATCGACTAAGATCAATCCTTCATCAATGCTTTCCGTCAGCCATTCATTTTCATTAATCATGTGATTTAATGGAATTTCTACGGCTTTATACTGTTCGTCTGCTTTACTTGAATCATCGGTAATTCTTCTCTCTCGTATGAGTACCCCAATCACCCGAGAATGATATTTTATGGGCTCTACCGATTGAATGGTATAGTTGTTCTCCTGCGTTCTCGCTTTCATATATTTTGTCGCTATTCCAAGTTTCAGTGTTCGCGCGACAGCCGGTTCATTCTCCTCCAGCGCCATCATTGCGACAACACTCCCCTTGTAGGAAGAGGGAACATCTTCCGGCTTTGCCTCGGCGACCACAATCGCATCGCCTTCCCTGCAGGGACAATCTATAAAAATATCAGCGGCCTCCAGATTAGCCAGCGGCTGAAGGGTCTGCGCCATCATCTCTATGACTTGAACTTCTTCCTTTGACAAATCTGTATATTCTTTGCATAGCTGTTTAATCTCATTCGACATGTCATTTTCCCCTGCGCATCAATATAATTTCCGCAATCTTTTTCATCGCGACATTTTTGCTCTTGCTGATACCTCTGATGTAGTCATACGCTTCCTGCTCAGAAAGTCCTCTGCTGCTCATAATCACACCTTTCGCCTGTTCGATAACAACCCTGCTCTCAAGTCTCTTTGACACCATCTCATAGTCTTCTTTTAACCGTTGTATCTCATGGCTGCGTTCCAGGGCAATTTCGAGAGCTGGTATCAGCGAGCCTTCTCTGATAGGTTTCATCAGATAGCCGCTTACTTTTGCTTTTTTTGCCTCCTCTATAAACTTCCTGTCATCATATGCCGTGAGCAGCACTACCGCACCGGCCACACTTTCCTCACTTATGACCTGTGAGGCCATCAGGCCATCCAAAAGCGGCATCTTCACATCCAAGATAGCCAGATCCGGTTTTTCTTGTCTGCATGCTTCAATGGCGTCGAACCCGTCACCTGCTTCGGCGGCGACCTCGTAGCCTTCTTTTTCAAGCATTTCTTTTAAATCCATTCTCGTAATTGGTTCATCGTCCGCAATGACTACTCTCATCGTATTTGTCCTTCCGCCTGAACATCCATGTAGTTAATGATCTGTAACCTCTGATCTATTCGTCTCTATTCGTCCTCAAAAAAATGGATCAGTTCTTCAAAACCTGTTCCCTCGTAACTACTCGTCACGAAAACCTTTTGTGCGCCGGCCTGTCTCAGAAAATTCTTTGCATCTTCAATCTGCTTTTCTGATGCCAGATCACTCTTTGTAACAATCCCAATGCACGGTTTTCCAAACATGCTGGCATATCCCGGTGAGAACATCGTTCCTGCCTCGTCTGCCCCCTGCACAAAAGCAATCACATCTGCATCCACTGCCGTCACCTGCAGGGCTCCGCGCATATAAGTTCTCTCCAGATATTCTCCCGGTGTATCAATTACTTTATCATTGATCAGCTGGATCGTCTGTGTCTTATGATACTTCAAGCCTTCGTGATTCATATACTGGCACATCGTCGTCTTTCCGGCCATAGAACGTCCAATCAAGATCACTCTCTTTTTCTTCTTGTTATCCATGAAATCTCCCTTAAGAACGTGTGATCGAAGTTGGTGCAAATCCCATAGTATTGCACAGCACATGGATAACGTCATGCAGGGCAGACTCGACGCCGGCTACATCACCGGTAATCACCAGAGAACCATTGAATCGGTCCACAAATCCGATCTTGATATCTGCTGCCTTTCCGGCGACATCCGCCGCAATGATGGCTGCTTCGCTTGGTGTTATGGTAAAAATCCCAATAGCGCCTTCCCCGTCAATCAACCCCATCTTCGCATATAAATCTTTCACCGGATGTGGAATCACGTGGGCAAGCGTGACCTGCTTGCCTGGTACAAATTCCTGTATAATCCGCTCTTTTTTGTCTTCATACATATGTAAAGTCCTCTGATCTTCTCTGAATCAATTAATAGCTGACGAGTCTGCCTTGATATGCTCTTACAAACAGTTCTCGAATATCCTCTTTGGTACATGCCCGTGGATTTGTCTTCGTGCAGGCATCATTCAATGCCGCCTCAGCCATTTCATCGAGTACACGGTCAAAATCTTCTCTTGAAACACCCGCCGCTTCAATGTTGGATGGAATGTGCAGCCGCTGGATGTATTGTTTTGTGTCTCTAACGACATTGAATGCACTCTGTCTGAGTGTCGGGCCTTCAAGACCGTTGTTTCCCGCAATTTCCGCGTAACGTGCCGCCACAGGCGTAATCTTATCAAAGCATCCGGCATTAAATCCCATCACATAGGGAAGCAGAATTCCATTCGCCCGTCCATGAGGAATATGAAAATGAGCCCCCAACGTGTGAGCCATCCCATGGTTCAGTCCCAGCCCCGAATTACTGAATGCGATCCCGGCAAGACAGGATGCATGATGCATCTTCTGGCGTGCCTCAAGATTGCCCGGTTGTTGATATACTTTCAGCAGATTGTCCCTTACAAGGCGAATTGCCTTTTCGGCGGCCGCATCCGTAAAATCATTGGCTTTCGTAGATACAAAGGCCTCAATTGCATGGGTGAGAACATCGATTCCTGTGTCTGCAGTGACTGATGGCGGAACACTTTTTACCAATTCTGCATCCAATATAGCTACATCAGGAATCAGATCATCCATAACCAAAGGGTATTTGGCCGACTTCTCCGGATCACTGATCACGGCAAACTTGCTGACCTCAGAGCCTGTCCCACTTGTCGTCGGAATTGCGATAAATCTGCACTTATTCGTCCCTCCCCCTCTTGCATACAGATAATTCACAGCCTTGGCTGCATCAATCGCAGAACCTCCTCCAAGAGCGAACACAACTTCAGGCTGAAACTCCTGCATCATCGACAGTGCTTTTGCTACCAGTGAAATGTCCGGATCTGGGCTTACCTCTGAAAAAACCTGATACTCTATCCCTTTCTGTTCAAATGGCAATGTCAGATATTCGGACATACCACTCTTTACCATAAAGGGATCTGTGACAACAAATGCTTTTTTTACTCTGGCAAGGATATCATCAAGCCCTTCCCTGCCTGTAAAAATCTGCGTTTTCAGATAAAAGTAATCCAAATCAATCCTCCTTTCATAAAACAAAAAAGTACCCCGGTTTTCTTATAAAAAGGAAACCAAAGGCACTTCAACGTGCTTAAAAGTCGTTGTCCCTGCTACGCCGCAAGTACATCAATCATCTAATTTTTTCCATTATATCATCTATATAATTTCTTGTCAACTTTGTTCTGAAATTGTCTTATTTAAGATGACCGTTTGTATATTATTTTATCTATTCACTTGTTTTTCTCCATAAATTGCCGAATAAAAGGGACTGCCGTGCAAGATACGACGTCCCTTTTTCGCTGAAACTTCCGGTTACCTGGGCTTCTGATGAAGATATTTTTCCCGGGTAGCCAGACCTCCTCTGATATGTCTTTCCGATTTATTCACATCAAGAACTTTCCTTGCACTCTGTGCAAGAAGCGGATTTATCTGTATGAGTCTGTCTGTGACATCCTTGTGGACCGTGCTTTTGGAAACTCCAAATTCTTTTGCCGTTTGTCTGACCGTGGCATTGTGCTCAATTATGTAGGTGGCAATCTCCACAGCACGTTCTTCGATATAATCCTTCAAATAAAGGTCCCCTACAAATGCTGTTTTTACAGTTTATGACAGCAAGTCATATCTTATGATACCTGGGTCAAAAGGATAAAATATCATTCTTCAAATAGTTGCAATTAAACACGAAATTGGATACACTGTAAGTATAGCATCATATACATTAAGAAGACGGATTACGGAGGTTCCTATGAATCAATCTGAAAACATCATCACACATTATCTGAAGGAAAGTTATCCTTTCTGGAATAAGCTAAACTCACGAGAGCAAAGTCTTCTCATCTCTAATTCCACTATGATAAGATATGAAAAAGATTCTTTCATCTACAGCCGTGACGAAGACTGCCTTGGCGTTTTTATCGTGCTCGAAGGACAGATTCGGATCTACATTCAATCGGAAGACAGCCGGGAGATCACCTTGTTTCGACTGGCCCCAGATGAAGTGTGCACTTTGTCAGCTTCCTGTCTGATTCAGGAAATCACATTCGATATTCAGATTGAAGCAGAAGAAAGCAGTAAGATACTGCTGAGCAATACCCCTGCCATTCGGACACTTATTGATCATAACATATATGTGGAAAATTACATCTATAAGCATACAACTGAACATTTCTCTGATGTCATGTGGGCATTTGGTCAGATACTTTTTTCAAGTTTTGATAAAAGGCTTGCTGCATATCTCGAAGATGAGAGAATCCGATCGGGTTCTTGTGTGCTTAAGACAACTCATGAGCAAATTGCCAAGAACCTGGGAAGTGCCAGGGAAGTAGTATCCCGAATGCTGAAATATTTTGAGAAAGAGGGCATTGTCCTTCTTTCCAGAGGAACAATCACAATATTAGACACAAGAAAGCTGCGCTCTTATTTGTAACAATCTCTTTTGCAGCATCCCCAGCGATAACCGACATCCCTTACAGTTTCTATACATGAACTACACTCAAGTTTTTTTCGTATTCTACAGATATGAACATTCAACGTGCCGTCATTGACAACATTATCTGCGGAATCCCAGATATTATAAAAAATCTCATTTCTTGTCACCACTCTGTTTCGACTATTTAACAGCATCTCGCAGATCTTATACTCTTTTGATGTCAAGAGAACAGGCTTGCCACCTTTAAAGATTCGTCTCTGCTCAGGTCTGATTGTAAATCTCTCAGACATCTTTGTCTGTTCTTCCATTGTCTCACTGTTTGATGTCTTTCGCAATTCAACCCCTATTCTCCACGTGCTATCCCCTATTTCAAAGGGCATCGTCATGCCGTCATCCGCTTTCTCCTGAAACGCTGCAATCTCCCTTCTTTTATCGGGATCTACGCTCATCTTAAGAATTTCAACAAGCTTTTCAACACGAATTCTGCTGTCTTCATCCATACATCTGGAATCCATCTTTTTTCTTTGGTAGTTATTCATATTTACCTCCCAATAATAATTATCATTTTATTTTCTAATATAATAACACTAATATATATTTATTGAAAAGAGTTCTTTTCTTGTATCAAAAATGAGCACCGTCAGGGCAATAAAACGCCCCCAAAAGACATACCTTGTGTCTTTTGGGGGCGTTTTATCCTTGAATCTTAATATCTGAATTTTTCAATAAAGTACGCTTCCAGATCTTTAATCTTAATTCTTTCCTGTTCCATAGAGTCGCGGTCGCGTACAGTGACAGCATGGTCTGTCTCGGAATCGAAATCATATGTCACACAGTATGGTGTTCCGATCTCATCTTGACGGCGATAGCGTTTTCCGATATTTCCGCGGTCATCATATTCACAGTTGTAGATCTTTGATAGCTCTTGATAAATGTCATTCGCTCCTGCTGCCAACTTTTTAGACAGCGGCAGAATACCAATCTTTACGGGTGCAAGTGCCGGATGGAAATGCATAACCGTTCGAATATCATGCTTGTCTTCATCCAAGACTTCCTCGTCATAAGCATTGCAGAGAAAAGCTAAAACCATGCGGTCCGCACCAAGAGAAGGTTCGATCACATAAGGAATGTATTTTTCATTCTTTGTGTCATCAAAATAAGTCATATCCTGTCCAGACTCTTCCTGGTGTCTGCCCAGATCATAATCTGTTCTGTCGGCAATTCCCCACAGCTCTCCCCAACCAAACGGGAAGAGGAATTCAACATCTGTTGTCGCCTTGCTGTAGAAGCTGAGTTCTTTTGCATCGTGATCACGATAGCGAATCTCGCCTTCATGAAGGCCCAATTCGTAAAGCCAGTCAAGGCAGAACTTCTTCCAGTAAGCAAACCACTCAAGATCTGTATCTGGCTCACAGAAGAATTCCAGTTCCATTTGTTCAAACTCGCGGGTACGGAAAGTAAAGTTTCCCGGTGTGATCTCGTTTCGGAAAGATTTTCCGATCTGACCAATCCCAAATGGTAACTTTTTCCGTGATGTCCGCTGTACATTCTTAAAGTTTACGAAGATCCCCTGCGCTGTCTCAGGACGCAGATAAACTGTATTTTTCGCATCCTCTGTTACCCCCTGAAAGGTTTTAAACATCAGATTGAACTGACGAATATCTGTAAAGTTATGCTTGCCGCAGCTTGGACAAGGAACCTGGTTTTCTTCTATAAAGTCTTTCATTTCCTGCTGTGTCCATGCATCTACGCTTCCCCCTCGTATCTCTACTCCCTTTTCACAGCAATAATCCTCGATTATTTTATCTGCACGAAAACGTTCGTGACACTCCTTACAGTCCATCAGTGGATCAGAAAACCCTCCGAGATGACCGGACGCCACCCATGTCTGTGGATTCATAAGAATTGCGCTGTCAATACCCACGTTATAGGGATTCTCCATTATGAATTTTTTCCACCATGCTTTTTTTACATTATTTTTCAGTTCAACACCAAGCGGGCCATAATCCCATGTATTGGCAAGACCCCCATATATCTCTGAACCCGGATAAACAAATCCTCTTGACTTTGCAAGAGCAACTATTTTTTCCATTGTCTTTTCCATTCTTATCTCCTTTACATTCGTCAATGATCAATACTGTGGATTGTCATTTGCATATCAGATAAACAAGAGCGTCTGTCGTGATGTTACCATTCTCTTGATCCTTTTTTTCTCTGGGTCCTGCTTCTTTCGCGTGAATTACTTTTGCATTTTCGCTTACATAGATGAAATCTTTGCTCACTTTCACGCGGATTGGTTCATTCAGTATTACTACATACCAGTTAGCATCATTGGCAAGGATTGTGGAAGAGGCAGCTGTATCACCGTTGTTATCCACAAATTTGGTGTCAAAATCATATCCTTTTTTTTTGGCCTCCTCTATCGTACCATAGAAAAACACAGAATTGTGATAATCCGCATAGTCTTTCCAAGAACCATAGGTGATCTTAATTCTGGGAACTCCACTCTTGATTTCACAGGATTTTAGATCTACTTGTCCGTCTTTTACCTTCTTGTTATATCTTTTAATGTCATCCTCTGCGAAAGCCCGTAACTCGTCCAACGGATAGTTCTGTTTATCTTTGCTGCCTACAATCTCCTCTGTAAGTGCACCCTTTGCACTGACAGAAATGGTGGTCTCCTGAATCTCACTCTTTCTGCCACAGGCGGTAAGAAAAAGTATAAGACTCAAAATAGACAGGAAGCTTTTCTTTTTGTAAATTACCCTCACTGATACCTCCGTTCCGGAAATCCGCTTACTTTTTGCGGTATATAATATCTTCTCTTCCCGGACCGTTTGAAATCATGGTAATTGGATAACCTATTTGTTCTTCAACAAATTCTATATAGGCCCGGCAGTTTTTGGGAAGATCCTCATATTCTTTTATTCCCCGTATATCCTGTTTCCATCCCGGAAGCTTCTTATAAACTGGTTTCGCCTTCCTAAGCTTCGACGTTGTCGGAAACTCTGTCGTTGTCTTACCATCAACCTCGTAGGCAACACAGACAGGAATCTCATCCAGATATCCCAGAACATCCAGTACTGTAAAGGCAACCTGCGTAGCACCCTGGAGTCTGCAGCCATATTTTGAGGCGACACAATCGTACCATCCCATACGTCTCGGGCGTCCTGTCGTCGCACCAAATTCGCCGCCATCTCCGCCTCGTTTTCTCAATTCATCAGCCTCATCTCCAAATATCTCTGAGACAAATTCACCTGCCCCCACTGCACTTGAGTAGGCTTTGCTGACTGTGATGATGTCTTTGATCTCGTATGGCGGAACGCCAGCGCCTACTGCACCATAAGCTGCAAGAGTTGAGGATGAGGTTACCATCGGATAGATTCCGTGATCTGTATCCTTTAAAGTTCCAAGCTGTCCCTCCAACAAAACTTGTTGCCCCTCTTTTAGTGCATTGCACAGATAAAGTGATGTGTCACACATGTATGGTTTTACCATCTCTTTATACTCCATAAGTTCCTGAAAGATATCATCCGGATTTAAAAGCGGTTTGTGATACAAGTGCTCCAGCAGGACATTCTTCACTGTACAGATATTTTCAAGCTTTTCCTTTAAATCATCTTCATCAAATAATTCATGAACCTGAATGCCTGTCTTCGCATATTTATCAGAATAAAAAGGTGCGATACCCGATTTTGTGGAACCAAATGATTTACCTGCGAGACGTTCTTCTTCGTACTGGTCAAAGAGAATATGATAAGGCATTACAATCTGTGCACGGTCCGAAATCAAAAGTTTCGGTTCCGGAACCCCTTTCGCTTCCACTTCGTGAAGTTCCTTAAATAAGACAGGGATATTAAGTGCAACACCATTTCCGATAATATTCGTGGTATGCTTATAGAAAACACCAGACGGCAATGTATGAAGTGCAAATTTCCCATAGTTGTTCACGATGGTATGGCCGGCATTGGCTCCACCTTGGAAACGCACTACGATATCTGCTTCTTCAGCCAGTGTATCCGTGATCTTTCCTTTTCCTTCGTCTCCCCAGTTTGCTCCTACAATAGCCTTGATCATATTATAATCCTCCTAATTAATTGATGTTGATTTACTTACATGTAACATCGAAACCGCACCAATATGGGGCGGTGTCACAGACATCACCCCATATCAGATATGAAGTACAAGCTTATACGTTAATCTCAGCCTTCATTCCAAGCAGTTCTTTATTCTTCCCAAGAAGAGGATTTACTGCCTGTTTCAGGAAGTTTTCTACCTGCTGTGCCGAACGGCCGGTATATCTTGCCGGATCCATGGTTTTCTTGAGATCTTCTTTTGACAGATGAAACATCGGATCCTCTGCGATCAAATCCAGAAGATCATTCTCACATCCTTCTTCTTTTACATGTTTTCCCGCAATCATGGATAGCTCACGAATGCGTTCGTGAAGTTCCTGTCTGTCTCCGCCAGCTTTGACAGCATCCATCAGGATGTTCTCTGTCGCCATAAACGGAAGCTCATCCATGAGATGTTTCTCTATCACCTTCGGATACACCACGAGTCCACTCACGACATTCAGGCATAGCTCTAAAATCCCATCGACCGCAAGAAACGCCTCCGGAATCGACAGTCTCTTGTTCGCCGAATCGTCCAGCGTTCTCTCAAACCACTGATTTGCCGATGTGATTGCCGGATTTAAAGCATCAATCATCACATAGCGCGACAGAGAAGCAATTCGTTCACTCCGCATCGGATTTCTCTTATAGGCCATGGCAGATGAGCCGATTTGATCCTTTTCAAAGGGTTCCTCGATCTCCTTCATATGTGCCAGCAGGCGTATATCGTTGGAGAACTTATGCGCTGTGGCAGCTATTCCCGCAAGCACATTGACCACCCTGGTATCCACTTTCCTTGAATAGGTCTGTCCGGATACTGGATAGCAAGATGAAAACCCCATCTTGTCGGCGATCATAGAATCCATCTTGTCGGCCTTCTCCTGATCCTGGTCAAAAAGTTCCAGAAAACTTGCCTGAGTTCCCGTGGTTCCCTTGCTTCCCAATAGTTTCAAAGTACTCTGAACATATTCAAGGTCTTCAAAATCCATGGTAAAATCCTGCAGCCAAAGAGAAGCCCTCTTTCCAACAGTCGTAGGCTGCGCAGGTTGAAAATGTGTAAATGCCAGTGTCGGCAAGTCCTTGTACTGATCTGCAAACCTTGCGAGTTCATCGATCACGGAGAGCAGGCGTCTTTTCACCAAAGTGAGTGCCTCATTCATGATGATTATATCCGTGTTATCGCCTACATAACAACTTGTCGCACCAAGATGCACAATGCCCTTTGCGTGAGGAGCCTGCACACCATACGCATATACATGTGCCATCACATCGTGGCGCACCTCTTTTTCACGGGCTTTGGCCACCTCATAATTAATATCATTTTGATGCTCTTTTAATTCATCAATCTGTTCCTGAGTGATCGAAAGACCCAGCTCTTTCTCGGTCTCAGCCAGTGCAATCCACAATTTTCTCCATGTTTTAAACTTCATGTCCTGTGAAAAGATATACTGCATCTGACCACTGGCGTATCTCTCAGATAACGGGCTTATATATTTATCGGTTCGCTCCATCTAATTACCTCAAACTTCTTGATTATAACACTACCGCGGGCTGCGCGGCACAAAGTGCTGGCGCAGTCCCTGTATAATTATAAGCTAGCGTGTTGCTAAAAGCAAGACTAATCCCGCTTGAATTTTCCAAGAAAGCTCAAAATTCTTGCATTTTGAGAGGAAAACACCTCGTCGGGTGTTCCCTCCTCCAAGATGATTCCGTTCTCCATAAAGATGATATGGTTTGCCACTTTACGGGCAAATTCCATCTCATGAGTTACAATCACCATCGTCATATGCATAGCTGCCAATTCCTGGATAACCTTTAAAATCTCTCCGGTGAGTTCCGGGTCAAGTGCCGAGGTCGGCTCATCAAAAAATAAAATCTTCGGATTCATGGCAAGTGCTCTGGCTATGGAGACTCTCTGTTGCTGTCCGCCCGAGAGCTGGTAGGGATAAGCATCCGCTTTATCGGAAAGTCCCATCTGATCGAGAAGTTTCATTGCCTGCTCCCCAACCTCGTCTTTCTTTCGTCTCTGCACATGAATGGGAGCGTCTATAATATTTTTTAAAACGCTGTAGTGGGGAAACAAATTGAAGTTCTGAAAGACAAGACCATAGTATTGGCGCATTTTTTTGAGCACAGCGGGTTTTTGATATACAGCACGTCCATTCTCACTTTTCGCCGCCTGCTCGCCAAGATAGTACAGTTCTCCGTCGTCCATCTCTTCCAACATGGTCGCACATCGAAGAAGCGTTGACTTTCCGGAACCTGAAGGACCGATGATCGCAGTCACCTCCCCCTCTTCAACGGAGAGAGAGATATCCTTTAGGACCTCCAGACTGTCAAATTGTTTTTTTACATGTTTCATTTCCAGATATTTCATTCCACTCCTCCTCCCTTAGCGGTAATAGCTCAGTTTCTTCTCAAACTTCTCCATGACAAACGCCACGACAAAGTTGAAGACATAATAAAAGACGCCGGCTCCCAGATACGGCATAACGCTTGACATCCCGGATGCCAGTGCCTTTGCATTCGTAAACATCTCAGTTACTCCGATTACAAATGCCAGAGAAGTATCTTTAATTAACGTGATGACCTCATTCGTGATCGTAGGCAGAATTCGTTTCACCACCTGTGGAAGAATGATATAGAAAAACGTCTGTGCCTTGCTGTATCCCAGTACTTTCGCGGCTTCATACTGTCCGATTGGCATGGACTCTATTCCACTGCGATATATTTCTGCAAAATAAGCCGCATAGTTGAGCACGAATCCGATACAGACAGCCGTATAACGGTATGTGGAACTTATGTTTACATGAAAGATGTAAAATGGCCCGAAATAAACAAGCATCAGCTGCAGCATCAGAGGTGTTCCACGCATGATGGAAATGTATATTTTCGTGATGGTTCGAAGAATGGCATTATGTGCCATCCTTCCAAATGTGATCAAAAGTCCCAGTGGAATAGAAAGAAGCAAGGTAATGCAGAAGATCCAAAAAGATGTCAGCATGCCGCTTCCCAGCTTAGACAACAGAACCCCTATATCTATATTCACTTTAGTTTTCCCCCTGCCCTTTTCCTATCGTGGTAATATCCTTGTCAAACCATTTTTCCGATATTTTCTTTGCCGTACCATCGGCCGCTATTTCATCCAGAGTCTTCTGCACTTCGTCTCGCAGTTTCGTATTATCTTTTGCAAAACCGACCGCATACTCTTCCGCTGTAATCGGATCGTCTAAGATTACAAAATCTTTTTTCGCAGCCTTAATCTGATAGCTTGCAACTACGTTGTCCATGGCAATCGCATCAGTTGCTCCAGACTCAAGGTCCATCATTGCTGTAAGATAATCCGGAACTGCCTGATACGAGAGGAAGGAAGACGTAATCTCCGGCTTATCCTTTAGAGCTGCCTCTGCACTGGAATCTGCCTGAACCTCCACACTTTTACCGCTTAAGTCTGATATTTTACTGATCCCGGAATCTTCTCTGACAACAAACACCTGATCATTCTCCATATAAGGCTCACTCCATGCGTAGCCTTCTTCGCGCCCGTTCATCGTGAATCCGTTCCAGATACAGTCAATCGTTCCTGATTTTAATTCCATATCCTTGGAATCCCATGCAATCGGCTGGTACTTGATTGTAAGTCCCATACGCTTTGCTGTCTCCGCAGCCAGTTCCAGATCAAATCCGGTAAATTCTCCGTCATCACCCATAAATCCCATCGGCGGAAAATCCTGATCGAATCCTACTGTAAAGGTACCTGTTTCTGAAGATTTTGAACTGTTTGTTTCACTTGTATTTGCATAATTAGCCGAGCTGCTGTCAGTGCCTTTCTTTGTACATCCCGTCAGTGCAGCCATCACCGATCCCATAATTAATACTCCTGCCAGACTTTTTTTCATCATATGAATCCTCCCACTTTTATTTTTATCAATTTATCAATGAGACACGTTACTACGCTAAACTATCTAAATGAGATAGTACCATACCTTGCCTGCCCCTGTCAAGCATGATTTTGCATATCTTCCCTTGCTATCCTTGCACTGCCAATGTTATACTTATTATCGTTGTGTGTTCGTAACCTTCCACACGGTAAAAAAAACTAGAGGAGAATGAAAATGAAAGACAAGAAAGTACTATTTATCTCGCAATCTGCCATGATTGCAGCCATTTATGTTGTTCTGACGCTGGTATTCGCCCCCTTCAGCTATGGAAATATCCAGGTGCGGATATCCGAGGCTCTAACGATACTGCCCTATTTTACACCGGCCGCGATTCCCGGACTTTTTATTGGCTGTCTGCTTTCCAATATCATAGGAGGCAGCATCCTGCCCGATATTCTATTCGGAAGCCTGGCCACACTCATCGGTGCGGCAATCTCTTATCGCGTCAGACGCCATAAGTATCTGGTTGCAGTTCCTCCTGTCATCGTCAATACCTTAGTCGTACCTTTTGTGCTGTACTATGGCTATCAGATAAATCTGCCAATTCCACTCATGATGCTCACTGTAGGCATCGGGGAAATTATTTCCTGCGGAGTGTTGGGAAGTGTACTGCTTAAAGTTCTAGACCGTTATGGGAGATCAATCTTTAAATCAAGCTGACGCTTACATAATACCCGCAAGGCTTCCTGAAAAAAAGAAGACCAGAAACCGAAATTTCTGATCTTCTTTCTATAGAGCGCGAGACGGGATTCGAACCCGCGACCCCAACCTTGGCAAGGTTGTACTCCACCCCTGAGCCACTCGCGCATATCTTCGAGTTTATTACTCGCAGATATAAATATACTATAAATGTTGAACTTTGTCAATGCGTTTTTCTGTTATGGCTTCAAAATCGCACTCAGCACATACTGACTGTTTGAAAAATTCTTCTGAGAGATGTCCTCTAGTTTGATCAGATCGACATCCAGCCATAATTCCTCTGCCACCACCATCATATTGGCAAACATAATTCCAAAATTGACCTCATCCCACTTTTTCAGCCGTTCTACACTGTCCTTCTTTGAAAAAATGTGTATTCTGCTGTCGTATACGACAAAACGCCAAGGCTGCCTGTTCAAACTGGATGGGGAAAGGCGTGCTGCTTCTAACATCTGCTTCATCCACTGTCTCGGCACTTCTTTGAACACACACAATTCATCAAGGCTCAAACGCTTAGCTTCCGACTGTTTCCTGACATGAGACCCTTTGCTTTTTCCAAACGCCACAACTCCGATCAGACCAAGACCATTCAAAGACACTTCTGTTTTTTTCACTTTGTTAGTCCCGATATAGCACGTTCCGATTCCAATGCTGCACATATACAGAACCATCTGTTCCATCATATATCCCACATTCATCAGATATTTGGGTGCCTCTTCTGAATAAAATGCCAAATAATAAGGGGCTTTGACACCAAAAAAGCTCAATGCCTTATGCTGTCCTTTCCGGTTATCAAGAATCGCAATGTTTGTCTTAAAATTGCCGAAAAGGCCCGTTAACTCATCATAATGTGTTTGAATTTTATCCAGCGTCTGAGCACTCAGATTCTCCATGCTGAAATTTCGTACTGATTTTCTTACAAAAATAGCCTCATATAAATTCATACTATCACCTTTTTGATTAATCCGTAACATTATTGTAACATACTCACTCCTATTTTCAAGGGGCATCCCGAAATAAATATGTCTAAACTTAGAGAATCCTTTTTCTGAATTTACAGCAAATTGTTCGTCTCGTCACCCCCTCTGTTCAGTCTTAATTTCTTTGATCTTGTCTGAAACATCCCTTTTAAACTGTTTCCATGCATCCTCATGGTCGACAAAGTACTTGGGACATATCTTCCCTGTTATGTCATAATGCCGGATTACATCCTCTGTATCCAGATGATATCTTACGCACAGCCATCCGGTCAGCTGAACCATACTCGCATACGTTTTCTCATTGTATGAACCTGATTCATCCTGATGGCAGGTCTCAATAGATATCGTATCATCATTTCGTGAATTAGAGGCATATGCCTCTTCGGTGGTGGGAATGTTCTGTACAACCTCCCCATCAAGTCCCACAATAAAATGACTGCTGGCATAAACACCCGATCCATCTTTTAATCCTTCAAAATAATTATGATTTGCCTGAGCTGTTGTCCCGGGATTGGCGGTATAATGAATCACGATCCCCTTGACTGCGTGAAGCTTCTTTTGCGGACGCGAATATTGATTCGGCGTCAGAAGCTGTACATTAATTGCCGGTGCTCCCCTCCAGTCTACAGATGTCTGTGCTATTACTGCCTGATTTGCTCCTCCATCAGACACTTTTCTTCTAATTCCCCATACACAGGTCCACACCAACAGTGCCATACATAATACAAGTACTGCCCTGTTTCGATAGACAATACGGCGGCGGCGTCTGTATGCTTTCGACAACCTCCTGTGAGACTTCTTCTTATGTATCATAACTATTACTCCTCTGGAAAAAACATGCAAAATTTCAGACTCAATTCTCGAAAGAGTCGGCTGAAACTTTGCATGATTGTCTCTTACTCATCTAAGCTATAATTCGGTGCTTCCTTTGTAATATGGATATCATGAGGATGAGATTCTTTCAGAGAAGCTGCAGAAATTTTCACAAATTTCCCTGTTTCTTTTAGTGTCTCAATATCTTTAGCTCCGCAATATCCCATTCCGGAACGGATTCCTCCCAGCAACTGAAATACGGTGTCTTCCAGCAGTCCCTTATAAGCGACACGCCCTTCCACACCTTCCGGTACTAGCTTTTTAGCATCCGACTGGAAATATCGGTCTTTGCTTCCATTTTCCATAGCCGCGATTGATCCCATGCCGCGGTAAACCTTATATTTTCTTCCCTGAAATAGCTCAAAAGTTCCCGGACTTTCATCACAGCCTGCGAAAATACTTCCCATCATACACACATTTGCACCTGCAGCAAGGGCCTTTGTCATATCTCCGGAATACTTAATTCCTCCATCTGCTATAATCGGAATTTCCGACTTTTTTGCCTCTGCATAACAGTTCATAACCGCAGTGATTTGTGGAACTCCGATTCCTGCGACAATACGGGTTGTGCATATGGATCCCGGTCCGATTCCCACCTTAACTGCATCTGCTCCTGCAGCAATCAAATCTTTTGTTGCCTCAGCTGTCGCGACATTTCCCGCGATAACCTGAAGGTTTGGATAAAAGGATTTCATTTCTTTCAGTGTATGGAGTATATTAGCGGAGTGTCCATGGGCCGAGTCAATAACAATGACATCAACATGTGCCTTCACCAAAGCATCCACTCGTTCCATAATATTGCTTGTAATTCCAACTGCCGCACCGCAGAGAAGACGCCCCTGTGAGTCTTTTGCCGATGCCGGATATTTAATCTGTTTTTCAATATCCTTGATCGTGATCAGACCTTTCAGATTAAAACTGTCATCTACGATTGGAAGTTTCTCTTTTCTGGACTTTGCGAGGATCTTTTTTGCCTCTTCAAGAGTAACCCCTTCCCTTGCCGTTATCAGACCTTCGGAAGTCATACTTTCTTTAATCGGTTTTGAAAAATCCTCTTCAAACTTCAGATCACGATTTGTGATAATCCCCACAAGTTTTCCATTCTCAGTGATCGGAACTCCTGAAATCCGATATTTTGACATCAGATCGCTTGCATCCTGTAACGTATGGTGCTGGGATAAGTAAAAGGGATCCGTGATGACACCGTTTTCAGAACGCTTTACCTTATCCACTTCATCTGCCTGCTGCTCAATTGACATGTTTTTATGAACAATGCCGATACCACCCTGTCTTGCCATGGCAATTGCCATACGATGTTCTGTCACTGTATCCATTCCGGCACTCATCATAGGAATATTTAACTTGATGCTTTTCGTCAGATGTGTACTTAAATCAACCATATTCGGGGTCACTTCTGAGTACTGAGGAACAAGCAGCACATCATCAAAGGTGATTCCCTCGCCAATAATCGTTCCCATCTATATCCTCCGTTCTTCAAATTACTTTTGACAAACATCTTTTAATCCTAGTATCCCAAAATATAAAAGAGATGTCAATCCGTAAATACTTTTCTCGGCATTTTACTCTTGATATCTTTGATTATTATTTCATTCGGCTCAAAAAGAAGACGCTCCAACCCTTTATCTCCTGGAATAATAACCGCATATGTTTTGTGATCGGCTTTACCGGAGGAATAATCAACCGTTTTAATGTTTGTATTGTTTCGATAGGAATCAAGCTGGTGAGAGTTAAGCGGTGCCATAATTTCCATCTTACTCAAAGTGTAACTTCCGGCCTTTTTTCTCTTTTGTTTCGAAAAAACCTTGTCTATATCAAGCTCTCCATTTACATAAAGATATTCATATTCCATATTTAATCTTGGAATCAGAAAATAGTCTGCAATACCAAAAGCCAGTGCAGCTATCAGAATCATCGGATGGATCAGAATACCTGCTATCGCTGCAAGTACGGTTAAAAATATCAGGATTACCTTAACTGCCATATCTTTTCCGGTGAATTTTTTCTCTACTAAAACTTCTGTATACAAATCGCTCATCTGTTATTTCTCCTCCTCAACCGCAGTGATAAATTCTTTTACTTTGTCCTGATTTTGTGTATTGCTGATAACAGTAAGATACACGGGTTCGTATTGAACCCACTTATGCTTTTCAAGCCACGGTGTATTCGTGATATCCAGCATATCTGTCCCTTTCGATATACCGAGCTTCTCACATTCCTCTGGCGTAAATAATGAAGAGAGATCCAGAAACATCTCCTGCTCTTTATAATGGTTGTAAACATTTTGCGTTGTGATCAAAACATCCATATCTTTTGCGGCTATCACTGTAGTAAACTTCATCACTGTGTTATAATCCGCTTTTTCGACATCTTCTCCCATCATATAAGATGTGTCAAATGTAATCTGATCATATTTATTCTTTGTACCAAACTGTTTTTGTAATTCATCCTGTATCTTACTCTGCTCCTCCATAGTTTGTGCATCGACAACACTGACATTTAATATCGTATGATATTTGGAATTCTCGACCAGCTGGAGAATAACCACGATCAATAAAATCACCCCAAGGATGGCCGCCATGGCTCCTTTGTAATATGTCCAGATATATCCCAGCTTTCCGCCAATGCTCATCGTCGAGAGCTTTTCTTTCTCAATCTCTCTTTTTTCTTTTCTGGTCATGTCTGACTCATAGCGATGATGTTTGGCAGGACCCTTCTCTTTCTCTTGTCTGCTCATGCTAGTACACTCCATAATTCTTTAACTTTGGTTTATGTTGACTTCTGTACTACATTCTTATTTCTGATACCTGCGAATTGCTCCGCACTTTATACCCTAGGTATCATAATATCATAAAAAGGAGCCAGCGTCTATGCGCATAGCTCCTTTTTTTACTTACATATTGCCAATTACATCATACCCATTCCCTGACCGCCAGCTGGTGCTGCCGGAGTTTCTTCAGGTATTGTGGAAACTACGGATTCTGTTGTAAGCAAGGTAGAAGCAACACTTGTTGCATTCTGTAATGCACTTCTGGATACTTTAAATGGATCCAGGATGCCTGCCTTAACCATATCAACATATTTTTCATTATAAGCATCGAATCCGATTCCAACTTCTGATTCTTTTACTTTATTAATGATTACAGAACCCTCGAGTCCTGCATTGACAACAATATGATACAGAGGTGCTTCCAGTGCTTTCAGAATAATCTTTGCACCTGTCTTCTCATCGCCTTCCAGAGATTCCGTGAATGATTCAAGTTCTTTTGAAGCGTGGATGTAAGCAGAACCGCCTCCTGCGATGATTCCTTCTTCCACTGCTGCTCTTGTTGAGTTCAGAGCATCTTCCATACGAAGTTTTGCTTCTTTCATCTCTGTCTCTGTTGCAGCACCGACGCGGATAACAGCGACACCGCCTGCCATCTTTGCGAGTCTTTCCTGTAATTTCTCTCTATCAAAATCAGATGTTGTCTCTTCAATCTGCGCGCGTATCTGTCCAACTCTGGCATCAATGTCTGCCTTATTGCCGATTCCGTCTACAATTGTTGTGTTTTCTTTCTCAACCTTGACAGATTTTGCACGTCCTAGCTGATCCATAGTTGTATCTTTCAGCTCATATCCAAGTTCTTCAGAGATAACCGTACCGCCAGTCAGAACTGCGATATCCTGAAGCATTTCTTTTCTCCTATCGCCATATCCCGGTGCCTTCACAGCAACAACTTTGAAGGTTCCACGAAGTTTGTTTACAATCAAGGTAGACAATGCCTCACCTTCAACATCTTCTGCAATGATCAGCAGGCTTGAACCAGACTGAACGATCTGCTCTAAGAGTGGAAGAATCTCCTGAATGTTGCTGATCTTCTTATCAGTGATTAAGATATATGGATCATCGAGATTTGCGATCATCTTCTCCATATCTGTTGACATATAAGCAGAGATATATCCGCGGTCAAACTGCATACCTTCCACCAAATCAAGTTCTGTCTGCATTGTCTTGGATTCTTCAATTGTAATAACGCCGTTGTTGGATACTTTTTCCATGGCATCTGCAACCATCTGACCAACTTCGTCATCGCCGGAAGATACCGCGGCAACTCTGGCCATCTGCTCTTTGCCTTCTACAGCCTGACTCATCCCGGAAATAAGTTCCACAGCTTTATCTGTTGCTTTCTTCATCCCTTTTCTGATAACTACAGGGTTAGCACCTGCTGCCAGATTCTTCATACCCTCATTTACCATCGCCTGTGCAAGAACTGTAGCTGTTGTTGTTCCGTCACCGGCAACATCATTTGTCTTAGAAGCAACTTCTTTAATCAGCTGTGCACCCATATTTTCAAAGCCATCTTCCAGCTCGATCTCTTTTGCGATAGTAACACCATCATTTGTGATGAGTGGTGTGCCAAACTGTTTATCCAGAACTACATTTCTTCCTTTCGGTCCGAGAGTAGCACTGACCGTATCAGATAATTTATTAACACCTGTTTCCAGAGCCGCCCTTGCTTCTGCTCCGTATTTAATTTCCTTTGCCATATCTAATAGCCTCCTGTCTGATTTTATCTAATAATTTAAAACTTTTCATTCAACAATTGCAAGTATATCTTCCTGTTTTACAATGATATATTCCTCATCACCCAATTTTACTTCTGTTCCGGCATATTTGGAATAAATAACCTGATTGCCGGCCTTAACTTCCATCTTTACATCTTCAGTGCCAGGTCCAACTTCGACAACTTCTGCCTGTTGTGGTTTCTCCTGCGCCTGTCCCGGAAGAACAATACCTGATTTTGTAGTTTCCTCCGCTTTCAACTGTTTCAATACAACTCTGTCACCTAATGGTACTAACTTCATTCTATGTTACCTCCTTAGATTTTTCTTTATTAGCACTCGATGTCGTTGAGTGCTACTCGATGTCTCTTATATTAGTGATTCTGGTCAGAAATCGCAACTGTATTTATCGTTGTATTTTATAGTATTATCTTATTTTTTCTTTCTAAACCTCTTGTTTTCTATTGATTTCTCAATATTTAAATTTATTGTACCAAGGTTTCCAAAGCCATGGCTCCCTGATTGCGGAAACACTCATGAAAAAGGCAGGTTCCTTTCGGAATCTGCCCGACAATAATTATTTCTGGTTTTTTCTCTCATGACCCTTGAAGGTATTTTTGGTCTTTATTTCATCTAGTTCATCAAAAATATAGTCATTTAATACTTTGATGTACGTTCCCTTCATGCCACTGGATCTGGATTCAATTACACCGGCGCTTTCGAATTTTCTAAGTGCATTCACGATCACAGATCTTGTAATCCCAACCCGGTCTGCAATCTTGCTGGCAACCAAAATTCCCTCGTCCCCTTCGAGTTCATCAAAGATATGAATGATTGCCTCTAATTCTGAAAAGGACAACGTGCTGAAAGCAGATTTAACAACCTGGACTTTTCGATTCTCCTCTACATTCTCCTCGTTGACAGAACGCATCATCTCCAGACCAACCACCGTAGTTCCATATTCACTTACAATAATATCATCAATATCATAATTCGTATTACATCGGTACATAAAGACAGTGCCAAGACGTTCACCGGCAATATCGATTGGCTCTATAATCGCATTGTACTGCTGAAATTGTTCACCTTCAAAACCTAGTGTCTCCAAATTTACATTCTCTTTCGTTGACAAGACGCTCAAGAATCTGTCATTCAAAAGCGAATCAATATGATTACCAATCTTATCATCAATTAACTCCGTAATCTCCCTGACATCATTACTGAGTCCAACTCCCAGAACTTTTCCCTTTTTACTGATAACCAGAATATTAGAATTCAATGTTTCACTCAAAACCTTGCAAATGTCGCTGAAGACAACCTTTGTAGAATTGTTATTGTGAAGCAGTTTATTGATCTTTCTAGTTTTATCTAATAACTGTACACTCATAACGATACTCCTTTCTAAAAATTTTAGATATTATTTTTTGTGCTACAATTCAATAAGCCTACAGTAATCATACATCTAATTTAGTTAAATATAGATTGCATTTCACCTCTAAGACAGTTTATCACAAAACACAAATCTATGCAAGATATTGTCTGAAAACTTTAAGATCTGGTATCTACATCGTTTTCCTCTTTTGGTTTTTGTGTGACATATCCACACTGCTCATTGGCACATACCAGCTTATTTCCCTTTTCCAGCATATAACCGCCACATTTGGGGCATTTCACATTCGAAGGTTTCTGCCAAGTCATAAAATCACAGTCGGGGTTATGCTCGCATCCATAATACCGTCTTCCTTTTTTCGTCTTTTTCAGTATAATCTCGCCACCGCACTTGGGGCACTTTACACCAATCTTTTCCAGATACGGTTTTGTATTTCTGCATTCAGGGAAACCGGGGCAGGCCAAAAATTTACCATGTGGTCCATATTTGATGACCATATTGCGCCCGCATTTGTCACAGATGACATCCGTCACCTCATCAGCTATCACTACACGTTCCAGCTGCTCCTCCGCGCGGTCCACAGATTCTTTCAGATCCGGCCAGAAATTTCTGACAACGGTTTTCCACTCAACACTTCCGTCACCGACTTTGTCGAGCAGTGCTTCCATATTCGCGGTGAAATTCACGTCTACAATTGTCGAAAATGCCTTTTTCATCATTGAGTTCACCACTTCGCCAAGCTCCGTCATGTAGAGATTCTTCTTCTCCTTCGTAACATACCGTCGTGACAATATCGTGGTAATCGTGGGGGCATACGTACTGGGTCGTCCGATGCCTAACTCTTCCAATGTCCGAACCAGAGATGCCTCCGTATAATGAGCCGGTGGCTGAGTAAAGTGCTGTTCGGGTATAAATTTTTTTAACTTCAGATCGGTTCCCTGCTCGATGGAAGACAAAAGAAGGTTATCACTCTTCTTTTGATCTTCATCCTGCGTATAGACAGACATAAAACCATCAAACTTCAGCTCGGATGCAGAGACTGTAAATAAATAATCTCCGCCTGTAATTTTAATCGAATGGGTCAGATATATCGCTGGATGCATGCGGCTGGCCGTATACCTTTTCCAGATCAGCTGGTAAAGACGGAACTGATCTCTTGACAAGGATTCTTTAATCATAGCCGGAAGTCTCGTAATATCTGTAGGCCGGATTGCTTCATGGGCATCCTGTGCCTTCTTGTTTTTATTCTCCGTGGAAGCCACATCAGAAGTATATTCCCGGCCATACTGTTCATTAATATACTCTTTTGCTATCTGACTCGCCTCTGCAGAAATACGAGTAGAATCGGTACGCAGATAGGTGATTAGTCCGCCTTTTGTATCTACTCCTTCATATAATTGCTGGGCAATGCGCATTGTCTTGGAAGTTGAAAAGTTCAAAACTTTCGCTGCTTCCTGCTGCAGAGTACTGGTTGTAAAAGGAAGCGGAGCTTTTTTTATTCGCTCTCCTTTCTTTACTTCCGAAACTTGAAAACTGACGTCAGAAAGTTCTTTCAAGATATCATCTAATTCTTCTTTCGACTCTATGTTGATTTTCTTTTTATTTTTACCATAAAAGTGAGCCGTCAGTTCCTTTTTTTTACCTGGAATATGAAATTGCCCATCCAGTGACCAGTATTCCTGAGGAATAAATTCATTGATCTCATCTTCCCGGTCACCTATGATACGCAGCGCAACAGACTGAACACGCCCCGCACTTAAACCACGTTTTATTTTTTTCCAGAGCAGCGGACTGATCTCATATCCCACCATACGGTCCAGACATCTGCGGGCCTGCTGCTCATCCACCAGATTCATGTCAATATCTCTGGCACTTTTTATCGAAGCCTTTACGGCATTCTTCGTAATTTCGTTGAACGTTATACGTCGCATCTTACTGTCATCCAGCTTCAAAGCCTTTGACAAATGCCACGAAATTGCTTCCCCTTCACGATCCGGGTCAGTTGCAAGATAGACCTTATCCGCCTTTTTTGCTGATTTTCTAAGGCCGGCGAGAAGTTCGCCTTTCCCTCTGATTGTAATATATTTTGGTTCAAAGTCATGCTCCACATCAATTCCAAGCTGGCTCTTTGGAAGATCACGAACATGTCCGTTTGATGCTGCTACTTCATAATTGGCTCCAAGGAATTTTTTCACCGTTTTTACTTTCGCCGGTGATTCCACGATAACAAGATATTTTGCCATCTAATGATGCCTCCTATTTCTATGTTGTTACAGTTTAACCACTATACACCAATTTATTTTTTCTTGCAAGTTCTTTTTCCCGGATAGGGGCATCCATTTTCAAAAAATTCGAAGATATGGAGCTAAAATTCTCCATATTTTCGCCAATAGTTTCTGTATGATTCCACGGCAGTACCCTGAAGCTGCAAAGACAGCAGAATTCCAGATAAAACCGGCATTTTTAGTCCTGTCTCATCCACAAGTTTGCCCAGACTTTTGGGCCAAATTTCAAGGTGATCATAAACTTCCTGTTCTTCTTTTGAAAAGTTTTTTTCTTTTTTGTCAGTTTTACCCGCAAAAATTCCCAACTCTTCTAAAATACAGCCCGGTTCATATGCGACCTGCGCCCCTTGATAAAGCAGGTAATTGCACCCTTTGCTCAGGGCATCCGATACTCTCCCCGGCAGTGCAAAAACCGTCTTTCCCTGATCCAGTGCGTAGTCGGCCGTGATCAGGGAGCCGCTTTTTTCCCTTGCTTCTGCGATGAGTACTGCATCTGCCAGACCGCTGATCAAGCGATTTCGGATTGGGAAGTGCCATGGCTTCGGGGCTGATCCGGGGGCGAATTCAGAGAGAACTCCTCCACTTTCGATCATTCTTCTATATACAGGATAGTTTTCTTTTGGATAACAGATATCCACACCACATCCTAAAACTGCGAAAGTCTTTCCTCCTGCCGCCAGCGCCCCTTCATGTGCGCTGGCATCTATACCATAGGCCAGACCACTGATAATCTGAACTCCCTGCCCTGCAAGTACTTTTGCAAACTCGAAGGCCTGTTGTTTTCCATAAGAAGAGCATGCTCTGGCGCCGGCAATTGCAACAGAGGGCAGATCATCTCCGGGAAGCTCACCTTTTACATAAAGGCCGCCCGGCCTTTTGGGAATCATCTTCAGGCGCATGGGATATCTAGGGTCCTCTATCTTTATGTATTCATAATGTTTTGCTGTCATACGTTTCACTTTCCTTCCAAAGTGCTCTTTTATCAAGGCTTCTATAACAGATCGCTTCACTGACGTGTTCTGCCCGAATCATATCACTCTCCTCCATATCCGCAATCGTCCTCGCAACTTTTATAATCCGATGATACCCCCTTGCCGTAAGGCCATAAATCTCGAAAGCCTGTTTCAGGAGTTTCCCGGCATCTGGGGTCAGCGGGCAGAATCTTTCTATGTCCGACGAAGACAGACTGCTGTTTAATCGTATGATATTAGATTGTTCGTAATTTTTTTCTTTAAATCTCTCACGCTGTATCTGCTGCGTACGGCATACAATTTGTCGAAGCTTTTCTGATGATTGACCCCGCCTATCATTTCCCGTGAGGTCTTCATACCGAAGAGACGGTACTTCCACACACAGATCCATTCGGTCCAGCAGTGGAAGACTGATTTTATTTCTATATCTTATAATCTCAGACATACTGCAGGTACACCGATTCGTATCAGGATAATAACCGCAGGGACAGGAATTCATCGCCGCCACCAACATGAAATCAGCAGGGAATGTAAATCTTCCTCCTATTCTTGATATCACAATCTGATGTTCCTCCAGAGGCTGTCTTAAGATCTCAATCGTCTTTTTTGGTATCTCGGCAATCTCATCCAGAAAAAGGACTCCATGATGAGCCAGAGTGATCTCTCCCGGGATCGGTATCCGCCCGCCGCCGGCCAATGCCTGTAACGATATCGTATGATGCGGCTGTCTAAAGGGCCGCCTCTTTATAACCGGCTCATCTTTGGGGAGTAATCCTGCCACACTGTAAATCTTGGAAAGTTCAAGACTTTCCTCTTTTGTCAGCTGCGGCATAATCGTAGGAAGACACTTTGCCAGCATAGTCTTGCCACTTCCCGGTCCTCCCCTCAGCAGTAGATTATGAAAACCGCAGACAGCGATCAAAGCAGCTCTCTTTACATATTCTTGTCCGACAAGATCTTGAAAATCCACATCATAGTCTTTCCTCTCACTGACTGGCAAAACAATATTCTCCTCCTCCGTCTGCGTTTCATCAATACAATAGGCAATCAGCTGCTGCAGGGAAGCGACGCCAATCACTTTGATCCCATCTACTGCCTTTGCTTCTATTATATTGTCATGCGGTATCACGCATCTTAAAAGGCCTTCTTTTCTGGCCAAAAGGACGGTTGAGAGTACCCCTGTAACACCCTGTATTGCACCGTTTAAGCGCACTTCTCCGATGATCATGGCGTCAGAAAGTGATTTTGGTGGAATCCTCCCGACAGCCTTTAAAAACGCCACAGCTACCGGCAGATCAAATCTTGATCCATCTTTCCTGATATCAGCAGGGACAAGATTGACCGTCACTCTCTTTGGCGGAAAGGCTACACCTGCATTCCGCAGAGCTGTTTTTACGCGATCCTGCCCCTCTTTTACCCTTGAAGACACAGAACCCACCATAACAAATTGTGGCATCCCGTCGCTTACATCGGCCTCCACCTGTACTTTTACGGCATCAATCCCATAGATTGCAGCCGACAAAACACTACAAAACATAATACCTCCAGTAAATTAACAAACCTAGGAAATCAAAAAGAATAAAAACTTGCCTGAGTCCAAAAGGACATTGTTTCATCCGAGAACCGGATTGTTTGATTTGCTCTATGAATAAATTATACATCTGAAATAAAAAGTGTCAACACAAATATATATGATACTAGGGTCAAAAGGTCCTGCGTTTCATGCTTGCATGAAAAAGCATGACCTTGGGACCCGAACAAACATGAGAAAGCAACCCGATTAGGGTGTATTTCGAATGTTTGTAGGATTACGTGAGCACAAAGTGCGGAGTAATCCGTGTATCATAGGGGTCAAAAGGTCCTGCGTTTCATGCTTGCATGAAAAAGCATGACCTTTTGACCCGAAGAAATATGGGAATGTGACCCCAATTACCCCGATCAGGGCAAAATTTAAATACTTGCAGGATTAGTGTGTCATTTAAAATGGTTTCTCAACTTAATAACTGCATTTTTTTCGATTCTTGATACATAGGATCTGCTGATACCCATCTGCGCTGCTATGGCGCGCTGAGTAAGGCCTTCTGTGCCATATAACCCATACCGCATACAGATGACCTTATATTCTTGTTCTGTCAATATCTGCTCGATCAGCTCATAGAGCTTTCTCACATCCTCCTTTTGCAGATATTGCTCTTCCGTATCTTCGGCATCCCCTTCAATCACATCCATAAGATGTATTTCGTTCCCTTCCTTGTCGGTTCCTATGGATTCATAAAGAGACACCTCTTTATTTAACTTTTTGCGGGAGCGAAGGAACATCAGAATCTCATTATCTATACAGCGAACCGCATAACTGGCCAGTTTGCTGCTTTTATTGTAATCAAACGTATCCACCGCTTTAATCAGGCCAATCGTACCTATAGAGATGAGATCCTCCTGGTCCTCCGCCACCCCCTGATACTTCTTGACGACATGAGCCACCAGACGCATATTATGTTCAATCAGAACATCTTTCGCACTGAGGTCTCCATTTTGAAATTTTTTCAGGTATATCTTTTCATCACGCGCGCAAAGGGGCTTTTGGAAAGTTTTCAAGCTGCACCTCGAAGAGGATTTCAATCTATTCTATGATTGAACCAACGAATTTGTGCTTTTCCAACTGTCCCTTTTATTTTTTGACAGATTAAGACATGTTTTTTCTTCGAAGAATATCAAAAGAATCCATCTCGTGTCCCAAATCTATCCATAATTGTTGTTTTGGATGCGGTGCCGAGTTCATCGCCTCTTTGTCATCATTATAGATGGCATTTACTGTCGCTGTCACATTGCTTCCATCCGGCTTCATAATCTCAATCTCTTCACCAACGGAAAACTTGTTTCTCTGCTCTATACTATAATACCCGCGTTCATCTCTTTGGCCCACAATTCCAAGGTACGTGTAAGACTGAATGTAAGTGTTGTTATCGTAAATCTGAGATTCCTGCCCTGGTTTTCCATAGAAAAACCCAGTGGTAAACTGACGATATGTGCAGTGCGAAATCTGCTCCTGATACCACGGCATATGTTTCTCATAGATCGCAGGGTCTCGAAGATAATCGTCAATTGCCTTTCTGTAGGTACGCGCAACCGTAGCGACATACAGTGCATTCTTCATGCGGCCCTCAATCTTGTAACTGTCAATTTTGGCATCAAAAAGATCTGGTATATGTTCAACCATGCAAAGATCTTTCGAGTTAAAGATATAAGTGCCTCGTTCATTCTCATAGACCGGCATATATTCCCCTGGTCTCGTCTCTTCGACAATAGAATATTTCCATCGACAGGGATGTGTACAGGCACCCTGATTTGCATCTCGCCCGGTCAGATAGTTGCTGAGCAGGCATCTGCCTGAATAGGACATACACATCGCTCCATGGACAAACACCTCAATCTCAAGATCTTTTGGAATCTCTCTCTTCATTTCCCGGATCTCTGAAAGAGAGAGTTCGCGTGCAGCGACTACTCTCTTTGCGCCCTGCTGATACCAGAACCGAAAGGTTCCATAATTGGTATTGTTTGCCTGTGTGCTTATATGTCTCTCGATTTCGGGGCAGACTTCTTTCGCGATCTGAAAGACTCCCGGATCCGAGATGATCAATGCATCCGGCCTGATTTCTTTTAGTGCTTCAAAATATTCTCTGACTCTGTCAAGATCTCCATTATGGGCAAGAATATTGGCCGTCACATAGACTTTTACCTGATGCTCATGAGCAAAACGTATACCCTCTCTCATGTCCTCCATCGAAAAGTTCTTTGCATTTGCCCTCAGGCCAAATGCCTCTCCGCCGATATATACCGCATCTGCACCATATATCACGGCTATTTTTAACACTTCAAGATTACTTGCCGGCACTAATAACTCCGGTTTTCTCATAATTGCCTCCATCTTTTACTGTTGTTTCTTGACGCTTAAGGTGATTCCGTCTCCCAGCGGTATAATCGCCGTCACAAGCTCATCGTGATGTTTCAGTGTATAGAGATATTCCCGCATGCGTTTGTAAATGGTACGATTCCTGCGCTCTACAATATAGTGAGATTCTATGATGTCCCCTTCCTGCAGAACGTTATCCGAGACAAGTATACTTCCCTCTTCCATCAGTCTCAAAACATCGGGCAGAAAATTGATATACTGTCCTTTCGCTGCATCCATAAAAATCATATCATAGGATCCTTCCAGAGTCTTCAGCACATCTTTCGCATCCCCTGTAAGCAAAGTAATCTGGTCTGATCTTTTTGCCTCTAAGAAATTTCTTCTGGCAATAGGGATTCTCTTTTCATAATTTTCTATTGTTGTTATCTCACAATCCTTTGGTCCGTATTCCGCCATAAAAAGAGCAGAGAATCCTATGGCGGTTCCCACCTCCAGGATTCTCCTTGGCTTCTTTATTGTAAGTAATACCTTTAAAAAGCTTTGCATTTCTCTTCGGATAATCGGAACATAAGACCTTTTCGCCTCCTGTTCCAGCTTCTCAAGATATGGCGTGTTCGAGGTATCCATTGAATTGATGAATGTCGTCATTCGCTCATCAACAATCAATTTTATTCTCCGCCCTCCTGGGTGCCTTCCTCCTCTGTCGGGGGCACGGAAGCTGCGTCTTCTTCGCTGCCTCCCTCTTCTCCCTCATCTTCTTCGGACGGCTGCCCTTTTGTTTCTTCTTTTGATAGTATCTTTAGCATATCATCCACTGTCTGATGGGTATTCAGGATATACGTTCCTTTTTCCAGCTTGCCATAATAGTCTGACGTACGAACCTGTACCCAAAAAACTCTGGGGCCACCTGTGATCAGTCCCTTCTCATAAAGCAGTTTCCCGATCCCATAAGTAGATGTTCCGTCCTTTACAACCACGGTGACATCCTGACCCTTAGCTTCCGATTCAGCAACAGGCTTTTGGTTAAATACATCATAACCAAATGTATAAGTAGTCTTTCCCAGATATAAGATGATCACAAGACCACAGATATATATGAGTGTCTTTAAGATTCCTCTGGCACCAAACAAGGCTGCTTTATAGCCGGTATCCTTCTTTTTCTTTGCCATATGCCTCTCCTTTGCTAAACCTCATCCGGTATGGCGATATCCAGATTTTTCACAAGAGCCTCCTGAATATTCTGCATCATTCTGCAAAAAGCAAGCTCAGCTTCCAGGTATGCATTTGCCAGTGTATCACTGCGAAGCTGGACAAACTCCTGATCAAGTTTGTCCACTTCCTCATAGGGATCAATTCCCTCCTGCTGCTGGAAACGATAAGTTTTATCCCTGAAATGATCAATCTTCCTGCGAAGATCCGGCTTCTCTTTTAACTGTTCTTCATATTTTTGTAATGTCTGGTATTCCTCACTGTTTACAATCGCGCTGGCAAGCGCCTCAGTTTGGCGTGTCACCTCATCCGACATTATTAAGCCTCCATAATGATCGGAAGAATCATCGGCCTTCTCTTTGTCTTCTTCCAGATGAAATCGCTTAATGCTTCCCTGATCTCCGTCTTAATCTTACCCCAGTCACTGATTTTATGTCTGAGACAGTTGTCGAGAGCCTCTTCGACCACGGATCTCGCCTCGCCCATCAGATCTCCGGCTTCGCGGACATAGACGAATCCGCGTGATACAATATCGGGTCCGGACAGAAGCTGATTGCTGTATTTTTCCAGTGTCAGAACCACAATCATGATTCCATCTTCTGACAGATGCTGGCGATCACGCAGAACAATATTTCCAACATCTCCAACTCCAAGACCATCTACCATGATGGCTCCTGTGTGTACCTTTCCGGTCACAGCGGCATCTTTGTCATCTAATTCGAGTACGTCGCCTGATCTCAGAATAAAAATACGATCCTTCGGTATTCCGAGCGTCCCTGCAACCTTCGCCTGTGCTGTCAGATGACGGAGTTCCCCGTGTACAGGGATTGCATACTTCGGTTTTACCAGAGAATAGATAAGCTTAATCTCTTCCTGACATGGATGTCCTGAGACATGCACATCCTGGAATATAACATCTGCGCCCTTGGCAATCAATTCATTGATAACCTTGGATACAGCTTTTTCATTACCCGGAATTGGATTCGAGCTGAATATAATCGTGTCCCCCGGTTTAATTGTCACTTTCTTGTGTAAATCAGCAGCCATACGGGATAGTGCTGCCATAGATTCCCCCTGGCTTCCCGTTGTAACCATAACCATCTGATTATCCGGATAGTTCTTCATCTGATCGATATCAATCAGGGTATTTTCCGGGATCTTGATATACCCCAGCTCAGATGCAGTTCCTATGACGTTTACCATGCTGCGCCCTTCTACAACAACTTTTCTCTTAAACTTGTAGGCAGAATTGATAATCTGCTGCACACGGTCGACATTAGACGCAAATGTAGCTATAATGATACGAGTATTCTTATGTTCTGAAAAAATATTGTCAAAGGTCTTTCCAACCGTGCGTTCCGACATTGTGTAGCCTTGTCGTTCTGCATTGGTACTGTCACACATGAGTGCAAGGACACCTTTTTTCCCAATTTCCGCAAAACGCTGCAGATCTATGGTATCACCAAATACTGGAGTATAATCTACTTTAAAGTCCCCTGTGTGAATAATTGTTCCTGCCGGTGAGTAGATCGCCAGGGCTGCTGCATCTTGTATACTATGGTTTGTCTTAATAAATTCAATTCGAAAAGCGCCTAAATTAATAGACTGTCCGTATTTTATTGTTTTTCTCTTTGTCGAGCGAAGAAGGTTGTGTTCTTTTAATTTGTTTTCAATTAAGGCTATCGTAAGCCTTGTCGCATAGATCGGGACATTGACCTCTTTTAACACATAAGGCAGTGCACCGATATGGTCTTCATGTCCATGGGTTATCACAAACCCTTTTACTTTATCTATATTGTCCTTTAAGTAACTGACGTCCGGGATCACAAGATCAATCCCCAGCATATCATCCTCGGGGAATGCCAGACCGCAGTCCACTACAATAATACTGTCTTCATACTCGAAGGCAGTGATGTTCATTCCAATCTGCTCTAATCCGCCAAGAGGAATGATCTTTAATTTACTTTCACTTTTTTTCTTCAAATAGCATATACCTCCATTTTTTTTGAACACACAAAACAAGAAGATCTTCTTCTGTCATCTCCCTGCTATACAACGCTTAAATTTTTACCGGAGGTCCACATCATCCAACATCTGGGCAAATACTCCTGCTATAGCATCGAATTCGATATCATCATCCACCATAACATACTGTGCCTCAGGTTCGGATTCCCTGGAAACATCCTTCATAATATAAGCATTCGCCTCATCCTCGTCAGAATCTGAAACCAATAGGTAACTGGTACCATTTACCATGGTTTGTTCTTCCACGAAAAAATCCACTTCACTTCCATCTTCCGATATAAATTTTATTTTTTCCATAGTTTACGTCCTTTTGCCATCAAAAATAGCAACAATTATACACCTGCAAGTTAGTATTTCCAAGAGCAGGCATTTCATTCTGATTTCTGATTGGACAAATAATCCAAATATCCCTGCAGGATAAATACTGCTGCAATCTGATCTACATATAATCTTCTATGCTCTCTCGACACCTGCGCTTCTATCAATGTTCTGTTCGCTTCGACAGTTGTAAATCTCTCATCCCACATGACAACATTCAGGCCTGTTCTCTTTTCAAGCATCTCTTTAAATTCCAGAGATTTCACAGCCCTGTCTCCAATATCATTGTTCAAATGTTTGGGAAATCCAAGCACGATCTGATCTGCCTGATACTGTTTAATCAATTCTTCAATACGGGCAAGTGTCTGACGCAGCTTATTCTCAGACTTTCTTCTTATTATCTCTACCCCCTGAGCCGTAATCCCAAGGGGGTCGCTCACTGCGACGCCCACTGTCTTAGAGCCGTAGTCTAACCCCAGTATACGCATCCTGCTAGTCTCTCTTCCAGGATTCATTCTTAATATACTCTTTTAAAAGCTCTTCGACGAGCTCGTCCCGCTCTACTTTCATAATCATGCTGCGGGCGCCCTTATAGCTGGTAATATAAGTCGGATCTCCGGACATAATATACCCTACAATCTGATTCACAGGATTATATCCCTTCTCTGACATTGCATTATACACCACGTCCAGAACTTCTTTCACCTGAATCTCCGGCTCACCTTTGACTTTAAAGTATTGTGTATTACCTAAATCCGTCATTTTTTCACGTCCTCGTTCATTGATATCTATTTCATTCTAATATACTTTACGAAAAAATTCAATGGCAAGTTTCGCCCAGAAGCAAATTATCTTTTTGGGAGTGAATGATAACCGGCACCCGTGTACCGGAAAGCGAAGTCTCAGATTTGACTGCAGCTCTGATATATTCGCGGGTATAGCCTGTATAATACCGTTCGTTATCGATCTCCTGCAGTTCTTCAAATAACACCTCTACCCGTTTTCCTGCAAACTGGTCCATGTATTCAACACGTCTTTTTTTGTCCAGAGTGATCAAAATCTGGCTTCGTTCATGTTTTACATTCTCCGGAATCTGACAGGGCATCGCAGCCGCCTTGGTTCCTTCTCTTTTTGAATACTTGAATACATGTGTCTCGAAGAAATGAATTGATTCTACAAAAGCTTTCGACTCCTCGAATTCTTTTGATGTTTCACCGGGGAATCCCACGATAATGTCGGTCGTAAGTGCGGGATTTTCATAGTAGTTTCGCAATATCCTGCAGCTTTCCATATATTCCCTCGATGTATATTTTCGATTCATCCGTACAAGTGTTGCATCGCAGCCGCTTTGAAGTGAAAGGTGAAAGTGCGGACAAACCTTATCGAGAGAGGAAATTTCTTTTGCAAACTCCTCCGTAATAATCCGCGGCTCTAGTGATCCAAGCCGCACTCTTTTTACCTCGTCAATCTCACAAACTGCACGGATCAAGTCTAAGAAAGAGTCCTTTTCCTCAAAGTCCTTCCCATAGGAGCTCAGATGTATCCCTGTGAGCACCATCTCCTGATGACCGTTTTTTGCAAGTCTCCTGCATTCCTCTATGATATCTTTCTTTTGACGGCTTCTGACACGTCCCCGGGCGAAAGGTATGATACAGTAAGAGCAAAACTGATCGCACCCATCCTGGACTTTAATATATGCTCTGGTGTAATCTCCAGTCCGTGCGATAGATAACGGCTCGTATTCACTGGTGTGATTAATATCAATCATATGCATGTCCGCGTCTGTTTTTTCCTTATTATCGAAAAGATCTGCATTTTTGTATTCTTTCAGGATTTCTGTCAACTTATGTTTCTCATTATTCCCTAATACAATGTCAATCGCCGAATCTTTCACAACTTTTTCGCCTTGCGTCTGCACATAACACCCGGCTGCAATTACAACCGCATGAGGATTCATCTTTCTGGCCTTGTGCAACATTTGTCTGGATTTTCTGTCTGCGATGTTCGTAACCGTACACGTATTGATAATATAGACGTCTGCTCCGGGTGAGAATGGGACAACCTGATATCCGTCTTCCTCAAGTTCCTGCTGCATGGCCTCCATCTCGTAAGCGTTAACTTTACATCCCAGGTTATGAAAAGCTACTGTCCTGCTCATTATATTCTCCCTACTTTCTCTAAATATTTACCAAAGATTTTTATGTTTATTTGTGCGTTTTCGCCTTGACTTTTACTGCCATAAAATGTAAGATTATTATGACGATGATACTATACTATCAAAATTATATTTTCCCCGTTGATAGTTAATAGTTATCTAAAAAAGGTCTCATTAACTCAACTTAAGTTCAGGGAGGATTTTATCAATGAAAACAGTACAGATTTCACTCAATTCAATTGACAAAGTAAAATCATTTGTCAATGATATTTCCAAATTTGATTTTGATTTTGACTTAGTATCCGGAAGGTACGTAATAGATGCAAAATCCATCATGGGAATATTCAGCTTGGATTTATCAAAACCGATCGACCTCAACATTCACTCCGAAGGTGAAAATCTGGAGGCGGTTTTGGCTGTATTAAACCCATACCTTGTTTGATGAAATAATGGAACAGATATCTGGTCAGCCCCATAAGGGCAGACCGAAGCAGCTGCATCAGCAGCTGCTTTTTTTACTCAACCATGACCGTCTCCGCCGTATCTATGGCCGTCCGAACCATCCCATCGATCTTTTCCTGCAGGTTCTGTTCCGAACGTCTGATAATGTTGATGTTTGGCTTCGTAACAGGATGCTTCGCAACAAAAATCGTACAACAGTCCTCATAGGGCAGAACTGAGGTATCATAGGTTTTGATTTTTAAAGCCAGATCCACAATCTCCTGTTTGTCAAAACCGATCAGGGGGCGAAACACAGGCATCGTACACACTTCATTGGTACATACCAGGCTTTGCATCGTCTGGCTTGCTACCTGTCCGATACTCTCACCAGTGACCAGTCCCAGTGCTTTATCCTTTTCTGCAAACTGTTCTGCAATCTTCATCATATAACGCCTCATGATAATCGTCAGTTCGTCGTGAGGACATTTATCATAAATGTACAGTTGAATATCTGTAAAATTCACGATGTGAAGTCTGACAGGTCCGCTGTAACGGGATACAATTTTTGCAAGATCCACAACCTTTTGCTTTGCACGTTCGCTCGTATATGGCGGTGCGTGAAAGTATACCGCATCAAGCGTCACTCCGCGCTTTGCAATCATATAACCTGCAACAGGAGAATCAATACCTCCGGAAAGCAGCAGCATGGCAGATCCATTCGTCCCCACCGGCATACCACCCGGGCCCGATATCGTCTCAGAATATACGTATATTTTCTTCCTCACTTCAACCGTCAGATTGATATCCGGATGGTGTACATCTACTTTCAGGTTTGGACAGGCAACTAAAATTCTATCCCCTAGTTCACAGTTCAGTTCCATGGAATTCATGGGATATTCTTTATTCGCCCTTCTGGCATTCACTTTAAAGGTCTTCTTCTCATCGTGATAGAGGTTTTTTATATACTCAGTTACAGTAGATGCCAGAGCGTCGAATTCCAGTTCCTCAAGTACAATAACCGGAGATATTCCTGCAATTCCAAACACATGTTTTAAAGCCTCGATAGTTTCCTCATAATCGAATTCGCTTTGTGCAAAGACAAAGATTCTTCCTTGCTCACGCACAACCTTGAATGTTCCGTCTGTGTCTTTTAAGGCGTGCCAGATCTGTCTTACGAGTGCCTCCTCAAACAAGTGCCTGTTCTTTCCTTTAATTCCAATTTCAGCATATTTTATCAAAAATGCCTTGTACATGTTATCTCCTTTCAATGTCTGGTATACCTTCTGAGCATAGGAAGCAGTTCCGCCAATACACGTAGAACGTAATTAACCTCTTCGATTGTGTTGAATTCACTGAAACTAAATCTCACGGCAGACTCTCTCTCTTCTTTTGGGCATCCTATGGCAAGAAGTGTGGCACTTCCGGATCTTCTGTGACTTGAGCATGCACTGCCTGCAGACACATAGATCTGGTGTTCTTCCAGAGCGTGAAGCATGACCTCGCTTCGCACGCCTACAAAAGAGGCATTTACAATATGTGGCGCCCCCTCTTCCATATTCATGCCGTGTATCACTACATTAGGGAATTTCTTAAGTCCCAAAATCAGGTGTTTTTTCAATTCATACAGATGCCCACAATTCTTGTCAAGGTCCTTATAGATCAGTTCAGCGGCTTTTCCCATTCCTGCCACACCAGAAACATTCTCTGTGCCGGAACGCATACCGTTTTGCTGTCCGCCTCCCATAATCAGAGGATGAATCTTTACATGATCTTTAATATACAAAAAGCCTGCACCCTTAGGACCGTGAAATTTATGTGAACTGGCTGAAAGCATGTCTACCTTCAATCTTTTGGGATAGATTCTATACTTTCCAAATGCCTGGGTAGCATCTACATGAAAATAAGTCTTTGGATTTTTCCCCTTAATCAATTCTCCGATCGCCTCTATATCCTGTACGGAACCAATTTCGTTATTCACATACATGGCCGAGACAAGAATCGTCTCGTCCGTAATGGCATCCTCCAGCTCTTTCAGGCTGATCCTTCCAGAAGAATCTACCCCTAATTTTGTAATCTCAAAACCTTGTTCCTCTAAAAATGTAAGAGGAGCCAAAACTGCCGAATGTTCAATGTCCGTTGTGATGATGTGATTCCCTTGCCTGCGATTTCCCAGCGCCGTTCCCAAAAGTGCCCAGTTATTCGACTCTGTGCCGCCTGAGGTAAAGTATATCTCATTGTCATGAACTTTCATCAGTCTGGCCAGTACTGCTCTTGATTCTTTTATATACTTCTCAGCTTCGACCCCTTTGTTATGCATGGCAGAGGGATTACCGTAGTCCCCCATCATTGTATGGTCTACAATCTCCCTGACCGCATCGTAACACCTCGTCGTCGCTGAATTGTCAAAATACACTTCCATCTTATTTTCCTTCCAGCAGATACATTAAAATTGACAAGACCGTCATCCCTGCAGTCTCAGTGCGCAAAATTCTTCTGCCCAATGTGATGGGCACAATCTTATGTTCTATAGCAAGCTTTACTTCTTGTTCATCAAATCCGCCTTCCGGACCGATAAAAATCCCAATGGACTGCCCCGGTCTGATTCCTTCCATGATACTTCTAGTCTTCTGAAATCCTTTTGCAAGTTCATAGGGAATCAGACAAACATCCAACGAATCGGCTCTGTCGGCCGCCTGGTCAAATGTTAAAACCGGACTGATCTTTGGAATTATCATGCGCTTTGACTGCTTTGCAGCACTCTCGGAAATCGCCTGCCATCTTCTGATTTTATTTTCCTTTTTTTTCCGGTCAAGTTTTACGACACTTCTTTTTGTATCAACAGGAATCACTTCGTACACTCCGAGTTCAACTGCCTTCTGGATAATCCACTCCATCTTATCCCCTTTCGGGATTCCCTGAAAAAGGTATATTCTGGATGTAAGTTCCATACCGTTCTCCTGAATATACAAAATCTCTGCCAATATTTCATCTTCATCTATCTGCTCAATGCAACAGGCATACTCCCGATCACCCTGAGCACTCACCCGAATTTCCTCTCCGATTCTGCACCTTAAGACATTTTTTATATGATTCACATCACTGCCGCGGATACGAATCCATTTCTCTTCAATCTGATCGGGTTCTACAAAAAAGCGATACATGCATCACCTCTTCTGTGCCGTAATAGACACCCATTCACCCTGACGAGTGGTCTCAACAATTGTAAGGCCTGCATCCTCAATTGCCTTTCTCACTTCCTGTTCTTTGACATCCAAAATCCCGGATGTGATGTAGATACCGCCCTTTTTCATCTGATGAACAATCACCGGTGTCAACGAGAGCAGCACATCGGCCAGAATATTTGCCGTTACAATATCATACCTCTCATAGCCTACTTTTGACTGTATTTTTTCATCATCAATGATATTACCAATCATCAGTCTGAATGCATCTTCCGGTATCTGATTTGCCTCTTTGTTTTCTTTAACCGCGTTGATCGTGCATGGGTCAAGATCCGTACCCACCGCAGATTGCGCACCCAGTTTTAACGCTATGATTGATAATATGCCGCTTCCGGTTCCAACGTCCAAAAGATTCGTATCCTCTGTGACATATTTTTTCAGCTGGCGGATGCAAAGCTGTGTTGTTTCATGCATTCCGGTTCCAAAAGCCGTACCCGGATCTATATGCAGTATCATCTTTTTTGTATCCTCCGGCTGTATCTCTTCCCAGGAAGGAATGATTAGGATATCATCCACATGAAACTGATGAAAATACTTTTTCCAATTATTAATCCAATCCTTATCCTCAGTTTCTGAAACTGTGATTGTTCCCTCACCTATATCAATAAATACCCTAAGTTCATCCAGTTCTTTCTTTACATTGCCAAGCATTGTCTCATTATCATCTTCGGGATCCAGATAAAAATGAAGGTAAGCAATCCCGTCATCCTCAGGACTATCCGGGAGTATATCGACAAACATCTGCTCCTTGTCCAGTCTGGTCAGCGGCTGTTTGTCCTCAATTTCAACGCCCTGTATCCCAATATCCGCCAATGCTGCAATCACGACATCCTCTGCTTCACTTCTTGTTTTTAATGTGTATTTATTCCATTTCATGGTTTTTACTTCCAATCCTTCATAATCAAGTATAGATAATAATACACGATTTTGGGCAAAATATCAAGGAAAAGAACAGGGTCAAAAAGGTATGCCCTTTGCACCTGCATGAAAGCATAACTTTTTGACCCGTTATATTGTTAATCTTCAAAAGCTTCTTTTACTTTATCCATGAAGCCTCTTTTTTTCTTTTCGCTTCCGCCTAAGCTGTTTGTACTCGCCTCATCAAATCTGCGAAGTGCTTCTTTTGCTTCTTCATTCAATCTGAGAGGTGTCTGAACAACCAGTGTCACATACTGGTCCCCGCGAACGTTTTTATTGCGCAAGGAAGGAACTCCTTTTCCCTTCAGACGGATTCTGGTATCTGTCTGAGTTCCGGGCTTAACTGTATATACGACATCTCCGTCCACGGTACTGATCTTGACATCTCCGCCAAGTGCAGCCTGTGCGAATGATATCGGAGCCGAGGAATAGATATTCATATCTTCTCTTGTAAATATTGGATGGCGGGCTACCATGACTTCTACAAGCAGATCTCCTCTGGGTCCTCCGTTTCTTCCGGGTTCTCCCTTGTCACGGATTCGGATGCTCTGGCCATTATCAATTCCTGCCGGAATAGAAACCTGGATCTTTTTACGACTCGCCGTATACCCGGTTCCATGGCATTCAGAGCATTTATTCCTGATCATCTTTCCAGTGCCGCCGCATTCCGGACAAGTCTGGACATTACGGATCGTGCCGAACATAGACTGCTGTGTATAGGTCACCTGACCGGTTCCGTTACACTTACTGCAAGTCTCCGGCGAAGTGCCCGGTTTTGCACCTGTTCCATGGCAGGTCTTACAGGTGTCCTTGAGAGTGAGCTCTATCTCTTTGTCACAGCCGAAAACGGCCTCCTCAAATGTGATATGGACAGAAGCACGCAGGTTTGCGCCTCTTGCCGGCCCATTATCAGCTCTTCTGGAGCGGCTTCCGCCTCCAAACAAATCTCCGAAGATGTCTCCGAAGATGTCTCCCATGTCACCGCCGAAATCAAAACCGCCAAAACCACCGGCTCCGCCGCCTCCATTTTCAAAAGCAGCGTGACCAAACTGATCATACTGATGTCTTTTATCCGGATCACTTAAGACACTGTAGGCCTCTGTCGCTTCCTTAAATTTTGCCTCAGCCTCTTTATCTCCCGGGTTCATATCCGGATGATACTTTTTTGCAAGTTTACGATAGGCACGTTTTAATGTGGCATCGTCCGCACCCTTATCTACTCCGAGGACCTCATAATAATCTCTTTTTTCTGCCATTTATCTATCACCTTCTAACAGCAGTACAGCGCAGACATAATCTGCGCTCCCTGCCGTTTACTAATTATCTATACTTTCTTATACTTCTTTGTAATCTGCATCAACGACATCGTCATCGCCACCATTATTGCCGGATTCGTTCGATGGTCCAGCCTGCTCCTGACCGGAGGCATCTCCGCCCTGATTCTGCTGCATGTTTTCATACATCTTAGTGAAAACCGGCTGAGCACTCTGTGTCAGTTTTTCCTGAGCAGCCTTGATAGCGGCTACCTGTGATTCACTTGTCTCTTCTGCCGGAGTGTCAGCGAGAAGTTTTTTCAATGCATCAAGGTCAGCCTGTACCGTGGATTTATCGCTGTCAGAAATCTTATCCTTGACTTCCTCGAGAGCTTTCTCTATCTGGAATACCGTTGAGTCTGCTTCATTTCTGGTATCAATCGCTTCTTTTCTTACCTTATCCTGTGCTTCGAATTCAGCTGCTTCTTTTACTGCTTTATCTATTTCACTGTCAGACATATTCGAACCCGCTGTAATTGTGATATGCTGCTCTTTTCCGGTTCCCAGATCCTTTGCAGATACATTCACAATACCGTTGGCGTCAATGTCGAAAGTAACCTCAATCTGAGGAACTCCACGTCTTGCCGGTGGAATTCCGTCCAGACGAAACTGACCAAGAGATTTATTGTCCTTGGCAAATTGACGCTCACCCTGAACTACGTTGATATCAACTGCTGTCTGGTTATCAGCTGCAGTCGAGAACACCTGACTCTTCTTAGTAGGAATTGTTGTGTTACGTTCAATCAGACGAGTGGCAACTCCACCCATCGTCTCGATGGATAATGACAACGGAGTGACATCAAGCAGAAGAACATCACCTGCTCCTGAATCCCCTGCAAGTTTTCCACCTTGTACGGAAGCACCAAGTGCAACACATTCATCTGGGTTCAGGCTTTTGCTTGGTTCATGACCTGTCAGCTGTTTTACTTTGTCCTGTACCGCGGGAATTCGGGTAGATCCGCCAACCAGAAGTACTTTTCCAAGTTCAGAAGCTGAGATTCCGGCATCAGAAAGAGCTCTTGTAACCGGCTCTGCTGTCTTCTCGACAAGATCACTTGTCAGCTCGTCAAATTTGGCCTTTGTCAGATTCATATCAAAATGTTTCGGTCCGTCTGAAGTCGCAGTGATAAATGGAAGGTTAATATTCGTCGTTGTTGCGCTTGAAAGCTCTTTTTTTGCCTTCTCTGCAGCTTCTTTGATACGCTGCATAGCCATCTTGTCACCGGACAGATCAACGCCTTCATTCTTCTTAAATTCGGCAATCATGTAATCCGCGATCTTCTGATCGAAATCATCGCCGCCCAGTTTATTGTTTCCAGCGGTTGATAATACTTCAATTACACCGTCTCCAATTTCAATGACGGAGACATCAAATGTACCGCCACCCAGATCATAAACCATGATTTTCTGTTCTTTTTCATTATCCAGGCCATAGGCAAGAGCTGCCGCTGTAGGCTCATTGATAATACGTTTTACATCAAGTCCTGCAATTTTTCCGGCATCTTTTGTCGCTTGGCGCTGTGCATCATTGAAATAAGCGGGAACTGTGATCACTGCCTCTGTTACTTTTTCGCCGAGGTAATTTTCTGCATCGCTTTTCATCTTCTGGAGAATCATCGCTGAGATCTCCTGCGGTGAATAATTCTTTCCCTCAATCGTAACACGATAATCCGTTCCCATATGTCTCTTGATGGAAGAAATTGTCTTGTCTGCATTGGTAACAGCCTGACGTTTTGCAGGTTCTCCGACAAGTCTCTCTCCTGTTTTTGTAAACGCTACAACCGACGGTGTCGTTCTGGCACCTTCTGTGTTCGTGATAACCGTTGGTTTTCCACCCTCCATCACTGCGACACAGCTGTTGGTTGTACCTAAATCAATACCAATTATTTTACTCATAGTTTTTATTCCTCCTGATTACCTGATTATTCTATATGAATTTTGACCCTGGTATCATATCAATGTATGATACACGGATTACTCCGCACTTTGTGCTCACGTAATCCTACAAACATTCGAAATACACCCTAATCGGGTTGCTTTCTCATGTTTGTTCGGGTCCCAAGGTCATGCTTTTTCATGCAAGCATGAAACGCAGGACCTTTTGACCCTGGTATCATATCAATTTGCCACTTTTACCATGCTGTGGCGTACGACAGAGTCTTTATATAAATAGCCCTTTTGGAACTCTTCTACAACAACGTTCTCATCTGCATCTTCATCTTCCACATGCATCACTGCGTTGTGCAGATTGGGGTCAAATTTATTTCCGACTGCTTCAATTGCAGTCACCCCCATATCTTCCATAACTTGAGTTAGTTGTTTATAAATTTTATTCATCCCGTTGACAAAAGGATCTGACATATCCGATGCTGTCGCAAGTCCTCTTTCGAAGTTGTCTACAACTGGCAGAATTTTCTCCACAACATCCTTCGCACCCATGGAATACATTCCTGATTTTTCTTTCTCCGTGCGTTTTCTGAAATTATCGAACTCAGCCATCTGGCGCTTAAGCTGATCTGTCAATTCTTCAATTTTCTCGTCTTTTTTGTCTTTCTTTCTCTTAAAAAACTTTTTATCTTTTTCTTTAGCACCATCTTTTAAATCTTCTTTTAGCTCCTGCTTTTCCTCATCAGTTTCTTTTTTCTGATCCTGCTTCTTATCGTCCGCAGTTTTCTCATCCTGTGGCTGATCCGTCTCCTTAGGTGTCTCCTGGACATCCGATTCGGTCTGTATCTGATCCGTTTGTTTATGGATGTCCGTTAAGTCTTTTTCGGTATTCTCCATTTTCTCGTCTACTTTCTTATTTTCTTGTGACACTTATTATCCACCGCCTTTTAAGTATCCGGTTTTTTTTGTTTTTTGAATATCCCATCCAGCTGACTCTTCAAAGTCTTCAGGTTATCCACCACATTTTCGTAATCCATACGTTTGGGACCCACAATTCCTATTGTGCCCGTCATTCCATCCCCTAATTCATAGGTAGTAGTGACAACGGAGCAGTCTTTCATCGTCTGAACCGGGGACTCATTCCCTATATAAATCTGGATGCCTGTGCTGTTCTCGTCATCTTCACCACTGCTGTTTTCTACATTTTTGAGCATATCTATCAGCACTTCTTTTTCTTCGAAAGTGCCCAGAAGCTGACTGGCTTTCTCACTGTCTGTAACAAGTTCCGGATATTTCAAAAAGTTTGTAGTACCACTGGTATACACAGGAACATCATCAGCATCTACAGCAATTGCAGCAGCCACCGCATCCAGCACATTATTAATCACACTGCTGTGAATGCCGGCTTCTTCTTTCAATTTGGTTATCATGCCGAGATTGATCTGGTCCATAGTCAGGCCGTTTAATTGTGTATTCAGCATCAGATTCAATTTCAATATCTGCTCGTCATTGATCGGCTCTTCCAGTGGAATCATCCGATTCTTAACCATATTTCCCTCGGCAACAATCACAGCTAATATCTGCTCTTCGCTGACCTTGGACAGCTGAATGAATTTCAGCCTGGTTTTATGGATCTGAGGTCCGGTGATCATTGTAGCATAGTTTGTATTCATTGCCAGAACCCTCACCACCTGCTGAAGAACCTTCTCCAGCCTGTCAGTTCTCTTGATCGCAAGCTGCTGGATATCTTCAACTTCCTGGTTCTTTTCCCTCATAAGTTGATTGACATATAGTCGATAACCTTTATCTGATGGAATTCGGCCGGCTGAAGTATGGGGCTGCATAATGTAACCCATCTCCTCCAGATCCGACATCTCATTCCTTATCGTAGCAGAGCTCAGATTCAAGTCTGTATATTTGGAAATGGTTCTGGATCCAACCGGTTCGCCTGTGTCCAGGTAAGTCTGGATAATCGCATTTAAAATCTTTTGTTTCCTTTCATCCAAATCCAATGTTCCAAGCTCCCTTCTTATGATTTTGATACCTGCAGAATGCCTGGCACATTACGTCGTTTCGCTGTTGCACTCCTATCAGGTTTGTTAGCACTCGATGTTGTGGAGTGCTAACATCTATGTTCTTACTATAGTACTGACTTTTGATTTTGTCAACACCTTTATTGGTTTTTATTTAAAAAAGTCAAAATTCCTCGAGATATTTCTTTAGTTGAATCATCTGATCGCGAAGCCCGGCAGCGGCCTCGAAGTTCAGTTCCGCCGCTGCTGCCTTCATCTCCTTTTTTACTTTTTTAATCAATTTCTCGAGTTCATCCTTACTCATAGATTCAGGATCTTTTTCCATCTGATCTTCCGTTTTTGCCACATCCTGTGAGATACTGATCAAATCACGCACACCTTTTTCAATCGTCTTAGGTGTAATTCCATGTTCTTCATTATACTTTTGCTGAAGCATGCGCCGCCTTTTTGTTTCATCGATAGCCTGTCTCATAGAGTCGGTCATCATATCTGCATACATAATCACATGACCCTGCGAGTTTCTGGCAGCTCTTCCTATGGTTTGAATCAGGGAAGTCTCTGAGCGCAGAAATCCTTCTTTATCTGCATCTAATATTGCAACAAGAGTAATTTCAGGGATATCAAGTCCTTCTCGTAAAAGGTTGATTCCCACCAGCACATCGAATACATTCAGACGCATATCACGGATGATCTTCGTCCTCTCCAGCGTATCAATGTCTGAGTGCAGATAGCGTACACGGATGCCATTCTCCTTCATGTAATCCGTGAGATCCTCTGCCATTCGTTTGGTAAGCGTCGTAATTAATACTTTGTTATGTTTTTTCACCTCTTTATTAACTTCACTGATCAGATCATCAATCTGGCCTTGTACCGGCCTTACTTCAACTCTCGGATCCAGCAGTCCGGTCGGTCGTATGATCTGGTCAGCACGCAGAAGTTCATGATCCCCTTCATATTCTCCTGGTGTCGCCGAGACAAACATAATCTGATCAATCTTACTTTCGAACTCCTCAAAATTCAAGGGACGATTGTCCTTTGCAGAGGGAAGACGGAAGCCATAATCCACCAGTGTTCCCTTGCGGGACTGATCACCTGCATACATACCGCGAATCTGTGGAATCGTCTTGTGTGACTCATCAATCATAATCAGAAAATCATCCGGGAAATAGTCAATCAGCGTAAAGGGCGGCTGTCCTGGTTTTAAGCCTGTCAGATGTCGGGAATAATTCTCGATTCCGGCACAGATCCCGGTCTCCCTTAACATCTCGATATCGAAATTCGTTCTCTCTTCAATTCTCTGTGCCTCTAAAAGCTTGTCCTCACTCTTAAAATATCTGATTCTTTCCTCAAGCTCCGCCTCAATCTCAACGGTTGCTTCGCGGATTTTTTCCAAGGGAACGACATAATGAGATGCCGGAAAGATTGCAATATGTTTCAATTCAGACTTAATTTCTCCTGTCAGGGTATCAATCTGAGTAATTCGGTCAATCTCATCCCCGAAGAACTCGACGCGGACCGCAAGCTCACTTTCCTCAGCCGGGAATATCTCAAGAACATCTCCGCGCACGCGAAAGGTTCCTCTGTGAAAATCCATGTCGTTTCTGTCATACTGTATATTGATCAGCTCTTTAATCACCTCATCCCGGTCTTTTTCCATTCCGGGCCTTAAAGATATCGTCATATTCATATAATCGGAAGGACTTCCGATTCCATAGATACAAGATACACTGGAAACGATGATGACATCCTTTCTTTCACTTAACGAAGAGGTAGCTGACAAACGAAGTTTATCAATCTCATCATTGATTGCTGAATCTTTTGCTATATACGTATCCGAAGACGGAACGTACGCCTCCGGCTGATAATAATCATAATAAGACACAAAATATTCTACCGCATTTTCAGGAAAAAATTCTTTAAATTCTCCATAAAGCTGCGCCGCAAGGGTTTTATTATGTGCAATGACCAGTGTAGGCTTATTCATCTGCTTTATCACATTAGCCATCGTGAAAGTTTTGCCTGACCCGGTTACCCCGAGTAACGTCTCTGCCTGATTTCCTTCTTTAAATCCCTTGACCAGTCTGGCAATCGCTTCCGGCTGATCACCGGTAGGCTGATATTTGGAATGTAATTCAAAATGATCCATCTACTCTTTCCTCCTGCCCGAGAATTATATATAATCTTACATATTTTATCATGCTTAACCAGATAAGTATAGTCATCCACTCCCAATTCACATATAATACGTATTAGAAAAGTCTTGCATATTTTTTCAACTCAAGTTATAATAAAAGGCACTGACAAAAACAAAGGAGAAAGGCAAAGTGACTAAACATTTACGACTAATTATCAATTTACTTATCATTTGTTTCCTACTGTCTGCACTGGCTCTGATAATTCCGCCATCTGCGGGGGTTACAACTGTAATTATTGACCACAACATAACAGATACCAATTTGGGGATTGGTACTGTTGTTTACAGTCATCCTGTAAACACAAATCGCCTGGATGAGGGAGATCAGCTACTCGACTTTTCTGACACTTCTGTTCACGTATCCAAATTTACAGGAAAAGAAGGTTTGTTCAAAGCCAAGGAAACTGCAGAGAAGGTATATATCACGGTTCCTCTGATCGGCTACATATCCATAGCAGCACATTCTTTTGAGGGAAGAATTATCTTATGCTTATTATTTTCTGCTCTGGTTGTATTGTATATCCTGTCCGGAATTTTGAAAAACGATGAAGAAGACGATATGAAGAAAATCAGGGCGCAAAATCTACTGGAATTCGCCAACAGTAAGTCCTTTAAGAACGCAGATTCTGACACTTCCGAATTTCTGGAATCAACTGAACACAAAGATCAGCGTCCGGCATCTGATTCTTCAGAGATCATTTCAGACGACGAAACTCTGGCGAACACAATTCAGGAGGCACTGGAAAAAGAAATCGACAGAAACTTCTACATTAAGAATGAGGACAATATGCCAGAAGACATAAATATGAGTAAAGCAAAATCTGTAACTATACCTGAGAATATGGAGATACCTTCTTTGAACTATGGTGATATCATGGAAAAGCCGAATGTTAATAACACCTCCGGCATAAGCAGCAGACCAAAAGAAACTATTTCCTGCCGTGAAAAAACAGTCGCCCTGGCACGTGAAAAGGATCTTTTGTGTCGTCAGGCGGCTCAGCTTGTGGAAGATGGCGATATCATCTATATCGATTCCGGCACAACCTGTCGTAACATGATTGACTATATCTCTGATAAGAATGTTACAATCATCACTAACAGCTTGCGTGTAACTGCAAGGGCAACCGAATATTCAAACCTTAATGTAATATCTCTCCCCGGAAAACTGAAGACCGATACACTCTCTTTGGTCGGTACCGATTGTCTGGAATACTTCAAGAGGTACAACATTGGAAAAGCTTTTCTGTCATGCTCAGGCATCTCTGTGAAAAATGGTCTTACAATAGCTTCTGCCGAAGAATATATAATCAAAAAAGCAGTAATTGAAAACAGTCAGGAAAATTACCTTTTGGCCGACCACTCGAAATTTGGGAAGGTTTCCCTGATGACTTATGCAAAGTTGGATCAGATACAATCGGTCATTACAGATCATATTCTTCCCAAGGAATATCAGGAACAATGTGATATAAACAATATCGATCTTCTGATCAGCTAAACAAAATTTATTGATTTGAACTACAAAAGGCCGCCGCACTCAAATATCTGGTGCAGCGGCTTTTTGTTGCCTAAAACACGATCTTACAGGAACCATCTTTCTTTATCTGAATATCCGAATCGTAAAATGCACTTGCCATCCTGACCAGATATTCGGTATCACACACGCCGGCCGTCTCATAGGGAGAGTGCATGGCCAGCTGAGCAAGTCCGATGTCCGCCGTATGTATGGAAAATTGTCCGTTTGAGATATTACCCAGCGTGGAGCCCCCTGGTATATCAGAGCGGTTCACAAACGTCTGAATGGGAACATTGGCCTGAGCACAGATACTTTTAACCACAGCGGCACTGAACGCATCTGTCGTATAATGCTGATTAGCATTATATTTTAATACAACACCACCATTGATATATGGCCGATTGCTCTGATCCGTCTTATCCTGATGGCTGGGATGTACGCTATGAGCGTTGTCCGCAGAAAGCATGAATCCGCAAGCCTGCGCACGCAGATACTCTTCTTTCGATAAATTCATTGAAATTGCGATTCGTTCCAAAGTGTCTTTCAAGAACGTAGATGCAGCTCCCTGACGCGTCAGGCTCCCTACCTCCTCATTATCCAGAACGCAATGAACAATCACATGATTTTTATTTTTGCTCGATTTAAAAGCCTTCAGTGAAGAGTATACGCACTGGAGGTCGTCAAGTCTGGAGCTCGAAACAAACTCTTCTTTTCCACCCCATATGCTCCCTTTCATCCTGTTATACAGATAGACATCCATGTCGAGAACCTGATCGGGTTTTACACCGGCTTCTTTGCTTAAGATGTTCATCAGCGTGCCTTTACTGTCCGCCCCTCCGAATAGCGGAAGCATATCAATCTGAGGATTATAACTATAACCATCGTTGGCTTTTCTGTTCATATGGACCGCAAGATTCGGAATCAGCACCAGATCGCGGTCTATCTTGATAAGGTGCGGGGTAATCTGGCCTTTATCATCTACAGCAAGCAGTCTTCCTGCCAGTGAGAGAGGGCGATCAAACCATGGTGCCATCATCATCCCGCCATACTTTTCAACGTTTAATTTCACGAAATGATCCTCTACATCAATCTCGGGATTTGATTTCAGCTTGAAAGTCGGTGAGTCGCTGTGACTGGCCATGATCTGAAAACTTGTTATCATATTCTCAGGAATCACAAAGGCAATCAGCGATGATCCGTTACGCGTCACATAATACTTTTCGCCTCTTTGAAGATTCCATGATTTTTCTTCGTAGATGTGTATAAAACCGCAGTCATCAAGTTCCTTTTGCATAGTTGAAACAGCATGAAAGCTGGTTGGACTGTTTTCCACAAACTTTAATAAACCATCTGTTATTTCTCTGCTCATCTTTGATCTCCCATAAAGAACATTGCCACGGTGCCGGGCCCCGCATGAGCGCCGATCGTGGATCCGATTGTATTGATTTCTATCTTTTTTATAGATGCATATTTTTTTTGCAGCAGATTTTTTACATATAACGCATCCTCTTCACAGTCTCCATGGCTGATGTAAATAACATCATTCTTATCTCGATAGCTTCCCAGACGTTCATCCATCATACTTACAAGTGACTGTAATGCCCTTTTGCGCCCTCTCTCCTTGCTCAACAGTATAAGATGTCCTTCATCGTCAACATGAAGCATCGGTTTGACATTGATTACTGTGCCTAAAACTGCACTTACTTTGGATACCCTCCCCCCTCTGTGAAGATGCATCAGATCATCTACCGTGAAGACATGGCAAAGATTTTTCTTGTGATACTCTACCCACGAAGCTGTCTCATCGATACTTCTTCCTTCACGTTTCTGTTCCAGTGCTTTCCATAAAAGAAGCCCCTGTCCCATAGAAGCACAGAGCGTATCTACAACAAGGATCTTATACTGTGAATTCTCTTCCATCAGTTCCTTCGCTGCGAGGAAGCAGTTATTGTATGTACCGCTTAACCCAGAAGAAAATGACAGATGAAGAATGTCATAACCTTTTTCAAGAATTGGTCTCCACAATTTTTTTGCATCCTCTATATTGACCTGTGAAGTAGTCGGCATGGTTCCGTTTCTCATCCGATCGTAAAACTCTTTTGGATCAATATCATTTTCTTTATTATATACAATATCTCCCATGGTACAGGGAAGATATGAATACTCCACACCATTTTCTTCATAGAAACTATAAGGCATATCACATGTATTTTCTGTGGTGATCACATACTCTCTGCTTTTTTTCATCTTATTATTCCCTCCTCTGATCCTTTGAGTACTTCCAGCGCCTTATCCAGCTGAACATCTTCTGATGAATTCTCCGGAAGGTCGACGCTGACATCCGGCGAGATTCCTTTTCCATTGATATTATTACCCTTAGGGGTAAAATAATGCGAGACTGTAAGCTTAAGAGCCCCTCCTTCTTTCAGCTGATACGTATCCTGCACAACACCTTTTCCATAAGTGACAGTTCCAACAACAGTTCCAATTCCATAATCTTTCACCGCACCTGCAAAGATCTCTGATGCGCTGGCAGAACTTTTGTTTACCAGCACTGCCAGCGGGATATCAATCGGATTTTTCCCATCACATTTCTGCTCTTCTCGGTTTTTGTACTTATCTTCTGTGTAAACAATCACCCCTTTGGGAAGAATCTGACGCAGTGTATCACAGACACCGGTTACCAGACCGCCGGGATTGCTTCTGAGATCAATCACCAAGCTTGTCATTCCTGCTTCATTCAGCTTCTTATATGCGCTTTTGAACTGATCTGAGGTGACACCTGTGAATTCTGATATCCTAATATAGCCGGTATTATCCGGCAGCATCTTTCCCGATACTGACACCGCTTCTACCTCTTCGACCGTTACATCCGTCTGATAAGAAGCACTGTCTCTTTTCAGTGTCAGTGAAACAACATCCCCTTCTTTGATTTTCGAAATCCTGCTGACAACCTCCGTTACAGACAACTTTGTAACATCTTCGTCATTTACCCTGAGGAGAATATCGCCTGGTTTAATCCCCGCCTTAAAAGCCGGTGTATTCTCAAAAACGGATTCTATTTGTATCTCTTTGTTATTATTTTTGGAAATGGCAACCCCGACACCGGAATAATGTCCACCGGCGGACTGCATAATCTTCTCATACTGTTCCTGTGTGTAGTAAGTCGAATATTTATCCCCGAGACCCTGAACAAGACCTGCACACATATAATCCGTGAGCGTGTCATCATCTATTTTACCAAGATAGCTTTTGTCGATCGAATAGTAAATGTCGGCAATTTTCTTCCTGGCGCCGGCCTGTGTAGGAGTCATATTCCCGTGTATGAGATAACCGCGGTTTTGAACTAAAAAAAGCGCACCCAAAACGATAAGTGTCGTCAATATTCCAAGGATAAAACCTTTTAGCCCGTCATTTGATTTTTTATTATCGCGCATCCTGACTCCTTCATATATACGATGAGCTGCCTTCAATACCATACTCTTTGGAATTGAGACAGCTCTAAGCTATTAAACCTTTAAATGTTTTCGAATCGTAAATATACTTCCTAATAAGCCAATACCCATACCGAGCAGAAGTCCGACCGGAAGTAATGTATGGAAAACCTGTGTCACCGGCATTAATCCATTCATAAAGTCGGCAATCATATGGAATTTATTTAATATATATGTAATTGCCTTATTATACACATAATACCATATTGCCAGGGGGACTGCGGAACCCAACAGTCCGATTAAGATACCTTCCATCAGGAAAGGAAGTCTGACAAACAGATTCGTCGCACCGATCAGTTTCATAATCCCGATTTCCTCTTTGCGCACGGAAATTCCAACTGAGACGGTATTGCTGATCAGAAAAACAGATACTGCGAATAGTATTCCGATAATCACAATAGATACGTAGCCGACCAATTTGTTAATGGTAGACAGTGTTTTCGTGGCTTCCTCAGACTGGTTCACCGCGCGGACACCGGGAAGTTTTTTTATAAACTCTTTCAGTGTGCTCTGCTGCTCCACCTTATTTACATAGACTTCGTAACTTGACGCATTCGCAAGAGGATTATCATTCTTGAATCCTTCTGCCGCCTCAGGATGATCCTTAAAGTATCTTTCCTGATATCTCTTCCATGATTCATCTGCAGATACATACTTTACATCTTTTACTTCCGGGCGAGCCTCAATCTGATCTCCAATCCCGTCAATTGTGCCCTGATCGGTTCCCTCTTCAAAGAATACAACCATGGAAACGCCCTCTTCGACACTTTTTATAATATAATTAAAGTTTGTCAGGACAGAGAAAAACAGACTGAACAAAAAGATACAGGCACTCATGGTTGCAATCGATGCAATCGAAAACATCTTGTTTCTCCAGATATTCTTTACACCTTGTTTGATACTATAACCAATTGTACTAATCCTCATGGTAGATACCTTTTTCTTCGTCGCTCACTATGACGCCTTTCCGCAGCCGAATCACCCGCTTCTTCATCGCATTTACAATTTCACGATTATGCGTGACGACGAGTACAGTAGTACCACGTGCATTAATTTCCTCAAGCAGCTTCATAATTTCAGTTGATGTCTTCGGATCCAGATTTCCTGTAGGCTCATCCGCAAGCAGAATATCCGGACGATTTACCAGTGCCCTGGCAAGTGCTACTCTCTGCTGCTCGCCACCGGATAACTCTCTTGGCAGAGATCTGTATTTCTCAGCAAGACCTACTAATGTCAGTACTTCGGGAACCCTTTTTCTGATCACACGGCCCGGTTTCTCAATCACTCTCTGCGCAAATGCTACATTTTCATAAACATTGCGGTCCTTTAGAAGGCGGAAATCCTGAAATACAACACCCACACCACGGCGGTATTTGGGAATCTTTCTTCTCTTCATCTTGCTTAATGTCTGTCCGTTTACTTTTATGATTCCGGAAGTCGGTTCTAACTCTTTTAATAAGAGTTTGATTAGCGTTGATTTTCCGGAACCGCTGTTTCCCACAACAAAAACGAATTCCCCTTCATCTATGTGTAAGGATATGTTATCAATAGCCGGCTGGCCTCTCTCATAACTCTTACTTACACCATCTAATGTAATCATTATATTCCTCCTAAAAAAACTCTGGGGTTAATGCTGCACATAAATTTAATAATCCAGAGTTTCCATGTACTTCATATACCGCACGACCATCAACGCAATCTTGAACGTGATCGCATCTTCAAATACGCGCAGATCCAGTCCTGTACTTTTCTGCAGTTTATCCAGACGGTATACCAATGTGTTTCTGTGAATATACAACTGTCTGGATGTCTCTGATACATTCAGATTATTTTCGAAAAACTTATTGATTGTAGTCAGTGTCTCCTCATCAAAATCATCTGGGGATTTATCGACGAAAACCTCTTTGATAAACATCTTACACAGTGGTATGGGCAGCTGATAAATCAGACGTCCAATTCCTAGTGAACTATAGGCAATGACATCCCTTTCCTCAAAGAATATTTTTCCAACATCCAAAGCCATCCGCGCTTCCTTATAAGAGCGTGAGACATCTTTTAATTCCTTAACGATGGTTCCGTAGGCAATATGAACCTCATGATTTTCATCACGGCCCAGTGTATCAAGGACCGAGTTAGCAATCCTGTTCATCTGAGTATAATCATCATCTTCGGCCAGTTCCTTGACTATAATGATGTCTTTTTCATCGACAGCGGTGACAAAATCACCGGATTTATTACCGAATAGATTTCTGACATTCTCCAGTGTTCCACGATCCTTGTCAGGATCACTCTCCAGAATAAATACGACTCTGCGTGCTTCTGTATCAATATGAAGCTTTTTTGCACGGTTATAGATATCGACCAGCAACAGATTATCGAGCAGCAGATTCTTGATAAAATTATCTTTGTCAAAGCGCTCTTTATAAGCCACTAAGAGATTCTGCAGCTGGAATGCCGCCAGCTTTCCAACAAGAAAGATATCCTCGTTGTCACCCCTGGCAATTAACACATATTCTGCCTGGTGTTCATCATACACCTTAAAAAACTGTAAGCTTTTCATAGACTGAGAATCAGCCTGTGATTCGGCAAAATTCTCAACCTCTTCTTTACTGATCTCCTCTTCAGGAAATGTAGACACGAGTACATTACCCTCCACATCCGTGACAGCGAGTTCTGCTCTCGAGATCGACTTAATGCCTTCGATTGTATTTTGCAGTATCTGATTTGAAATCATAACTTTTCCCTCTTTCGACTATATAGTAATGAAGCGTGATCTTTTTATCCCATTGTAACATACTCTACATTTTAATACAAAATACCCCAAAAATAAAGGGTAAATATTTACAAATGTCATATGTTTTCGATAAAACCTTCTCCCAGAACTTCTTTTGCGTCCGTTACGATAACAAAGGCATTCGGATCCAGTTTCATCACAATATCTTTTAGCTCAACAATTTGTTTCTTTCCGGCCACACAATAAAGCATGGTGCGTTTATTACCCGTATACATGCCTTTTGCATCAATGCCGGTAACCCCCCGGTTTACCTTTAGCATCAGCTCACTGGCAATTTCCTCCGGTTTCTCCGTAATAATGTATGCAGATACCGCAAAATGAAGACCTTCTATTAATGTATCAGTAAGTTTCGTCATCACGACAATTGAAATCACCGCATACAGTGCTTTGCTGATCCCAAATGCGTATACACCGCTAAGTACAATAATTCCATCGATCACCTGCATAACCTGTGCGATCGTATAATGCCGGAACTTTCTTTGAACCAGTGCAGCCGCCATATCTGTTCCACCTGTCGTTGCATGTCCGATAAAGACGAGACCAATTCCCAATCCCTGCAGTCCACCCCCGAACACAGCAGAAAGCAGCAGATCATCCGGTGCCAGTGAACCCGCAGGGATCAGGTAAAGCCATGCAGAAAGTGCAGCTGCGCCAAAAAGTGTTTTACCCAGAGATCTGGCTCCTTGTATTTTAAATCCAATTAAAAACAACGGTACATTTAATACCGTCGTAGAAAGCCAGATCGGTATCCCGTCCTCAATAAACTCTCCGGTCAAAGACTTAATCACAATTGCAAGACCCGAAAATCCTCCTGTTACCAGCCCCGCCGGATCCAGTATCAGATTGATTGCCAGAGCCATCAAAGCCGTTCCGATAATTATGAGCAGATAATCGGAATATCTGCTCTTTACAAACCCAGACTCTTTCATATGTCTTCCTCATCATCATCTATATCAGACAATCATATGATTCTCTTCCTTATATTTTGCCACCATTCGTTTGAATGCATTCTTCCTTAATAGTGTGCTCCAGAGGCTCACTTTTAAACCTGCATTTGACTGAATAAATGGCTGTTTTCCAAGACAAAGCCACAGTTTAGAGTTCAGCTGACTTTTATTCTCAAACGCGAGCATGTCCTGGCGAAAGCCGGAAAGTCCACTTACAATCACGTCAACCGTAAGACTGTTGATCTCATTCATATATTTTTCAGGCGAAGCATCGTCTTGTACAACCGCTTCACCGACAATCTGAATCCCGGGATAATCATTATGCAGATAGTTTCTTAAGCCTTCGACCTCTTCTTTTGTCTCACCAAGAGCGAAGATCTGTTTCTGATTCTGAATCATAAAATCAAAAAAAAGTTCTATAAATTTGTTGTTTTGAACTTCTTCCTTGATCGGTCCCATTAAGATATCTGCGGCTTTTAAAATCTCATCATCTCCGATGACGGTGAGATCCATATCTTCTATATACTTCTTCCACACAGGATCTCTCCTGGCAAGCATCAGAGTACTCATGGTCACCACGCTTACCATATCCATGCGGTCACTTTTCATCATTTCTGCTATTCGATTCATAGATGATTCTGCATCCATATAATCTATATGCACACCTAACACGTCAATTTTATTGCACATATGCCTCACTTTCCAAAGGTACCTAAAAACCTTTCCAACGACACTCCGATTAATTATACCAGAAAGAATCAAAAAACACAAGAATTGAAAAGCAGAGGACATTTTCCGGAAAAACAGTCAAAAGCTTTCCGATAGGTATAAAGACAGTGTCCCTATATAATCGGAAGGCTTCTTCATCCACAGTTGATATGACACATATGAAATAAAAATCAGACTTCAAACATTAAGTCGCCATATGATGGCATCGGCCACATCTCCTTATCCACGATCATCTCGAGACGGTCAATGGGACTTCGAAGAGTGTTCATAGCTTCCATTACAACATCGTGATAGTATCTCGCCCGCGGTGCTCCCTCGGGCAGCGAACATGCTTTTGTCTCTGTCTCTTTAAGGTTCTTTAACGCTCTATTCGCTTCTGTTAAGAGCAATGATGTCTTACACAGCAGTTCGGACTCGACACTCACTTCACAGACACCGGCATTTTTTATCGCGATTATAGTTTCACTGAGACTCTTTTCGTATTTGATAACGGCTGGTATAATCTGTTTCGAGGCGATATCAATCATAGTTTTTGCTTCTATATTAATAGTCTTTGAGTAATTCTCATATTGAACCTCTGCGCGAGAATTAAGCTCTGCCTTCGTAAAGACATGGAATTTTTCGAACATGGTGACCGTATCCTCTTTCAGAAGTTCCGGGATGGAATCCACCATAGATCTTATATTGGCCAGGCCTCTTCTTTCGGCTTCATCAACCCACTCCCTGGAATATCCATTCCCATTGAAGATAACTCTTTGATGCTCACTTAGGTTTTCCTTAATCAGATCATGAACCGCATCTACAAGATTTTTGGAGTTCTCCAGTCTGTCACAGGCATCACAGAAAGCTTCTGCCACGATTGTATTCAAAACTGTATTTGGCATCCCGATCGAATCTCTGGACCCCACCATTCGAAACTCGAATTTATTACCTGTAAAGGCAAAGGGTGATGTCCTGTTTCTGTCTGTTGCATCTGTTGAAAGATCGGGCAGCGTCCTGACCCCTGTGTGAAGTGTTCCACATTTTTTACTTCTGGTGGCATTTCCGGTGCTGATTAGCTGTTCCACTACATCTTCGAGTTGTTCCCCGAGGAATATGGATATGATTGCCGGCGGTGCTTCATTTGCCCCAAGTCTAAAATCATTTCCCGGATCGGCTGCTGATTCGCGAAGTAGTCCGGCATGTTTGTCAACCGCACTGATAATACAGCTTAACACCAGAAGAAATTGTATATTTTCGTGAGGTGTAATGCCCGGATCCAACAGATTAATCCCGTCATCTGTCGTAAGTGACCAGTTATTGTGCTTTCCAGAACCGTTCACCCCTGCAAATGGTTTCTCATGAAGCAGACACTTCATTCCATGCTGACAAGCTACTCTTTTTAATGTCTTCATAATAATCTGATTATGATCGACTGCGATATTCGCCTCCGTATAGATAGGCGCAAGTTCGTGCTGTGCAGGAGCCACCTCATTGTGCTGTGTCTTCGCTGAAACGCCCATCTTCCACAACTCAATATTGACATCTCTCATGAATCCGGCAATTCTCTGACGAATCGTTCCAAAATAATGATCGTCCATCTCCTGACCTTTCGGCGGCATGGCTCCGAATAAGGTTCTCCCCGTATAGATCAGATCTTTTCTCTGAAGAAACTTTTTGGCATCCACCAGAAAATATTCCTGTTCCGGACCTACAGACGGAGTAACCTTTTTTGATGTTGTATTTCCAAACAGTCTTATCAGGCGAAGAGACTGCATATTAATTGCTTCCATAGAACGCAGCAACGGTGTCTTCTGATCCAGTGCTTCACCAGTATATGAGCAAAAAGCAGTCGGAATACAAAGTGTTGCCCCTGCCGCGTCCTGACGAACGAATGCAGGAGAAGTGAAGTCCCATGCCGTATATCCCCTCGCTTCAAAGGTTGCACGAAGTCCTCCAGAGGGAAAAGATGATGCATCTGGCTCTCCCTTAATGAGCTCTTTTCCGGAAAAGCTCATGAGCACTTTTCCTCTTTCATCCGGCGCCGTGATAAAAGCATCATGCTTTTCCGCTGTGACCCCCGTAAGCGGCTGAAACCAGTGAGTAAAATGAGTTGCACCCTTTTCGATTGCCCAGACTTTCATCTCGTGGGCTATCATATCGGCTGTATCAAGATCCAATTCTTCATCATTTGCAATTGCATCTTTTAATCTTCTATAAACCTTTTTGGGCAGTCTTTCCTGCATAATGGCATCGTTAAAAACATTCTCTCCAAAAATTTCAGCTACGTTCACATTCTCCTGCATACGCATATTCTCCTCTCTGTTTCGATACATCAAAAGGGCATTCTACACCATTCGCAGAACGCCCTCGTCTATCAACTATATACCTGCCAAACTCAATCAGGCTTTACCAACTGAGCCAAAAAGTTCCATCTTTTCTTTCACTATTTCCTGTATTGCCTCTATTCCGGGTGCCAGTAGTTTTCTGGGATCATATCCCTTTCCTTGACGGTCTTTTCCCTCTTCAATGTACTTTCTGGTTGCCTCAGCAAAAACCAGCTGACACTCTGTATTCACATTGATCTTGGATACCCCCAGATCAATGGCCTTTTTAATCATGTCGTCCGGTATTCCGGTTCCGCCGTGAAGTACAAGTGGCATCTCGCCTGTCAATTCCTGAACTGCTGCAAGTGTCTCAAAGCTCAACCCAGCCCAGTTATCCGGATACTTGCCGTGTATATTGCCAATACCGGCAGCCAACATATCAACTCCCAGATCAGCAATCATCTTACATTCTTCTGGATCAGCGCACTCGCCGACACCAATTACACCATCTTCTTCTCCGCCTATAGCTCCAACTTCTGCCTCAAGTGACATTCCCTTTTCAGCACAAATCTTCACGAGTTCTCTTGTCTTGGCCACATTCTCATCGATTGGATAAGAAGAACCATCAAACATAATAGAAGAAAAACCTGCTTCGATACACTTATAACATCCTTCGTAAGTCCCGTGATCAAGATGTAATGCTACCGGAATCGTGATGTGAAGTTCTTCTATCATAGCCTTAACCATCGCTGCAACGGTCTTGAAACCTGTCATATACTTTCCAGCACCCTCGGAAACACCCAGAATAACCGGGGATCTTAATTCTTCAGCGGTGAGAAGCACAGCTTTTGTCCACTCCAGATTATTAATATTAAAGTGTCCGACTGCGTAATGCCCTGCTTTTGCTTTTTGCAACATATCTTTTGCTGATACTAACATTGCTTCCTCCTTGTAATTTATAATATTAACATCATGCTGACATGAATTTTCCTTGTTTGTTTGGATCTATTATAACCTAAATGAGGGAATTTGCCAACAAAAAAATAATCCATTTTATAAGTTTTTTCCGTCGTTATCTTTTCCATTGTGATTGATGATCACTTCAAGTGCATGTTTTTTTGTAAAGATTTTCACGGCGGTATGTTCTCCTCCGAATTCCCCGTCCAGTGTCCATGCCACTTTCTCGGGTGATTCAATCTCGATATAATCGGTCTTGAAGTTGTCTATCAGATCCGTCTTATCCTCAGCGGTGATCAGAGACGTAATAATCTCGTTGAGCTCAATCGGATTTTTGGGATTCCGTATTAGAGTCACCTCGAACAGGCCATCGTTGAGTTTAACATCGGGTCCTACAAGATTCTTAAAACCTCCTACAGAACGTGCATTCGTGATCATTCCATAGATGTATTCTCCCTCCAGTGTCATCCCATTACAATTCACTTTCATATGGGCAGTAGGAACATTGAAGATTCGTTTGCTCCCTTCCAGAAGATATGCAAGGTGTCCTAATACATTCTTCAGATTTTGGTCTGTCTCATATGAGACATCCGTAAACAGGCCAAAAGCGGCAATATACACAAAGTTCTTTTCATTAAATACACCCACGTCGCAGGAATACAGATGTCCCTCTACAATATCCTTTGCCGCACGGACCATATTCTTAGATATTTTCAGACTGTTGGCAAAATCATTCGTACTTCCCGCCGGTATGTATCCCAGTGGTACCTGAGCGGAAGCTTCCATCAGCCCATTCACAACCTCATCGAGAGTTCCATCGCCTCCGCTGCATACAACCAGATCGACTTGCTGTGCAAGTTCCATTGTTTTTTCATATGCGTCAGCTGCTTTCTGCGTTGGATGAACAATAACTTCAAAGTTATGCTTGACAAAGATATCTATAATCTCGAATAGTTTACTGCGAATCTGTCCTTTTCCGGCCCTGGGGTTAAATATGAATAAAAGCTTTTTTTTCTCCATTGTATAACTCCTTGAAAGAGAAAAAGAGCGAACAACTGCTACGCTTTCGTTCACTCTTTTGACTCAACCTTGTTAGTTGATGTATAAAATATTACACCAATTCAATAAGAACTTCCATGGCAGCATCGCCTTTACGCTCTCCGATTTTAATAATACGAGTATATCCGCCATTGCGGTTTTCATACTTCGGTGCAATCTCATCAAATAATTTAGCGGCCATATCGACTTTTTTTGTGTTTTTCTTCTTCTCTTTGTTTTCTTTCGGAACCTCAGTAACCGGATATAAAACTTTCATCATCTGACGTCTGGCATGAAGTCTGGACGGGGAATCTTTTTTGATTTCCTTTTCCACCTCATCGTAGACGGTAATTTTCTTTCCGTCTGCAACTTCTTTCACACGTTTTCCGTCAGCATCCTTTTTCGGAACCTTTGCTGTTACGGTTACTGTCTCATAGTTATCTTTTTCGCGAACTGCAAGAGCGATCAAATCCTCTGCAATTTTACGAATTTCTTTTGCTTTGGCCTCCGTTGTACGGATCTTTCCATGATAAAGCAGATTCGTCACCTGATTTCTGAGCAATGCATTTCTCTGATCAGATGTTCTGCTCAGTTTTCTATATTTAGCCATTATTTTCCTCCATTTGTGGAACGCATATGCCATGCTTCTTCGGTCTTACTGACACAGCGCTTATTTCTACAAACAATTACTGTTCTTCGCCAGGGCTAAGCTCCAACCCCAGTTCCTTTAATTTTGCAAGAACCTCTTCTAAAGACTTACGTCCAAGGTTACGAACTTTCATCATATCTTCAGGGGTTTTATTGCAAAGTTCCTCTACTGTATTAATACCGGCACGTTTCAGGCAGTTATAAGAACGAACAGATAACTCAAGTTCATCAATGTTCATCTCAAGAACCTTTTCTTTTTCATTGTCCTCTTTCTCTACCATAACCTCTGCAGTTTTTGCATTCTCAGAAAGATCAATGAACAGTTTCAGGTGTTCGCTTAAAACCTTTGCTGCAAGACTCACTGCCTCGTCCGGATCGAGAGTCCCTCTGGTGTAAACATCTAAAGTAAGTTTATCAAAGTCGGTTATCTGGCCGACACGGGTATTTTCTACGGAAAGATTCACACGTTCTACCGGTGTATAGATCGCATCTACTGCGATTACACCAATCGGCATATCCTCTGTCTTGCCCTTATCGGCGCTCACATAACCTCTGCCTTTTGTGATTGTCAGTTCCATATAAAGCTTACAGTCCGCACCGCCGCTTAAATGAGCGATCTCCTGGTCGGGATTCATGATTTCAATATCCTGATCCGCCTGAATGTCAGATCCTCTCACTACGCCGTCACCTTCGTACTCTATATAAGCAATTTTGGCTTCGTCAGTCTCGCTCGTATTCTTAATAGCAAGGCTCTTCAGATTCATGATAATCTCTGTAACGTCTTCCTTCACTCCTGGAATGGAGCTGAATTCGTGCAGTACGCCCTCGATCTTAACCTGGCTGACTGCGGCACCCGGCAGAGATGAAAGCATAATTCTTCTAAGAGAATTACCAAGTGTTGTACCGTAACCTCTTTCCAGGGGTTCTACTACAAATCTGCCGTATCTTTTGTCTTCAGAAATCTCCGTAATCTCAATTTTCGGTTTGTTAAAATCAAACACTCGAAAGCCCCTCCTTATAATATTGATTGGCTTGTTGCTATTGTTTACTTAGAGTACAATTCGACGATCAGCATCTCATCTACAGGGACATCAATTACTTCACGAGCAGGAAGTTCTTTAACAGATCCTTTCAGTGTTTCCTGATCTGCATCCAGCCATTCCGGTACCAGACGTCCTCCTGTCATATCCAGAATATCTTTATATCTCTGACAGGATTTTTTGTTTTCTCTTACTTCAATTACATCTCCCGGATGAGCCTGGTATGATGGAATATTAACCGTTCTGCCATTCACGGTAATGTGCTTATGATCAACGATCTGTCTCGCTTCTTTTCTCGTTCTTGCAAATCCAAGGCGGAAAACAACATTATCCAGACGCATCTCCAGAAGTGTCATCAGGTTAGCACCTGTCTGTCCTGCCATCTTATCTGCTTTTTTATAGTAATTACGGAAAGGTTTTTCCAGTACTCCGTATATAAATTTTGCTTTCTGTTTCTCTCTCAATTGAAGTCCATACTCAGACATCTTACGATTCGAGCGTCTCAACTGACGTGTGGACTTTTTATCAATTCCCAAATAAACCGGATCCAACCCTAAAGATCTACATCTTTTCAGAACCGGAACTCTATCTACTGCCATTTGCTATGACCTCCTAATTAGACTCTTCTACGTTTTGGTGGGCGACAACCATTGTGCGGTACAGGTGTAACGTCACAGATACTGGTGACTTCCAGACCATTCGCCTGTAATGCACGAATTGCTGCTTCGCGTCCTGAACCAGGTCCTTTTACGAACACATCTACAGTTTTCAATCCATGTACCAATGCTGCCTTTGTTGCAGTTTCTGCTGCCATCTGGGCTGCATAAGGAGTAGATTTTCTTGAACCTCTAAATCCCAGACCACCTGCACTTGCCCATGAAAGAGCATTCCCAGCTGTATCAGTCAGTGTAACAATCGTATTATTGAATGATGACTGGATATGTGCCTGTCCGCGTTCAACGTTTTTCTTGACACGACGTTTTGTCGATTTCTTTGTCACTTTTGCCATAATAAAAACTAACCTACGCTTTCTATTTACTTGTTATTTCTTCTTGTTCGCAATTGTTCTCTTTGGTCCTTTACGGGTTCTGGCATTTGTCTTAGTTTTCTGCCCACGAACCGGAAGTCCTTTTCTATGGCGGATTCCACGATAGCATCCGATTTCCTGAAGTCGTTTGATATTCATAGCAACTTCACGACGCAAATCACCTTCTACTGTCTGAGTCCCATCGATGACATCACTGATCTTTTTAACATCGTCATCTGTAAGGTCTCTGCAGCGGATATCCGGATCCACCCCAGCTTCTTTTAAAATTCTGTCGGCACTGCTTCTGCCTATACCATAGATATAAGTCAGGCCGATCTCAACACGTTTGTCTCTTGGTAAATCTACACCAGCTATACGAGCCATGTACGTTTTCCTCCATTATACTAATATTTTCCTAATTGGGATACGATACATCTGTATCCAGCCGCGCCTCACACGACCGTTCTCTTTCGCACAAAATGAATGTAAAAGAGTATTAAGCAATATTATAAGGGGATACTATATGCATCCACCGGGGTGTCATGATTACAATTATTTTAATCATGTCTTACTTTATAATATTATCAGTCGACAACACCTCCTGGTGAGTCAACTGCAGCCGCACTTAATAATTGTTTCAAGGATGTTCGTTCAACTAAACTCGCATTTTATGCTCGTTAAGGTTCACGAACGACCTCGTACTAAACTCAAACTTCGCCACTAGGCTCGTTTTTATTAAGTACTTCCGGTCATCCCTGACGTTGTTTGTGTTTTGGATTCTCACAAATGATTCTTACTTTGCCTTTTCTTCTGATCACTTTGCACTTCTCACACATTGGCTTTACTGAAGATCTCACTTTCATGATGAATCCTCCTTTCTTAAATAAAACAAATAAGTTTCGTTCTTTCAATACGTTTTCTGGCGGGTTAGTCCAAAAATGCGCACAAAAGATCGCTTTATATTATATCATTGAAATTCAAGGATTGCAAGTACATTTTTACAAAAGCGGACTGTCCGAACCGAGTCAGTAAGATTCGGCCGGGCAGCCCTGTTTTTTTAAGAGATATTTATCTGGCAATCTGTTGTCTATTTACCAAGCTGACTGTTGTTATTACCGGATGTGGATTCAAAGATCTCAAGCATATTAATGGGATCATTGTAATCTGCGATCCATCCTTCACGCTGGAAGTCATAGACACCATTCTTTCTTTCTTCCTGGAATACAGACCACTCTTTTGTTTCAACGTCTACATTAATTCCGATCTGAGCAAGATCCTGCTGAATTGCTTCTGCGATCTTAACATTTCCAGATCCTTCATTGACCGCATAGGTCATATTGATCGGTGTGCTGGAGGATAACATCTCTCCGTCGAATTCGAAACCTGCCTTCTTGAGAAGTTCGATAGCACCTTTAACATCGACCTTATTCGGATCGTAGTATCCTACATTTTCTTTGTCCGGATATGTGTAATCATCATCGTTCTTGCGGAATTCTTCGCCACTACCGTCTTCCATAGCTGCAGGAACAAAGGTATTCGCAAGCTCCTGATCCGCCTGTGCAACAGTATCAACGATATATTGGCGATCAATCAGTAAGGACATCGCATGCCTCATATCGGCTGCTTGCTGAACTGTTTTGCCTTTAAACAAATCGCTGTTTACATTGAATGCACAGTAATAGGTTCCGAGATTCGGAATCACATGATACTACGGTGTATCTTTGACATTCTTCATCTCATCTGTCGGAATTACATCGGCATAATTCAGGGATCCATCTTTGAACGCATTAAAGATCGCTGTATGATCATCACTCAACATAAGCTGAATCTCCTCAATAGATACCTTATCTGCATTATAGTAATTTGGATTCTTCACATATAACATAGATTCATTATGTTTCCATTCTTTTAAGAGGAATGGTCCCGAACCAACAAACCCTGCTTCCAAAGCCCATGCACCCGGGTTTGAATCCGCTCCTTCTGCAGCTTCAACACTCTTCTGCGGTACAGCGAAGAATGCCGGGAATGCAGCCAGGTCGAGAAAATACGGACAGGGAGCGACAAGTTTAACGGTAAAGGTCTTTCCGTCTTCCGAAGCTTCTATATCGAGCTTGCCGTCATCTTTCTTATTAATAATATCTGTCAGATAGGAATAGTCCGCTCCTGTTTTAGGATCTGCGAGACGGTTCCAGCTATACTCAAAGTCTTTTGCGTTCAGCGGATCACCATTCGACCATTTCAGGCCGTCTCTGACTGTGAATGTATAGGTAAGTCCGTCTTCTGACATTTCATAGTCCTCCGCCAGATCCGGAACATGCTCACCCTTGTCGTTAAAAGTATACAGTCCGGAAAATCCCATGATTGAGAGAATTGCCCCATCAACTGCAGAGTTCAGCGCAGGATCCAACTTAGCGGGTTCCGGTCCGAGGTTCATTGACAGTTTATTGTCTGGTGCCTGTGCATACTGGAAAAACTTATATCCAAACAAGTTGGCATATACTCCTGTGACATCTGTACTCTGCAAATAGTTTTTATTGTAATAATACAACGGGATTGCCGTCCATGTATCCATCAGCATATCCTCTGCTTCGTGCATCATTGATTCACGTTTAGCCGGATCTACTTCTCTTCTGATATCATGAATAAGCTTGTCAAACTTATCCCAGGCCGGTGCAGCTTCGCTAGATGGTCCGTGTTCTTCAGAAACAGCCGACGTACTGCCAGCGGAGCTATCCTCCGATTTGCTATTCTCCGATTTGCTGGCCGAAGATTTGGAACTTTCTCCATTCGAATTTCCGCATCCTGCCATGGCAGATCCAAGAACCATAGTTGTGGCAAGTAACACTGCTATGATACGCTTTTTCATAAAAATCTCCTCCTTTATTCGCCTTAAAAGCAATTTTTTAAGGTCTATATTAGATGATTATACCTTAATTCTTCCAAAAAGGAAAGTCATAATTTCACCTAGTTGAACTTTACTTGTTCCAACATGCTACCTGATGTCCATCGCCGCGCTCGGTCAGCTGTGGGCATTCCTTCGCACACTGTTCAGTCGCATATTTGCATCTGGTACGAAAAGCGCATCCTGTAGGCATATGCAGGGGGCTTGGGACATCACCCTCCAGAATAATTCTGTGACGTTCTTTTGCTTTCCTGGGATCTGGGTAAGGAACCGCTGAGAGCAGTGACTGTGTATACGGATGAATCGGATTCTCATTCAGTTCATCTGCATCTGACATCTCCACAATTCTCCCCAGATACATAACCGCGATACGATCTGAGATGTGATGAACAACCAGCAGATCATGGGCAATAAAAAGGTATGCTACACCAAGTTTTTTCTGCAGTTCATCAAACATATTGATTACCTGCGCCTGAATGGATACATCCAGTGCACTGACCGCTTCGTCGCAGACGATAAACTTTGGGTTCGTAGCCAGAGCCCTTGCGATTCCGATTCTCTGTCTCTGACCACCGGAAAACTCATGAGCATATCTTGTTGCATGTTCAGCATTCAGTCCCACAAGCTCCATGAGTTCCAAAATTCTGTCTCTTCGCTCACCTTTAGAATGATACATCTTATGGACATCCAGTGGTTCACCGATAATATCTTCTACCGTCATTCGGGGATTTAAAGAAGAATACGGATCCTGGAAAACCATCTGCATATCTTTACGCATATGCCCTATGCTCTTCTCATCAACCCTCTCTCCGTTAAAAAACACATCACCATCAGTGGGCGCATACAACCTGAGCAGAGATCTGCCTGCAGTTGTCTTTCCGCATCCGGACTCTCCGACAAGACCCAGTGTCTCTCCTGGCTTTATCGCAAATGATACGCCGTCTACTGCCTTAAGCGGAACTTTTTTCGCGAATCCTACTTTTATCGGAAAGTACTGCTTCAGATTACTAACTTCAATCAGATTATCTTTATTTGGTATATAATCTTTATTCATGTTGAGCGGCTCCCTCCTTCGCTTCCATCGCTTTTTTTATATTTAGCCAACAGGAAGCATAATGTCCGTCCGGAAGCTGCATCTCCGGCGGCTGCTCGTTCAAGCAGATCTTCATTGCACTCTCACACCTCGGACAGAATGCACAGCCCTTGGGCATGTTCAGCAGGTTAATTGGGGTTCCGGGAATTGGGTGAAGTTTTTCTCCGATTTTCTCTACATCAGGGATAGAACTTAGAAGCCCTTTTGTATACTCATGGGAAGGGCGATAGAAAATATCCTCCGCTGTACCACGTTCGCATACACGTCCACCGTACATCACAATGATCTCATCACACATATCAGCGATGACCCCGAGGTCATGGGTGACCATGATAATCGCCATACCCATCTTTTTCTGAAGATCCTGCATGAGTTCCAGAATCTGAGCCTGAATCGTAACATCCAATGCCGTAGTAGGTTCATCAGCAATCAAAATGTCCGGTTCACAGGCAAGAGCCATAGCGATCATAACTCTCTGTCTCATACCGCCTGAAAATTCAAAAGGATATTGTTTTATACGTTTCTCTGGTTCATTGACCCCTACCAGAGTAAGCATTTCTACAGCTCTGTTTTCAGCTTCTTTTCCTTTTCTGGATGTGTGTAGCTCAATCGCCTCTTTCAACTGGTTTCCTACAGTAAATACCGGATTCAAGCTGGTCATGGGATCCTGAAAAATAATGGAGCAGCATTTTCCGCGAAAGTCCCTCATCTGTTTTTCAGAAAATTTTGTAATATCTTGTCCTTTATATAACACTTCTCCACTGTCAATCTTCCCATTTGCCTCAAGAATCCGCATAACGGAATAGGCAGTGACACTCTTTCCAGATCCAGATTCACCAACAATACCCAGAATCTTTCCTTTATCGAGATCAAAGGATACACCATTTACAGCTTTGACTTCTCCCTTTTCTGTTGTAAAGGAGGTGTGCAGATCTTTTACAGATAATATATGTTCATTCATTTTTTACCTCCTCAATTTTGGATCAAATGCGTCGCGCAGACCATCACCAAGCAAATTGAATGCCAAAGTAATCAGGGCAATCATAATTGCCGGGAAAATTAGTTTATAGGAATAAGTGGTAAGTCCTGCTCTTGCCTCATTTGCCAGAGAGCCAAGTGATGGCATCGGCGATTTTACTCCGAGTCCAATAAAGCTCAAGAAACTCTCTGTAAATATAGCGGATGGAATCTGTAGTGCTGCCGATATAATAATAACGCTGATACAATTTGGAAGAATATGTTTTCGTATAATCCTTCCTGATTTTGCCCCACTGACCTGCGCTGCAAGAACATATTCATTCTCCTTTACCGTGAGTATCTGTCCTCGTACAAGCCGTGCCATACCTACCCAGTACAACAATCCAAATACTATAAAGAGGGATATCATGTTTGTACCCAATTTTTGCATAAATGGAAAACTGTTTACATCCAGAATTTCATTGAGTACTACAGAAAGCAGTATGATCATCAATAAATCAGGGACCGAATAAATCACATCTACGATACGCATCATAACCATATCCACTCTTCCGCCGAAGTATCCTGAAATACTTCCATATAGAACTCCTATCAGCAGAACCAGAATACTTGCAATGATCCCGACAGTCAGAGAAATTCTGGTGCCGTAAACGACACGCACAAAATAATCACGACCCAGTTCGTCAGTACCCATCAAGTGAGGAAATACCTTTCCTCCCTTTTTAATGTATTCTTTTTCCAAGTCTGAATGCTTTAAAGGTGCCATATTAGATGCAGACTTATCACGTACACCGTCAACAGTGATAATCTGTGAATACTGATAAGGAATAACGTGAGGCGTGATGATGATCATAAGTACAATTAGAATCAGCACAATGATGCTTCCCATCGCAAGAGGATTTTTTTTGAGTCTTTTCATCCCATCTTTGAAGAAAGAGGACGAATTGCTCATTACTTCCTGCTGGTGTTTTTCTTCATCCGTAGCTTTTTCAAACTTCTGTAAATCAATCTGCATACTAAATGGAGATTTTTTAGGCATTTGATCTATATTATTATTTGTGTTGTCCATCTTTTGTTTTCCTTCCCTAATCCAAGTTGATTCTCGGATCAATGATTTTGTATACGATATCTGTAATCAGATTCATTGTTACCATCAAAACCGCCAAAAATATTGTCACACCCATAATTAATGGATAATCTCGATTCGTAATACTGTCAACAAATTTCGACCCCAAACCGCCAATTGTAAAAATTTTCTCAATAACAAGGCTTCCGGTTAAAATCGAAGCAATCATAGGTCCCACATAAGTGACAACAGGAATTAGCGCATTACGCAGCGCATGTTTAAACAAAACCTTCCAACTTGCAACCCCTTTTGCCTTTGCTGTGCGGACATAATCTTGTCCCATAGCATCCAACATACTGGTTTTTGTCAGCCTGGTGATATAGGCCATCGGATAAGCCGCAAGTGAAATAACCGGTAATATATAATTTGGATTTTTCGGATTCCATACTGGTATCCATTTTAACTTAATACAAAAAGCCAGAAGTAATAGTGATGCCAATACAAAGCTTGGCAGTGCAGATATTAATGTAGATAAAAATATAATCAGCCTGTCCGGTAAATGATTTCTTGTAAGAGCAGCACTACTCCCAAGAATCACCCCAAAAACAACAGCAGTTATAATTGCCATCGCACCCAGTTTAGCCGATACTTTAAAGGAAGTTGATATCGTTTTTCCTATATCACGACCTGTTTTCGCTGATACACCAAAATCGCCGTGTAATATGTTCTTCATGTAAATTATAAATTGCTGAGAAACCGGTTTATCAAGGTTAAATCTCTTTTCCATCTCTGCCTTCACTTCAGGTGAAATGGCTTTTTCTCCGTCGAATGGCCCGCCGGGAATGGCATTCATCGCAAAAAACGTGATACCACATACGATAAACAACGTGACCAAAGCAAGAACAATTCTCTTACCCACATACTTCGTCATTGGTACTACTCCTTTTCTTTTTTATACATTTGTCTTTACTAGATGGACATATGAATTTAAAAAAAAATCCAATCCCTTGGATTTTCAGTTTTCTGATTATGATTCACACCCTAAAAAGTATGAAAAACGTCTCATGAAGCCAAATTAATTATGCTCTTGATTCCGGTCAACAAACTCTATTATAGCCTTTTTGCTTCTATACGTCAATCTATTTTTGTCAAGGAATCCTGACAAATCATACCATAGAGGTATACAACGCCTTCATAACAGTATGTATAACTTATCGGAAGGAAAGCAAGCGGCTTATGAAGGCATTTGCTTTCCTTCCGATAAGTTGATGAATCGTCTAAAGGCTTTAAATTATTTATCTCTCCAGATAATACGTCCTTTATCCAGGTCATACGGTGACAGCTCAATGGTCACTTTGTCTCCCGGAAGGATACGGATATAATTCATACGGAGTTTTCCACTGATGTGAGCAAGGACAACATGCTTATTCTCCAGTTCTACTTTGAACATAGCATTGGGAAGTTTCTCGAGCACTTTGCCTTCCACTTCAATTGCATCTGATTTTGACATTCTTAAACCTCCTTGGTTTTCATTGCTTTGATAATATCTTCATCAAGGATTGGGCTTTTTGCTGCAATCCTCTCACCTATAATCTCAGACAGCTCTGATTCATGTTGGATGTGTTTTCTTTTCTTTTTCTTTGGACGAAGCACAGTATGGTTTTTTCCATCTGCCAGATAAAGATACTCATCGTCTGTTTTAATGATAATATATAGTCTTCCTTTATCATGTCCTGCAAGGCTTCTTGCAAACATGCCAACGCTGGGATCTCTCATGGCCTCACCTCACGTGTGTCAAAGTCAGGATCTCAGGCTCATCCTCAGTAATCAGAATTGTATTCTCATAATGTGCTGAGAGTTTTCCATCTGCTGTGACAACTGTCCAGTCATCATCCAACCAGTAAATTTCAGGACTTTCCTGTGTTATCATAGGTTCAATTGCAAGTGTCATGCCCGGCTGCAGACGAATTCCACGGCTCTTACATGCAAAGTTCGGAATCATCGGGTCTTCATGAAGATGTGTACCGATTCCATGACCTGTAAGATCTCGAACAACACCGTATCCAAAGCTTTCTGCGTAATTACCAATTGCTGCCGATATCTGATGCAAGTGATTCCCTGCTTTTGCCATCCTGATTCCTTCGAAAAAGCTTTGTTCTGTAACTTGTATGAGTTTTTCTGCCTCATCGCTGATCTCTCCTACTGCATGTGTACGTGCGGCATCGGAATGATATCCTTTGTAGATAAGGCCAGCATCAAGACTTACGATATCGCCTTCTTTTAAGATGCGATTCTTTTTTGGAATCCCATGTACAACTTCTTGATTGACTGATACACAAATAGATGCAGGATATCCTTCATAATTAAGGAAGTTCGGTGTACATCCAAAACTGCGGATAATCTCTTCACCTAGATGATCAATATCCCAGGTTGACATTCCCGGCTTAATAGCCTGACCCAGTTCGTCATGGACCTTTTCCAACAGATGTCCCGCATATCTCATCAGCTCAATTTCCCTGGCATTTTTAATAGATACAGACATCGCTTTATACTCCTAATATTTTCATTATATCGCAAAATACCGTTTCAATACCAGTTGTACCATCAACTTGATATAAAACATCCTGAGTGCGATAGAAGTCAATCAGCGGACTGGTCTGTTCATGATAAACTTTCAGTCGTTTTTTCACAGTTTCCGGCTGATCGTCATCTCTCATCGCCAGCTCTTTTTTACATTTATCGCAGATCCCTTCCTGCTTTGGCGGCTGATGTTTGATATGATATGTGGCACCACATCCGGGACATACTCTGCGTCCTGACATACGTTCTATGATGTCCTTATCAGGCACTTCTACACTGATTGCATAATCAATTTTTTCATTTCGCTCATCCATAGCGTCCGTGAGGGTTTTTGCCTGTGGAATTGTTCTCGGAAATCCATCCAATACATAACCATTTGCCGCATCAGATTTTGAAATACGGTCCACGACCAAATCGCAAGTCAGTTCGTCCGGAACCAGCTGTCCCTGATCAATATACTTTTTTACTTTTTTACCAAGTTCCGTCCCCTCACTGATATTCGCACGGAATATGTCCCCTGTTGAGATATGTGGTATATGATATCGATCCGCTATTTTTTCAGCCTGAGTTCCTTTTCCGGCACCCGGTGCACCTAACATAATGATCTTCATCTTTCATCTCCAATCCCATAAAGGCTATGACGGAATTACACGCCACAGCCCAATGTAAACGTTCTTAATCGTTCAAAAATCCTTTATAATTACGAACCTGCATCATAGATTCAACCTGTTTTAATGTCTCCAGTATGACAGATACTATAATAATAAGGGATGTTCCGCCAAAGGAAACGGTTGCATTAAACATGCCGTTAAAGAAAAACGGTATGATTGCTACAATTGTAAGCCCTGCAGCACCTATAAAAATAACATAATTCAAGATTGAATTCAAATATTCGACAGTAGCTTTCCCCGGACGAATGCCTGGTATAAAACCGCCTTGTTTTTTCATGTTATCTGCAACTTCCAATGGATTAAAAGTAATTGAAGTATAAAAGTAAGCAAAGAATATCACTAATACAACATAGAGAATCAATCCAATCGTATTAAACATATTATCTTTTTTGAACCAATTCGCGGAGTTGAGTACACCCAAAACTTTTCCGCCCCATCCGCCTACATTTGCTTTTCCGATAAAAGATGCGATAATTCCAGGGAAAGACATAATTGACGATGTGAAGATAATTGGCATAACTCCTGCTGTATTGACTTTCAGAGGAATATTGGAAGACTGACCGCCTACCATTCTTCTTCCCTGCATTTTCTTAGAATACTGGACAGGAATCCTTCGCTCTGCACCATTTAACACTAAAACGAAAACAGTGAGTACAAGAATAATCAAGAATATAATAACTCCTGCCAAAACACCTTTTGCAATAGTTTTACCTTTGATAAACTTATTAAACAAAGTCACCATATCTGTCGGTATTCGCGATAAGATATTAATAAGCAGGACCATGGAGATACCATTTCCGACCCCTTTGTCATTGATCTGTTCTCCTGCCCACATCAGGAAAGCTGAACCGGCTGTAAGAGATGCAACGGCAACAATTACGTTAATTAACGTCATATCATTCAGAAGTCCTTTGTTCCCAAAACCGACAGCCATAGCTACCGATTCGAATAAAGCAAGCCCTACTGTAACGTAACGCGTAAGTGCTGTAATCTTTTTTCTTCCATCTTCTCCATCCCTTTGCATCTCTTCCAGGCTCGGGATGGCAATCGTCAGAAGCTGTATAATGATAGAGGATGTAATATAAGGTGTAATACTGAGTGCAAAGATTGAAAAATTATCAAATCCTCCTCCTGTAAATGCATTCAGAAAACTGAAGGCTTCATTACTGTTATTCTTAAAAAAATCAGCAAAGAAAGCAGTATTAACACCGGGTACTGGAAGTTGTGACCCGAAACGGATCACAACCAACATCATTAAAACATAAAATATTTTTTTTCGAATTTCCTTGATCTTAAATGCGTTTCTTAATGTTTTAAACATTAGATCACCTCGGCTGTTCCACCTGCTGCCTCAATCTTAGCTTTTGCGCTTTCACTAAAGGCATTCACTTTCACTGTCAGTTTCCTGGAAATTTCACCACTACCTAAGATCTTAACTCCATCTTTTGGATTGGTCACAATCCCACTCTCAACTAATGAAGCTACAGTTACTTCTGCGCCATCTTCGAAACGATCTAAAGCGCTGACATTAATGCCGACAATCTCCTTAGAGTTTATGTTCTTAAATCCTCTCTTGGGAAGACGTCTGTACAACGGCATCTGTCCGCCTTCAAAGCCTGGTCTCGGTCCTTTTCCCGAACGGGCTTTCTGCCCTTTATGTCCCTTGCCGGCTGTTTTTCCGTTACCCGATCCATGTCCACGGCCTTTTCGGAACATATTGCTCTGTCTGGAACCTTCGGCAGGCTGTAAATTTGATAAGTCCATTATGGTACCTCCTTCTATAATTCTAAACGTTTAAGCCTCTTCTACTTTAACCAGATGGCTTACCTGATGAATCATACCGCGTACGGCAGGATTATCTGGCATCTCAACTGTCTTGTTAAGTTTTCTAAGTCCCAGCGCTTCTACAGTCTTTTTATGCTTTGGTATTGCACCAATCGTAGACTTTACTAAGGTTATTTTTAATTTATCTGCCATTTTTTCGTCCTCCTTTAAGCCAGAATCTCATCAACTGATTTTCCACGGAGTTTAGCTACCTCTTCAGGTGTCTTTAACTGACTAAGTCCTTCAATTGCCGCTAAAACTACATTTTGCTTGTTATTCGAGCCTAAAGACTTTGTACGAATATTCTTAATTCCGGCCATCTCTATTACGGCACGTGTAGGTCCTCCTGCAATTACTCCAGTACCATCGGGAGCTCTCTTAAGCAGTACGTTGGAACTGCCGTATTTTCCGATAACATCATGTGTGATACTATTGTACTCATCTGTAGCAACAGTGATCAACTTCTTAGTGGCATCTTCTTTTCCCTTGCGAATTGCTTCCGGAATTTCTGCTGCCTTTCCAAGACCTGCGCCAACATGTCCGTTGTGGTCACCAACTACTACTAAAGCAGTAAAACGGAAGTTACGACCACCTTTAACAACCTTGGTAACACGTTTGATAGATACGACTTTCTCTTCCAGTTCTAACTGGCTGGCATCAATGATTGTATGTCTCATGTGTTCTTTTCCTTCCTTTCCTAGAATTTCAGACCTGCCTCGCGGGCTCCATCTGCTAATGCCTGAACTTTACCCTGATATATGAAACCGCCTCTGTCGAAAACGACTTCAGTGATACCTGCATCAACCGCTTTTTTTCCTATTACACTGCCGAGATATGCTGCTGCTTTGACATCATTGGTTTTCTCTAATTCTGCTTTTACGTCTTTCTGAAGAGTAGAAGCGGAAACCAAAGTACTTCCAACTGTATCATCAATAATCTGAGCATACATATGATTGTTGCTTCTAAACACACAAAGACGTGGCTTAGCAGCGGTACCAGCGATATGATTACGCATTCTTCTATGCTTTTTCTGGCGAACTTGCGTTCTTGATACTTTATTAATCATTTCCACACTCTCCTTATTTATTTCTTACCAGTTTTACCAACTTTACGTCTGATCACTTCATCAGTATACTTGATTCCCTTGCCCTTGTAAGGTTCGGGTCTTCTCTTGTCTCTGATTTCAGCAGCGTATTGGCCTACTTTTTCTTTGTCGGTTCCCTTTATGGTAATTTTATTTCCGTCTACAATGGATTCCAATCCCTCTGGATCATTCATTTCTACCGGATGAGAGTAGCCTAATGTTAGTACAAGTTTCTTGCCCTGTTTTGCAGCTCTATAACCTACACCGTTAACCTCAAGAGTCTTCTCAAAGCCATCTTTCACACCGATAACCATGTTTGAAATCAGTGTTCTGGTCAAGCCGTGTAATGATTTCATCTTTTTTTGATCATTTGGTCTGGTAACAATTACCTTTCCATCTTCCAATTTAATTTCCATTTCAATTGGGAGGGACCTCTCAAGTGTTCCTTTTGGTCCTTTAACTATTACATCATTGTTCTCTTTAATCTCGACTGTTACGCCGTCAGGAACAACAACTGGCTGTCTTCCAATACGTGACATACCAAATTTCCTCCTATAACTTAAATTCTCGGAAGAGGAAGATCTTATAAAAAACGTCCTCTTCTGTTTTCAGTATTTCTAATTTATAAACAACAGCACACTAAGCTCTGTCTTCGCCTACCGGCTCGTCAATCGCTAAGTTGCTTTCCACGGGTGAGTTCACTCAACTAAACTCGCACTTTGTACTCGTTAAGGTTCGCGAACGACCTCGCACTAAGCTCTGTCTTCGCCTACCGGCTCGTCAATCGCTAAGTTGCTTTCCACGGGTAAGTTCACTCAACTAAACTCGTACTTTGTACTCGTTAAGGTTCGCGAACGACCTCGCACTAAGCTCTGTCTTCGCCTACCGGCTCGTCAATCGCTAAGTTGCTTTCGGTCACCACACGAATGCAAGTACTTCTCCGCCGACGTTCTGTTTTCTCGCTTCTTTATCTGTGATGACACCTTTATTCGTAGAAATAATTGCTATGCCCAGGCCACCAAGTACTCTTGGAAGTTGGTCTTTGTTAACATATACTCGAAGTCCAGGCTTTGAAATTCTCTTTAAGCCTGTAATAATCTTTTCATTTTTATCCGCACCATATCTTAACACAATATGGATTGTTTTAAAGCTTCCCTCATCAATAATGTTATATTTGGCAATATAGCCTTCATCAACAAGGATATCAGCAATAGCGATTTTCATCTTTGATGCCGGAACATCTACGGTATCATGCTTTGCAGTATTTGCATTACGAATTCTTGTAAGCATATCTGCAATAGGATCACTCATTGTCATTGTTTTTCCTCCTTCTATATCTATCGTGACGGGTGAGTTCATTCAACTAAGCTCATGCTCCAGGGGGTATCGAGAACAGAGGGTGGTTCGTTCAACTAAACTCGTACTTCGTACTCGTTAAGGTTCACGAACAGCCTCGCATTAAGCTCAACGCCTATGGCTTGCTTTCGCTAAGTTGCTTTCGGTCACCAGCTCGCTTTTTTAACTCCCGGGATCTGACCCTTATATGCTAACTCACGGAAGCAAATTCTGCAGATTCCATATTTTCTTAAATATCCATGCGGACGACCACATATTCTGCAGCGATTATACGCTCTTGAAGAGTATTTCGGTGCACGCTGCTGTTTAATTTTCATTGACTTTTTAGCCATATTTCCTCCTTATTTAGCAAACGGCATATTGAACTGAGCCAATAATTCTCTAGCTTCTTCATCTGTTTTCGCTGTTGTAACGAAGATAATATCCATTCCACGAACTTTGTCGACTTTGTCATATTCGATTTCAGGGAAGATTAACTGCTCTTTGATACCTAGGGCATAATTTCCTCTTCCGTCAAACGCATTAGGATTCACACCGCGGAAATCTCGAACACGAGGAAGTGCAAGATTTACCAGACGATCGAGGAATTCATACATTCTCTCACCTCGTAAGGTAACTTTGCATCCAATCGGCATTCCTTCTCTGATCTTAAAGTTAGCAACAGATTTTTTTGCTTTTGTAAGAACCGGTTTCTGACCTGAGATCGCTGTCAGATCACTGACTGCAGCATCTAATACTTTCGCATTCTCTTTTGCCTCACCGACACCCATGTTAATAACGATCTTTGAAAGTTTCGGCACTTCCATAACATTCTTGTATTCAAATTTTTTTGTCAACGCATCAACAATTTCACTGTTGTAGCTGTCATGTAATCTACTCACTGTTTTTTGGCCTCCTCTCTTTCTTAATCGATTACTTCGCCTGTTGCCTTGGCAACGCGGACCTTTTTGTCTCCATCCATCTTGTAACCTATTCTTGTAACTTTCCCATTGTGAAGGTACATCACATTCGAGATATCAAGGGGAGATTCTTTTGATATAATACCACCATGCTGATTTGACATAGAAGGTTTCTCGTGCTTTGTCACCATATTGACGCCTTCAACAAGAATTTTTTTCTCTTTTACGGAAAGAACTTTTCCTTCTTTGCCTTTATCTTTTCCGGCGATTACTCGAACGGTATCGCCTCTTTTAATTTTAACTGCCATGTTTGACCTCCTATAATACTTCAGGAGCTAAAGAAACAATCTTCATGAACTGTTTCTCACGAAGCTCCCTGGCTACTGGCCCAAAAATACGGGTTCCTCTTGGAGTCTTGTCATCTTTGATGATAACGGCTGCATTCTCATCAAATTTGATATAAGAACCATCTTTACGACGGCTTCCCTTTACAGTGCGAACAACAACGGCCTTTACAATATCACCTTTTTTCACAACGCCACCTGGTGTTGCATCTTTGACCGAAGCAACGATTACATCCCCGATGCTTGCATATCTTCTTGTTGAACCGCCCATAACGCGTATGCAGAGGATTTCCTTTGCCCCAGTATTATCAGCGACTTTTAATCTGCTTTCCTGCTGAATCATCCTAGCGTCCTCCTTATTTTGCTTTTTCTAAGACTGAAACCAGTCTCCATCTCTTATCTTTCGATAACGGTCTGGTTTCCATAACCTTCACGGTATCACCGATTTTGCACTCGTTGTTCTCATCGTGTGCTTTTAATTTATACGTCTTCTTCACGATCTTTTTGTAAAGCGGATGTTTAACGTGATCTTCAATTGCAACGACAATCGTCTTATCCATCTTATCGCTGACTACTTTGCCGACACGTGTTTTTCTCAGATTTCTTTCTTCCACGGTATCTGGTACTCCTTTCCAGTTTTCAATTCTCTGCTTTGGCTTTCTGGGCAATCACAGTCTGAATTCTTGCAATATTCTTACGAACGTCTTTGATCCTGCTCGTATTTTCCAATTGATAGGTTGCATTCTGGAATCTCAAGTTGAAGAGTTCCTTTTTAGCAGCTACTAATTCATCATTTAATTCTGCAGCTGATTTTGTTCTTAAATCTTCTACATACTTATTAATTTTCACTGTTATCACCGCCTTCTAAATCTGCACGAGAAACGATTTTACATTTGCATGGTAACTTATGCATAGCAAGACGTAATGCTTCACGGGCTGTCTCTTCCGGGACACCTGCGATTTCAAACAATACACGGCCTGGTTTTACAACTGCTACCCAGTATTCAAGAGCGCCTTTACCGGAACCCATACGAGTTTCTGCAGGTTTTGCAGTTACTGGTTTATCCGGAAATATTTTAATCCAAACTTTACCGCCACGTTTAATAAAACGAGTCATAGCGACACGGGCAGCTTCTATCTGATTTGATTTGATCCAGCAAGGTTCTGTAGCGATCAGTCCATAATCGCCATAGCTTATTTTGTTTCCCTTTAAGGCCTTGCCCTTCATAGATCCACGAAATTGTTTACGACGTTTTACTCTCTTTGGCATTAACATAATTATTTACCGCTCCCTTCCTCAGCTCCTTTGGTTGGAAGTATTTCACCATTGTAGACCCATGCTTTTACGCCAACTTTTCCGTAAGTTGTGTCTGCTTCAGCGAAACCATAGTCGATATCTGCACGTAAAGTCTGCAGCGGGATGGTACCTTCACTGTAAAACTCTGTACGAGCCATATCAGCTCCACCAAGACGACCAGATACTGATGTTTTGATACCTTTTGCTCCAGCTCTCATGGTTCTTTGCATCGTGGATTTCATCGCACGGCGGAAGGAAATACGATTCTCCAGCTGGAGAGCAATGTTCTCTGCCACAAGCTGAGCATCGCGATCTGGTTTTTTAACTTCTCTGATATCAACAATCAGTTTCTTGTCTGTATATTTTTTAAGTTCATTTTTTGTTTTATCAATCTCGGATCCACCTTTACCGATAACGATACCAGGTTTCGCCGTATAGATAATCACTTTTACTCTGTCTGACGCTCTCTCAATTTCAATTTTTGAAATACCGGCGCCATATAATTTTTTCTTTAAAAAGTTTCTGATATTATAGTCTTCGACTAAACAATCGGCAAAATCGCCTTGTGCATACCATTTTGAATCCCAGTCTTTGATGACTCCGACTCTGATGCCATGTGGGTTAACTTTCTGTCCCATTCTTACCCTCCTTATCTTTCATCTAACACGATAGAGATATGACTGTTTCTCTTTTCGATTCGATACGCTCTGCCTTGTGCTCTTGGTTTAATTCTCTTCATAGTCGGCGCTTTATTCGCATAGCACTCAGCTACATAGAGGTTCTCTTTGCTTAATCCGTTGTTATTTTCAGCATTTGCAACAGCGGATTCCAGCAGTTTTTTGATCACATCCGAGGCGTATCTCGGGTTATAGGTCAGGATGCCGAGTGCAGTCTCAACATCTTTTCCACGAATTGCATCTAGTACAAAGCAAGCCTTCTGAACTGACATTCTAGCATATGACAGTTTCGCTGAAGGTCTTGTATCTTTTTCTTCATTTCTTGCTCTCTTAATCTGACTTCTGTGTCCTTTAGCCATGATTAGTAGGCCTCCTTTCAATCCCATAAGGGGTTTTTGTCACTAGCGAATTGCAGATTTCTTTTCGTCTTTGCTATGTCCTCTATAGGTTCTGGTTGCGACAAACTCTCCCAGTTTGTGTCCGACCATATCTTCTGTAACATAAACCGGGACATGTTTTCTGCCATCGTGAACAGCAATTGTGTGTCCGACGAATGACGGGAAGATTGTAGACCGTCTTGACCATGTCTTTATTACTGTTTTATCTTTGGACTCGTTTGCAGCGTCGATCTTTTTCAGTAAGCTTTCATCTGCAAATGGTCCCTTTTTCAGTGAACGAGCCATTCAAATAACCTCCTTATTTAGATAATGCTTTCCCATCTCTTCTTCTAATAATATATTTATTGGAATGTTTATTTTTCTTTCTTGTCTTATATCCAAGAGCAGGCTTGCCCCAAGGTGTGCTTGGCCCCGGGCGTCCAACTGGTGCCTTGCCCTCTCCACCTCCATGTGGATGGTCATTTGGGTTCATAACAGATCCACGAACAGTCGGACGAATACCCATGTGACGTTTACGTCCAGCCTTGCCGATTGTAATCAGGCTGTGGTCACCATTTCCTACCGTCCCAACTGTAGCTCTGCACTGAATCGGAACCATTCTCATCTCTCCTGAAGGAAGACGAAGGGTGGCATATTTGCCCTCTTTTGCCATGAGCTGAGCATCGCCTCCCGCTGAGCGAACCATCTGTCCGCCTTTTCCTACATGCAGTTCAATATTGTGAACATTCGTACCAACAGGTACACATGATAATGGCAGGCAGTTTCCGATACGTACTTCAGCATTTGGGCCATTCATAATTTTTGTGCCGACTTTCAGTCCTTCCGGTGCAAGAATATATGATTTTTCTCCGTCTGCGTAGCAGATCAAAGCGATGTTAGCTGTCCTGTTCGGATCATATTCGATAGATTTCACAGTCGCAGGTATATCGTCTTTATATCTTTTAAAATCAATAATTCTATATTGTCTTCTGCCCTTGCCTCCGCGATGTCTTACTGTAATCTTACCCTGGTTATTACGTCCAGAATTGTTGTCCAGAGATGTCAGCAGAGATTTCTCCGGTGTAGATTTTGTAATCTCGGAGAAATCAGAAGTAGTCATATGTCTTCTGGAAGGTGTATATGGGTTAAAACTTTTGATTCCCATTCTATTAACTCCTTTCTAATTTCTGTCTTATTTTACAGACTCTCAAAGAGCTCGATGTCCTTGCTGTCGTCTGTCAGAGAAACGACTGCCTTCTTCGTCTTAGCTGTCTTTCCTACTACCATTCCACGGCGTTTTTTCTTTCCGAGTACATTCATGGTATTGACACTTTTTACCTTTGTTCCGTCAAACATCTTTTCAACAGCATCTTTGATCTGTGTCTTATTCGCTTCCGGATGAACTAAGAATGTGTATCTCTTCTCGCCCATGGAGCTCATGCTCTTCTCAGTCACAACTGGTTTTAAGATTACATCATAATAATTCAGCTTTGCCATTATGCGTACACCTCCTCAATAGATGCAACACTTGCTTTCGTAGCGATTACAGTGTTGTATTTCAGCAGGTCATATACATTCAGTGTATTCACGGTCGTAGCAGCTACTCCCGGGAGATTTCTCGCTGATAACACTACATTCTCATTTTCTTTTCCAAGAACAAGGATTGCACTTGATACATTTAGATTGTCCAGAACTTTCTTCATGTCTTTTGTCTTAACATTGTCAAGTTTCAATTCATCGAGGACGATGAATTTTTTATCCTGAACTTTGCTTGTCAATGCTGACAGAAGAGCAGCTCTTTTTTCTTTCTTATTCATCTTGAACGAGTAGTCTCTTGGTTGCGGTGCGAATACAACTCCGCCGCCTGTCCACTGCGGTGCCCGGATGGATCCCTGTCTCGCATGACCGGTTCCTTTTTGTCTCCATGGCTTTCTTCCCCCGCCCCTTACTTCGGAACGTGTTTTAGCTTTCTGTGTTCCCTGACGATTATTTGCAAGTTGCAGCACTACTGCCTGATGTACGAGGTGTTCTTTAATCTTTGCACCAAATATTGCATCATTCAGTTCAAGGGTGCCAACTTCCTTGCCTTCCATATTTAAAACAGATACATTTGACATCTGTTAGTCCTCCTTCCCATTATTTTGCAGTCTTCACTGTTTCCTTAATCGTTACCAGTGCTTTCTTAGGTCCTGGGACAGATCCTTTGACCAGCAGTAAATTGTTATCGGAATCAATGCGTATAATCTCAAGATTCTGAACAGTGATCTGTTTTCCACCCATGTGTCCAGGCATCTTTTTTCCCTTAAACACCTTGCTCGGATCAGATGCCGAACCATTGGATCCTGCATGGCGATGATATTTGGAGCCATGAGCCATAGGTCCTCTGGACTGATTATGTCTCTTAATGGCACCCTGGAATCCTTTTCCCTTAGAAACAGCAGTTGCATCAACTTTATCGCCGGTTTCAAAAATGTCCGCCTTAATTTCCTGTCCTAATTTATAATCTTCGGCATCATCCAGTCTGAATTCTTTTAAGAATCTTCTGTAAGACACCCTGGCCTTATCAAACTGCCCTTTTATCGGTTTATTGATAAGTTTTTCTCTCTTCTCAGTAAAACCGACCTGAACTGCACTGTAACCATCGTTATCCTGTGTCTTAATCTGAGTAACGGCACAAGGACCCGCCTGCAATACAGTTACCGGAATAACCGTTCCATCTTCATTAAAGATCTGAGTCATTCCAACTTTTGTAGCTAAAATTGCTTTCTTCATTCTTTTACCTCCTGTTGTTCTACAGCGGAGCACCGCATATCGCGGAGCTCATCCTAGCACAGTTGATATAAGTGGAACACTATAACCCATATGGGATGGGATGTTGATTCCTGCGAAGTGTTTCTTCTATATCAAAAAACTTAGGATTTTTTCAATCAACTAACGCTTATTTTGTCTTCATCTTGATATCAATATAGACACCAGCCGGCATCTCAAGACGTGATAATGCATCAACTGTCTTCTGTGTCGGTGCAATGATATCAATTAGTCTCTTGTGGGTTCTCTGCTCAAACTGTTCTCTGGAATCTTTATACTTGTGTACAGATCTCAAGATAGTAACAACTTCCTTCTTTGTCGGAAGCGGAACCGGTCCGCTCACAGTTGCTCCATTCTTTTTCACAGTTTCAACAATTTTTGCTGCAGATGCATCCACCAATTGATGTTCATAAGCCTTTAATGTGATTCTCATTACTTGACTTGCCATAAAAAAAGTCGCCTCCTTATTCGCACTATTCGAGTACGACAAGTGGTGACTGTACACTTCTCCGTGTGTGTCCTAACTATTCACACAACCGTTCCACATCAGTGGACTATTCTCTTTGTACAGTGACTTGTCGCCAGTTTCATAACTTGACATTCGCTCCACGGAAAACCTGCTAATAGGCAGCAACCTCACGCTTCCACGCTATCAATGTCACAACAGAGCCATTATACTAGGTTTTTCCCCATAATGCAAGAACTTTTTTAAAAAATTTATTATTTACAAAAAAACAGGTATGCATCCGTGATTGTTATCATTTCAATGCATACCATGATTATCTACAGGACATCGGAATAATCAATTAGCGTTATCCCTTCCTCCTCATATTTGATGATTTTCGGATCATCGCCTTCTTCCAGAGCTTTTTGCAGAAGTTCTTCCGCTGTCATGGCAGGCATGGCTAATATTTTATGATCCGCCAAGGTGTGTTGGATATCTTCTTCAGCAGGAGACTCCATCGCCGGATCCGGTTCTTCCGGCACCTCTTTCTCCTGACTGGTGCTGCCGGCTTTTGGGACAGCATCTGCTTCCTTCTCCAGTGCAGCTTGAATTGCTGCTGTAAAATTATCGTCTTCAATTTCTGACGGTTTTTCTTCCGGCTCATCTGCGGGTTCCAATATTAGTTCCTGAATTTCTTTTACCACGTCAGATGTATCTTGTGTGTCGTCATCCAGGCTTACCTTGTCAGTCTTTTTTTCATATTCCTCTATGGCTGCTGTCTCGTCTTCTTCTATATGTCCGGTATCTATCGGATCTGATTTCTCGTAATCAAGATCCCTGACATCTTCTTCCACTTCTTCTTCCTCTTCACTATTTTTCCATATTTCAGAAAGGATGAATAAAATCACCAGAAAAGCAATCATCAGTCCAAGAATGATTCTTCCCTCAAACGTCTGTATAGCTATGGCGAGATACCCGATTACGGGTACTGTCACCAGAACTTTTTCAGCATTATCGTGGAGTGTGACTTTCTCTTCTTTCTTTTCCCCACTTTTCAATGTGTACTCTCCGGTCTTTGGATCGGCCTTTGTAATCCTTAAAGTATGTACTGAGGCATCCGCGGAGGAAAGCAGGCTGTCGCCTTTTTTCAGCTTATCAAGGCTGACCTTTTTTCCATACACCACGGAACCCAGGCTTAAGTTTGTATCTGTAATATCGTTGTCCACGACTGTTGTGGATATACCGGCAAATTGCGGAACAATCAGTGCCGCGGCACCAAGCAGGAGACAGATCATGCACAGATTAACAATAAAACGTAAAAATTTAGACATTCATATTTCTCCTTGGTTTTTTCATCGTCAATCGAATTGGGCTGTTACATAAAAGCAACAGCCCAGTTTATCTTAATCACTTATTGGTCAGATATTCTTCTACACTTTTTATGGCTTCCTCTTCATCCGGCCCATCAGCTGTCAATGTAACCTTTTCACCGGTATCCAGGCCTAATGCCATCATACCCATGATACTTTTTGCATTGATTTTCTTGCCGGGAATCTCAAGATAGATATCACTGCTGAACTGACTGGCCACCTGGACTAATAAAGCTACAGGTCTTGCTTCCATTCCAGTTGACAGTTCAATGGTAATAGGTTTCCTAATCATAATAATTCTCCTCCTTGCTTCCTCTTAGCTCCTCTGCTAAATTGCTCAACTTTCTTAATCTATGATTTACACCCGATTTTCCCACCTGTGGGCTAAGCATCATGCCTAGTTCTTTCAGTGTCGCTTCCGGGTATTGAAGCCTTAGTCCTGCAATTTCCTCCAGCCCTTCACTTAAAGCCTCTAAACCTATGGTGTCTCTGATATATGTAATATCATCAATTTGTTTTACGGCTGCATTCACAGTTTTATTGATATTGGCTGCCTCACAGTTCACCTGACGGTTGACACTGTTTCTCATCTCCTTCAATATTCTGATATTCTCTAGATTCAAAAGGGAAACATTCGCCTCCATCAATCCCAGCAATGAGACAATATGCGAGCCTTCTTTCACATATACCACATAATGGTTTTTTCGTTTCACAATCTTTGCATCTATCTCAAAACTGCGGATTAAGCCTGCGAGCTGTTCTGCCTTCCATGAAGTCTGACATACAATCTCATAATGGTAAAACCGATGTGGATCACTGATCGAACCAGCTGCCAGAAATGCGCCTCTCAGGAAAGCCCGTCTGCAGCAATCGTTCTGAACAATAACATTGTGCTTTAAGGGAGGATTCTCTATCAGCTGCAGATTACTGTCCAACAGTTTTGCCGCCATCAAAACTCTGCGTGCATCCTGTACGTACACTACATATGTTACAAGTCTTTTCTTATTTTCGCTCCTGCGAACCACATTTTCTGTTTCTATCTTAAAGGTTTTTTGCAATAAAGTAAAGAGTTTTCTGGCAACATACAGATTTTCTGTCTGTACCCGGATTGAAAAATGATCTTTTGCCGTAATTTTGACATGTCCGCAGTACATGATAATTGCTGCAATCTCCGCTATCTGACAATGTCTCGCCTGCGGTATATGCATGGATAATTCTTCCTTTACATCTCTGGAAAAAGACATCTTTTACCCCTTCTTTCGATACATATCCTTCTCAATATCGCGATGCTCCAGACTTAAACCATATCCTTCGCCCTTTTTCAGGCACCGGTAAAGTTCTTCGGCAAGTGTCACGGAACGATGTTTCCCTCCTGTGCAGCCGACCGCTATCACCAACTGGTTTTTCCCCTCATTGATGTAATTCGGAATCAAAAAATTTATCATGTCTTGAAGCTTTTCCAGAAAAATACGAGTATTGTCAAATCCCATCACATAATCGCGGACTTCCTGGTCCAGACCAGTTTTGGGTCTTAAATCATCCATATAATACGGATTGGGAAGAAAACGGACGTCAAATACCAAATCCGCATCAGATGGTATTCCATACTTAAAGCCAAAAGACAGTACCGTTATAATCAGACTGTTAAACTCCTGATTGTATACAAAAATCTTATCCAGTTCTATCTTCAGCTCTCTGGTCAAAAGCTGACTCGTATCTAAAATATAGTCAGCCTGTTTTTTCAGAAATTCTAATCTTTCTCTCTCTTTCTTAATTCCGACATCTATACGGCCACCGTTCGCCAGAGGATGTGCCCGTCTTGTCTCCTTGTAACGTTTGACAAGGACATCGTCCCTTGCATCGAGAAAAAGTATCTCGTATTCGATTCCGATGATACTCATATGCTCCAAAACGTTCTGCAAATCTTCCAGAGCCTGACCACTTCGGACATCAATGCCCATGGCGGCTTTTCTGATTCTTCCCTCGACACCATCTAAGATAAGCTGAGCAAACTTTTCAGCAAGAGAAATCGGAAGATTATCTACGCAAAAATACCCCATATCTTCCAGCATCTTAAGTGCCGTACTCTTTCCGGCTCCGGACATCCCTGTCACTATCACAAAACGCATGTATGCTTATCTCCTAGTCAAACTTTCCCAACATCTTCACTTCCGGTTCCAGCCAGACACCAAATCTTTCATGGACGGTTCTTCTAATATAACTGATCAGCTGATAGATCTCTGAGGCACTGGCATTATCTCTGTTAATCACAAAACCGCAGTGCTTTTCTGACACACAGGCACCCCCGACACAATATCCCCGAAGGCCGCTGTCCATGATAAGCTTTCCGGCAAAATAACCCTTGGGACGCTTAAACGTGCTCCCGGCACTCGGATATTCGAGTGGCTGTTTGCATGCACGCCTCTCCTGTAAATCATTCATAAGAACAAGAATCTCTTCTTTATCCTTTGGAATAAGCTCAAGAATTGCTTCCAAAACAATATAGTTTTTTTCTTTAATCACACTGGTTCGATACCCAAGGTGAAGTTCATCTGCAGCAAGTTTTATGACATTGCCCGCCTGATCCATCACTGTGGCGCCGGCAAGGACTTGTTTCATCTCCCCGCCATAAGCTCCGGCATTCATCATAACAGCCCCCCCCAGAGTACCGGGAATCCCTGAGGCGAATTCAAATCCACCAAGCGATGCTTTCTGAGCTCTTGCAGCTATTCTGGAAAGCAGAGCACCCGAGAGTGCCCTGATCTGGTTGCCTTCAATTGCAATATCATCAAAATTCTGATACATCTGTATGATAACTCCATCATATCCCTGATCCGAGACCAGCAGATCACTGCCACGTCCAAGAATGAACCAAGAAAGTTCATATTCCCGACAGACCTGTAGGATCTGTGAAATCTCAGATACCGTGTGCGGGCAGATATAATATCGGGCGGGTCCTCCCGCACGAAAAGTGGTATGCATTTTCATCGGTTCGTATTCTTTTACGTTTGATTCTCCTGTTATGTCATAAAAACGCTTTTTGATATCCTCCGCCATAAACCATTCATAACCTCATTTCCGGAAATACTTTAAGGGTCAAGACACTTCTGACCCTTTGTTTTCTTAAGCCCCCCGGGGCTTTAATATTTAGATTATACTATCGGTTGGAAAAAAACGCAACTGTGACATTTGGTTTTCAGTCTTTCATCTTCGGTTTGAACACGAGGCTTGCCAAATATCCGAAGATTAATGCTCCGCTGGTTCCGGCCGCACCGGCTCTTAGTCCACCTGTAAAGAGGCCGATAAATCCCTGCTTGTCGACTGCCTCTTTGACTCCCTGATAGAGCAGATGACCGAAACCAAGAAGTGGAACGCTGGCTCCCGCCTTCGCATAATCGGCAAATGGATCATAAAGATTTAAAAAGCTCAAAACTGCACCGGAGCAAACCAGAAGCACCATGATTCGTCCGGGCATCATCTTTGTTTTCTCAAGCAGTATCTGGCAAAATGCACAGATCAATCCTCCTACCCAGAATGCATTTATATAATCCATAATCTTTATTTCTCCTTTCCCACATATTCCAAGACAACGCCCTGAGCAATTCCCGGAACTGATTGTCCTTCAAAAAAGCTCACCTTAGACATCAAAGCCCCGGTAGGAACGAAGAGGATTCTCTGCCACTCTCCTGATTCCAATTTCGGTATCAGCGTCGACGCCAGAACGGTTGCTGCACATCCACATCCGCTTCCCCCCGCATTCGTATCCTGTGTATTTGAGTCAAATATCAGCATTCCACAGTCCAGATAGTTGTCACGAATATCATATCCTTTCTGTTTCATCAACTCTATAAGTATTTCTCTTCCAATCTTACCCAGATCTCCGGTGATGATCCGATCATAATCTCCGGGATTTCTGTCAAAATCAGCCATATTCTGAGAAATGGTGTCTGCTGCTGCCGGAGCCATGCAAGCTCCCATATTCTGTGAATCCTTGAGACCAAAATCGACGATCTTTCCGGATGTTATCCCCGTAATCTTAACGTTGCTCTTCTCCGATGAGATAACACAGGCCCCGCTGCCTGTGACAGTCCAACTGGATGAGGGCGGTTTCTGATTACCGTAAGCAAGGGGAAATCTAAATTCCTTCTCTACACTTGCAAAATGGCTGGACGTCATAGATAATACATGATTTGCATATCCGCCTGCTACCGCCATAGCCCCCAGTGAGATTGCCTCACCTATAGTGGAGCATGCACCAAAGAGACCATAGAGAGGCCGATTCAGGTCGACCAGTCCAAAACACGATGCAATCGACTGTGCCAACAGATCTCCTGCGAATACCATACGGATATCGTCTGCCTTGATCTGGCATTTTTCAAGGACCAAGCGTGCCGCTATAGCCTGCATCTCGCTCTCCGCCTCTTCCCAGCTCTTTTTTCCAAACATCGGATCCTTTACCACCTTATCAAAATTATCTCCCAGGGGACCTTCCCCTTCTTTCTGTCCGACAACAGAAGCACAGCCGAGAATATATACATCCTTTTCGAATTTTGTACTTTGTCTGCCTTTTATCTGGTTCATATACGAAACCATCCACCTTTCTGTTCATTCTGTTTTCTAAAAGTATTGTGTATCATTCCATAATACACGGATTGCTCCTTGATGCACGCTGTCATACCACATGCATCAACTTTAGAATCCAATAGATAAGACCCAAAAGCCAGCTGATAAAAACACCGTATAAGATCACAGGGCCCGCAATATTAAAAATTTTGCATCCGACCCCGAAGACCTGGCCCTCTTTTTGATATTCTATGGCAGGTGCCGCTACAGAATTAGCAAAACCCGTGATCGGGACCAACGCTCCTGCACCCGAAAAACTTACCAGTTTCTGATACAGGTTCAGACCCGTCAAAACTACACTGATAAAGATCAAAGTCAATGAGCACCATGCCCCTGCCGTCTCTTTATTCATATTCTGACTCTTGCAATAATTCAGGATAACCTGACCGAGATCACAGATCAGCCCCCCGACAACAAAGGCTTTTATCATCTGCACAAACAGATTATTTTTTGGTGTCACCTGGTTCACATACTGTTCATATTCCTTCTTTTTGTCTTCATCTTTTATGCTTCCCATATCGTTTCGTAACTTCCTCCTGATTTTTGTACTTTTCGTTTGCTGTAACTCTTTTATTTTGCCCAGCCTTTAAAAAAATAAAAAAGCGATCCCAGTGCTTTGCCAAGTGCCATACAGACAATCACGATGGGAATCCCACGTGTAAGACCGGCACGTCTGGCAAGTATCGCATAGATGTCGACCACCTCACCCAAGGCGATCACCCATCCTCCCAGAAAGATCCCAGCAAAGATTCCATATATGGCAAGCCCCGCTGTTCCAAGCGGGAGCTGTCCTCGGTAGAGTGAAAGAACATTTCCTAATATAGCTCCGAAAATACAACAATTTTCATACAGCATCACCTTATCTGCTGTCCGCGTGATCCCTGCATATCTTGGCACAACACCAAGGCTAATGATAAAAGCCACCGTCCCGCTTGCTATGATAAAGCCGCTCACCAGGCCAAGACCTCCCATCAAGAATTGCTGCCACATGATTTCTTATTCCTCCGCTCATCTTTCTCAATGATTGTCGTATCGACATCATCCTCATAAAGTCTCATCTGTACCTCCATAGGTGTTGGGTCCTGCGTCAGCTTTCTGCTTCCAAAATGATTAAAATAGAAGATAACACCGATCGCGATGCCTATAGAATAGGTGATTTCCAGAATGGTAAACCCCGATGATTTCCCTCCGGTGAACATGTGATAGATCTGCCTGAACAACTTAGCCACTGACACATCTGTATTAAATGTCATAATTGAAAACGCTGTGCCAAAGAACGTGACAAGGCTGATCAGAATTGTTTTTACCCAGCTTATAACGGAACTCTTCGCATTCGGATTCTCATAGGTGATCACAAAAGTCGCCTCTCCGATATGCGTTACATCCACGTTCTCCTCTTCTTTTTCTATTTCTTTTATCAAATCCATTGCGGAAACTACATATCTGCCATATTTGCCTTTCGCAAGAGAAACCACCTTGCGACATTGATTTCTTTGTAATACTTTGGCATCCGCACTGCTAAGTTTTGCAATATCACCGAGAAGAACCGTTTCTTTGGTCACTTTCACATTTTTATCTGTCTGTACATAAAGTATCTTACTCATCTGGCCATCTTGCCTTCCTCTCTAATCTATAAGCTTAGTATGGCAATTTCCATGGAAACTATTCGCAGAAGAGACTAAATTTCCCTGCGAAGCTGTTTCAGTATTCTCTTCTCCATCCTGGACACCTGAACCTGAGAGATTCCCATCCTCTCAGCAATGGCTGACTGAGTCTGATCACAGAAATACCTCAGATAGATGAGCTGTCTTTCTTCAGCATCCAGCTTTTTCAATATCTCTTCCAGCAGCATGCGGTCCATCATCCTGTCTCCGTAGGAAACAGGATCTTCAATTCGATCCATCAAAGAAATATCATTACCTTCTCCCTGATAAATGACTTTGTGCAAAGACTCCACATCGGCCGCCGCATCAAGGGCCATGGCAAGTTCCGGTGCAGACTGCTCAATCTCTTCGGCAATTTCGTTCAGACTTGGCTCCCTGCCCAGTTTCCTCTCGAGAATCTCGCGAGCCATATAAGCTTTCCCGGCTGTCTCTTTCATAGAACGGCTGACCTTGATCATGCCATCGTCCCGCAAAAACCTCTTGATCTCACCTGTAATCATCGGAACCGCATAAGTAGAGAATCTGACATCAAAAGTAGTATCAAACTTATCAATAGCTTTAATCAGTCCAATACTTCCAATCTGTACCAGATCCTCCATCTCTACACCACGGTTCATAAACCTCTTTGCAACAGAGTACACCAGGCCTAAGTTCTGTTCAACTAAAGTATCTCTTGCTTCTTTATCCCCTGTATGCGCCTTTTCTATCAACATAAGGGTATGATCCATGAAGTTCCTCCTATTCAAGGGGGCGTGTTGTCTCGCTCCCAATATGTTTCATCATATGAACCTGCGTCCCCTCGCCCGGCTTTGAGATAACACTCAGATCGTCCATAAAAGCTTCCATAAAAGCAAAGCCCATACCAGAACGTTCCATCTCAGGTTTTGTAGTAAAGAGAGGCTCCATGGCTTTTGCGACATCTTCAATACCTTTTCCATAGTCGATGACCGTTACATACAAGTCATGATCAACAATCTTACATTCCATGCGAATCTTATGTACACCCTCGTCATAGGCATGTATGATAGAATTTGTGATAGCTTCCGACACCGCAGTCTTCAGATCCGCCACCTCTTCAAGTGTAGGATTCAGTTGTGTGCAAAATGCTGCGACAGCTACTCTGGCAAACCCTTCATTGCATGAGCGGCTGTCAAACTCAATTACCATTTCATTGGTGTTCTCCATCTGTGTATAACCTCCTTATGAACTTTTCTATATTTTATTGTTTAAAGATCGTTCCAGCTTCGTATTAATTCAATTGGAATCACCTTGTAAATACCCGAAAGCTGCAGGATCTTGGCAACTCTTTTTCTGACATGAACTGCCCTGATTGTACCTCCCATCTGTTTCATTTCCCGGTATCTTGCCATCAGCATTCCAATTCCGGAACTATCCATAAACTGTGTATCGTGAAAATCGAAAACCACCTCCCTGATCTTGAGTGTCTCCAAAATCTCCTCCGACCCTTCGCGGATTGTCTCGGCACTGTGATGATCTAGTTCCTCAGGTACTCTGACTATTAGTATGTTCCCCTTGACCTGAAATAATTCATGTAAATCATTCATCTGTCTAACCCCTTTCCCTAAATTTATCAGTACACAATATTGATATTTATGGACTGCCCGGCAGCTTGTACCTGGTAATCCGAAATCAAAATGGGGATACGCGAAATAGCGCATCCCCATTTTGGAGGTTTCTCTTTTTTAATCATCGCCAGACTTCGTATCATCCGGCGTCTTCGTATTTGCCTGCAGCTTATCAATAAAGCTCTTCGCACTGTTCGCACGTTTTGTCTTTGGAAATTTATCTATAATTTCCTGAAAATTGTCAATCGCATTCTGGGTATCCCCTTTATTACGATAAGAATGAGCAAGAAGGTTGAGCACCGTGTAATCATTGTCCTTGATCTCCTTTGCCCTGGTCAACTTATCGATTGCCATGTCATAATCCTCTTTATCGAAGGCTTCCTGACCTGCTGATTTCAGCTGTGTGAACATCGTAGTCTGCACACTTGCATAAATCTTATCGTAGATTTCCTTTGCATCCACAGACAACAGTTCCGTGTTCATCCCCTCAAGAGCATTTGCTGCCAGATCATATTTTTCATCCGTGTAAGCAGAATTCGCCTTCATCAGGTTCTCATATGCAGTGGTCTTTTCGTTGGCATCATTGATCTGTTGCTGTGCTGATGCCACCGTGTCATTTGACTTTTTGATCTGATCATTCAGATCTGAAATCTGAGTTTTCTGACCTGCCATCGTGTTGCTGTACTCAACGATCTTCTCATTCGCGTTACGGTTAATTCCCTGTTTGATAGACGGAATCAACAGAAACCAGACCATCAGCCCTCCCACAATCAGCCCCAGCCCGATATTAAGGAGCGTTGCCGCCATGGATGTCTCGCGAAACGTCGGTGGCTGAATCACAGTCACACTGTCCTGCTGAATCTGCTCCTTTGGTGCCTGCTCTCCCTTTTGCCGTCGGAAAAGTTTTCTCGGCTCAAGACTGGTCACAGTACCTGTCTGCTCGTCCACTTCCTTTAAAAAGCGCAGAGACGTTGCATTCGTCTTATCAATTCTCATAGCCTTTTTCAATATTCTCCTGGCCTTTTCATACTCTTCTCTCTTCAGATAGATCAAAGCCAGAAGGTGGTAACCCTTGATCAGTTTGGGATTCTGGTACAAGATTTTCCTCAGCTGAATCGCCGCAACATCTTCATTCCCCTCGTGGCAGCATTTTAATGCAATATTAAATTTTTTTATGGTCTGGTTAATCATATCAAGTTTTGCCGGTTCAGACTGTAGTTTCTGAATATAATCCGTAGCCGCATTGTTATCCGGCATGATATTCTTGCTGATAATCCATTCACTTAAGGCAGATACTGCCTCTCCTGTTTCAAAATAGACAAGTCCCAGAAGATTTCTGGCCGGGATATTCAACTTATTGAATTTGAGGCTTCTTTTCAGCAGTTCAATAGCCCCGGACAAATCACGAATCTGGGCTTTATCCAATCCCTGGTTATAATATTGAACAGAAAGCTGCAGAGAATGCATCTGAACCTCAAGATCAAAGCCACACTCAGGACAAATCTTGGCATCATGAACCACCGCACCACAATTCATACATTTCATCTTATGTCTGCTCCTTCGTATCCTGATCGTAGTTCATGTCATGATTCATCTTCAGCATCTCTTTTAATATATCTATGACATCTGTCAGATCCCTGCTGTATATAGCGTCTTCCACTTCATCCACATCCAGCAGCGGTTTAAATTTTTTTAGCTCTTCCTCGTAATTAATCATATATCCTCCAACTGTAAGACTTCTCGTTACCTACCGGTTTCGGTTGTTCAGATAATCTTTCACTTCTCCGACAAGATATAAAGAGCCGACACAGAACAACATGCCTCCCTTTCTCTTATGATTTGCGGTTTCGAAGGCCGCTCCCACATTCGAACAGGCCGAGACATCCTGACATCCAAGCTCTGCGAATACAGCTGCAAGCTCTTTAGCAGATACGATCCTGTTTCCCGAAATCTGTGTTGTCACTACATGCTGCGGATGTATTCCCTCTACAATCTCCCGAATCATACTTTGATACCGTTTATCACGGACCGCCGAGAAAAGAAGCGTGACTTCACCTTCACTTTTAAAATCATTTACTGTCTTTACAAATTCTGCAATTCCATCTTCATTGTGAGCACCGTCTATGATCACTCCGGGAAGCACCGTCTCCATCCTGCCGGGCCATCTGGATTTGGCAATTCCATGGATCAGGTTTTCACGCGAAATATGATGAACATTCTCAAGCTTTTTCATGGTAAGATATGCCAGTGACGCATTCATCATCTGATACTTTGCTATGTAAGGAATCTGTAAGGTCACTTTCTCCTTTTCAAATGAAAATTCAAACGTAATCCCGTCTCTTCCCTGCTTTTTCACAGTATACATGGATGATACCAATTCATATGCCGGACTTTTAAGCTCTTTGGCCCTTGCCGCAATCACGCAGGCAGCCTCCCTCTTATGTCCATCATAAATTACCGGCACATGTGGTTTGATAATCCCCGCCTTTTCGGCCGCGATCTTCGGAATTGTATCTCCCAGATACTCCATATGATCTTTGCTGATCGAAGTGATCACACAGGCAAGCGGTCTCTTTACCGTGTTAGTTGCATCAAGCCGGCCGCCCATCCCGGTCTCAAGGATCACATATTCGACATCTTCTTTGTCAAAAATGTACATCCCCATCAAAAAAAGCATCTCAAAATAAGTTGGGTGCGCCTCTTTCTGTACAATAAACTGATCAATGATTTTTTTTAGCTCTGTAAACGCCTCAAGAAACAATTCATCACTTACTTTTCTATTGTTGATCATAAATCGCTCGTTAATCTTAACCAAATGCGGTGACGTAAACATGCCACAGCGGTAACCCCCTTCCATCAACATAGCATTCAGATAAGAGCATACGCTTCCTTTCCCATTCGTTCCGGCTACATGTATGATCTTGAACTTTTCTTCTGGACTGCCCATACGCCGCAGCAGTTCTCTTGTGTGATCTAAAGAATTCTTCTTGGTAAATTTGGGTATCTCATCTATATATTCAACAGCTTCTGCGTAATTCAAAATATTCCACCACTTTATTCATAGTTGGGCCGCTTAAAGTGCGGCCCCTGTTCATTATGATACTTCTAGTGATGGAATATGTCTATAGTTTTTTAGAGTTTTTCTTCGACACTTTTCTGGTTTGTGTCATTTTTTAAGGTTTTTTCAATTATCTTCCATTTTTGTCTCGTCTGCGGGTTCTTCGGAAGTGTCGTGTGCCTCTTTTGACGGATCCGGATCCCCAGTCCCAGTCGCCTGCGGCGTCTTGGAAGGAAGCGTCATATCGTTTTCGGCATCTGGAGCCTGATATATGACAGCTGCACTTCGAGACAGTACTCTTCTCGTCGAAGAGTTACTCTGCTGCGCAATATCAACTTTGTCGCCATTTTTCAGGTCCAGATCTTTAATCAAGAACTGAGTGTTACTGACAGGGCGTGTATCTTCGAGCATCTTATCATTGATCTCTAACCTGCTCGACGCCGTAAAGTTCTCACCCGTAATCGAATACGTGTCATCTGAGATTTTCTCCACTTTGTCAATCGTAATCGGAAGTACACCAAGTGTCATAGGGTTCTTCTTATATGGACTCTTTCCGCCATAAGCGTACTTTTTTCCGTAAAGCAGATCATACTGTAGTGCTTCCAGATCCACCTGGTAATTTTTTGTATTCCTGCGTGTCTGATGAAATCCTAAAACTGTTCCGTCATGGATTCCAATGCGGTTAAATACCTCCGCTGCTACCTGGTAGGAGGACAGATTCTTGTCTTGCTTCTTTAATCCAAAATTATCCCACATCACGTATTCTGTCTGGAAGAGATAACGATTCTCCATATCCTTAGTCTCAAGTCCCATCGTCGGCAGATGATCGCCGTACATCACAAGCACTACCGGTTCCGGGTATTTCGACAGTGTATCTGTCAATTCTTTTATAAAATTATCCATCTCATGAATTTGATTGACATAATATTCCCAGGAATAGTTATTCTTTTCTTTGTTCTCCGCACCGGTAACTGTAATTTCCGGATTGCTAAGTATCGGCTCCGTCGGATAATCGCCGTGCCCCTGTACAGAGATCGTGTATACGTAATCCGGCCCATCGGTTGCATCCATGGCCTTTACAATTTCATCCGTCAAAATATGATCCTTCACCCAACCATTCTCATTCGTATCTGAGATATCCGGCATATACTCCTCGGAGGTAAAGGAATCAAATCCTAGCATCGGAAATATCGACTTTCTGGCATAGAAGTTCGCCTCATTGTTATGAATTGCATGTGTCGAGTACCCAAGATTTTTTAACACGAACGGAGCGCTTTCACAAGTGCTTTGTTTTAAAATCGTCTTATAGGGATATTCGCCCGGTCCGAAATAATGAAGGCTCATCCCCGTGATCGCTTCAAATTCTGTATTCGCCGTTCCCGCTCCGACAGCAGGCACACGGAAATAACCTGAGGAATAGTCTTTCATCAGCTGTCTGAAAATAGGAATCGGATCCTCCGAGAGATTCAGGAAATTGACTTGTTCCGGATCAAAGAAGGATTCCAGCTGCAAAAAGACGATATTGGGCTGTTGTTCCATCTGTGTATCCGGATGATCACCTTCACTTTTTATGATATTGTCCATCAGTTCTTCGGAATAACCATTTGGCTCAGAAATTCCAGTATCAAAGATGGTCACTCCAAGGCAATACGGAAAGCCATAATCCTGATAGGCAAATGCGATATTACCAAAATAGTTGGAAAGAACTCGCTTTTCAAGCGCAAGTTTCGTAGTCCCCACAAAGAGAAGTGCCGTTACAACGACCAGTGCGATATTGACCGGCCAGTGGATTTTTCCTTTGAATTTTGGTCCTTTGATTCCAAGCCATATCAGGAGAAACACTCCGATAATCAATAATATGATAACAACAACCAATAGAGCAGGCGATAGATAGTTATTCACGATCTTTGTGGCATCACTTAAAAGTTTCAAATCCGGGCCGGTAAACGGAGTAACACGATTGGCTAAAATCACACCATTCACGATACCGAGAAGCAGCCACAATGCTCCTATCGTCACTCGAACTAGCGTTCTTCTTCGAAACAGATATACAATAATCGAAGTAGTAAAAATCAAAAATGAATTATACAAAAATACCCATGGACGGCTCGTCATAAAATCCCAGGCCTGTACAAAGGAATGGCGGGAAATCGCTTCTATCACAAAATAAAGCAGGCAGCAGGCCAGAGCCTGTAAAATTATGGAAACCCTATTACAGAATATACTTATCTTCTGCCAGTTAATTTTTTTCAGTAACTTCATTCTAATCTCCTCACAGGATCATTCTTTCAGGATAGCTGTGCCAGCCGTTCCTTCACTTGATCCATCATTTGCCGATAATTCTCCAGTTTATCTCTTTCTTCCTGAACTTTAGCTTCAGGTGCTCTGTTCAGAAACTTTTCATTGCCAAGCATGCCATGTGAACGTGCAATCTCTTTTTTAAGACGCTGCTCTTCTTTTCTCAAACGTTCGATCTCTTTTTCAATATCTACGAGCTCTGCGAAAGGAATATAGATTGTCGCATTCGGAATCACGGCGGAGAGTGCATCATCCGCGATACCATCTCTGTTCTCACGTACTAACACCTCACTGGCTCCGCCTAGGGAAGTAAAGAAGATCTTACCGTTCATAAAGACATCGCGAATCTTCTCGTTCTCAGATACAACATATACCGATGCCTTTTTGCTCGGGGGAACATTCATCTCGCTCCTCACCGTGCGAATCTGGCGAACTGCCTCCTTGATAATTTCAACAGCTTCCTCATCATCCCGGTAATTCCATTCATCCTTGTACTTCGGCCATGATGAAGTCATAATGGATTCCTCCCCTGGATTTAGAGTACAGTAAATCTCCTCTGTAATAAAAGGCATATAAGGATGAAGCAGTTTCAGTGCATCGCAAAGAACGGTCTTTAATGTCCAAAGTGCAGCCGCCTTTGATGTATCGTTTTCGCTGTAAAGACGCGGTTTCACCATCTCGATATACCAATCGCAAAACTCTTCCCATATGAAATCATAAACTTTTTGCACCGCAACTCCAAGCTCAAACTTCTCAAGATTATCTGTCACTTCCCGGGTCAGTGTATTTACTTTACTTAAGATCCACTTGTCGGCACTTGTCAGCTCGCTGTTCCTGATTGTATCGGGCAATTCAGCTTTTTCGAGATTCATCATGATAAATCTGGAAGCATTCCATACTTTATTCGCAAAATTGCGGTTTACTTCTACACGCTCCCAGTAGAAACGCATGTCATTTCCCGGTGCATTTCCTGTAATCAGCGTCATGCGAAGAGCATCGGCACCATACTTGTCAATCACCTCAAGTGGGTCAATGCCATTTCCGAGAGATTTGCTCATCTTTCTCCCCTCGGAATCGCGAACCAGTCCATGCATCAGAACATGGTCGAACGGCACCTGTCCAGTCTGTTCAATTCCGGAAAACACCATGCGGATCACCCAGAAAAAGATAATATCATAACCCGTAATCAAGACATTCGTGGGATAGAAATATTCAAGTTCTGGTGTCTTGTCCGGCCATCCAAGTGTTGAAAACGGCCACAGTGCTGAGCTGAACCACGTATCCAGGGTGTCCGGATCCTGAGTGAAATGTGTACATCCACAATTTTCACAAGCGTCCGGCGCCCCGTCCTTCTTCACGACTACTTCACCACAGTCATCACAGTAATATGCAGGAATCCGATGGCCCCACCAGAGTTGTCTGGAGATACACCAGTCATGAATGTTATCAAGCCAGTTCAGATATGTCTTGTCGAAACGTTCCGGAACAAAGTTAAGTTCTCCGTTATTCAAGGCATCTTTCGCCGCTTTTGCCATCTCATCCATCTTTACGAACCACTGAGGTTTCACCATCGGCTCCACAGTTGTATGACAGCGGTCATGTGTTCCAACCGCGTGTACATGCTCCACCGTCTTCACGAGAAGTCCTTCCTTTTTCAGATCCTCGATCATTGCCTTTCTGGCCTCGTAGCGGTCCATCCCGGCGTATTTTCCACAACGCTCATTCATTGTTCCGTCATCATTTAAGATATTGATTTCTTCCAGATTGTGACGTTTTCCGACTTCGAAATCATTGGGATCATGAGCCGGTGTAATCTTTACGCAGCCTGTTCCAAACTCTTTATCAACATACTCATCTTTCACAACCGGAATCTCACGGTCAGTAAGCGGCAGTTTCAGCATTTTCCCGATCAGATCCTGGTATCTCTCATCGGTTGGATTCACTGCAACGGCAGTATCCCCCAACATCGTCTCCGGACGGGTGGTCGCAATCTCCACAAAACGGCCTTCTTCTCCCACAATCGGGTAATGAATATGCCAGAAATGTCCATTTTGATCTTCATGTTCTACCTCAGCATCCGAAAGTGACGTCTGACAGACCGGACACCAATTGATGATTCTTGAACCTTTATAGATGTAGCCCTTTTCATACAGTCTTACAAAAACTTCCTCGACAGCCTTGGAACAGCCTTCGTCCATAGTGAAGCGTTCTCTCTCCCAATCTGCAGAAGATCCCAGCTTCTTGAGCTGTTCCACGATACGGTCTCCATACTTTTCTTTCCACTCCCAGCAGTATTTCAGAAATTCATCGCGGCCGATTTCCTCTTTGTCGATGCCTTTATCGCGCAGCATGTTCGTCACCTTGACTTCTGTGGCGATTGCAGCATGATCAGTGCCCGGCTGCCACAAAGTCTCATATCCTTGCATTCTTTTAAAGCGCGCAATGATATCCTGCATGGTATTATCCAGTGCATGACCCATATGCAGCTGGCCGGTCACATTCGGCGGAGGCATCACGATGGTAAACGGTTTCTTATCTGGGTTTACCTTTGCATGAAAATACCCCTTATCCATCCATTTTTGATATAATCTGTCTTCGAGACCTTTTGGATCATAGGTCTTGGCAAGCTCTTTACTCATCTCTTTCTCCTTTACAATAACGTCAAATGGGAACAAAATATGTGCCAGACGCGCAATCTTGTTCCCACTCATTACTGTAACAGGTCATGACCGCGGTCTTACACCAAAAGGGCGGAAAACTCCGCGGTACCACCTTTGTTTATCTCTCATTATTGTCTATTAACGGGGACAACCGGAAATGCCTACACAATCAGGCTTTACAATTCGCCTGTCTTTGGCATCTCAGTTCAAAAGCTACCTTCCGCAGCTTGCCCTCCGGACGATCTTACAGCCGGCGAATCATCCTCTCTTAGGCGGCAGGTACTGCGTACTCCTCTTTCTCAACACTTTTATATTTGTTTATCATAGAAGACTTTTTTTTATTTGTCAAGAGTTCTTTCGGTCCTTCACTATTTTAACAGAAACATTCTGCATTCTCTAAACTTTCTTGACACATTTCACTCGTAGTGCTATGATATGTTTATGTATAAATTTCATATCAGCATTCTGAGTGCATCACGATGTAGTGGTGAAAAGGGAATCTGGGTGTAAATCCCAAGCGATCCGGTCACTGTAAGCAGAAAGCAGGGCGCAGAATCCATTGTACTTTTGTATGAGAAGGAGCGTCAGGCGTTGATCTGTAAGCCAGGAAACCTGCTCAGTCTGTCAAAGGTTGAAGCTTCCGAGCAAAGTTTTCCATCTATCCATTCGATATGGAATACCCGATTAGGGACGTTTAATCCTAACGGGACCTTGGAGCGGAATTTATGCATTGCATGAAACGGCAGGGTGAATACTTCCACTGTTCATGCACCTGTATATTCCCGATCACTTCCTCCGCAATTAGTGATTTGGAGTTTCCGCTTGCAGTGTGTATGACAGGGAAGCTATTCTCCCGATATAAAAATCCCAAGAGCCTGGAAAGGCTCTTTTTTTATTCTCGATCACTTGAAGTAAATTCCTCTTATGAATAGATGTTGGGGTCAAAAGTAATTTGACCCCTATGATACACGGATTACTCCGCACTTGGGACCCTGGTATCATGAATATTGACTATTATATAACTTCGCATAAAACCCATCTTCCTTCAAAAGTTTTTCATGAGTTCCCTGTTCTATGACATCTCCATCTTTGATCACCAGAATCTTGTCGGCATTCTTGATTGTGGACAGGCGGTGCGCAACGACAAAATTGGTACGATTCTTCATCAGAAGAGCCATCGCCTCCTGGATCTTAAATTCTGTACGTGAGTCTACGTTTGAAGTTGCCTCGTCGAGGATCAACATTCGGCTTTTTGGCAGCATCGCGCGGGCTATCGTAATCAGCTGTTTCTGACCCTTTGATATATTGACACCATCGTCAGACAATATGGTCTGATATCCATCCGGCAGATGTTCGATATAAGAGTGGATTCTTGCGGCTTTTGCGGCGGCAATCACCTCATCCATCGTTGCATCTTCATTTCCGTAGATGATATTATCCAATATTGTTCCATAAAAAAGCCATGTATCCTGCAACACCATCGTATAACAACCACGCAGGCTGTCCCTTGTCATATCACGTATTTCATTCCCATCGACGAAGATCTCTCCCTCATTCACATCGTAAAACCGCATCAGAAGATTGATAATGGTGGTTTTCCCGGCGCCCGTAGGGCCCACAATTGCCACCGTCTGGCCCGGTCTTGCATCGATCGACAGACCGTGAATGATCGTTTTGTCTGGGTTATATCCAAACTTGACATCATCTAATTCAACCTCACCTGCGGCGTCTGTAAGTTCCTTTGCCCCTGGCTTATCTGCCTTCTCAGGTTCTTCATCGATGATACGGAAGATTCGTTCAGAGGCCGTTAAGGTCGACTGGAATTCGCTGATGATATTGGCGAATTCATTGATTGGTCCGGTGAATCTTCTGGAATACATCACAAACTGGGTGACCCCGCCGATTGTTATAAACCAGATAGAGCCTGCTGCAACCGTATTACTCTGTGATAAGAGGTAAAGAATCCCTCCAAATATCATAATCAGCGAAAGGGACAGGTTATTGATAAAATTGACCGTCGGGCCAATCATGGCACCATAATATTCGGCATCATAATAGGCATCTACCGCTTCTTTATTTCTCTGATCAAATCTGTCTGTGATTACTTTTGCTCTGTCGTAGACACCAATTGTCTTCGCACCGGAGAGCATCTCCTCCGCATAACCGTTCAGCTCTCCGAGTTTGCGTGAACGCTTGCGAAACAGGGGATGTATCTTTTTCGCTTTCACCCTGGTAAAGATTACAGAAATCGGAACGGTAACGGCAAATACGAGTATCAGAGGTTTTGATATTTTAATCATAAAATACAGTGCTGCAAAGACCGTATATACACTGGCGAGCACTTGTACCAAATCGGAAGACAAGGTTTCATTAACCGTATCAACATCATAAGATATACGGCTGATGATATCACCGGTCGTATGTGTATCGAAATAAGATATTGGAAGGGTTGTCAGATTCTCAAACAGCTGTTTTCTCATTCGGTAAGTAATTCTCTGGCTCAGATTTACCATGCAAAAATTCAGCAGATAAGCGAACATCGCTGCTAGCACATAGCAGATGAGCATCCGCCAGAAACTTTGCATGACGATATCCATCTGCACCCCCCTCTCATCCGAGATAGCATCAATCGCATTTCCCAGAAACCTGGGACCCAAAAGAGCAAGATAGTTTGATGAAACAGCCAAAAGGACAGACATAAGCACAAGCGGCCACTGATCCATCATATATCCGATCAGCCGCTGTAAGATATGAGACTTTTTTTGTTTTGCCCCGTCTTCTTGTTTTTTCTCACTCAACAAAATTTCCTCCCATCTGCGATTCACTGATCTCCCGATATACCTCACATGTTTTCATCAGATGTTCATGATCACCCAGTCCCAGAATCTTTCCCTCCTCCAGAACAAGAATCTGATCACAGCTCTTAACCGAGCTGACTCTCTGCGCAACTATAATCTGTGTTGCATCATTGTGATGTCTGGCGATCGCCTGTCTAAGTGCCGCATCCGTCTTGTAGTCCAAGGCTGAGGAGGAATCGTCCAAAATCAGGATATCCGGATCTGCCGCAAGTGCCCGGGCAATCAGAATTCTCTGTTTCTGACCACCGGAGAGATTTGTCGCCTTCTGATTCAATACATACGTATATCCTTTGGAAAATGACATGATAAAATCATCCGCCTGTGCTATTTTCGCGGCACGGACAACGCTCTCATGAGGAAGATCTCGTCCGAAGCTGATGTTTTCTTCAATCGTATCTGAATACAAGAAATCATTCTGCATGGCGATGCCAAAGATATGATGAAGTTCCTCTTCCGGTATTGTGCGGATATCGCGCCCTTTGATCCTTACAGCTCCTGAGTCCACATCGTAGAGACGCATAATCAGATTGATCAGCGTCGTCTTTCCACTTCCTGTGGCACCAATAATTCCAAGTGATGATCTGCGGGGCAGAGAAAATGATATATGCTGAAGTGTTTCCTTGCTATTTGGATATGCAAATGAGACGTCGTCAAGGACAAGATAGCCTTCTTCATTTATAGGGGGGTATTTCTTTTCGGAAAGTGGTGTCAGCCCCATCGGCGCATCCACAACCTCCTTGATTCGAATCGCGGACGCAGAGAACTTTGTATACATCATAAACATACGCGTAACAGAGATCAGTGCAGTCGAAATCATGGTGAAATACTGTGTAAATGCCACAATCTTTCCCGGCTGTGTCTGGCGTCCCATTACACGGTAAGCCCCGAGCAGCACTACAAAGATGATGCCAAGATTCATCAGTAAATCCATAATCGGATTTGCCGATCCCATGACAAGGCCTGCTTTTCTCTCAGCACGAACCAATTTCTGGTTGACTTGATCATATCTTTGGTGTTCTTTCTTTACTTTAGATAATGCCTTGATTACACGGATTCCCTGAGAATCCTCCCGGACAACACGGATCATGTTGTCTACGGCCTTCTGTACTCCCGTATAGAGCCTTACGCCAATTCTCGAGACAAACAGTGTAACCAGAAAGATTGCCGGAAGAACCCCGAACATGACAAGTGACAGATACGAATCCATGACAAGCGTCACAATCATCCCACCGAAGAGCAAAATCGGAGCCCGTACACCCAGGCGCTGAATTCTGTTGATAAAATTCTGAACATTATAAGTGTCCGTGGTAATCCTTGACTCAAGTGAAGGGATTGTAAAGGTATCAATCTGGTGGCCGGACAGGGTCATCGTGCGATAGAACAGATCATGGCGGACATTTTCCGTGCAGTCCCTGGAAACTTTCGATGCCATACGGTTGGCTTTAACATTGCATGCAAGCGCGAGCAACGCAAAAAAAATCATCAGGCAGCCCCACAGAACAATCATCGAGATCCGCCCGTCTGATTTAACAATTTCATCAAGTATGTAACTTAGAATATAGGGCAAAGCCAGTTCAGACATCGTGCCAATCGTCTTGATAAAAAGACCGACCAGCATGATACCTGCAAACGGCTTCACGTATCGATATAAAAACTTCATTATAATCCTTCCGAAATCATCAAACAGTTAGTTAATATTTATTGTAGACTGAAAGGACCAGTATGTCAATTCTTGATCATATCTTATTACGTCTTTCTAATTTTATGAGTCTTTTTGTAAACTCCTGCTATAAACAATACATTTAGCAGAAAAGTCAGGATGCAAAGCCAGAATCCTGGCTCTTTCGGCTGTACTCCTATAATAAAAAGGCAGAATATCGAAAGAACACAGCAGAGAATGGAAGCAGACAGATAGGGTTTTGCCTGAGTGATCACTAACTCATCAAGTTCTGTCAATCCCTGATAAGACTCCTCTTTATCCTTCATGATTGTCCTCCTTCCTTGAAGCCTGATAAAGTGAAAACGGCGGCAGTTCCGCTATTCGATGGCATGCAGCCATAGAAAAACCATGTTTCTCCATAACCGGTTTCTTTTCTTTACAGATTTCTTTACAGTAAGGACAGCGGTTGTGAAAACGACAGCCATGAGGAATTCCCTCCTCGATCTCTTCCATAGTCTTAATATTGGTCTCCCTGGGTTGCCTTGCAACCCTCGGATCCGGGATCGGCACAGCAGCAAGCAGAGCACGAAGATAGGGATGCTGTGGATTCGAAAGCACCTCCTGCAGATTCCCGGTTTCAACGATCTGCCCCAGATACATCACTGCAATTCTTCCATTTTGCCCCACATAACGTGCCGTTGCCAGGTCATGTGTAATGTAGGTAATTGCAATGTTGTCCCTCTGGTTTAATATTGCAAGTAGGTTCAGCACGGAAACGCGAAGCGATACATCAATCATGGAAACCGGCTCATCGGCGAGAAGGAGTTCAGGATTCATGGAAATTGCGCGTGCAATCAACATACGCTGTCTCTGCCCTCCGGAAAGCTGATGTGGGTATTTCTGCAGAAAGTTTTCTGGCGGTGTCAGTTCAACGGTATTTAGAAAATGAGAGACTTTTTCCTCGACGTTTTTCTTGTCGGAATACTTTTTAATTACAAGCGGATCTCCAAGTGTTTTAATCATCCTGCGCATCGGATTTAAGGAGGCATAGGAATCCTGCTGCACCATCTGTATCCTGCTTCGGTACTCCTCCCTTTGCTCCTGATTCATTTTCGGCACCTGAGTGCCCTTGAAAAATACCTTACCCGAGGTCGGCTGTACGATGCCGGCGATCACATTCGCCATAGTTGTCTTCCCGCTTCCGCTCTCCCCTACGAGAACGACGACTTCCCCTGGATAGATAGACAGATTAATATCATGCAGTGCGTTTACATAGTCTGCTTTCTTGAACAGTCCGGCCTTTTTCTTGAAATTGACCTCTACGTGTGAAAGTTCTACAATCGGTGCTGTTTTTTCCATCACCTGCCCTCCTTCCCAATATCGGCTCTGTGACAAGCCGCCAGATGCTCTTCCCCGACAACCTTAAGTTTCGGCTCTTCGCTTTGGCACCGGTCATAACAGTAAGGACATCGGTCGGCAAAGATACATCCTTCGTGATGCTTCATGAGATCTGGAGCAGAGCCCGGAATCGCAACACGTTCCTTTAATTCCCCAACGAGAGAAGGTGCCGCCTTGATCAGCATCTGTGTGTAGGGATGCAGTGGGCTTTCAAACATCGTGAAAATATCCCCCATCTCGACAATTCGTCCACCATACATCACGGCCATATAATCGCAGACTCTCGCAACGATTGCGATGTCATGGGTGGAGAGCAGCATGGTGTTATGGGTCTGGTCGTGCATTTGTTTAATAAGGGTAAATATGTAATCCTGTGTAATGACGTCGAGCGCTGTCGTCGGTTCATCGAGCAGAAGAACAGGCGGATCGAGCAGCTGCGCAAATGCAATCATCACTCTCTGTTTCATCCCGCCGGAAAGCTCATGAGGATAGGATCTTAAGATGCGTTCTGGTTCCAGTTTCACCTGCTTTAAAAGTTTTCTGGAAATCTCCATCATCTCTTTATTACTTATGTTCTTTCGGTGAGCCATAATTGTTTCCGCAAACTGTTCCTGGATGGTCATTGAGGGGTTTAAAGAGTTCTGAGCCGCCTGAAAAACCATAGCTATCTCATTCCACCGAAACCTTCTCAGCTTCTCATCGGAAAGTTTCAAAACATCTTGATTCTCGAAAAAAATTTTGCCCTGTGTGATCTCACCCGGCGTCGATACCGAGCGGAGAATAGCACTTGTGAGCGTTGTTTTCCCACTGCCGCTTTCCCCGACAAGCCCTGTCATCTTATGTGCCGGAAGTTCAAAGTCCAGATGATAGACTGCGCGGAGATCCCCGCCTGACAGCAAAAAGTCAACACACAAATCTTCTATTTTTAAACTGATCTCCCCGAAAACATCTGATTTCATACTACTTGTTATCTGTTCTTTAGGCGGCATTCGGACTTATCCTCCTTTTATTTTTTTTGGCACTTGCGGCAGAACGCAGTCTCGGATTCAGTGCCTCATCCAGGCCATTTGCGAAGAAGATAAGAGACATCTGCAGGAGCACAAACGCCAAAGTCGGAACCAGCATATTGAAGATTCCCGCTGTGTTCATTCCGCTTGCCGCCTGTGCTGTGGCGTTGGAGAGGATAATCGACCAGTGTGTGACATCATAGGGAGCCATCCCTAACATCATCAGCGCAACACTGGATGCTATAGCTGCATTCGTGTTCAGTACAAATGTCGATGCCAGATAAGAAGTCACATTTGGCAGAATTTCTTTAAATATGATATACCACTGGGGCATACCCATAATCCTGTCAACAAGGACGAACTCTCTCTGCTTTAGAGAAAGGATCGTCGACCTGACATTTCTTGCAAGCTGTGCCCAGCTTAAAATTGCAAGAACTACCGCCAGCATAACGGTACTTTTGATCGGAAAGACAACAGCGATAATCAGCTGAATCGGAAAAATCGGTACACTGATCAAAATCTGCGCCACTAGTGATATAATTCGATCTACAACACCTCCCGCAAAACCGGCGAGGGCTCCCAAAAAGAAGCCCAATGCCACAGTGAAAAGCGATGCCAGAAGTCCAATGTACAGCACCGATTTTGTTCCATGAACGATCTGCTGAAACAGATCATTTCCCACATAATCTGTTCCCAGGGGGTGAGAAAGTGAAGGCATCTGATAACGGTTTTCGAAATCCGTCCCCAGATCCAGCGGCACAACCTTTGTCCCTACTGTTGCTGTAAGAATAAAGAAAATAAGAATAATCATTCCGACGAAAGCCTGTTTGTTTTGATACATCGTCTTGAAAAACGATTTGATTGTATTCATTATTCCCCTCCTTATTAGTCCTCAGCTTTTACACGCGGATCAAGTTTCGGTAAAAGCAGATCTACCACAAGACTTGCCACAACCGTTGCAGTTGTCGTAATCAGAAGAATTCCCTGGCAGACAGTAAAATCACGGTTTCCAAGGGCTGCGCCGAGCTGTGATCCGATTCCCGGATAGGCAAATGGTCCTTCCATATAGGTTGCGCCTCCAAGCATAGACCCAAAACTGATTGCCAGTGAGGTATAAAGGGGCAGGGATGCATTCTTTTTCACATATTTATTCCGTATCCTTTTACTCGAGATTCCCCGGGAATATGCGGCGGAGACATAGTCCTCAGCCATAACACTGACACAACTTCCTTTCATGTTCATCACCCAGGTATTGATCTGTGTACAGGTATAGGCAAACACCGGCAGCACCGCATGCCAGAGCATATCTTTGATAAATGTGAAGTTAAATCCCGGGGTCAGATTCGAAGAATAAGCCCCCTGGATCGGAAACCACCTCAGTCCAAATGCAAAGATAGCCAGGACGAGTGTCGGCACAAGTGCCGGCGGAATTGCATTTACAATTGTTGTATACCCAGCAATCAGAGCACTCACCACAGATTTTCGTTTCCATGCCATAATACTTCCCAGCCATGTGCCCAGTAAGTAACTTAGTATGAGTGCAATCGAAACCAGAAACAGTGTCCACGGCATATAGTAACCAATAATTGAAGTGACTTTTACCGTATAATTCGACATGGAATTCCCCATATCGCCCCGCAGAAGAGCGCCATAGTAGCGCTTCATCTGCGAAAGGATCGGTTCCTTCGGATCATAGTTATATCGGCTGACAACCAGTTTTCTGGCTTCCTCCAGTGGAATTCCTCTCTCGACTGCCATATCACGTGCCTTTGCGGTGAAGATATCACCCGGCATGAGGCGAAACAGTACAAAAGTCAGAATAGAACAAAGTATAATAGTCAGGATAGCCATGCCGATCTTGTTTATATAGTATCGGGATTTCATTTGCCCTCCTCCTTGTCTTCGGGCGGCTGCAGCATCCACATTTTACGAATATATCCAGACTGTCCGATATTTAGGTTACGAACCTGGATATCCTCTTCCTCAGTTTCTGCAATTGGCATCCATCTGTCGTCTGTCAGTTTATCCAGCATGGGGAGCCCGGAAACATACTTCATATTTTCCCAGTAACCTGTCGTGTTCTGGAAGAAGTTGATGCCGAAAGCATTTTCGTTTGTCGCCCAGATCATTCTCTCATAATGGTCCTTGTTGACATTCTCATCGCTCTCGCGCAGCATGCCCTGTGTCCATGCCCATGGGTTAAACTTGTTCCCATCCCAGTCTTCCAATTCCAGAGTGGAAAGTTTACGATTCTCATCAAATGGAAAATTCATCTTCTTAAACATTCCATTTCCCGCATCGAAGAACTCAGACAGGCTGAAGAACGGATGGCTGAAAGTCCATGCAATATTCATCCAGTCAAAGCTCATGTCAAACTGATGCTCATCATCAGCTGCTTTTCCATACATGCTGCCATCCATCGCTTTTACCTCACAGTCAATGCCAAACTTTTTAAACTGGTTTGCCAGTGCAGGTGCAATCAGTGTGGCAACATACCATCCCTTATCAATTCCGACCACCATCTTCATCGGTTTTCCCTCGGGGCTAAGCCACTCATCGCCCTTCTTGGTGCAGCCGATACTTTCGAGCAGTTCTGCCGCTTTATCGTGATCTGTAGAATAATTTCTCATCTTATCAATGACTTCCGGGCTCAGATATTTTTCAAGCATCGAAGGCGGAATAACAGTCGTAGAATATGGATTAGTATCTGACTGGTAGGATCCGATATCACGGATTGCCTCACGATCCACAATATAGTTTAGAGCCTGGCGGAATTCCTTCTTATCGAGCGGAACTCTCTCAGACTTTGTATTAAAATAAACTCCCATACATGCCGGATCCTTCATAGGATAATAGATCACATTCTTGTTGGACGAGAGAACTTTCTCTGTCATATCCTTTGGCAGTGTTCCGTCCATTGCATAGATGTCTTCGTTCATCATCATGTTAGCCTTCGTCTCGCCCGTTGTCTTTTTGATGATGACTTTGTCAAAGAGTCTTACATCTTTATTCCAATAATACTTATTTGGAATCAATGTCGCCTCGTTCATGGTATGTCCCAATACATTCACATAGGGACCGGTTCCGATCACATAATGTTCCTTTTCTTCATGGTGTGTGTACTGTTTATATACATCATCGATTTTCGCAGCTGTCTTTGGGTCCGCCGTCCGGTCTTTCCCCCACGGGGCTTTCACGCCTTCATCAATCTGTTTCTGAGTAAGATCCGGAAGCTGTGCCCAAAGGTTGCTCAACTCATCTGCATATTTTCCATAAATATGGTAAGGACATCTCGCATGATGAATCTCTCTTGTGATCAGCATGGTTCGAAGCTGCTCCGACGGCGCAGGCTCTCTCCAGACAAATTCAACTGTAAAATCGTCCGGTGTCTCCACGCTCTCAAGATACTCTACCGGAGTGTTTGGATTGATCGCATAAAATGCCCAGATGTCTTTACTTGTAAAAGGCTCTCCATCGTTATATTTCACATCCGGCCGGAGTTTAAAGATTGTCTTATTCCCCTCGTTCGTGTAACTCTCGGCCAGCTGCATCTGAATATCATCAGTTCCTCGCTGATAGCGCATCAGTCCCTCATAGGCGAGATCTCCGAAATTTCCAGTTCCGGCCTCAGAATGCTGGTTCGCAATAAAGGTTGCCGGATCCGGAATTGCTCCTTCTGTGATATAGACCTTTTCACCTTTTTTGACCTCTGTTTTTGCGGATGTTGTTGCCGTTGTCTCTTCTCCCGGAGGCGGTCCCCCACACGCCGCCAGACCAAAAAGCAGACAAGTTGTCATTAAAATGGAAATCGCTCTCTTTTTCATCATGTCATACCTCCTATAAGACCACAATCTAATATGTGTTTATAATCCCGATTAAAAACGAATCCGAAAACTCTTTATCTCATATGGTTTGATTGCAAATTTCAATGTATTTCCTTTTGTTTTCACCTCTGCAGTCTCTTCCTCAATCAGACTACATTCGCATGCAGAACTTATCAAAGCATCGAATGTCAGTCTTGCATTGGTCAGTGCATTTTCACACTCATAGAGTCGTATGATCACACCATCTTTGTCCTCTGCTTCTTTGATCGTCTCGAGTACAACGTTTCTGGCATCGACAGAAACATAAGAAAATCTGCTGTTTTTTGCATTTCCAGCATGCACAAGGACTGGCTGGTTAAAAAAGTATGCCTGTTTTACCGTCTCACCCTCTTTCCACGTCCCAGCGTGTGGATATATAGAATAAGCGAAATGATGTACTTCCTGATCAGCTGTGGGATTCGGATCGGTGCCTGACTTGATCAGCGTGAGTCCTATCACACCATCTTTGATGGAGTGTCCATACTTACAATCATTTAGGATACTTACTCCGTAATGTCCTTCTGAAAGGTCAGCCCACTTCTGTCCACAGGATTCAAACTGAGCTTTGTCCCAGCTGGTGTTGCTGTGTGTCTTGCGAGTCAGGTTTCCATATTGTATCTCATAAGTAGCTTCATCCGTGTGAACATTGACTGGGAAATGCACCTTAAGAAGATGCTGATGCTCCCTCCAGTCTACCTTTGTCTCAAAATCGATTCTGCGTGAATCTGCGTAAAAATATATCTTCTGACAGATTGTCGAGTTACTGACACGGCGTTCCTGATACAGGGCTGCGCGTATCGGTCCTTCCTCGATCCATTCCACCTTCGCAAGATCAGTGACATCCCAGAATTTCTCTGTGTAGTAAATATCGATATCCCAGTCGTCGAAACTCATGGGTTTATCTTCATACATCCGCAAGAGATTAGCATGCTCGCCTTCTCTTAACACCTCACGCTTATTTTCCTTATCCCAGATACGAGTCATGCATCCATTTTCATCGAACTTTATAATATAATATGGAGTCTCTATGCCATCCTCAGAAAATGCAATTGGATTTGATTTCTCCTCTCTGACAGCGGGTGTAAATATCTCGTAGCCTTTTGACGGCAGATGTTCGATGTATGCGATGGCTCCCTCTTTTGTCTTTTGCACATCGAAAACATCACCTTTGGAGTTTTGAAGTGCATTTCCTTCAAAATCGGGAAGAACCACAAGGTCATCACGCTCAAATCCGGTAGTATTGAATATTGTAATTGCATTGTTTTCTTCCGTCTTCAAAAGCTTTTGTAATCGTTCTTGTGTCAGTATGCCAATCTTTTCTTCCACTTGCTCATATTCATGTTTTGATACTTCATACACCTCGTGAATCGCCGAACCCGGAAGGATATCATGGAACTGATTTTTCAATATGACTTTCCACAGATCGTCCAATTTTTCGTGTGGATAATCGACCATTTCTTTTGCAAGAACACTGAGCAACTCTAGATCCATCATATGCAGCTCCGCTTTTCTGTTGGAACGTTTATTGCGGGCCATGGAAGTATAAGTTCCCCGGTGATATTCAAAATATAGTTCTCCCTCCCATCTGGGCAGGCGCGGATGATTCTTTACCCGTTCCTCCAACTCTTCAAAATAGGTATGGGAAAACGCCTGTCGAACTTTCGGTATTCCCTCAACTCCCTTTTCCATACGAATGGAAGTTTCGAGCATATCCCGGGTCGGACCGCCGCCTCCGTCTCCATAGCCATAAGAGATCAGAATATCGTTGTTGATATCTTTATTTTGATAGCGGTGCCATCCGCCCAGGATTGCATCCGGATGCAGCATACCATTATAAGTTGTAAAGAAGTTATCCTCGCTTTGACCTACACCGAGTGTCGTAACCAGATGCGTCAGAATCTCGGTTCCGTCAATCCCTCTCCACATAAACGTGTCATATGGCATCTGATTGAACTGATTCCACGCAAGTTTTGTTGTCATGAAATATTTGATACCGCTCTTCTTCATAATCTGAGGAAGTGCCCCTGAATAACCAAAGACATCGGGAAGCCATAAGATCTCATTGTCCAGTCCAAACTCTTCTTTAAAAAATCTCTTTCCATATAAGAACTGACGAGCAAGACTCTCTCCACTGGTCAGATTGCAGTCTGCTTCAACCCACATACCGCCTTCCGGCTCCCAGCGTTTATCCTTGATCTTCTGTTTTACTTGCTCATAGGTCTTTGGATATCGTTCTTTAAGGAACTGATATAGCTGGGGCTGGCTGGACATAAACTGATACCCGGGATACTCGTCCATCAATTTCAAAACTGTTGCAAAGCTGCGCACTGTCTTTTCCTGCGTCTGGGCAACCGTCCACAGCCATGCGACATCAATATGAGTATGTCCGATACAGGTTGCAATTACTTCATCTGAGCCTGCAAGATCAGTATACAATGCCTGATCCAGATATTTTCGAGCTTTATGTACACTATCGTAAAAGTCCTCTGAATAGGGTGTCCGAAGATCAAGAAGGTTGACGGCATGATTCAAAACTCTTTCCAGGTCCCTTCTTGGCTTTCCATCTTTTTCTAATCTTGGGAATGCCTCCAGCGGAACTTTCATATCATAATATAATCCGGTAATCTCAGGATCAATCTCCCTGGCCTCTGCAATCATCTTGAGTTCACCATAGGGTCTGCCGCTGTATGCCTGCAGTTCAAGAAGATAAGTTTTACCGGATATGGCAGCCCGGCTTAAGAGAATATCATTGTGATTGCTGTCCACGCCCTGAAGCGGATTCTTATCTACAAACAGTAAAAACTGTGGATCGCCACCTGCCCAGCCTTCAATAGCTGTGCTGATATGCAGCCACAGAGGTTTATTGTCAAACTCTTCTGGCACAGTAAGCTCACACCGGAACCAATAGTGTTCATCCGGTCCGTACCAATACATCCTGTCGCTGTCAAAGGATTCAAACTCAGTTAAATCATCTTTGACATCTTCCGGGTGTATAAAGAATCCCTTCTTATATTCCCACCCGTCGATCTTTCTTCTCTGCTTTACCGCAAGTCTTCTCAGTTCATTGCAGATAACGCCTGCACGTCTGTCCAAAAAATCCATAAGACCCTCCTGTACTTATCTTTGTTATACTATAGCGATATAAAGAACGTATATTTTATAACGATATACTATTCTTGAATCTATGTATATTTTATCGCCTGTTTATATTATATGCTATCGTGATTTTAATTACAACCCACAATTTTATATAATAATAATTAGTGAATTTTGTCCCAAATATACTAATAATCTTGATTAAATATAAATTTTTTGCTCATTTTTCTTTCTTAATGATATATTATTTATAATTAGATCATATGATGCAGAATTGGAATAAAAAAGCAAAGACAGATCCAATACCAGGACCTGCCTTCTTCGTTCTTTCTCTATTTTTTTCTTATTTCTTTTTCTTTTGCGGATTATTCTTTCGGTTCTTTTTCCCCAGACGAATCTCTTCCATCAACTCCACCAGATCTTTGGGCAGATGATCGAATAAATAGTTTTTACTGTGCGGCTGTCTGTTCAGATAAGTAGTGGAAATCTCGATATTTGCGGTCTGAATCTCTTCTTTTAATTCCATCGCGGACATTCGGATGGCCCCTTGTCCCATGATGATAATCTGTTCCAGCGCATCCGAGGTCGCAACCGTCAAGTTATATCTGTGTTCCATTCTGTGTACAGCTTTTTCGATATATTGATCTGCTGTCTCCGCTTCCTTCGTATACACCACATAGATGTCATCATATTTCATCGTCTTTTCTGCATTTCCTTCCACCTTATAGGCATCAAAAACCAGAATCAGCGTATTATTCTTGTATCCCTGATAATTGGAAAGTATGTCCATCAGCTTTGATCTCGCAGCGCCCAGATCATATGCTGCAAGGTCGCTTAGTTCCTCCCAGGAAAAGATAATATTATATCCATCCACCAGCAGATACTCCGGTCTCCTGCTCTCCTCTTTTTCTTTGCCATAATTCTTTTTTTCTTCTCGCTGCCCGGCCGTGCGAATGGTCTTTGCATACCCGTTTTTCTTTCTCTGGGTGGTACCATAAGTCCGCTCGAAGATATCCTTTAGTTCCCTGTCCAGTTTCAGACTTTTTCCGGCATTTTCACTGCGCAGGGAATCCCCACTGTCTCCCGTGTTCCAGGAACGATCTTGTCCGATATCATCCGTTTTGATGTGCATATAATCACGAACTTGATTCCATGGAACCAAAAAACCGGACCCATGGGCACAAAAGACGGAAGATGACGGATTTTCCTGATCTTTATCCGGGTCATAACTTTTCTTGGCTATGACTTCATTCGCATTGTGGCATCGCTTATAGCCTTTTACCAAAAGAGACAGACTGCCCCTGCCTCTTGTATATGCTGTCACTTCTCTCTGGTAATTCTGCATGGTACTCACCGGCACTTCACCAGTGATTATGGAAAAATCATTCTGTGTCTCCGGCTCCGAAAAACTGCCGCCCATTCTCTGCACATCCGAGATCGCCCTTCCAAGCATATCGACTGGTATCTCCAGCCGATATGCATAATATGGTTCCAGCAGCACAGATTTTGCCTGCATCAACCCCTGGCGCACCGCGCGATACGTCGCCTGCCGAAAATCACCGCCCTCCGTGTGCTTGATGTGTGAACGCCCAGTCAGCAGCGTAATCTTCATATCGGTAATCTCGGATCCCGTCAAAACACCACGATAGCTTTTCTCCTGCAGATGTGTGAGAATGAGTCTCTGCCAATTCTTATCGAGAATATCCTCGCTGCAGCTGCTTGAAAACACAAGACCACTGCCAGGATCCCCTGGCTTCATCAGAAGATGTACCTCTGCATAGTGTCTGAGAGGCTCAAAATGCCCGACCCCTTCCACCGTATTCTCAATCGTCTCCTTATACACAATCTTTCTGGATCCAAAACCGGCAGTCACGCCGTATCTCTCCCGGATCAAATCTTTTAGTATCTCAATTTGAACTTCCCCCATCACCTGTGCGTGAATCTCTTGCAGCTCTTCATTCCATACGATATGAAGAAGGGGCTCTTCTTCCTCCAGATCTCGAAGTCTCCGGAGCATCCGATGTTGATCTGTTCCCTCCGGGAACAGAATCTGATAAGTCAGAACCGGTTCCAATACCGGAATCTCTTCGCTGTGTCTTTCAAAGCCCAGGCCTTGCCCGGAATATGTGCTGCTAAGCCCAGTGACAGCGCAGACCGTTCCTGCCGGCACCTCTTTTTCCATGCGATAATCAGAACCGGAATAAATACGGATCTGATCTGCTTTCTCTTCCCAGACAGCAGTGCCATCCGGATCTTTATCAATGTCACCGGACCGATTTGTCAGAAGCATCTTTACCTTCAGACATCCTCCTGTCACTTTCAAGTGTGTCAGTCTTATACCTGAATCATCTCTGCTGATCTTATATACCCGGGCCCCAAACTCATCGGGATAGTCCAGACAATGAGTGTAAGACGTAACCCCATCCAACAGTTCCCGGACACCTTGCACTTTCAGTGCAGACCCAAAATAGCAGGGGAAAACCTTTCTCTGTGTGATCAGCCCGGTGATTTTCTTCTCGGATATACTGCCTTTTTTCAGGTACTCGTCCAAAACAATCTCATCACACATCGCCAGATTTTCCAGAAATTCTTCCTGCCCCGGACAGCCCGTAAAATCCACGCATCGTTCATCAAGCCTTCGCTGAAGCTCTTCCATGAGGCGTCCGCGATCTGTCCCTGGCTGGTCCATCTTATTGATAAACAAAAAGGTCGGAATCTTATATTTCTTTAATAGTTTCCAGAGAGTTTCCACATGCCCTTGTACCCCATCGGCTCCGCTGATAACCAGCACGGCATAATCCAGGATCTGCAGCGTCCGCTCCATTTCCGCTGAAAAGTCCACATGTCCCGGGGTGTCAAGTAAAGTCACTTCCCGATCCCCAGAAATGAACACTGCCTGCTTGGAAAATATGGTAATTCCACGGTTTTTCTCCAATTCATAAGTATCCAAGAACGCATCCTTATGGTCGACCCGACCCAGTTTTCGTATACTTCCGGTCAGATATAGCATGCTCTCTGCCAGTGTCGTCTTCCCGGCATCCACATGAGCCAGTATCCCAAGCACCAACTTTTTTGTATTTTTAATCATATCTCATCGTCCAATCGTGATTATTATCATAAGAATACCACGAATAGGCGAGTTATAGCAAGTTAAGCGTCTCAAGAGCAGCGCCTCCGAGCGATCGCGGTGGATCTATTTTGTTCCTTGTCGGCCAATGAATTGCATTCTGTCAATCAATATTGGCATAAAGATTCCACCTTGTACACTTCTTGCAATAAAGGCATTTTGTTTTCCGGTCTTAGTGTCGTACCAGTCTGAGAACGGTACCCGTGACTCGGTTTCTTGCTGGTATCTCGCCACTGGTTCAATAAATTGCTTCCTCTGTTCCAGATCGTCCGTAAGCGCCGCCGACCACAGAATCCAGTCACTCTTCGTATAAGACTTTCTGTTATCGAGTGGTACACCATATTTCTGGTTTTTCTTCAGATAATATTCTATCTCCTTCTCATACATCTGATCAGAAAACAGATTGCTATTGAAGAACTTATCCCAGATTGTGTTGTATTTTAAGCTCCAGGTACCCTCACCATCGAAGGTCAGTCTATAATGATCCTGATCAAATGCACGGTCTTCCCAGCTTTCTGCCATCATTTTTGCTTTTTCGTGATAAGTTTCATAATCTTTTTCGCTGCCCGCGAGTCTGCAAATCTGTGCATATGCCTCGATTCCTACAATCGCTTTTGCTGAAAGATTGACGTTATGGGAGAGATGGCCTGCAAAGTCATCAGTACAAAGCTGTTCTCCCGGGTCATCACCATATTCTATCAGATATTTCGTCCATTGTTTCAGAATATCCATGTAGGGAAGGGCAAAGTCTGCATTCTTATCCAAGAGGCAGGCCGCTGCTGTCATAACCAGCATATTCCCACACTCTTCCACTGGCATTTGGAAATGATATTCATAGATATCACATTTTTTCGGGAATTGATGATAAAAGGGAGCTATGTTTCCATTTTCACCGTCGTATTCGCCTTTATGGTTCTTCAGTCCATAGACCTGACCGGACGCATAGGGATACCGCCCGACATCATGTGGTGCGAAGTCGAACTCCCACACCGGAAGCTGGCTGAATCGGAATATCGGTCTAAGCATTCCTTTCACGTATTCGGTGTTGTGCAGCAGATACAGAGGAATCGAAGGATAGCTGACATCCACGGTTCCGATACATCCATTCGAATCATTTTCTTTGGAAAGGAAGATGATTTCCCCGTTTTCATCTGTAATCAGTTTATGTGCAGCGATACTCTGACGATAGCTTAGATTACACAAGTAAGCATATTCTTTGCCTCCGGACTTCTCCGCAGCCTCTTCCATCCTCTGGTCGAATTGTTCTGCTTTCTTTAAAACGACTTTTTTATCCTCTAGGCTTGCCGCAATTGCATCAAGAATCGTTGCATATTGTTCTGTCCAATAAGCCTTCTTCCAGTTTCCAAAATAATAGATTGACAAAAGGTCATCGTAAGCAATCACGAAGGATACCTTCTCCTTTTGATCTTGTATTGCAGCGCTGCCTTTTAAGCATTCCTCTTCGCCGTCAAACAAGATCTTGGTGCCTTTCGAATCAGAAGCAAGATATAGCGTTCCCCAGTCGATGGTAATGTTATCTCCACTGTGTCCGAGCGGTGCCTGGTTTGCCTTACTCATAGTGGCATAATGGAAACTGCCTCCAGATGGCAGCGAAGCCTGATGACTGCCCCCGATAATCTTGCCTTTCGTATATCTAACAAGCTCTGCTGTCAGTTCCAAATGCAAGCTTACCACTACGTCTTTTTTCTTTTCGATGTCAAAATCCACATAAGTGCATGGTCTTGACACCAAAAGTGGATCTTCCAGCAAAAGTGGCGAAGTAAACCGCACACTTAATTTCACAGCTTCGTTTTCAAAATGATAAATTGTAGATGTCGCGGTAAGCTCCATACATGTCTGCATAAGTACCTTATTGTCATCATGGTTTCCCATAAAATAATATGTTTCACCGTCCACTGCCAGACTCCCATACATTCTCTGTGATATTCTGCTCCAATGCATGGTATCGGCGTCGTAAAGATGATCTGACGGTGACCAGACTGAGAAATACGGGTCATGTGTAATCAGTGGTACGCTGGCTGTTTTTTTTATAATCATATAAGTTCTCCTTACTATTTATTACATAGTCGCAATCAATGATATTTATCCGGTTGATGCCACCTCTCTCTGAAATAGTGAGCGGCAAGTTTCGGTTTTCGATCTCTGGTAAATAGTCCCTTTTTGTTTCCACAGACACGGGTGAGGTTTTCCTCTGTATCAAAATCAGCAAAATTCCATACTTGTTCACCTATAAAATTATCCAATTGATCTACAACGTCATGATTCATCTTATAATATTCCAGCTGATATTCTTCCGTAAACAGACGAGGTGTCGAATTGTGATATCCACTTATGGTATCCACTCCGTATTCCGTGAACATAAAAGGTTTACCAGTCGAGTTCCAGAACTTCATTTCTTTTTCCATTAGATCACGGGCACGGGAAAGGTCGCCACAGGCAATATACCATCCGTAATAGCGGTTTAAACAATAGATATCACTAAGCTTTAAACTGCAATCGTCTTTATAGTTTTCCATTGCAACACTGGCCATGGTACAAGGGCGACACTGGGGATCTTCCCTTCTTGCAAGGTCGAAAAGCGGTTTGAAATAGTTGTATGCACCTTTTGCAGAACCATCCGGTTCATTTGCAATACTCCACATCACGACACAGGCATAATTTTTGTCTCGATCTATCAAATCATGTATTACTTTTTGATGTGCCAAAGCGGTCCGGATTCCACCCTCGTTTTCCGGACTGAAAGTCCCGATTTCAATTCCGTTATGGAGATTAGCTCCACCGCTGAAATTGATATTTAAACCGACAGCCGGTACTTCGTCAATTACTACAATCCCCTTTTCATCACACAACTGCATCATTTCTTCGCTGTAGGGATAATGACTGGTTCGGAAACTATTTGCACCAATCCAATCAAACAGAGACAGATCTTTTACGTTCATAACCTCATTGAAACCTCGGCCATTTGGAAAGGTATCCTCATGTTTCCCAAATCCTCTGAAATAAAATGGTTTTTCATTGATTAAAAATTTGTTTCCTTTCACGGCGACCGTCCGGATTCCGTATAAAAATTCATAGATATCATCTTCGAAAGAGACTCGAACTTGATACAGATATGGATTTCCCGGTTCCCAGAGGCAAGGGCTATCAACATTCAATGTTCCCGTTATCTTATGTTCATCGGAAACTAGCTCTCCGTCTCTTGTGAGCAGTTCGATATGAATGGAAGTATCCATTTCCGGATCATGTGAAGTAGCATTTTTGGTATTTACAGTATAAGTCAAAGATGCTTTTTTCGCATCAATTTTCGGTACAATTGTAATGTTTTCAATGTATGCACGCGGTGTAGTGTACAGAAAAACCGGTCGGATAATTCCGCTGTAATTAAAGAAATCAAAATTGGCCTCATTTTTATCAGGGTGATCTTCCCGACCCACAGGGAGCGTGGAGTAATCAATACGGTTGTCGACACATACTGTAAGCAAATTGTGTGTGTGAAGCCCGCTCTTATCCAGTTCCACTTCAAAAGGGAGAAAGCCTCCAATGTGTTTGGCTGCTAATTCTTTGTTTACATATACCTTTGCTTTATGTGTCACGGCACCGAAACGTAAGACCAGCCGGTCCGGGCTTTCGAGAAGGGCACGCGGGATAGTCAAATCCCGCTGATAAAACACAAGACCGCAGTGATTTCGAAAATCATATCCTTCCTGAAGATCATTGTAGGAGGCTGGGACGGGCATTTTGATTGGATTTTGCAGCCTTTTTTCGAACCATTTTTCTTTCATTCCATTGCCGTTATCTAGTTTAAAGTCCCAAATTCCATCGAGATTTATTACGCTGCGTGATTCACTGTTTCTTGGATATAACATGTTTTGTCTCCTCATGTAATTATTGGGAGCAGCTTATTCTTTCACCGCTCCGATCATGACGCCTTTTGTAAAGTATTTTTGTATAAAAGGATAAACCAGAAGAATCGGTACTGTTGCGACGATAATGGTCGCATATCGGATAGTCATGCCGATAGCCTCTGTGTCTCCGCCAATCCCTCCTGCCTGCATGGACTGTGTGGAGGAAAGCAGTATCTCCCGGAGAATGACCTGCAGCGGAAGAAGATTCCGGTCGCGAAGAATCGCCGATGCCCAGAACCATCCGTTCCATTTTTCCACTCCGTAATATAAGACCATCACGGATAACGTGGGTTTGGATAATGGAAGTACAATACTGGTGAGAATTTTCAGATGGCTTGCACCATCAATTTCAGCTGCGTCGATTAAACTGTCCGGTATGGATTCAAAAGCTGTCCGAAGAATAATCATATTGTATGTATTGATCATAAAGGGGACAACGATCCCGGCCAAAGTGTTGGTCAGATGCAGTGATTTCAGATTCAGATAGAAGGGAATCAGTCCTCCGCTTATGAACATTGTGATCATAATAAAGATTGTAATTGGCTTTTTCCACATAAGGTTTTTTCTCGACAGAACATATGCCCCAAGAGAGGTCATGAACAGACATACGATAACGCCGCTCACAAGTATGATTAATGTATTCTTATATCCACTTAAAATATTTGGATTCGAGAGTACCTGTTTATAAGCCTGAATGCTGAATCCGAGAGGTTTAATCAGAGCGCCCTGATGACGGATTATCTTATTGGGCTTACTGAAAGAAGCCATTAATACATGCCACATCGGATAGATACATACGACAGCCAAAATAAGCAGAAGTACATAGTTGACACATTGGAAGATTCTCTCAGGCAGGGAGACCTTGATTTTTTTATTTTTTTTCATCACTTACGCCTCCTTACCACAAACTGTTTTCGGTTACTTTTTTGCTGATCTTGTTGGCCAGAACCAAAAGCACACAGTTAATCAGTGAATTCATCAGACCGATTGCCGTTGAATAGCTCCAGTTCTGTTCCAGTAATCCGACTCGGTAGATATAAGATGAAATGATATCTGCTGTCTCATAAGTAGAGTTATTATAGAGCAGAATTGTCTTCTCATACCCCATACCCATCAGCGAACCCAGACGCAGAATCAGCATAATTACGATGGTAGGAGTAATTCCCGGAAGTGTCACATGCAGCATCTGCTTAAACTTTCCCGCGCCGTCAATCTCGGCGGCCTCGTAGAGCTGCTGGTCTACCCCGGAAAGGGCTGCCAGATAAATTATGGATCCCCATCCGATTTCCTGCCAGATATCCGAGAGGATATAGATCATACGATAGTATGCCGGATCCTGCAGCAGAGGAACTCTTTTCCCTCCGAGAAATACAATAATGTCATTGATCAGGCCATCAGACACACAGAACTCTTTGATGATGCCTACAACAACTACTAATGAAATGAAATGTGGAAGGTAGGTGGCCGTCTGTATAAAGGACTTGTATCTCTTTTTCTTCACCTCGTTGAGCAGGAGAGCGAGTATAATCGGCGCCGGAAATGCAAATACCAGGCTATACAGGCTCAGGACGATCGTGTTCCGGACAAGACGCACAAAATACGGACTGTTAAAGAATCGTATAAAGTGTTTCAATCCCACCCAGCTGCTCCCAAGCAGCCCTTTTGTCGGTATATAATCCTGAAATGCTATTAGAGCACCATACATTGGCTTATACATAAAAACTGCATAAAATACGATAACGGGTATGATCAGGATATATAAGGACTTATTCCTGACCCAGTCCCGTTTGACTCTATAACTGAATTTTTCTTTTTTGGTTTTCATAGATGATCTGACTCCTTTAAAATCGGGGAGGCTGAAACCTCCCCGTATTCTTTCAGCGTTTCTGGTATCTCTCGTATGCGGCAGTGTTGATCTCGACAGCCTGCTCGAGACCCATCTGATTCAAAGTATCCAGATACTTATCAAAACCACTGTCAATATCTTCCGTTCCCATAATAAATTTTGCGGACATCTCGCCTACATATGTTCCAATATCGTTCATAATTGTCGCATATTCAGAACTCTCATCGGATGTCCTGGTAATTTCCGGCATCAGATGCTCTTTCGCGTTTGTGTCTGCCCAGGTTTTAATAGCCTCCTTTGCCTGATCCATATACAGGTACTGCTCCTGATAGCGGCTGTCCTGAACGAAAGGACCAAAGCTGTATGCCAGAATATAGTCGGCAATTGCCTGGGAAACCGGCCATCCGTTTTCATTTTTCCAGACGACATCCGTGTAAACCGGATTATCGTTTTCCATGGTATAAGAGACCCCGTCCTCACCAAAATTGAACATCATATGACCTTCTTCACCGTATCCGTAATCGAGAACCTCTGCGGCGGTAACCGGATCTTTGCAGGTTGCTCCAATTGCGAGACCTCCATAATAGTATGGGTTTTCAATATACCCGTATTCGGGAGTTTCTCCTTTTTTCAGAACTGGATTTTTAGTTGCAGTCAAGTCATACTCAGGCTCTGTTTCCTGGCCGATGGGGATGTAGTTCATCATTCCTGAAGCAGCCCATGCTGAGGTAACTCCGGAACGACCTGTGGTCATCTTCGCTGTCGTTTCGTCTTCACCGCTTGCAAAATAATCTGGATCGATTAATCCTTCATCATACCACTGGTGCATAGTTTTCATATACTCTTTATATTCCTTTTTGGCCGGTCCAAAGACAACTTTTCCGTCATCCAGAAAAAATCCGTTCTGGACGCCGTATGCATAGGCGAAAAAGGTATCCGACTTATTCGATGCAGTAAATGGAGCACTGGCGCCCATCTGATCTTTAAAAGCTGTAAGTACATCATGCCACTCGTCTATCGTCTCGGGAACCTCAAGATTACACTTCTTCAGCCAGTCTGACCGAACGAGGGGGCCCAGATAAGAGGCATACACATCTCGCAGGGAGGGGAAAGAATAGTATCTTCCGTCATCTGTCTTAATCGTGCGGGCAACCTCTGGATGGTCTTTCAGATATTTTTTCAGATTCGGGCAGTGCTCATTGATTAAATCGTTGAGCTCCAGGATTACACCGTCATCTAAGGCTTTTGCCGGGCCACCGGGGAAACTTCTCCAGTCGTAGTCCCACAAATCGGGATAATTCCCATCCGCAAGAATCAGATTAAACTGTTCTGTGTCCTGTCCGGTAACCGGATGCTCAAACTTAATTTTCACACCAGTTTGCTTCTGCCATTGTTTTCCTATATGAGTGTCCCCCATATTCGTAAAGTTCGGTGCAATATTGGGGCGCATAACTCCCCAGTATGTGAATGTATCATCGGAGTTCAGAGGATATGTATTCTCCTTTGCCTCTACAGAGTCGGATAATTCTGCTTTTGAGCTGCCAGAGCTACTGCCCCCTTTATCACCTCCTCCACATCCACTCAGAAGAGAAGTGACCATAATTGTGCTTAGAGCTGCAGCTGTCCATAGTTTATAGGTTTTGTTTCCTGCTTTCTTTTTCATAATATCCTCCTGTATTTATTCTGCTATTTCGGGTGTTCCAGTCACCATAAAAGTATTACCCTCAATTTCAAGTTCATGATCGGATTCCGCAGTCCAGTAAACAATTTTATCCGGGCGGTCATCCGAGGATGAAGTGTAACGGAATATATAATCATTCTCGCTTTCGCTATCTTCCCGAGCCTCAAACGTGTAGCCATCCAGCTTTCCGAACAGATCTTGTATTTTGTCGCCTACCTGATTAAAGTAAGGGTCTTTGCCTTCACCGACGCCGGCATCATAATATTGTGCCTGCAGGGCCCAGGCTTTATCGGAATTGTCCATGGTGAACGGCAAGATCACCTCGAATCCCATGGCATCCAGAAGAAGCATCTGGCGGACGGTATAATCAGACTGTTCCTGGCGGGTATAATTCCCGTTAAATGGATTGGGAATATTATGCGGGAAGCCAAATTCCGTCGCGGCCGGCAGCAGATTGTGGCTCAATATATGATTCATGGCTTCGATATCATATCTGTCGCCCAGCATCTGTTCAGGGATTCCGTTAGTGTAAGGATGGAAGCTGCCATAAGTGCCATAATCCAGATATCCCTTTTCGATCATGTTATGTACCCGGTCGAGTCTCCCGTCACTGCTGTTCTTCGGCCACGCAAAGTCACCAGCCATAAAGACAGCGGTCGGATCTTCCCTCTGTATGGTCTGGACAAAATGCTGATTCAATGCCAGAATATCCTCCACACAGTCATCACTCCACTGTTCCATCCAGAAATGCCCCAGTGAGTTTGCCTCATCAAGCGCCTCATAGATAATTCCCTTCCCACTATAGTGTTTCACCATGGCGGTAATTAGATTTCTCATATTACTAACCTGTTCGTGGTAATCAATGTTTCCTTTATCTGCGATTCCATCATTGACAAACCACAGGGGAAGAATCACTTTCTTTCCGGCTTTGAGCGTCTCATCAACGGCATAGTCAAGGCGAGAGAAGTTGTAATTGCCATTCTGATCAACCATATTGTCATAAATGACAAATCCGAGACGGAAATAAGTAAAAGGCAGCTTCTTAAGCATAGACAAGTCATAATCGAAATTTGCCTTAAAAGTCTTGTCATCGAAACGATTGAAGTCATAATACATACCCCAGTTTCCGGAACCTAGTTTTTCAGTGACAGGTGTTTTCTGCGCTTTAAACTCTGGCACCTTAAGGCTCATGGAGTCGTCGTACTCGATCTGGGAAGTACCTGAAAGAGACAGGGTATCGGATACTGTAACCCCCTGTATACGGCTGCTTCCGCTTAGGGATAGTGCTGCATTCAGTGCGTAGATCTCACCCGGATTCAGCTGAGAATTTCCCGAGAGAGAAATATCCTTCGCTCCTGTTACAATGCTGCCTGTCATCTGTGCAGAATCTGACAGAGAGATATCCGCTGTTTGGGCGTATAGGCTCATATTTGCACGAGTGTTTCCTCCAAAACGAAGTGGTGAATTCCCACTATAATACAAATTGATACTATCGTAATTACCTTTGGAATTGATTTTTCCACTACCAGACAATTCAAGACTGTCAGTCACAAACAAATTTACATGGCCGCTTCCGCTTCGATTCAGAATAATCTGCCCATCTCCGGAGACAGACAGTGTCTCTGCTGTAATATTAAGATCCTCATCTCCAATATTTACAACGAGATCTTTTGTTACAGAAATATTGCTATAAGCACCACTTTTATCAATTATAGCATCTCCAGTATCTTGATATCCGGCATACAGATTTCCTTTCGGTTCAAGAGCGGGGGAATCGCGATAAGCTGGCGGTGCGAATTTCTTCTCTCTCGTAAGCTGTCGGATCTTCTTCGACGCATGTTCACCTACATCTGCTTTCGGGGAAGTGGCAACTTTGGACCACTCACTGTGTGGGCCGATCCAGAGATCTCCGTCAATAAAGGTTGACCAGTCAAAGCGAACACTTTTGTCTCTTGTGGAGTTGGTTCCCGCATCACCTATAATTTTGGAGCTTCCCTGCAGCGTGATGTCTCCCTCAGAGAATATCATATCCGAATCCGATGCCGAATGCCAGACAGAGAGATCCGAATAATCCGAAGTTTGACTCTGAGGCGGGGAAGTTCCTGCCTGCGTGTAAGATGCTGATGATACGGCCATTGCTGCAGCAAGTAGTGATGGAACTGCTTTGTTTAATCTTGAATGCTTCATAAAAATACCTCCTCCGTAATTTTTATATTTGTACACAAAAAAATGTACAAAGACAAGAAAAACAAATTACATAAAGTATAAATGATTACTTTACAGCTACATTGTATCTTCAAATTTTCTGTGATATAATATCAAATAGCGTTAATTACTAACATTATCTGTTATGAGTAAGGAGAGCTATGCATGTATACGATAATAGCCGGCGAATGTAACAGTGAACATCCGGAATCCTTTGAAATGAGTCGTCCTTATGGGGCAGATGGGCATGTCCTTCTGATGGCCAAGACAAACGGGGTATTTACATTTACAGATCAAAAATTATCTGTAAAACCTAATCAGGTTGTTCTTATTAAACGTGAGGTTCCCTATCACTGTGTGAATCCGGATGGGGAGTATTCTGATGACTGGATTCGTTTCAGATGCGACGACGATCATATATTAGACCGCTATGCCAAGCTGTTTTACAATGCGATACCTTTGAGCAATCCTCCCCGATTTACATTATATATTCAACAGATTTTATGGGAAAACAGTTATGCAGATGAAAAGTGGCGCGATGAGAATGTAGATATGCTTTTTAAGCTTCTGATGAATAATGTAGAGGCTGCATACCAAGATAAAAATTGTCCAAAGAAATATAGTCCCTATTATGCGAGAATGCAGGAACTGAGATTTCAGATTCAGTCACAGCCAATGAAAAAATATTCAATAAAAGAACTAGCCGAATCAGTTGGGATCTCTTGCTCATACTTTCAACATTTATATTCCGATTTTTTTGGTATCTCGCTCCAATCGGATCTGATCAATATGCGAATAGAAAGAGTAAAAACCATCTTACATAACACAGATCTAAGTGTGGAGAAGATTGCGGATATCTGCGGTTATTCCAGCGAAGTGCATCTCTACCGACAATTTCGTCAGAAAACTGGAATGACACCGAAGGATTACAGAATGGCATATAGAAAATGAATAGTTGCAATGCACTAATTACACTGACAAAGGACATCTCTCTAAAATTAACTGTGCACATCCTGTGCGCAATTACAAGCACAGTCTTCCAATACTTTTTCTTTCTGATTGTAGGAAAAGATAACCTGTTCAATCTATATCATATCCCAGGTACAATTTCAGCTTTATTTCAGGTTTCATCCTTATAATCTGAGTGTAAACAGACGTGACAACCATTATGATAAGACTTGTTGTTATTGAAGCAACTGTATATTGAAGATAAATCGAGGAGGACGTGTGAAATGAATATACTAATTGTAGAAGACGAAGTTCGTCTGGCAGAGGCACTGCGGGAGATCATGACAGAATCAAAGTACCTCTGTGATGTGGTCTACACTGGAACTGATGGACTGGATTACGCAACAAACGGAAACTACGATGTAGTTGTTTTAGATGTGATGCTGCCTCAAATGGATGGATTCTCTATCGTTCACGAAATGAGAAGTCAGGCGATTCAGACACCAGTATTGATGCTAACTGCCAAAGATGATATCAGCGACAAGATTGCAGGTCTGGATCACGGTGCCGATGATTATATGACCAAGCCCTTCGAACCCGGGGAGCTGTTGGCAAGAATTCGTGCCCTCGCCAGAAGAACCGGTGAAGTAATCTTCGAGAATCTTACCTTTGGTGACCTGAAACTCGTCCTCGCCACGAATGATCTGTGGTGCAAGGACAGAAATATTCACTTAAGTTTTAAGGAATTTGAGATTTTGAAGATGCTGATGATCAATTCTAATATGATCATCTCAAAAGAATCTATGATAGAAAAAGTATGGGGAAATGACTCCGATGCGGAGGATAATAATGTAGAAGCCTATGTTTCATTTCTCAGGAAAAAGTTTTACTATCTTGGTTCCAAAGTGGGAATTGTAGCGATCCGAAAAGTCGGCTATCGCCTAGAGGGAAATAAAGATGCTTAAGAGACTACGAAAAAGATTCATCATAACAAATATGATCTTTGTAATCGCCGTCATCCTGTCAGCACTGGTTGTCATGTGTGTCTCCAACTACCGGAGATTCTACGCAGACAGCATAAAAGCGATTGACCGGACTTTGTCCGGAGATGTAGAAGATTTAAAACCGGCACTGGAATTCGGTGACAGGGATGGGAAACGACCTCCACGCCCCAAAGATGATAGTGGAATTGGCAAAATTGCTGTATTTACCGTAACACTTGAAGTAAATTCAAATACCGTATCGGGTATCAATGACAGCGGCATCCAAGTTGACACTGACACTGCGCAAAAAGCTGCAGACGCAGCTATTGCAGCTAATAAAATTTCCGGAACACTGCAGAGTATGGGACTGCGGTTTAAAATGCAGGCTGCAAAAAACGGTCTGAAGATTGCCTTTGCAGATATTACTAATGAACAGGACAGCATGCAAAGCCTGATCCTGATTTCAGTGCTTATATTTGCAATCGTACTTCTGACATCCTTTATCATCAGCCTCTTTCTCTCCAAACGAGCCCTTGCACCGGTACAAAAAGCCTGGGATCAACAGCATCAGTTCGTAGCAGATGCCTCTCATGAACTGAAAACTCCGCTAACTGTCATCCTCGCCAACCTGGGAATCATCAAAAGTCATTCACAACATACCATCGAAGAGGAAAGAAAATGGCTTGACAACACCGAAGAAGAAGCTATTCAGATGAAGGATCTGCTGCAGGACCTCTTATTTCTTGCAAGAGAGGATGCAGACAACGCTCCACCTGCTCCACATGTAGAGTTTGATCTATCCAGGCTTGTCTGGGAGTGCATCCTTTCTTTCGAGTCCGTGACTTACGAACAAAAAACCGAGATGACAGAAGACATTCAGGATCATATTCTAATTAATGGAAACGAAAAGCAGATCAAACAGCTTTTGATCATCTTGCTGGACAATGCATGTAAATACGCAAAAGGAGGAACGATCTATCTTCTGCTGCGGCAGGAACACGAAAAAGTGATCCTAAGTATCAAAAACTCAGGTGTGATAATTCCCAAAAAGGATCTGGAACATATCTTCGAACGCTTCTATCGTGCAAGCAAGTCCAGATCACGAGAAACAGGCGGTTACGGTCTTGGATTATCAATCGCGCACACAATTGTACAAAAGCATAACGGAAAAATCAAAGCTGAAAGTAATGAAAAGGATGGGACAACATTTTGTGTCGTACTTCCAGTACTTTAGCAAAGACATTTACTTTGGAGATTTAAAGTCAAAGTTTATCCTTATAGCAAAAATGGCCAGTCATATATACTGGACCATTTCTACAAGAAATCAAATTTTAAATAACCTTTTTTTCATAATTTTCGATCATTCGATGGACAATCAGACCAATTCTGACAGCCAACACTTCATTGGCATTATTAAAATCTATTCCAGTTATCTTTTCTATCTTCTCAATACGATAAGCTGCTGTTTTATAGTGCACGTATAAGCTTTTGGCCGTCTTGGAAAGATTCTGGTTTTTATCCAGATATGTTTTCAGCGTCATTATCAAATCATCTCTTTGAGGTTTTTTGTAATCATATAACTTTCCAAGTGTTTCTGGAACATACTCCCTTAACATTTCCGGATCATCTAACTGACACAATAATTTAAAAATTCCCAAGTCCGAAAAAAGCATCATCTGCACGGCACTTTCTCCCACTATGTCACCGGCAATATCGACAAACAAAAAGGCATCATTTGCCTCTTTATAGGTTTTGGGCAATTGTAGTATCCCTTGTACAATTCTTCCCACCCCGGCTTTTACCTTCAGATATTTATTTTGGACAGTCATAAACGCCTGAATCTGCTTCAGGATATCCTTCAACTCTTCCCGATATTCAATCTGTGAGGAATCAGAGTTAACTTCCATGACAACTACAATCTTATCCAGATCCCTGTATACCTTGCTTTTCGGAAGCTTATGGGCAACTGTTTCTTCCAGCAAATCAATGTGGTGCATCTTTTCATTAATCGTATCTTTGCGAGAGCTTTTTTCATTTGTTACGCCAAATACAACCACACGATAATAGCCATCAATATTGACATCTAGAAGGCTCGAACTCTTCTTCAGTTCTTCTATTGATTCTATATTACCGCTCAAAATATTATGCAGAAGATCATTTTGAAACTTCTTTTCCAGCTCTGAAACAGCGAATATTCTTGAAAACTCATATTGAAGTGCGATAATAGCATTTTCTAATGCAATACAATCCATCAGACTAAATGTTGACATCATCTCTGTCACCACCAGATACATCCGGAGCCCCACATTCAGGTTAATTTCAACAATATACCGATTATGTTCATCTTCCTGCTTCAAATAAATATAATTAGTTAAAATTCCAGGATCATACTTCGTGGCATCAGCAGCAATCTTTAGTCTTTGATTTTTTTCACCTGCTGTTGTCTCATAACAAGACATATATTGATCATAAAGTGATACCGGATTACAAATCATCTTATCTAACAGCCCCAAGATGTCTCGAATTTTATTCTCGTTAAATCCATTTGACAAGGTCAATGCTGAAAAATTGTCATGGGTTGTTTTGTAGTACTTCAGCTGAGTAACTTCATCACTAAACAGATGTTCCATAACCAGACCAATTATAACCTGAAAAGACAGTTCAAAAGGAACTTCAATTAATGGTATATGGTTATCCCGGGCAAATTCTTTGAGCAGTTCAATTTTAACATCTGCCTCTTTTACTGTTCTGCCCCTTTTTAAAGCCAGACCACTGATCTCTTTTTTTCCCAATTCCCGAAGAAAGTCTTTGTATTCATCTACACTACAGGTTTTAAAAGCAAATAATCCGGTCAGCAGCAACTCCCCTCCATTGATAAACTTAGCAATATCAGGAGCTTCAATAATAGTGACACCTTTTATTTCATTTTTAAGTCCATCTTGTCCGCAGATTACAGACAGATTTTTTACTTCCTCAATTTTAAGGAGTTCTTCTACCGTAAATCCCATACTCCACCTACAATAAGAATATTATAACTAAATTCAGCAGTAACTGTGTTTTTCATTATACCATAAAAACTCAGAGACAGCACTGCAATATGACCCAAGGCAGGCTCTTTACCAATTATTTTTCCAACAATGTTATGGCCAGATCCGTCATAACAGTTGCTGCTTTTGCAAAATCGCTGTATTTGGTGAATTCAACTGGGCAATGGCTTCTTCCCCCTTCACTTGGTACAAAAATCATTGCTGTGGGAATCACCTGCCCTATTTCCAGGGCATCATGACCTGCTCCGCTTGGAAGATATTTGTAGCTATATTGATGATCTTTACAGCTTTCTTCCATAATCTTCAGCATATCTTTAGACAAGTCTACCGATGTAATCGTTAACGTGTTTTTAATCTCGAAGCTTCCGCCGATAGCCTTTACTTCCCTCTCCAGGGCAGCTTCCATTCGTTTACTAATATCATTAATATTATCATTGTTCTTAGAACGGATGTCCACAGTAAATTCACATTTTTCCGGAACTATATTTACTCCTCCAGGAACGGTATTAATATATCCTATCGTAGCAACGGTTCCATCCGCCTTTTCTCTGGCCCAGTCAGGTATTTTTGAAATTACTTTTGCAGCTGCTTCAACAGCATCTATCCGCATATCCATAGGTGTTGTACCTGCATGGTCTGCTCTTCCATGAACGGTAACCATATGTCTCTGGATTCCAACAATGCAATCAACAAGGCCGATTTCTATACCCATGGCATCCAGAACGGGTCCTTGTTCAATATGTGCTTCCAGAAAACATCCAATGGAGCCTTTTGGCCATTTTGCTTCCTCGATCTTTTCGGGATCCAGACCATAGCTATTCATGGCATCGTAAATGGATACCCCATTGACATCTTTAAATCGCTTACAGTACGCAACATCGCGATTGCCTAAAATTGCACCGGAGCCAAAATATCCAGTCCCAAAACGCATTCCTTCTTCATCACAAAAACCTACAACTACAAAATTACGTTGTGGAACAATTTCTTTTTCCTTTAACTGTCTTGCAACTTCAATCGCACATACAATTCCTGCAACTCCATCGAAATCACCGCCATTTACAACAGAATCATAATGGGATCCCATCATCACACAGGGTGCTTCCGAGTCTACGCCCTCCAAAACGCCAATGACATTTCCGGCAGCATCCTCTGTTACACACAATCCCGCTTCTTGCATAGTACTTTTTAGGAACTCCACTGCTCCTTGTGCTTCTTTGGTAAAGGGAAGTCTCGTACATCCCTCTCCTTGAGTAGCTGTATATTGCTTTAAATGTTCCAGATCTTCGGCTATTCTCCCAACAATTTCTTCTATTGCCATACACTCATCCTCTTTTTCTATTATTTATTTTTAAAGATACCTGGGTTGCGCGAGCACAAAGTGCGGAGTAATCCGTGTATCATGGAGGCAAAATTACTTTTGACCCCAACATCTTTTTAATGGTTTTAAAATATATACATCGGTCGGCGAATAGAGCATTCCGCAAAGAGCCAATCCGAACCCAATCAGACATATTACATCATTTGCTATATTTAGACCTAGCATAATTATAACAAAAGCGACCATAATTACAACAAAAGCCAAGGTAAGCGAACCTTCCTTAGTATGAAAAAAACTGTTATGTTCCATCCTGTATTCTCCTGTGTTTTTGTATCATATGATTGTAATTACAAACAGAATCAATCCAATCAGAATAGTGGCCGGAAGCGTGATAAGCAGAATTTTTTTCATAATATCACCTTCACTGCCAAGAATGCTTGCTGTTGTTGTCCCCAGAATAATCTTGCTGGGACTGATGGCACTGCCGATGGTCGCGCCGGCTGTCTGCGCACCCATAATTTGTGAAGGATCAACTTGCAGGAGGTTTGCAGTGGTCATCTGGAATCCTCCAAATAAAATGTTGGAACTCATAGTGCTTCCAGTCATAAAGGTCCCTAAAAATCCCACAAAAGGCGCCAGTGCAGTATAGATTCTTCCAAGGACGCTGACTATTCCATTTGCCAGTACAATTGTCTGACCGGTTCCATCCATTATCTTCGACATAATAACCAGACATATCACTGCGATTCCTGAAGGCATTGTCATCGATATGGATTTAACAAATATCCTTTGAGCACCGCCCTTTTTGATCCAGCCATGTTTTTTATAATATACCAGTCCAATTAATGACGAAGCAAGCAAGAACATACTGGCATGATTAAAAGGAGTCAGTGGTGAAAAACTCTCATATGCCTCATTAACATGGCCATAACCGGTCACTGTTTTAGGGAAAGATAAGCCAAATTCAACTTGTCCCAAAAAATTGTAAACTGGTTTTATCAACAACACTGCCAAAGTAATGAAAGAAAGCAGGAAATAAGGAACAAACGCCTGGATAAGACTCATGTCCAAAGGAGCCTCCTCCCCTCCCTGTGAAGCATAGTCACGGTTCATAATGGGGCTATCCTTAAGACTCCATTCTTCCCGGTACCATTTTGTCCTGCCAAGGATTAAAATTACAATCAAAGAGATACATGCTGGTACAAAACATGATATTGTGGTGTTGATCTGGGTCAGTAAAAGTTCTCCGCCGCCTTGGATTACGGACAGAATAAGAACTGCTGCAAAACCCTTTTTTAAGGCTCTGCCTTTGCCGTAAAACCAGCAGGTGGCAAGCCCTCCAATTACGTTCCAAATCCAGATAAACACGCCTGCCCATAAAGCAGTCATGAGATATTCGCCGCTTCCCGGAATCAGATTGGTACCCATCGCAAGAGAATCCCATGCCGCCCCCAAAGTCCCAAAGGTGTTGCCCCAGGCTTGTCCGAGCAAAGGAATAATAACCGCCCACATAGGTTTTACACCAATTCCAATCAGCAGTGGAGCACCCACAGCTACCGGAACGCCAAAACCTGTGATTCCCTGTAAGAAACTTTCAAAAATCCATCCCATTGCCAATATTAATAGCAGCTCATTCGGCAATAATTTGCGCATTCCGTTACGTATTACCAAAAATGCCCTGGCCTCGTCTCCTACCTGATACATTAAAATTGCGGTCCACACAATTAATATAATAATCAATGCATTCCAAATTCCTTTTGCACTTTCAGAAGCAATTAACCGAATATCCGCCTTATAAAAAAAGACACCGGTAATAATTGTAATCAAAAGTCCCACTGGGGCTGCTTCCGTTGCACCCCAATGAAATTTCATCATTAAAACCAATAGAACAATGATTGGCAGAAATGCCATAATCCACATGAATAAATTAACTGGTATATTCATTTTCCAACTCCCAAGATGTATGTGTCAGATTGCCCAGATACTTACTAGTCCCACTATGTAAAGAGATTATAGACTCATTGCATTCGCACCCCTTCACACTGTTTTTGTTACAGACTAAACCCGAGTTTCTCTGCATATGCCCGGACTGCCTTTTCAAAGCATTCCAATGGAGGATGAACCGTACCTGCCCCAATCTGTCCGTAACCGGCAATTTTATGTGCAATTCCGGTATTAATAACCGGTGTTATTCCTTTTTCAACAACAAGTCTAGCATCAATTCCAAGACATGTGCCTTTAAAGCTCCAGTTTGGAATAATAAAGTTTGGATTCCTATCAATTGTGATTTCCGTCATTTCTGTACTGGTTCGGAGGGCATCTTCATACCCTCCCGCTCCAACAAATCGGGTAACAGCCGGTGCCGCGATCATTGCCATTCCGCCAACACCTAAAGTTTCTGTTATAGAGCTGTCGCCAATATCCGGGCAGGCATCCTCTCCGTCATATCCGGTAAAGTACAACCCCGAAGGAGTATTAACCGGACCGGTAAACCATTCATCTCCCATACCTGCAATGCGAATCCCGAACTCCACGCCATTACGACACATTGCAGTTACAATTGTTCCTTCGGTTACCATCCGGGCTCCATCCATAACCGCTTTGCCTGACGCCATCATAATATTCAGGAAGAACTGATCTGTATCCGATAAAAATTGGATAACATCGCCACGTTGTTTTTCATCCATGTCCATTTTCACAATGGTTGGTGCCACCTCTTTCAAAAAAGCCAGCGAAGCGGCGATATTTCTCTGATGGAATTCATCACCCATTGCAATGGCTTTTGCAACAATCGGATTAACACTGATTCCGCCTAATAATCTAATTGCTTTTCCAAGTGTTGGCCCCAGCACATCTCTCATCCAGCGAAGCCGCTCAACGACCTCTTTTGAATATGCACCAAAGCGAAGAACCTTGCCGATACCTTCATTCAATGTACAATAAGCTTCATTTCCATCCGTTTCATTTTCCACAACAAAAACGGCCATATTGGCAGTAGTAATTCCCCCCATGGGTCCCACAGCCTTGACATGATGGCAGGGAATAAATGTAACTTCACCGGATTCTAATAATCTTCTTGCATCATCTTCATTATCGGCCCACTCTTCAAAAAGCACTGCCCCAACGCAAGATCCCTGTACCGTATCCGGCATATCACGATATGCAATAGGGGGGCCGGCATGAAGAATCACTTTACCTTTTTCCAATTCCTTGATGACTGTTTTTGCCGCCGCCACATCTTTAATAACTGGCTGGCCGGATACTATTTTGGCAACTACTTTGCGGTTGGCCTCATCAATGTCAAATCCCTCATAATGACGCAAAAAGCTTAATGTTTTAATTAACTCAACATTTCCGCCTGCCGGGGGCGTCCAGTCATACTGTATTGTTTCACAGCCAAACTTTTCTGCTACTTCTGCAAAGCTTTTCAGTCCCAGATTAATAATCCTTGGTTTCCCGGATAACATCTGCAGTAACTTTTCTGAAGTCTGACCCGCAGTTACTTTTTTTACCTCCTTTGCCCGAATTTCTTTTTCTGGATCAGAAAAATCAAGGCCGATAGCCTGGATTGCGGTACGCACAGCCAGTTTATTTGTCTCACAGACAATCACCCCTGCATTAGTTAATTTACTGACAGCTTCATCATATCCCTGAAAATCTCTTCTGGTTCCACATACTGTCGCAATGAAAAATACTTTTCTGCCTTCTGCAGTAGCCTTCTCCTGAAGCTTCTTAATTGTGGGAATCAACGCACCTGCCATATCCTCATGAGAACCATAGCCTAGCATGATATCTAAAAGAACCACCCCTGTTGATTCATCATCTACTGCTTCCTGCATACATTCAATCCGTTTTGCCGGATCAATCATGGGATGTGGTTTTCCCTGTGTATAAACGTCATCTCCCAGGTCAACTACAATATGTCCTGCTGTCTTAAGCATATACCCTTCTGCTTTTTGTGGTGGAATCCGCATCTGCAAAGCATCTTTAATCAGCATTGCTGCTTCTCCGGCAAGAGTACCGCCGGAATAATATGCTTTAATTGTCTTCTTCTCATCAGCACAATAGAACTGGGAATTGTCAACATTTACCATACCCTCTTTGACTGCTTCTTTGCGGACAAGACTAACGGCCAGACGAGCTGCTTCATCCAGTGTATAGGCATGATAAAAATTTTCTTCGTGATATTCTGGTTTTTCTCCCAGGAATAACGTAATAACAGGCTTTTTACAAATACTCAGCCGAGCTGAAATTTTTTCCCGCACTGCTTTTTGTGGTGGTTTTGATATGACAATCAGGACTTTCACATGCTCATCACTTTCCATGGCATTGATTATGTCCATCATCGTAATTCCGCCAACCTTCGCCGAAAGGTCACGGCCTCCTGTTCCAATGGCATTTGTTACGCCTTCACCCAGGCGGTCAATAATCGTAGTCAGTTCCTGAATTCCTGTTCCCGATGCACCAATGATCCCAATAGGACCGGGTGCAACGTTATTGGTAAATGCAACAGGAACCCCTTGAATAATTCCGGTACCACAGTCTGGTCCCATAACAACCAAACCTTTTTCATGGGCTTTTTCTTTTAGCTTTTTTTCATCCTCAATCGTCACATTATCGCTGAACATAAATACATTCATTCCCTCATCAAGGGCACGGTCTGCTTCTAATGCCGCATATGCTCCCGGAATAGATATAACTGCAAGATTTGCATTGGGAAGGTTTTCAAGTGCTTTATCCCAGGACTTTACACTTTTACTGCTCTTTTTATCTGCACTCTTTGCGGACTGATTCTGAAAAAACAGATCTACTTCTGACATAATGGTATCCAACAGACTATCATCATCTACATCCGCTACAACAACCATGTCATTTGCAGTAGCTGCCATTAATTCTTCAGTATCCAGGCCGCTCTGCTTAAAGATATCCTTATTCGCAGGCGTTGCCATCATAATTGAAACTGTCTTAACCCCTTTAATTGCGGCAATGTGGTTTGTCAAAAGCATCAATACTACAGAATCATGATAACTGCCTTTCTTTACAAGCGTTTTTAACATATTTTTTTCTCCTTAATCCGCAAATCTGTTCTTATGATCATATCTGTTAAAATGAATATCATCACTTTTTAAATATTCGTATATTTCATCAACAATTTCAATACCACCTGAGGCATATGCTTTTTCTTTTCGAAGTTCTGCCCGCTCACCCGGATAATACACCTTGTCATATCCATCTGCCGGAGTTATGGAGTTTAGTTCATCACAGCATTGGGACATATTCTTTTTAAACTCCTCGATCCCCACAAATCGGGCCGGATCTATAACAATATGCATCTGTCCAAGTTCCCGGCCTTTGGAACAGTCATGATACATGGAACTAACGTGTTTCCCAAAAGGAACACCCAGGAGAATCCCGGAAAATACATCCACCATCATCATTAGTCCGTAGCCTTTGGCTCCGGCCATAGGAAGCAGTGCATTCACAAGGTTCGGATCTGTTACCGGATTCCCTTTAGCATCTACTGCCCACGTATTCGGGATAGACTCACCCCGGGAGCGCTTATCCAGAATCTTGCCCCACGCCTGAACGGTTGTGGCCATATCAAAGACAACGGTCCTGCCATCTGCAGTAGGGGCTGCAAAAGAAATCGGGTTGGTACCGTAATAGGGCTCTGATCCGCCTACAGGTACAGCCATCGGGTCTGACTGACAAAAAGAAATTGCAGCAAGATTCTTTTTCGCCGCCATTTCGGTATAATAACCAATCGACCCACTGTGGGAGATATTGCGTATTCCTACAACTGCAATTCCGTTCTTCTTAGCCATTTCGATTGCTTTATCCATAGCTAACTTGGCAGCAACATACCCACTGCCATTGTCTCCTTCAAAGATTGCTGAACAGGGACCTGTTTCTTTGAATTGGAAATTTGGCTCTATCGTAATACCTCCTTTTGAGATTCTTTCACTGTAGTACTCCACCCGAACAGCTCCGTGGGAATGGTATCCCCGTTCATCTGACCATGTCAGAATTTCGGCTGTAATTTCTGCATGTTCCTCTTTAAGGCCGGCTCTCATCAGTTTGTTTTTCATCAGACTTTTCAGCTCTGCTCTTGAAAGTTTCATTTATTAATTCTCCTCCAATATAGTTTTATAATTTAACATCTCTGTTACAATCTTTGGAATAGAGATAGGTCAGATCCTCATCTTTACCCACACCGTAACAAGCCTGAGGACAATACGCATCCATAAAGATGTAATCTCCTTTCTTTACCGGAACCCAGTCCTGATCTAATCTGTACATAGCTTTGCCAGTCAGAATCAGGGCTCCATGCTCCTGTACGTGGGTCTCAATATATCCGTGCGATGCACCCGGATGGAATTTTAGAATATGGAAATTCATATCGAATCCAAAATCTCCGGCTGCCGGAAGAAAATCTTTCACATAACAATTTTCCATTCCTTCGTATGGAACCCATGGAAGGTCTTTGGCATTTCCAACAACCGTATGAGCGCAGAACCCTTCTATCTCCTCATACCTGCGCTTATATCCGAAAATCTTAGCAGGTTCATTACCAGTGTTCACAAAAGATACCAGATTGCCCGCAGAAGAATAAATATATCCTCCACCTGTCAGTACTGCCTCCTTATCCGCATTTTTGACAGTAACTTCTCCTTCCAAAACATAGAGAAAAGATTCCAGACCCGCTCCGCCAAAACCAGAATTCATACCGCCTTTATTTACGGTAATCAAATAATCTGCAAAAGAAGCACCCAGTTCCGGTGAACCGAGAATTGTTACATCACAATTCTCGTATCCGGGAATAGCATTTTTGACAATTCCATCAGGCTCAATCAAAACATAATTTTCCTTTTTTACGATAGAACGTGTATCCAGTAAATCTTCTCTGTAACCTGTTTGTCCATTTAAATAACTCATAACTTATCCTTTCTTTTTTTACCATATTGTGCAGTGTTAACAAGTTTATATACCCTGATTATCCCCCTTTTTCAAGTGCTTTTTCAACTAACAGAAGAGATAAAAGAATAGATATTTTTTATCTCTTTTATTCACCTTTGTTTAATATTTAACACTATTATTTGTGTTATAATAAGTTTATAATTTTAAAGGAGAGCCATTATGCTGGAACAATATAAGCTTTTGTTAAGTGAAACCCCTTATTTAAAACATGCCACCATCTACTGTGATCCAAAAATAAGACAAACTGCCTGTATTCTATATTTTCATGGTGGTGGTCTGTTATATGGCAGCAGAGATGACTTGCCACAGCCTCATCTGCAGATCCTTACAAAAGCTGGATATACCATTATCGCCTTTGATTATCCTCTTGCTCCTGCCGCCAGGATTTCCATGATTCTTGAGGATGTTATCGACTCCGTAAACGATTACATAAAGAGGCCACAGGCATATACGAAAGAAAGGCTCCCCTATTTTCTATGGGGGCGTTCTGCCGGAGCTTATCTGTGCCTCATAGCTGCATCTGGAAACAGACTACTGAACCCGCCAAATGGGATTATCTCCTATTATGGGTATGGTTTTGTAAGTGACGGCTGGTTTGACAGTCCCACATCATATTACTGCTCATTCCCGCCTGTCGATAAATCCTGTCTCAAATCCCTGCCATCCGAAATACATGGATCAGGCAGTCTGGATACTCATTACAGTGCTTATGTATATGCTCGGCAAACGGGACTATGGCGATCCCTTTTTTATCAAGGCAGAGAAAAAGATTTCTTTCTGCAGTATTCTTTAAGAGCATATCAGCAGCTGCCTTGCCCGTTATTTTGTGCTCATAGTACCAGTGATCCAGATGTGCCTTATGCAGAATTCCTTGAGCTGTGTAAAAAGTATCAGCCGAAACGTTTTGTAGTATCAGGAATAATCCATGATTTTGACCGTCAACCAGATCATCCTGATACCGTGCGGCTTTTGGAATCAACCCTTTGTTTCATCAAAAAAAGGCTTTAAAATAATAGAATATTTACTTTTATCTTTCTCATCGAATGAAGGAACGGAGTGCCCAAAAACAATCCGTCCCTTCATTCACACTATATTCATCCGCTGCCAGCCATTTCAGACTTATCGTCTATGTTATTTTACTTTTATGTAGTTACCGGAGAATTCTTTCGTTACGCCGCTGTCCTTATTATAAATAACCTTACCCCTCAAAATCGTTTGAACCACCTGAGCACCGATCTTGCGTCCTACATAGGCACTGATCTTATTACGATATTCCAGATCCTCTGCCTTCAGAGTATACGGAGCATCCGGTTTAATTAACACGAAATCTCCGTCCTTACCAATACTAATTCTTCCTTTTTGATTGAGCTTATATAAGTCAGCCGGATTTGCTGCAATAAGATCCGCAAATTGCGTTAGCGGCATCCCTCTTTTTTGAACTGCTTCATCATAGAAAACATCCACACTATTTTGAACCGCTGAAATTCCACCCCAAGCCTCAAAAGCATTTTCACTTTCTTTTAAATCTGGCGTACAAGGAGAATGATCGGAAACAACAAAATCCACTTCTCCGTGCAGCACCTTTTTCCACAGTTCCTTCTGATTCTCTTTATCGCGGATTGGTGGTGAACATTTTGTTACCTGCCCGATAGCATCCAACTCATCTGTATTAAAATACAAATAATGTGGACATGTTTCACAGGTAACGCAAACACCTTCTGCTCTTGCCTTCGTCACTTCCGCAACACCTTCCGGGCAGGTCACATGGCAGATATGAATCCGACATCCTGTTTCTTTCGCAAAGAAGATTGCTCTGCGAATTGCCTCAACTTCTGTAAATACAGGGCGGCTTTCAACATAAGATTTTAAAGATGTCTCTCCACTTTTATAAGCTAAATCTCCCAGAGTATCTGTAAGAGCAGCATTTTCTGCATGAATCGCCAGTACTTTTCCGGTTTTGGCAATTTGGCGCATTCCTTCATAAAGCGAATAGTCATCCACATTCATAAAATCAAAATCAATATCTCGGTTTCCACAGGTTGCCATGAAACATTTATATGCTGCAACACCACCTTCATGCTGTTCCTTGATTCCGCCGTTATCCAGATTAAAAGGTACCAGGCCGCCAAAGGAGGCCACATCAACCTTTAGTTTCCCTTTTCCGGCATTGTACTTGATCTCAAGAGTTTTTCCATCTGTAGTGGCCGGAATCTGATTTAAAGGCATCTCTACAAAAGACGTCACCCCACCTTTTGCACAGGCCGCCGTACCGGTTTCATACCCCTCCCACTGGTCACGATAGCTTCCTCCCGGCTCTGTAATGTGTACATGAGCATCTACCATACCTGGGCTTACGATCAGCCCAGTTGCATCAAGAATTGTTTCACCATCTGTTAAACCATGTCCAATACCGGTAATAATCCCATCCTTTACACCGATATCGGTTTTTACTTCACCCCCTTCTAAGATCACCAACCCGTTTTTAATAATTAAATCATAGCTCATCTTGTGTTCCTCCTATCAAGAATTTATTTTTTGTTGCTGGTTACACCTGTTCGTTTCACTGGCCATAGCTTATCTAAAATCAGATACAGTACAAAGGCAAAGAAGAAGCCGACCAGCCATAGGTAATCCGATATCCCCGATAATACTGGTATAAACTGACCGCTTAAACACAATACTACGGCTATAATAGTTGCGATATACGAATTCCGATTTATTCCCACATAGGGATTTTCCGTATTATCTGTTGTTTTATCCATATATAACTGGTTCAGGTCCAGTTCTTGCTTTTCGCTGAAAAAGAAATGTGCAATCATGACCCCGGCTACCGGTCCCAGTATTGCCCCGATTGCATTTAAAAACACATAGATACTGTCGGAACGTTCCATCAGTTTCCATGGCATAATAACAAAACTGATAATCCCTGCAATAATAACACCTTTTCGATAATTAATTTTTTTCGGCAATAAAGCAAGTATCTGATAGCCGGCGGGGATAATATTACCTGTGGCATTGGTGGAAATTGTAGTCAAAAGAAAAACAGCCATCGTCAGGATTACAGCCGGCAGATTATCCCACTGCTCAATAATGTTAAGAACATTCCATTCCTGTGTACCATAGCGAATGGATCCTCCGATTAAGATCACAACACTAAACAATGCAAATATTGCATATCCAACTACCATACTTAACATCTGCCCGATCATCTGAGCCTTGGTTGATTTTGCATTCTGAGTGAAATCCGCCACACTTGCTCCAGGTGCTGCCCAGACTGCAAGAACCGAGTTAATAATCATCAGATAAATAAGAACTGGTGGTACACTACTGCTTGTCTCAACAGCGCGATACGAAAAGATAGCACCGATTCCTCCGGCTGCATTGACTGCCCAAATTGCCATACCACCAAAAACTATGTAAATCAGCGGGCTTAAAATTGCAGTAAACCGATTAAGTATCTTGCCTCCGCCCAATCCAATTAAAACATTGATGGCCCAAAATATTGTAAAGGAAATCAATCCGGGAATACTGATTCCAAAAAACTTAGTCTCTCCCCCCAGACGTAAGAAACCAGGCCACAGTTTTCCAATTAAAATTAATAAAGCCTGGGACCCAGTATAGTTTTGCAGGCCAAACCATGCAATTGCCGCCACACAGCCCCTCAGAAAACCAGGTAACTTTGCTCCAAGTGCTCCGTAAGTTGACCTTAAATGTATGGAAAATGGTATTCCATACTTAGACCCGGCCACTCCGTTAAGAGACAAAAATACTGCAACAACAACAGCACTTAATATTAATGCAAAAACAACATTAATTGGGGAGAGTCCCAGGAATAAAAAACCTCCTACTGCTGCATAGTTGGGAATGTTATGGATCGATCCCATCCACAGTGTAAAATAGTTCCGAATTCCCATATTTCTTTCGGATTGACGTTTTGGCAGTAAATCGTCATTGTAACCTCGTTCACGGAAATTGTTTAAATCCTCATCACTAATTTGAAAATCATGATTTTCCACGTATTTCCTCCTTTAACAATTTTATTACCAAAGGTTGCTATTAAAATAGCACTTTTTATTATTTTAAATAGAAAGTTTCACAAAAACAATTGCCTAAAAACGAAATTATAAACTTATTTTTTGTCCAAAGTGTATAAATTCATTTGTAATTCTAAATAACTTTTGTATTTTATCCCATTTTTTGATAAAATATAAGATAGGCTATACGAAAGGATACATAAAAGATATGGTTTATGCTATTTCCCACACCACTGATTACATAGCTAAGATTCTCGTTTCCCGTAAAAAAGGAACCGTTCATTCGGTATATAGCAAAACAATAAATCTAAAGATAGACTCTTTTCTTCTTGCTCTGCAGGCAACCGCTTCTCCAATTTCTCCAATCAGTCTGATAACCACTCTGGATGAAGCCAGTATGGAAAAGCTGCCTGTTATACCTGGACAACAGGTAACAACTACAGCTTTGGGGATCAACATCGCCACTTCTGGAGAAACCATTACTTTTAACTACCGTAATGCCTTCATAACATTCACCAGGTTATTACCGATGACCTATCCCAATAAAATTGTGCCGGTTTTACAACAGGCTTTAGATGAATCACACCTCAATGGTTTTCGTCCAATCTTTTCTGAAACAGCAGCTGAGGGAATAGTCTTTTCCAGCTTGGATTCACTTTTATTTTTAACTTTTGCTCAGACAAAGATCAATCAATGCACTGCCTTTTTTAAGCAATACAATTATGGCGATGCCGCTTCTGAATTAGTTAGCCTGGTGGGACTGGGTATTGGTCTGACGCCCAGCGGGGATGACTTCCTTTGTGGAGTTTTAGCCGGGCTAATCTTATGCAGCCAATGGCTCCATCCTTTTTCTCGTTCCTTAAAAGAACAACTGGAAAGACATCTGGATAATACAAACGACATCAGCCAGGAGTTTCTGAAATGTGCCCTGAGGGGACACTTTGGTCAGGCTGTTATGAATCTTAGTTCCGCCGCCTCCGTCCAGGATATTCTTCCGGCGTTTGAAGCAATTGGACATTCTTCCGGTATTGATTCTCTCTGTGGCATTTTCTATGCCATTTCTTTATACACCCCAAAGCCATGATTTTTGTCTTTACACCCAGATTCGAGCACAAAAAACACCATCTCATTCTTTATTTTATAAAGAATGAGATGGTGCTCTATTATCTTACATTTATGTGCTTATCTTTTTCCTGAAAATCAGCAATATACCTTTGCTCAATATACGTATGCCGAAGCATATGCATCCGTCTTCACTATGCGAAGTTATCCGGTTGTCGCTTATATGTTTACTTGAACTTTCTATTAAATTCAGCATCTTCATGATTTAACCCGTATATGTCTGAAAGAATAATCTCCATCCATTAATGAATGTTTTAATTTTATAATCCTGTTTTTATATATCTTTAGATTGTTGCCCTGATATAACCATATGTATAGATGCTCGCTTTCTGCTTTTTGAATAATTGAATCAAAATTGTTGGATTTATTACTCTCAATCATCTGATCAATTTTTTTGTTGTTATATCGAATCGCTCTTGATACTTCTCCCTTTGAATGGTAAAAATCATATAAATACCCTATCGGATCTACAATGTCAACTGCCCAAGACAGAAAAGCTATATCAAATTTCCCTTTATCAAATTCATCACAATAACTGTTAAAATCAAGAGAGCAGATATGACTGTTTATTCCATATTTATATAATTGTTCTTTTAAATTTTGACACATAACTTCAGCGTCATTTAGCCCATTGACACTTAAAATTTTAATTGGCTTATCATCATTTGTTGTCTTACACATCATTTTTCCTGAATCAAATATACTTCCATTACATTTATTATAACTATACCCAAGTCCTGCAGGTATCACACAGTTTAAATCGTATATATTTTCCCTGTGAATGCTATCTACTATCTCTTTTTTGTTAACTATATTACAAATAAATCTACGAAGCTCATAATCTCTCAATCTTCCTGATGCTTGATTAAGCACAAAACAACATGTATCTAAAGAGGGGAAATACTCAACTCTGATATTACGCTTATTTATAAATGATCCAACATCAGAAGGGAGAGCATACATGATATCTGCCTCACCCTCTAGGAACATCCTTTTTAATATCTCATAATTATAATTTGAAATTATAACTATTTCATCTAACAGCTCTTCCTTCCCCCACCAATTCAAGTGTTTTATCAGTCTCAGAGTGTTATTTTTATAGCTTGAAAACACATAGGGTCCTGTTCCACAGGTATTTCGTTTAAAAAAATTTTCGTTATAGTCAATTAAATTCACAATGGATGTTGCATTACTTGAAAAAATTTTGACAAAATCTTTTAGCTGCATTTTTGTATTGATTTTTAAGACATGGCTATCAACTCTTTGGATATCTGTTGTATGAATATCTTCATGAATATATGTTTTTATTTTTTCACACTTAGTAATACATCTTTTCAGCGAGGTCACTACGTGATCAGATGTACACTCTTTATTATTGCTAAATAAAACTTCTTTTTTCAACTTACAATAGATACTTCTTCCATTACTAAAATATTCTTCAAGCAGTAATGGCTCAAAATGATCATTTTCAAAATGAAAAAGTCTATCATAACATGCATTTATTATATCGCCAGAAACGGTATCAATCCCATATATTGGATCTAAACTTTTGGGATTTTCAATTTGTAGTCTGATAATTTTCTTCATTATGGTGCTGCCCAACTTTCTTCTCAATTATTATGGTTTTTTTTATTACTTTTCTTTCTACAAGCCGCTGCTACAGTAAATCCTGATGGCATCACTCATAAATCGAGCCGTACCCTCCCCGTACTTATCAAGCTTACGCAGCGTCAAAGTCAACCGGTATATTGCAGAGATTTCTCTTCTATCACACTGGCATCTTTTTATATTTTTTCATCATGTATAGATACAAGATATAGGAACCGCCAAATAACAGCAGGGAAACGCCAAGCCCTGTCAGCCTGTAATCCACCGGCAGCACCGCAGCGACTGCTCCAAGCAGAACTCCAAGCAGCATAAGCGGAAACATCCCTAAAAATGCTGGAAGACTTTGTTTTACAACCTGTGTCTCACTTTCCCATTCATAATTTGGTATCATCAAGTTAATGAGCAGCCCCCATACAGCGGTACCAACACCAAAGGCCAGAAGGAGCAGATAATAAACAACCCCTCCCGCCAATCCCGGTTTCATGCCAATCACAAGCATTGTGGCACTGATCAGCGCTCCCGGAACCGTAGCTGTGAGGTTGACCAGAATTTTACTGTTCATAATATCCTTCATATTTACAGGCATACTCTGAAGAATCCAGAGACTTTTGCCCTCCAGCGAGACAGAGGCCATCGTTGTGCAACACATGCCAAGAAACGCTGCTGCTGCATATGGGCTTGCCTGTAACATATATTTCGCTGCTGCCGGTTCTTTAAGAATCTCCGCCAGCTTGTCCGGGCCCAACAGCATCAATCCCCCTGATAAAAGAATGGCCATCATCACACCTGTTACCGTATTTGCTGTAATTTCAAATTCATCTCCATATTTTCTAATATCCTGCTCCCGGCTCTTAGCAGATAATCCAAAGATATCCCCAATAAAATTCAGATAGCCAATTCCCGTAAGATGTTCATATAAATCAGGGTTATCTGGTATATATGCGAAGATTGATTTACATTCTAAAGGCTGGCTCTTAATGGACATTCCATCAATCCGGATATCCCCTTCTTCAAAATCCAGAATACCAGCTATCGCTCGCATTGTCGTAGACTTTCCGGCACCATTGTGTCCGATAAACACATATATATCACCGGGCTCCACGGTAAGCGTCAGGTTATCTACTGCCTTCTTTGCTCCCTTGTAAGTCTTGCTGAAATGATTAATCTCAAGAATACTCATTTCTCCTCCCCCTTTTCCATACTATACACGTTCCTGCTAATTCCATATACGGCCATATCACATATACCTGTATTATTTTTTCCTGCCTCTAATAACGTTCCTTCATACAAAAGCCCTGATTTCGTCATTACCTTCCCCGAATTTGGATTATGTGAAGTATGCGCTGGCCACGTCAAATATCGGGTGACATTATCATTGCTTGCTCAGTTATCATATCTGATAATTGATAGTATCCTTCTTAGAGAGATTATACCATGCTTCTGTGACCTACTCCCACCACTTAAATCTCATGATTTTGAAGTGAGGGCTTCCTGTTCAATAGCCCCAACGGGCTAAGTATCTGCAGGCTATCCCCGTGTGCCCCACGGTTTTTGCCCGGTTACGGGCATTTTTTCGGTGAAGTTATGCACATAATATTTTTCTTCCCTCTTCACGGATATTGATTGCCGCGTTGACATCCCTGTCCATCCGGTTTCCACAACGACACTCATATATCCGCTCCGATAATTTTAGTTCTTTTTTTACTGCTCCACATTGACAGCATGTCTTACTTGATGGATAGAACCTATCTATTCTCACCAGCCTCTTTCCCTGATCCGTTAGCTTGTATTCCAGCATTCCCAGAAACATTCCATATCCATTATCCATAACACTCTTCCCAAAGTGCAGACTCCGGCTCATGGTTTTCATGTTCAGATCTTCTACGCACACTGCATCATAACTGTCCGCCAATTTTCTGCTCAGCTTATGCTGAAAATCTTTTCTCTGATTTTTTACCTTTTCGTGACAGACAGCCACTTTTCGTCTCTGCTTTTCGTGATTTCTGCTTCCTTTTACACAGTGAGACAACTTTCTCTGCTCTTTGCACAATTTCTTTTCTGACTTCCGGTAATACATCGGGTACTCTGCCCGGCTTCCGTCTGAAAACACCGCCATACCGCTCATGGCAAAGTCCATTCCCAACATCTTTTCTACCGCCTCTTTCTCCTCACTTATTTGGCTCTCATAGGTATAGAGAAGACTGGCATAATATTTTCCGGACGGTTCCTGAGTGACCGTCACCGATTTCAATTGATATTCTTTCGGTATCTGTCGGTGCTGTACCAGTTTTACATGAGACATTTTCGGAAGCTTCAGCTTTCCTTCTTCCAGTTTGATATTTCCATTTACTACATTCGTCGTATAACTTGCACGGCTTCTGTGTTTTGATTTGAACTTTGGAAAACCACTCTGCGGATTTCTAAAAAAGTTCTGATATGCCCTTTCCAGATGAAGCTGCACATTGGCTAGTGCCAGTGAATCCACCTCTTTCAGCCACGGATACTGTTTTTTATAAAAAGCCGGCGTATTCTTCAACCGCTTTTTACTTTTTTGATATTCTTTCATCTTATCTTCCAACATCACGTTGTATAGAAACCGGCAGCATCCAAAGGTTCTTGCAAACTGTTCTCCCTGCTCTTTATTTGGATAGATACGAAATTTTATGGCTTTGTTCATGCTTTTTCACCCTGACTTTCAATATAAGCCCGTATGGTTTCGATTGGTGCTCCTCCTGCACTGAGCAGACAAAAACTCTGGCTCCAGAATGCTTCTTTCCAAAGTTTCTCTCGAATCTGTGGATATTCTTTCTTAATTAACCGACTGCTTGCACTCTTATAGGCATTGATAAATTTGCTGAGTTCGCTTTTCGGCTGAGCCCGGAACATCACATGAACATGATCTCTGTCATGATTCCATTCTTCCAAGGTAATTCCATACTTGGGTGCAATATAAGAAAAAATCTCCTCCGCCCTTTTAGAACTATCATCATCAATCACTTTTCTCCTGTATTTTACGACCATAATCAGATGGTAATACAGGAGGAATACTGAATGTGCATTATTGTCCAATTTATTCACATTGATCATCTCTTTTCTCTTATCGACTGATGATAGCATAACACATTTTTGTCATAAGAACAAGTGTTCTCTCCACGTTTTAGAAAAAGTTTTGGAGGATACAGTGCAAAAAGCAACGATCCCTATACTGGTCGCTGTATATAATCTTTTCCAAAGATTTGGACATTATGGCAATTCATCCCGCCACCTGAAGAGGAAGGGGAATTCTTGCTAATTTATGTTAAAAAATAGTATAATTTTTATCTATCATCAAGCATGATTTTAAACAGTATTTACTTTGTTCTGTCACATCTCATAAGCGCTTTTGTATTTGCGAAAACGCTTGGACATTCATAAGGTCATTGTTAATTATCGCTGCGCCTTTAATGAAAGAGCAAACTGCAAATCAACATACTTAGCGGCTGATGTAACAGGTAAATCCATATCGTTTTACTTCCTATGACCGACAAGCAGGGGAGCTTATAATGTGCAAACCTTTTCCAAGTCTCATGCTCCATAAAAATTTGATGAAAGAAAAATCCGCATAGATACAAAAATATCCAAGGCAACAGAGGAAAATAGTCGCTTGACCGAAATCCTGCATGTGGAAAACCAAATGGGGTTAGAATTTTGATTGCGTATAGAATATCTGGTACTCTTATTTGAAATATGCCCTTTCGTCCAACATAGCCATATTGTATCTGCTTACAAAATAAAAACAGAAAAAAGCAGCAGATAAGTCCCTGTATTCATTACAGCATAGTAACTTTATCTTAATGATAAATTCCTGTTTATATGCGGGGTATATAAACATTCGATCTTCGTTATACTTCAAAAAATTCCTTGGCATAATCCACTATACCATTCAGTTTGTGCGAATTACCTTGTAGATCAAGTGCCATAAAATTCTTGCTTGGAACATCAAATGGTGCTTTTATACCATATTGCTCGGCAGGTACATACCCTGCTTTCGGATAATATTTTTCACTACCCAATACTACTGAGAACCCATATCCCATTTGAGTGGCGATTTTATGCCCTTGAGCCATCAACGCTTTACCCACCCCTTGGTTTTGATATTCAGGTAAAACCGAAAGCGGTGCTAAAGCAAGTTGTGTTATATCATTTATGTGAATTTCGGTAAACATGATATGTCCAACAATCTTGTTGTTTTTTTCTGCTACCAAAGATAATTCCGGCACAAATGCCACCCCTTTTCGCAAAGCAACAACCAAATCCTGCTCGTTGCCATCCCGATGCTCTACTTCCTCAAAGGCTTTCTGAACTACTTGATATATTTCTTCATAATCGTTTCTTTGTTCTTGACGAATTATCATTTAGATTCTCCTTATATTTCTATTTATCTTCGTGTTATAGAAATAATCCCACCCGATAAATTGGAATTTGTTGCTGCCATATCCCTACGAAAAAGCCTTCATCAACTCTTCATAAGAAATCTTTCCCAAGGTAAATCTTTCTAGTGTTATATATGTTTTTTCCGCTGAAGTATTCACTCTATTATGACATTTATCCACTAACTCTTTTTCATTTGTTAATGGTTCATATATATGCTCTTTTTTATGATATGCTTCATAGTATCTTATGCCAAATATTCTCTGTGACATAGCATTGATATGGATACCGTCTGGGTTAGATGTAAGTCCTTTAGCAGTAACATAATAGCAATTTTCTTTACCCTGTGCATATTTTTTTAGTTCTTCGTTAATGAGTTGATATTCCACACACCCTGCACCAAATGCCACCTTACCCAAATAATTGCCCAAACCACCTATAATAAATGGAATATTAGGTACAGATAATTCTCTTCTTATTTCATTAAAGATTCTTAATATTTTTTCATAGTATTCTTTGTATTTTCCATCTTGGCTATCACTTTCCCCCTGATGCCATAGTATTCCTGCCAATTCGCTATCTTCCATTGCAAATTTAGCTTCATTTATTGCGTGACGAAATAATGTTCCATCTATCGACCACTCATCAATGGAGCTACCACCTTCTGCACATGGAATGAGACCAATTTTTTCTCCCTTATTATCCTTACACCAAGCTTCTGCAAATGATGCCGCAAGCCCCACGCCCGCAACTGGTCTATCAAAATGAATTGGTTCAGTCATCATTTGCCATCTGCCATTTCTCAACATCATAATTCTTTCATTATAAATCGGAGGCACTTCATGTGTAAATCCACGACCTGCCATATTTGATTGTCCAATTAGTAAAAATGACTTCATTCTTTTCTCCTATCTACTAAATATTGATATTAATAAATTCCTATTTGTCTACATGCTTTATAAAAGAACTATTTATTTCATTAATTTATCTAACCCTGCTTCCGATGTTAGCTTTTCAAGATTATTAAATATCTTCTCTTCGTCCCAGTTCCACCATATTGCAGGGGTAACCTTTTCCCACCCGCATCCAAAGATATTAAACGGATAGGTTGTAATTCCGTCCATCCTGTGGTTTGCTCCATTCATGATAAACTTGACACCCTCGGCTATTGCACAGAACCTGCCTATTATGAGTTTATCCCCCAGAAATTCGTAGTGGTGCTCTATATTATCATAAAATTTCTCCGGAGAATTCTGATTATCGCTATAATAGGTATATTCTCCAATCTCAACATTGGGTCTTTTAGGCAGGTTACTTATATAGCAAACTGTCTTTATATTTTTATTCGGATAAAGTTTTTTCTTGTCTGGTCCGGTCATAGAATGATTCCTCCTTTTTCAAATCTTATAAATGCAGATAAATCAGTTTAGCTGATTAAGTTCAATCTCTTATCTTTGATATCTCCGGACATAGACAAACCCCGGAAACCATTGATTTTCCGGGGTTTGTCGAGCCTTTGGGGCTTTGATTATCTCTTGCTGAACTGCGGCGCTCTACGTGCTGCCTTGAGACCGTATTTCTTTCTTTCTTTCATTCTTGGATCTCTTGTCAGGAATCCGGCCTTCTTAAGGGTCGGTCTGTAATCGGCATCTGCCTGAAGCAGTGCTCTTGAGATACCATGTCTGATGGCACCGGCCTGTCCAGTGTATCCTCCACCATATACATTAACCAGAACATCGAACTTGTCAGCTGTCTCTGTCGCAACGAGTGGCTGGCGTACGATTGTCTTTAATGTCTCAAGTCCAAAATAATCATCTATACTTCTTTTATTGATTGTAACTTTACCTGTACCTGGTACTAAGTAAACTCTTGCAACCGATGTTTTTCTTCTTCCAGTTCCGTAGAATCTTGTGCTATCCAATGTTTTTTTACCTCCTCCTTAAAATGTTAATACTTCCGGTTTCTGAGCCGCATGAGGATGCTCAGCACCAGCGTATATATGAAGTTTCGTAATCATCTGTCTTCCCAGAGGTCCTTTTGGAAGCATACCTTTGACTGCATTCTCAATAACCTTCTCTGGTTTCTTTTCCATCATATCTCTCAGTGTGGTTTCTTTCATTCCACCGACATATCCGGAATGCTGATAATATATTTTCTGGTCTAATTTCTTACCGGTTACATTGATCTTGTCAGCATTTATAACAACTACATAATCTCCTGTATCAACATGAGGAGTATATTCCGGTTTATTCTTTCCTCTTAAAACCTTCGCTACCTCTGATGCCAAACGACCCAGAGTACAACCAGCGGCGTCAACTACATACCATTTTTTTTCAATCTTATCTGGATTAGCCATAAAAGTATTCATGGATTTACCTCCTGTAATCATTTTCCTTCACTTTTCAGATATATGTTAAAACACCCACCGGGGCTTGGCTTAGGTATTTACATACATTGTCACAATAATACATTATATTATACTCAGCCGGGCGTGTCAACTGTTTTCTTCACCTTTCGCCAGGTCCTGAGGTATATTCTTCTATTCCCAGTCGGGATAACAAATTTCAACCAAAGTCAGTCCTTGCGCTCGTGCGGTCGGTCCTGCCGCTCTTCGATCTTTTGCAGTGAGAATCTTTTGGATCTGTTCGGGTCTGTAGTTTGCTTTTCCTACTTCGAGCAGGGTTCCCGCTATAATGCGAACCATATGATAGAGGAATCCATTTCCCGTGACCCGAATATGAATCATATCGTTCTCCTTCCACAACCGTATAGAATTGATGGTACGAACAGTGGTTGTCACATCTGGGGATTCCGTCGCAAAGCTCTTGAAATCGTGCTCCCCCACAAGATAAAGGGCTGCCTGCTGCATCGCTTCAAGATCCAGTTTTCCATACCAGTGGAAGGAGTAAAGCCTTCTCGTGGGATCTGCAAAGGTTCGGTTCAGAATCTGATATTCGTAAGTTTTGATAGTCGTCGTGAATCTGGGATGAAAATCCGTCGGCACTTCTTCCGATCTCTGGATTCGGATATCCTCCGGGAGTCTTGCATTCAGGGCATATGAGAACTTCTCCGCCGGTATCTGAGATGTCGTGTCAAATACTGCTACATTTCCCAGGGCATGGACACCTGCATCCGTCCTACTGGCCCCTATTGTCCTGACATCTTCACCCAAAAGATTCTTAAGTGCCTGATTCAAAACATCCTGAACTGTAATGCCATTGGACTGAATCTGCCACCCACTGTAATTTGTGCCGTCATAGGCAATTGTCAGTTTCACACGCATGGTTTTCACCTCTACCATCCAAGTACCACACGGCAGGTGATACTAAGGCCCAGATAGGCGGCGAGCACGCCATAGGCGGCGTAATCTCTCCTCTTATATCTTAACGGTTTCATCTGCGTCCTTCCAAAGCCACCGTGATAGCAACGGGCTTCCATGGCAAGTGCCAGATCATTTGCCCTGCGAAATGCTGACACGAAGAGCGGTACTAAAAGCGGTACCATGTTTTTTACCTTTTTAAATATATTACCGGTCTCAAAATCAGCTCCTCTTGCAATCTGCGCTTTCATAATCTTATCAGTTTCTTCCAGAAGGATCGGGATAAAGCGAAGTGCAATCGACATAATCATCGAAATCTCATGCACGGGTACGTGGATCACATCCAATGGTTTCATAAGACGCTCCAGACCGTCTGTAAGCTGGTTTGGGGTCGTAGTAAGTGTCATCACTGAAGATCCCATAATCAGATAGATCAGGCGAATCCCCATTCTCGCTGCAAGGCTGAGTCCTTCCTTTGTGATCTTGATAATACCAATCTTTACAAGTACCTCCCCGGGTGTAAAAATCATGTTAAAGAACAGCGTGATTACAAGAAGTACCACAATCGTCTTTAAACCTTTGACCATGAAGCGAAAGGGCACCTTCGAAAGTATGATAACGCCGCCTAAGAACATAGTTCCAAGAATGTAGCCCCAGCTCTTAAACAGAAAAAGCGATATGATATACACAATTGTCCCGATAAACTTGACTCTGGGATCCAGTCTGTGCAGAACAGAATCTGCCGGGTAGTATTGTCCTAATGTAATATCTCTAATCATTCGTTTGTCCCATCTGTATCTTTTTTTCGAATTGATTGACGGCTTTAAGAATTGACTCCTTTGCCTCCTGCACCTTATCGCAGGTGACATCCACAGACAGTCCCTGATCTTTTAGTGCATGCATGATGTAAGTCACTTGCGGCGCCGCAAGTCCCATCTTTTCCAACTCTTTATAATGAGAGAAAACCTCTTTTGGGGCCCCGTCAAACGCCTTTTTTCCTTCATTCATGACAACAAGACGCTCTACATACTTTGCAATATCCTCCATGCTGTGTGAGACCAGCACGATCGTGATTCCCCGCGTCCTATGCAGCAGGGCGATCTGATCAAGGATCTCATCTCTTCCTCTCGGATCTAGACCTGCAGTGGGTTCATCCAGCACGAGAACGTCCGGATTCATGGCCAGAACGCCGGCAATTGCCACTCTTCGTTTCTGTCCGCCTGACAGTTCAAACGGAGACTTCTCATATAAATCCTCTCCCACTCCGACATGTTCGAGTGCCTCGATCGCCCGTGCCTTGCACTCATCCGATGTCAGCCCTTCATTCTTCGGTCCAAAGCACACATCGGTCAGTACGTCAGTCTCAAAGAGCTGATGCTCCGGATACTGAAATACGAGTCCTACATGAAACCGCAGGCTTCTGAGATCATAGTCTTCTGCCCAGATGTCTTCTCCGCTGTACAAAACTTTACCACCGGTTGGTCGGATCAGACCATTCAAATGCTGAATCAAAGTCGACTTTCCACTTCCCGTATGACCGATAATTCCCAGAAACTGCCCTTGCGGTATCTTAAGATTCACATGATCCAGGGCATGAATCTCATATACGGTGCCCGGACTGTAGGTATACGTCACATCTTCCAACCGCAAAGATCCCTGATCATCACTTGAATCCTCTTGGGATTCCAGTGCATGATCCAAAACACGGTTCTTCGCTCCATCAACTTCTGTATCTTTTGCACGGGCTTTCTCTTGCGCACTTTGAATACCGGGACTTTTGATCAGTTCTTCAATTGTAAGAACTCCTTCCGGAATGTCAAGCCCGGACTTTCCCAGTTCATGGGCCAACAAAGTTACCTGCGGGACATCAAGACGAAGCTCCTTTAATCGGTCGACCTGTGAGAAGATCTCTCTGGGTGTTCCCTGCATGACAATCCGCCCCTTATCCATCACAAATAGATGATCCGAATGGACGACTTCCTCCATATAGTGTGTGATCAGTATCACGGTCACACCCTCTTCCTGATTCAAATCGAGGACAGCCTGCAGTACTTCTTTTCTTCCATTGGGATCCAACATGGCCGTTGGCTCATCGAGCACGATGCACTTCGGCCGCATCGCCATGACCCCTGCGATCGCAACCCTCTGTTTTTGTCCTCCTGAGAGTTTATTCGGAGACTGGTGTCTGTAGGCAACCATTCCAACTTTTTCAAGACTTTCATCAACCCGTTTCCAAATTTCGTCTGTGGGCACACCCATATTCTCAGGGCCAAATCCCACATCTTCCTCCACAACCGTGCCGATAATCTGATTATCTGGATTTTGAAAAACCATTCCAGCTCTCTGGCGGATCTTCCAGACATCCTCCTCTTCGGAAGTATCCATGTTCTCGACCCAAAGTGTCCCTTCCGTGGGAACAAGAAGTCCGTTCATGTGTTTTGCCAGTGTTGATTTCCCGCTGCCGTTATGACCAAGAATTGCGATAAACTGTCCTGCCCTGATATCTAAGTTCACATCCTCGATCGCACGGGTAACTTCTGGATCCTGATCTTCATCATTGTATTTGTAATACTCAAATCCTAATTTTGACGCTCTAATAATCCCCATCAGCAGAACTCCTCGATTAAGTCCCAGATCTCATCACGGCCCTGTTTTGTCTGGGCGGAGAATGGAATAATTGGTGTTTTCTCCGCCACATCCAGCCCTTCGCGGATTCGTTTCACCTGTTTTTGTATCTGGCTGCGCTTAATCTTATCTAGTTTTGTCGCAATAATCACCGGCTGATATCCCTGATAACTGATCCAGTCATACATCGTCTTGTCATTTGCTGAGGGATCATGACGGATATCAATCAGAAGGAATACAGCTTTTAAGGTCTGCGAGGAATGCAGATAGGATTCTATCATATTTCCCCACTTTTCCTTAACGCTCTCAGAAACCTTCGCATAACCATAGCCTGGAAGGTCAACCAGATACATCTCTTCATTTACATGATAATAGTTGATCGTCTGTGTTTTACCCGGCTGTCCGCTTGTCCTTGCCAGAGCTTTTCTGTTCATCAGCGCGTTGATAAGCGATGATTTTCCCACATTCGACTTCCCGGCGAATGCAATCTCAGGCTGCCCTGTGTCAGGAAGCGTGCTTGTAATTCCGCATACAAATCCCAGCGATACCTGTTTTATAATCATGATACATTTTCCTCTATTTTCTCGGTCTTGGGCCATATCACTACTTTTTCTAAAATCTGATCTATCGACTTTACAAAGCAGATCGCAAGGCCATCTGTTATTTCTTTATCCAATTCTTCCACATCCGGACGATTTTCATCGGGGACAAATGCAGTTGTAATTCCGGCCTTTTTTGCAGCCAGAAGTTTTTCCTTCAGCCCGCCGATTGGAAGCACTCTTCCTCGCAGCGTAATCTCTCCGGTCATTGCCACATCCTGCCGAATGGGATTCTTTGTGATCGCAGATATCATGGCTGTCACCATTGTCACGCCGGCAGACGGACCGTCTTTTGGAACTGCCCCTTCCGGAATATGTATATGAATGTCATTTTCTTTAAAAAAATCATCAAAGATACCATACCTTTTTGCGACGGAGCGAATATAGCTGATTCCAGTCTGTGCGGATTCTTTCATAATATCTCCGAGACTTCCGGTCAGGAGAAATGCACCTTTGCCAGGCATAACATTCACCTCAACCTCCAGTGTGACACCTCCCACGCTCGTCCAGGCCAGTCCGTTCACGATTCCAATTTCGGGATTCTTACCCATCTTTGGAATCGTATATCTGGGCTTTCCAAGATAGGCTTCCAGATTATCTGTGCGCACATCGGACACTGTCTTTTTTTCTTCCAGTATCAGACGCGCAGATCTTCTGCAGATCTGGGCAATGCTGCGTTCCAGACCTCTGACACCTGCTTCTCGTGTATAGGAAGAAATCATGTGTTCCAGAGCATCATCGTGGATAATCAGCTGCCCCTTTTTTATACCATTTGCCTTCATCTGCTTTGAGATCAGATGTTCTTTTGCGATATGCATCTTCTCGTTTTCTGTATAACTTGAAATCTCTATGATTTCCATTCGATCGACAAGGGGCCGCGGAATTGTCTGGATATCATTCGCTGTGGCAATGAACAGAACATCCGACAGATCAATCGGGATCTCAATATAGTGATCGATAAACTTACTGTTCTGTTCCGAATCCAGGACTTCCAGAAGTGCTGAAGAGGGATCTCCTTTATAGTCTGAACCAATTTTATCGATTTCATCCAGAAGCATCAATGGATTCTTCACTCCGGCCTGATGCAAACCTGCGGCAATTCTTCCCGGCATGGCTCCCACATAGGTTCGCCTGTGTCCTCTGATCTCAGCCTCATCGCGGACTCCGCCCAGGCTGATGCGGATGTATCGCTTCTTCAGTGCCCTCGCGACAGACTTTGCGATGGAAGTTTTTCCTGTTCCGGGAGGTCCCACCAGACATATAATCGGCGCATCCCCTTTGCGTGTGAGCATGCGGACTGCCAGTGTTTCCAGTATCCGTTCTTTTACCTTAATAAGTCCATAATGATCCTCCTCGAGGATTTTTCTGGCCCTTGACAGATCTTTCGTTTCTCTGGAGGTTTTATTCCAGGGAAGACCCAGCAGGTTTTCAATATACCCTCTGCTTACTGCTCCCTCTGCAGGGTTATTGCTCACGTTTTCATAGTGATCGATTTCTTTATAAATCTGATCCATTACTTCTTTCGATGCCGTAAGTTTTTCGGTTTCCTCCCGAAATCGGTCAATATCGGCTTTTGCACCGTCACCGAGTTCCTCGCGAATCACCTTCATCTGCTCTCTTAAGATGTAGTCTTTCTGGTTCTTATCAATCTGACTTTGCATCTTCTGCTGAAGTTCACTTTGTATTCCTCTGATCTGAATCTCTTTTGTCAAAATCAACCCCAGCTGTTCATACCGGTCAGCAAGACTTGCTGCCTCTAAGATCTTCTGCCTCTGCTGATACGTCACCGGGATATTGATCGAGATCTGATTCATCAGCTGCACAATGTCATCATTTTTAAGAATCTCTTTTTGCAGTTGTTTGCTGATCCGAGGATTATCCTTCCCATAAACAATAAAAAGTTCTTTCATACTGCGAAGCATGGCTTCTTTGACATCGTCATCCTCGATTCTTTCACAATCCTTTATCTTTTCAATCTCGGCCTCAAGATATTCCTCTTTCTCCCTGAGTTGTTTCAATTCTGCCCGATCTTCGCCCTCCGCCAGAATCCGCAGTACACCTTCCGGCATCTTTACAATCTGTTTAATCTTAGCTATGGTACCAACTTTATACACGTCAAACAGACCCGGATGTTCAACCTCCGGGTCACGCTGCGTAATTAAGAACACTTTCTGATCAGAACTCATAGCGGATTGAACCGCTTTCACGGATTTATCTCTGCTCACATCAAAATGAACAATCATATCCGGCAAGATCGTTACACCTCGAAGTGTAACCGCCGGCATCACTCTAATCAGGTTACTCATCTGTACTCCTCAATTCTTCATCAAGCCGTTTCCGGTCTGCCTTTGCGTCTGCTTTGTTTCCTTCTCGGGATAGGAGCGGCCTCTCCATATTCGATAACGGGTTCTCCCTTCCTGCCCACCACATCAGCGGTGATTTTGCAGGACTTAATCGTGTTGTCTGACGGAGTCTCATACATCAGATCCATCACAGTTCCTTCCATGATGGATCTTAATCCCCTGGCACCGGTCTTTTGATCCATCGCCTTTTTCGCCATCGCTTTCAGTGCATCTTCATCAAATTCCAGTCTGACACCATCCAGTTCAAACAGCTTGCGATACTGGTTTACCAGTGAATTTTTAGGCTTTGTGAGAATCTGAATCAATGCATCTTCATCCAAAGCATCCAGCGATACAACCACCGGCACACGCCCGATAAATTCCGGAATCATCCCGTATTTTACAAAATCCTGCGGCATGATCTGCTTTAACAGTTTTCCTACATTCTCATCTGTCTTCTCCGAGATATTTCCGCCGAATCCGATGGCTTTCGTATCCTGACGAGATGCGATCACCTTTTCGATTCCGTCGAAAGCTCCACCGCAGATGAACAGAATATTCGTCGTATCAATCTGAATAAACTCCTGATGTGGATGCTTTCTTCCTCCCTGCGGCGGCACACTTGCCACGGTTCCCTCCAGAATCTTAAGGAGTGCCTGCTGCACACCCTCACCAGAGACATCCCGGGTGATGGATGCATTCTCCGATTTCCTTGTTATTTTATCAATCTCATCGATATATATGATGCCGTGCTGTGCACGTTCCATATCATAATCAGCAGCCTGAATCAATTTTAGCAGAATGTTCTCCACATCTTCGCCGACATATCCGGCCTCGGTAAGAGCCGTAGCATCGCCGATCGCAAACGGCACATTCAAAAGCTTTGCGAGTGTCTGGGCCAGCAATGTCTTTCCAGATCCTGTCGGTCCAAGCATTAGAACATTGCTCTTTTGAAGCTCCACTTCCGATGCCTCCTGAGCTAAAATTCTCTTATAGTGATTATATACAGCCACGGACAGCACACGCTTTGCCTCGTCTTGTCCTATGACATATTCGTCGAGATATTCCTTAATCTCTTTTGGTTTCATAAGATTAATATCATCTGAATCAGTCATCTCCGGCTCATAATCTTCTTCGATGATCTCGGAACATATCCCTACGCATTCATCACAGATATAAGCTCCGTCGGGACCCGCAATCATCTTTCTGACCTGTTCGTCGGTCTTTCCGCAAAATGAGCATCTGACTCTGTCATTTCCCTTTACTGCCATATTTTACGTATCCTTTCCCTTCCATTTTTTTAACAAAAGGGCGCTGCGAATGCAGTACCCCTTTCTGACAATTCTTATCTGTTCGTAATTACTTTATCAATCAGACCATAGTCCAGAGCTTCCTGAGCGGACATATAGTTATCACGCTCGGTGTCAGCCTGAATTTTCTCAATTGGCTGCCCTGTACTTTCCGATAAGATCTTATTTAGCTTTTGTTTCGTTTTCATGATATGATCTGCCACAATCCCAATTTCTGTAGCCTGTCCCTGGGCACCGCCGGAAGGCTGGTGAATCATGATTTCGGCATTTGGCAGTGCAAGACGTTTTCCTTTTGTTCCGGCTGTCAGCAAAAATGCCCCCATGCTGGCTGCCATTCCAACACAAATAGTCTCAATATCGCACTTAATGTACTTCATCGTATCGTAAATTGCGAATCCGGATGTAACAGAACCGCCCGGACTGTTGATATACAGGTGAATGTCTTTTCCCGGATCTTCTGCCTCAAGGAATAAAAGCTGAGCGACAATCACGCTTGCACTTGCATCATTGACCTCTTCACCGAGAAAAATGATGCGATCTTTTAACAATCTTGAATATATATCGTAACTTCTTTCGCCTCTGCTTGTCTGTTCTATGACATAAGGTACTAAGCTCATACTATAGCCTCCTTTTGAAAAAAACATCTATTGTTATTTTTCTACTGCACTGTCTGCCAGAAATGTAATTGCCTCCTGAACGGACAGATCCTGTTTCATCTGCTCTTTTTCATAATCGCCGATGAGGTCTTTGAATTTATCCGGTTCCATCTTGTACATCTCTGCCATGTTTTTGATTTCTTCATCCAACCTGTCATCGCCGATTTCAATCTTCTCTGCCTCAGCTATTTTCTCAAGTACCAGTCTGGACTGGATGCTCTTGAGTGCCTGCGGCTTCATCTGCTCACGGACGCTGTCCATCGTTGAACCGGTAAACTGCATGTACTGCTCCATGGTAAGTCCCTGAGACTGGATTCTTTTTGCAAAATCATCGACCATCTGATTTACCTGCGTGTCGACCATGGCATCCGGAATATCCATTGTGGCATTCTCAATTGCTTTGTCAACCGCTGCATCCTCTTTTGCGCGTTTTGCTTCTTCTTCTTTTTTACTTTCCAGATTTTTCCTGATATCGGCTTTATATTCTTCCATCGTGTCAAACTCTGAGACGTCCTGGGCGAATTCATCATCTAATTCGGGAAGCTCTTTCGCTTCAATTTTGTGGATGACACATTGAAACACTGCTTCTTTTCCCCGCAGTTCTTCTGCCTGATAGTCCTCAGGGAACGTTACATGTACATCGACAGTTTCTTCCGGATTCCTTCCGACAAGCTGTTCCTCGAATCCGGGAATAAACTGGTGAGCGCCTAAAGTCAAAGGATAATCTTTTGCGGAACCACCGTCAAAGGCAACCCCGTCTATCGAACCGTCAAAATCGATCGTAACAGTATCCCCTTCCTGGGAAAATCTGTCCTCGATTGTAATAGTTCTGGCATTCTTGTCCTGCTCTTTTTTTATTTCTTCATCCACGTCCTCATCGGTCACAGTAAGGTCTGACTTCGAAACTTCTAACCCCTTATATTCCCCGAGAGTAACTTCTGGTTTTACAGCAACTTCTGCCGTGAAGATAAACGGTTTTCCTTTTTCGATCTGAACAACCTGAATATCAGGCTGCGATACGATTGATAGTTCAGATTCGGATACTGCTGCCGGATAGTTCTGCTGAATCGTGTCATTTGCCGCATCTTCATAAAAGATACCTGTGCCATACATCTTTTCAATGACAGCTCTGGGAGTTTTTCCTTTACGAAATCCCGGAATACTGATTTTACTTTTTTGTTTCTCATATACTTTCTGGATTGCTTTATCAAAATCTGCAGCTGAAACTTCTATTGTAAGTTTCGCCATATTGTGCTCTAATTTTTCGACCTGTACACTCATGTCTTTTTTTATTCCTCCTTGAAATCTATAAAGTAATGCTCGCATCATCTCAAACTTACAGTCATTATTGCAGTATAGCATAAACATAGAAAAATGAAAAGAGCCTTTTTTAATAAACAATGCTCTTTTTTATCTCTTGTGCAGTCCTCTCATCTTTGAGCAGCCGTATAAGTTCCAAACTATAGTCGATTACCGTGCCGACTCCCCGGCTGGTCGTGATATTGCCATCTGTGATCACCGGCTCGGTATGAACCTCAGCTTTAAGCAGCTTTTCCTCCATACCCGGATAGCAGACAGCCTTTTTTCCGTCCAAAAAACTGTGTTCACCCAATATGAGTGCAGGTGCCGCACAGATTGCTGCAAGACGCTTCCCCTCATTGTTTTTGTCTTTCAGAAGTTGAATCAGAGGGCTGTAATCCGCAAGATTCTTCGTGCCCGGCATTCCTCCGGGAAGCATGAAGAGGTCCCCATCTTCAAAGTCCGTATCCATATACAACTGGTCTGCTTTGAACTTAATCTTGTGTGCCCCTTCGATTGTCTGTGATCCCATAATAGAAACCGTAGACACTGTGATGCCTGCCCTTCGAAACAGATCGGCCGGCGTCAGTGCCTCCACCTCTTCACATCCATCCGCCAAAAATATATATGCTTTTGCCATCTTCTTCATCCTTTCTGTAATGACTCTTACAATCATTACCCATCATCTTCTCTTCTTTTTACTGTTGTGTTATAATCAATCCAACAACTTCCGCCCTGGACATCATGAATATCAAAACGAAAGCGAGGAACTTATATGGAAATTGAACGTAAATATCTGATACATCAACTGCCGGAAAACATAAATCGGTATCCCCATTATGAAATTGAACAAGGCTACCTGAATACGGAACCCGTTGTCCGCATCCGCCGTCAGGGTGATGAGTATGTTCTTACCTATAAATCAAAGGGGTTTCTGTCCAGAGAAGAATACAATCTTCCGCTTACAAAAGAAGCATATGAACATATGCGCCCCAAAACAGATGGTATTTTGATATCAAAAACCCGGTATGTCCTCCCTCTTGGCCAGAAGCTTAAGATCGAACTGGATCACTTTCATAAACCCTATGAGACTCTTTATCTCGCAGAAGTGGAATTCCCAGATGAGGAAAGTGCACGCAAGTTCATACCGCCGTCTTGGTTCGGTAAGGATGTGACTTTCTCTGCAAAATATCAGAATAGCACTTTAAGTAGAGGGCAAGGGGCTGTGTAAGTTGCTCCGCGCTTTGCGCTCACGCAATCCTAACAGCATTCTAAGTCCGCCCTGGCGGGCTTCCTTTTCATGCTGTTGCGAGTTTCAAGGTCATGCTTTTCCATGCAAGCATGAAAAAGCATGACTTTGAAACTCTTGGTATCACTATACTCTTTTTTTCTTTGGGTGGCAAGTGGAGGGCACCATTTGCCCTGGTTTCTCATAGAATATAGCACCGTAATATATCTAACAGGAGGATTTTATGAGAAGAAAAACGTTAAGTTTACTAATATTTACACTTCTGACAGGCCTTATTCTCTCTGGTTGTTCAGGGAAGAGAGATTCTTCTTCGAAGGTCACACATGTCACGCTCAATGAAGTCGCACATTCGATTTTCTATGCTCCACAGTATGTGGCTATTGAGAAGGGCTACTTCAAGGAAGAGGGGATTGATCTGGAACTGGTGACGGGGTTCGGGGCTGACAAGGTATTGACTTCTTTGATCTCCGGTGAGGCTGATATTGGGTTTATGGGCGGTGAGTCATCCATCTACGCTTATCTTGAAGGTGCGAATGATGTCATCACAAACTTTGCCCAGCTCACACAGCGAGCCGGAAACTTTTTGGTGTCCAGACAAAAAGAGCCCGACTTTACGTGGGAGGACATCAAAGGAAAAGATGTACTTGGAGGACGAAAGGGCGGAATGCCTGAGATGGTCTTCGAATATGTCTTGAAGCAGAACAATATTGACCCTTTTAAAGACCTTGACATCAATCAGAGTATTGATTTCGGTTCCACTGCAGCTGCATTCTCTGGAGGCAGCGGCGATTACACGGTTGAGTTTGAACCATCCGCGACCGCTCTGGAAGAAGAGGGCGATGGATATGTCGTTGCATCCCTCGGAACAGACTCTGGATATGTTCCTTACACTTCTTACAGTGCCAAATCGAGTTATATCAAGGATCATCCTGAGATTATTCATTCTTTCACAAACGCACTTCAAAAAGGAATGGATTATGTCCAAAATCATACTCCAGAAGAGATCGCCAAAGTGATTGCCCCTCAGTTTAAAGAAACGAAACTGGAGACTATCACTACCATTGTAAAACGTTATTATGACCAGGAGACATGGAAATCCGATCTGATATACGAAAAAGAAAGTTTCGAACTTCTGCAGGATATCCTCGAAAGCAGCAAAGAGTTGTCCAGGCGCGCTCCCTATGACAAACTGGTCACTACCAAATATGCAAAAGAAGCAGTGAGATAAACAGGATACTAGAGTCAAAAGGTTATGCTTTTCATACTTGCATGAAAACCATAACCTTTTTGATCCGAATAACCATAGATACGTAACTCGATTCCAGTAGAATCCATACGGATTATCTCTGTCGGTGTTTTAACGGCTCCGGTACAATCTTATCACATGCCCCACAGTCATCCGGTTCTTTTATGTTTCTTCCGTCGCACCATAACTTCCGGGTATCCCGAAGAGGGCAGACATCACAGACGAGATACATTTTGACATCATTTAATTCGTAATCTTTGAAAATACCATTCTCGTCCATATTGATCGTATATTGCTGATGTCTGGTAAGCCAATCTTGATGCAGCTCAAGCCATTCTTTCTGTGCATCGGTCAGCATCCCCGATCTCTTACCGATCACATAATCAAGATCTGGCTGGATACTTTTTAATCCGCCGGGCGCCCGGAACTCTATCAGTGACAGATAGCCACGGCGAATCAGTTCGCTTACCGGATCCGTATCGCTGTAATCCGGTCCAAGAATCCTTCTTGCCGTCATACTATGAAAATCTTCTTTTTCATTTTTTTCAAAAAACTCACCTTCTGGTGATAGAAAGCCGTCTGCCATATCCCTTTATCCTCACTTGTCTGACGAAGTCGACGCAGTGTCTTTCGTCTCAGCCGGTACTTCCTTAATCTCTGCGGAATCCAGAATCACCTTCATGATACGTTCGCTTTCAATATAGGCATCCACCTGATCCTGACCCATCTGCTTAATAAAATCATCTTCCGATACACCATACTCTTTTGCTGTCTTTGCAAGCAAATCTTTATATTCCTGGTCTTTCTTTGTGAATTTTTCTTTTTCAGCTATTGCTTTCATGGCCATCTTACTCTTTGCAGTCTCTTTCGCACCGACGATTAGCTGTGTCTCATAATCTTCATCCGAGATTCCAGCCTGCTTTTTATATCCATCCAGATCTGTGCCCATCATTGCAGCATACTGCGAGATATAGTCCTCCATCTCTTTTTTCGAAGATTCAAGTTCTTCTTTCTGATACTGCTTTACGTTGCTGTTCTCCAAAACCTTCTGCCATGCCACATTCTTAAGAGCATTTTCATCTGTGGCGGCCGCCTGATCCGTCAGCTGTTTTTTAATCGTATCCTTATACTCATCAATATTTGACGATTTTGTGTATTGCTTTACCCATTCCTCTGAAAGCTCTGTAAACGGACGTGTGACGTTGCCTACTGTAACTGTAAAGACTACTGGCTTACCGGATAAATCTTTGTTACTCTCATATGGATCCGGAAATGTCAAATTCAAATCTTTCGTATCACCGGCTTTCATTCCGACTACTCCTTCTTCAAATCCCTCGATAAAGCTCTTCGATCCAAGTGTCAGCGGAACCGAGTCAGCACTTCCGCCGTCAAATTCTTTTCCGTCAATCTTACCGACATAGCTGATGTATGCTGTGTCCCCCATCTTAGCGGGTTCATCTTTAATCGGCGTATTACTGTAATTTGATTTTACCGCATCATCAATATCCTTGTCCGTCACTTGGGTCACTGTTTTCTCCAGTTTCAGGCCTTTATAATCACCAATTTCAATACACTTAGTGACATCTTTTTCATCCACAATTGGAAGATCATCATCTTTTGGGACCTCCTGGCTGTCTGATGATTTGCCGCCGTCCTTATCCTTGTCTTTCGTCTGGGTGCTTGCAGAACTTGTCGTGTTCTTTTCTTTTGAATCTTTCTTTCCGCACCCGGAAAAGACAAGTGCTCCGGTGCAAAGTACAGCCAATATCGTAACTAATTTTTTCTTCATTATAGTCTCCATTCAGATTTGTTTTGCTGTCAAATGTAAGTTTTATCTCATTGCGAAATCAAAGAGCGCTTACATTCCAGTTTTTTTCCTTGCCTGACGTAGATAACCGCTCCTGATCTGAAGCCAGTAATCATTCGTCTGATCGATATTGCAGAAAAACTTAAATCCCTGTGATTTCAGATACTTGTACTTCTGATTTCCGGAGGAATAATCGGTCCAACTGTCTATATCGTATCCGCCGGGATATAAAAGGATATCCGTTCCCTCAATCAAAGGCCCTACGTATTCTTCCCATTTTTCAACATCTGCTTTTACTCTGTCAAAAGTACTCGCATAGCTGATCTTTTCATAACCATTACATGCAAATTCCCAGCCTTCTTCTGCAAGTGCCTTTATAACTTCTTTTGCTCCTTCCGTCTCGGAAGGAACATCAAAGATCCCGTAATCCCCATAGACATTTCCATCTTCCATGCTTTTTCCCAGTGTTTCATCTGTGCGGTAGCCAAGGACACCGTTATACCCGGAAAGCCCCAGAATTCCTCTGGCACCGTGGTAAGAAAAGTCGGGATGATTTTCGATAAATGTATCCAGACATGGTACTACATCATAATCCCCGTCTTCCACACTCCCATCGGGTTTTTCATATTGTACAAGAACCTTTCCATCCTGTCCGACTATCATCTTCGACCCGCGGCCGCTTTTGGAAAGTTCAAACGGATAGCTCACATCATTCTGGGACAATACAAAAGGTTTTTTCCCTGCAGGAAGTCGTAATGTCCCATTCTTAAACGTTTGTTTCTTGTCTTTACTCTCAGACTCTTTCACAAGATCGTGTATGCTGACCAGTACATATCCATCTTCATACATCTTCTGAATTGTCTGATTAAACGCATCTACCGTCATCGTCTCCTGATTTGCCTGCAGAACAGATTCCTTATCAGAGGACGCAGCGGCATCTTCATCCACAACCAGTGTATTAAAATAATAATGTTCTACCTGATCCACCTGATATGTCACCATACCGGCCTCGTCTTTTTTCAGTGCCGTAACCGCCGCACTTATTGCGTCATCTTCCTCGTAATTGTCAATTCCTTTGAGGAGGCGAATCGCACCGTCATAGTCGTAACCGGCTGCCATCTTTTGTGCCTCTGCGAGTGCGTCCTGACTCTTTTGTATCCTTTTTTCTTCCCTCTTCGCCTGCTCCTGTTGTCTCTCCTTTTGCTGCTGTTCCCGCCTGTTGTTGTAGCGCAGGCACCCCCTGACTCCAAAGACGATACCTATGATAAGCAAAAGAAATACAACTACGCAGGCGGCACGAATCATTATTGCTTTCTGTCTCTTTTTTCTGCGCCTTCTCTCCCTTGCAAGACGTGCCTGCCTCTGCCTTCGCAGCCTGTCCTCCGTCTTATGCTCGTTATTTACAGCCATGATTTTCTCCTTCGTATTCGTACACCCATTGTATCACAGGCTCATGATTTCCGTCAAAAATTTATTTGCCATTTAATTAAAAAAATGATACACTTTATACATCTCGGGCATAAATGCGGGCAATCCGCAGATATCAGATCCGGTATATCATAGGAGGTTAAGGTATGAAAGTCTGGCAGATTTTATTGATTATTCTTGCCGTACTGGCAGTATTACTGGTGGTACTGTATTATTTCGGAAAGAAGGCAGAGCGGAAACAGGCCGCACAGCAAGAACAGATTGAAGCGGCAAAGCAAACGGTTTCTATGCTGATCATAGATAAGAAACGATTAAAGATAACAGAATCAGGCCTTCCGCAGATGGTAATTGATCAGACTCCAAAATTGATGAAACGTTCAAAACTGCCGATCGTCAAGGCTAAAATCGGACCAAGAATCATGACCATGGTAGCTGACGAGAAGATCTTCGATCTCATTCCCGTAAAGAAAGAGGTAAAGGCAACCATCAGTGGCATCTATATCACAGATGTCAGGGGAATTCGAGGCCCTCTGACCGCGCCGGCAAAGAAAAAAGGATTCTGGAAGCGAACTCTTGACAAGGCAAGAGGAAACAGCTGAATACAATATCGTAAAATCACCCCCGGATACCACAGCGTGGCAGATTCGGGGGATTTTATTTTTAATCAGAAACTCTGGAACGTATCTTCATAGAAAGCGTACAGTCTGCGGCATAAGAGCCATTCATATCCAATGTATAATCCACGGACACATCTATAGCATCTTCCTGTTCATCGACCTGTATGTCTGTCGCTGCAATTCCCATATTCATCATTCCATAAGGAGTTTTGTATAGCGAGAGATTTTTCTTGTTTTTTTCAAAAATCATCTGTACATCGATCAGCCCTTTTCTATGTAGTTCAATCTTTTCCTGATTAAACTTCATGATATTATGGGTCTTGTTCTCAAAACCCTCCATGACCTCATCATAGACCAGATAACCTTTTCCGTTTTTTATATAATACGTTCCCGGTATCATTACTTCAACCGGACGGGCATCCAAATCATCTCCTGCCATATACTGAAGTCCCGACATACTGATCATAACATCTTTTTTCATCAGAAATTTCCCTTTCTTCCCAATCAGAAATCCTCAATCTGCACAAGTTCGGCAGATTCCACTTCGCAGGGGAGCACCGTATCAGCGAATGTATTAAATCGTTCAACTGCGTCACTGGCAAAAAAGCGGTATCTGCCGCACTGAAATTTCTTCTCTTTCACAAAATCACCGGGATTTTGAAGATTTAGGTCCTCTAACAGCTTTTTCAGTGCCACCGAGGTCTCATATGCCGGATTGACAAGTGTCACATCATCACCGACTACCTTTTTCAAAAGCGAACGCATCAGTGGATAATGCGTACAACCCATAATCAGTGTATCGATATCTTTATCCAAAACATCATCCAGATAACGGCAGGCTATCTCATATGTAATCCTATCCTTGGTCCATCCCTCTTCTACAAGGGGTACAAAGAGAGGACAAGCCTTGCCAAAAACTGTGATTTCGCTGTTATTACTGCGAAGCAGCGTCTGATAAAGATTGCTCTTAATCGTACTGTCTGTCGCTATCACACCAATCCTGTTGTTTCTCGTCGTCCGAAGTGCTGTATGAACTCCCGGAATTACCACCCCGATAATCGGAATATTGATTTCCTTTTCAATCGTGTCCATTGCAAGTGCGCTTGCTGTATTGCATGCCACAACAATCGCCTTCACATCCTTTGTCTCAAGAAAGCGAATAATCTGCCTGGAATAGCGCAAAACCGTCTCCTTCGATTTATTTCCATAGGGAACCCTGGCGGTATCTCCAAAATATACAATGTTCTCCTGAGGAAGATTCCGCATGAGTTCACGCACCACCGTGAGCCCGCCCACACCAGAATCAAACACGCCGATTGGCGCATATTTGTCTATTATCATAGCTGCAATTACTCCTAGTCTGTTATGCCTCTTACGGGCTTTTTTGCACATACGTACTGTGCCCCTTAAGTCCCAGGGTATTTTTTTATCTTCTCTATCATACCTTGTTATTCGGGCAATTTCAAGTCAAACCATCGAAAAGTAAAATGCGGCTTTTCTGTTTTTAATATGCTGTCATAGGCATCGTCACTTAGTACCTGATCCAATTTTTCCTCTTTCAGCACGGGGTGGAGAGAGTCCTGAAAACATAAAGATGGATAAAGCATGCACCACCAGTTATGGCCCCTAGCACGGCCAATTTTCACACGAAGTGCTTCGTATTGCCCGGCCGGAAATGTATACTCACCATAACTTTTCACGGGAAAATGATCTGTCTCGTAACTCACAGTGACAGAATCCATGTTTCCTTTCTTTTTCAGACACTTTTTTGCCTCACGCTGAAGATAATCGGTGTTATTTTTTAGGATTGCTTTTGTCTCTTCCAGGGAACCTGCATCACGGATCAAGAAATTGATATGGTCAAGCAGGCACTCTTTCACCTCTAATTTTATTTCTTGATCTTTCACCTGATCGCTGTCTGCAAGTACATGGAAACGTATCACCTCTTTTGCGATTTCCTGCTGCAATGCCGCCTCTTTTCCTTGTGTTTCTCCTGCAAATATCGCTGCAAAAATGCCCATGAATATGGCCGCCGCCCAGGTGATTACAGATCTTCGCATAATACCACCTGCCCATCTTTTACATTCAATGTCGGAATCTTCGAAATGACGCCAAAGTTATTCCATTCGTAATACAGGTCTTCCAGCGTAAGGCCCTTTTTTTTAATTTTCATATGATTTTCATACATTCCTCGCAGATACTCTCCAAGACTGTCCTCCTTTTCCTGACCGGTTATCATAATCTCTTCCAGCCGGGTGGTACGAAACACATAGGCATTCTTCCCAATCTCCGGTATGCCCTGCATCTCTTCAACGATCTTTCCATATGACTCCTTATCATCAAGAAGACTCTTATCGAAGATCACCGCCTGTACATGCCCAAGATCCAGATAATACTGCTGTGTTTTCGCATATTCTTCATGAATCTCGCTCATGGACTCTCCTCTTATTTTCAGAACTTCTGGTGTATCCTGCTCACCTTTTCCCTGCTCGGTTACTTCATTCAGATTTGCCATTCCGTAGATCACATAGTTACTGCCATCCTCATGGCCGAAAGCCAGAGTCATAGGGTAGTCTCTCTTTTCAGGCTCGACACCCCCACAGCCGACAAGAAACAGGGCTAACATGCCGACTCCTATGATTCCCGTTCTTTTTAATATCTCTCTCATCACTGATCTCCTTTTTTTCGAAATCCGGCCAGCAAAGTGATGATCACAAAAAGTGGTCCATAAAAAAACTTCAACAGCCGCATATATACATCCTCTATTACCATTCCCCGAAAATTCACTATAGATAACACCCATATAATCAAAGTCGCCGCTACAAGAATGCCTCTGGTATAACCTTCCCTTTTCTCAGAATCAAGCCCGCAGTTCTCGGGAAGAAAGATCTTTACACAGTAAAACATCAGACTTCCGATAGAAAATAGCAGTGAAAACAAAAGCAGCGCCATCCAGATAATATCAAACCGATCGAGAAATCCCCCCGGAAGATTCGTCCCGGCCATCAAGTTTAGTACTGGAAGTTCCATAGATTTCACCCCTGGGTATCCATACGTTCCAAGAAGAATCAGAACTGTGGCCCCAAAGAGAATACTCAAAGTCATCCATGCCTTTCCAATTGACCACGTCTGATTCGGATCACCTTTTATCTTTGTATACGCAAAAGGATAAAGACTTGTGATGCTTCCGACGCAAAAATATTGATACCCATAAAAAAATACAGATCGGGCATCCAAAGGTGGCATCTGTGTGCCATCCGGAACCCGCATATGAACTGCCGACAGGATTAAAAGCAAAACAAAACCCCAGAAAATCAGTGAAAAAGCCATCTCCCCCATGCGTGCTCTCTTCCTCGTATCGCTGCCCATGCCGATGACAGCAGCTGTCAGAATGAGGATCCTAACAAGATTCTGATTCATATTCGCAGACAGATAGATTTTTGTGATTTGACTGGTTTTCTCAAGAAGAAAGCTCCCTGTCAAAACTAAAAAGCTTCCATAGAATAAACGCATCAACCACTTTAATATGTTACCGGAAACAACCAGATCCTGTATTTCCTTTCGATTTTTCACGAGGATCCATAAGTATGCCAAAAGCACGCCATATCCCAGTACAATCCCAAGTATCGCATTGCGCCCTCCTCCTGCTGCTTCACCGGACAGGAGGAGGATTAGAGCACCGCCAAAAGTGATGACCAGCTGCCGTTTCATATGGCGGTTTGAAATCCCTGTATTCTCCGATGCTGTACTTTCCTTTTTATTTTGATTCATGTTTCTTCTCCTTCAGTCTCACCCTTTGTCCTTTATTCGCATATACCGGACGATATCGCATCCTTCGAAGAGGTGCTCTGATCATGCTGTCGCCTTCATTAACATAATCCGGTTTGTCCCGTCCGACAAACGGAATCAGATATGGAATCTGAAAACTGCTCAGGGCACTCAGGTGTCCTAACAGCAGGAAACCTCCTAATACGAGTCCAAAAGTTCCAAACAGTCCCCCCAACAATATAAATCCAAACTTTAGAATCCGAAAAGCCGCTGAAAACTCTTCATTCGGAATTGCAAAGGAAGAGAGAGCACTTACTGCAACCACAACAACCGTCATCGGACTTACAAGATTTGCGCTCACTGCCGCATCACCGATAATCAACCCACCCACGATACCGATCGTTCCGCCCAGTGGTCCGGGCATACGGATACTGGCTTCACGGATGAGTTCAAAGGCAAGTTCCATAAGAATAATCTCCACCATGCTGGGAAATGGAACTCCCCGGCGCGACTGAGCAAAGGAAAGGAGCAGATTAGTCGGAACCACCTGTGTATGAAAATTGATTACAGCAAGATAACTCCCTGATAAGCCCATTGCAATAAAAACCGCCACATATCGAATAAGTCTCTGAAACGTGACAATCTCGAAACGATTATAGCGGTCCTCGCTCACTTTCAAAAAACTGTCAAAAGTCGTGGGAATCATGACCGCCATCGGAGAATTATCACAGATGATAACCATCCTGCCGTTTAAAACCTCCATGGCTGCACGATCTGGGCGTTCCGTCGTCTCAAACTGCGGAAATGGAGATTTCCAGTTGTTTTCTGTCAGTTGTTCGAGCATTCCAGAATCTAGGACTCCATCAATCTCAAAGTTCTCAAGTTTCTCCTTCACCTCTGTAAGAAGGTGAGGCGGCATCAATTCTTTCATATAAACCAATGCGACCATCGTATCGGAGCGTACACCGATCATCATCTCCTCTACCTTCAGATCCGTACTTCTGACTCTCTTACGTATCAGTGCGGTATTCACCTTTTCCGAATCTGAAAACCCTTCCTGGGAACCTCTTAAGACTTTTTCGGACTCCGCTTTGGACACTCCCATGTTCGGATAACCTTTGCTGCTGATCTTTATAGCTTTATCATATCCGTCAAGGAAGAAGATTGCGTTTCCGGCCAGCATTGCCTTAAAGGCAGGTTCCATCTCCGTAAATTCTGCTGTATCCGAGATTCCAAGACCGTTATCTGCGACAAATTCCTTGATTTTATCCCCCGGGATCTCCCAGAGATGATTGATCAGCTTTCCGATCACGGAATCTTCCAGAGTCATGTTACTGACTGCAACCTCTATATACACCACAAGACATCTTACTTTTACCCCAGCTCCGAGTTTCATCGGACGGATGATAATATCAGCACATCCCTCACATCTCTCTCGAATGTATCTTTCATTTACTCCTATATCGTGACTTATTTTCTCAGACATTGAATGTATCCCTTTCATTTTTTGAGTCCCTCTGTCAACAGTATTTCCTGTTTATGGAAATTCATACGAGAAAAAGGGCTGCACACCAATTGAATGGTGCACAGCCCTTTTCCACTGCTTCTATTCTGCCTTTTCAGTCAGGATTCTCTCTTTTCCCCTCTTTCATCATGCTCATGATGGTATCCTGCTGTCTTTTAATATGAGTTATTGTATAGGCATAGGCTTCTTTCTCATCATGATTCTCAAGTGCCTTACAGATCTCATTGTGTTCTTTTATCAGGGATGAACGAATTTCCACATCCTTTAAATATTCTACACGATAACGATACATCTGTTCTCTTAAGTTTCCCAGAAGCTGTACCAGTCTCTGGTTATCTGTCGCCTGATAGATAAGATCATGAAAGTGTACATCCGCTTCTGCAAGGGCGGTGATGTCATCTTCTTTCACAGTATTCACCTGCTCTTCAAACTGCAGGGAGGCATCTTTCAACTTCTTTAACTGCTCCGGTGTAATTCTCTCACAGGCAAATTTCACTGCCAGCTCTTCAAGACCCATCCGTACTTCCAGCACATCCTTCAGATCCTTTTCGGTGATCTGCGCAACTTGTGCTCCCCTTCTCGGAATCATGATCACAAGCCCCTCTAGTTCCAGCATGCGAATCGCCTCGCGAACCGGTGTCCTTGACACACCCATGCGGTCCGCCAGTCTGATCTCCATCAGTCTCTCACCAGGCTGCAGTTCTCCCTTTAGAATCGCATCTCGAAGCGTATGAAATACCACGTCCCGGAGCGGCATATATTGGTAATCCCCCATGCTTAAAGTTAACGTATCTTTATCCATTCCTCATTTTCCTCTTCGCCCAAAAGGCTTTGTTAAAAAAATCTGTCTTACCAGACTTGTATGTTTCAGTTTACGATAAGCGCGCTGCGCCTTCTTCTCATCCTCAAAGATTCCAAACACAGACGGACCGCTTCCACTCATCATAGCGCTTAACGCTCCTAATTCTATCATCTTTGTCTCAATCTCATGAATAATGGGATATTCGCCTGCAGTCACATTCTCCAGCACATTCGACATACGTGATGTCACGCCTGTAAGAGATCCCTTGCTTATGGCAGTGATCATCCCGTCTATATCTGGATGATTTTTTACTTTTTCAAGATCCAGATTTTTATATACATACCGGGTTGAAACATTAATTCCGGGTTTAGCAACCAAAATATAACAAGGCGGCATCAAGCAAAGCGGTGTGAGCACCTCGCCGATTCCCTCGGCGAGTGCCGTTCCCCTTAAAATACAATAGGGAACGTCCGCACCAATTTTGGCACCCTTATCTTCCAATTGTTTTTGGGAAAGACCAAGGCCAAACATCCGATTCACTCCTACAAGAACCGCCGCAGCATCTGAGCTTCCCCCTCCGAGACCTGCTGCAACAGGGATAAATTTTACAAGATTGATATCCAGACCTTTCGTGATATGGTATTCATCCATCAGAAGTTTGGCTGCTCTGTAAACCAGGTTATTCTCCCCTGTCGGCAGATAGGGCAGATTCGTTTTGATATGGATCCCGACAATATCACTTTTATGCAGCTCAATCTGGTCATACATATGAATAGTCTGCATAATCATGCGGACCTCATGGTAGCCATCCTCACGCTTTTTCACCACATCAAGGCCCAGATTGATCTTCGCCATAGCCCGTAATTTCATAATTCACCTCATCTTTTGCTATACAAATATAGTAACTGATTTATATTCAAAATGCAAGCACGCGATTTTTTAACCGCGTGCCTGCATCCTGTTACTCTACCTTCTTAACCAGCAGCAGGGAATCCATAGGTTTGACATTCTCTGACGGCAGGTCATTTAATTTTATGATTTCATCCACAGTAGTATAAAATCTCTTGGCGATATCCCAAAGTGTGTCATTGTCCTGGACCATATAGCATACAATACCCGGCATTGCCCTTACTTCTTCTACATCAAGCGGTTCTTCCCTTATGGCATTTACAACAGCTTTCTTATGCTCACGCATCACAAGGGCATTCAGATTGATTACCACTTTTACCTCGATATCATTACTGTCGAGCATCATCGTGGACAGCTGCTCGATATCACTTTGCAGGTAATAGCGGCAGTCCTGGCTGATCCCCTGTGCCTCTACCACATGGCTGAATGGAATTGCTGTCTCCATAGAATAAAACGGCATATCGTCGTCGCTGATAATATACAGAATACGAAGCTGTACAATACCTTCTACATTGATCCCTTTCTCTGCCACCTGTGCGGAATCTATTTTTACGCTTCCCTCGCTGTGGCAGATCTGCAGAATCTTATTCGCCGGCTCCGGTACATTTATCTTATCTTCCACACGGCACTTCGAATAATTTTTAACCAAAAGGCTCTCTAATACTTCAGGCTTTGTGTCCAGCACAAACTTCTTATTTGGAGTGTACACATCCTCCACAATCTGGCAATTATTTTCCTTATACATCTTGATATCGAGTTCCAGCACGACATCCATCTGCAGGACACGTTCTTCTCCGTCGGCATCGGGTGCAACCTCCAGGTCACTTTGGCTCATATTTACCTCGATATTTGGAATCATATCCATCGTACAGCCGTCACACTCTACCTCCTGATGCCATGGGAGTGCCTGTTCCAGATACTGCAGAGGATGATCTTCATCGTCACCGGAATATAGGGTAAACAGAAACAACTCGCCTTTTACCTCTATCTTCCCATCCAGTCCCCTGATATCCAAAGCACGTACCTGCATATCCTTCCAGAGCACTGTATGAATATTCGGCTTATTCGAGGCAAGTGTCAGTTCTTTTTTTATCCTCATGGTGTCTTTTTTATGTACGCTAAGCTCCAACAGCGGTATCTCTGCTTTTTTTACCGATACACTGTCCGACTCTTTGACGTCGATCGGCAGAGAGATATCCTGTAACTCCTCCACATAAGCATGAAACGTAATCAGGGCACGCACGTTCAGTTTTCGGGAGTTGATCAATCGGATACTGAGGTCTTCCATATCCCATCTTAGACAGATCTTATCACCGCTTGCAGCTCCATCGAGATTGATATTCTCATCAATCGGAAGTGAGCCGTCCAGATTGTATATTCTTCTGATATCACCGTCAGAGACGTAAAGCAGATGGAAGTCCAAAGATCCGGTGATGTGAGCGTGCCCGTCACTGACAACAACTTCCGTAAGATTGACTTCTCCTTTTTTTTGTATCATGCGCCCTACATCTGGTTTAGAATCTGGCACATTGTAATCTTCATCAAACGTAATCTGGGTATTCGCATCACTTTTTCTGCAAATCTGATGCAGATTTTTCTTCGTTAATTCCATTCATTTCCCCTCCTGATTCTTCAAACATCACCGGGTATCCCGGATCTTCCAATTTTAAAACAAAATATGGCCTGGACCCGACGCCTTTTTGTTCTTCTTTGGTTTGGGGGCCAAGCAGTTCACTTTTTATGCGCAGCATCTCACCACGAATACCTACATCCAGAATACGGATGGAATAACCTCCGGTTTTCTGTTTTCCATATCCACGCATGCAAAAGAGCCATCCGTCACTTCTGTAGACCATCTGGAATGCCTCATCGCCCTGCTTTTCAATCAGCTGACTCACTTCATCTGGAATCTCCCCTGTTTTCAGCACGGTAAAGTCGCAAGCCTTGTACTCATCCCCGTCATTCTTTTTTGGAGAGCAGCTGATAGCTGCTGCCACAAACAGTGCACATATTAATAAGTAGGCAATTTTCTTCAATCTTTGGCCTCTACCCGCTCTTTATTGGTATTGTATGCATGATACCCGATGATTAGAATAAAAAACTGCCGCAGACCAAATGAAATCGGCCATACAGCAGTGCATAACAATTGTTTATCCTGTCCTCTATAAAAGGGAGCGATTTTTTTCCAGCATTTCTTCGATCACTTTTCCAGTATATCCTCCGAGATGTTTTCTCTCTTCTGGGGATAACTCAGAAGGGATAATCGGTTTTCCGTATTCGAGAATCACGTGTGTTGATTTGATTTTCGGAAACTGTGTTTCCAAAATTCGATTTGTTCCTGTAAGCGCCATCGGTATAATCGGACAATTTGTTTTCTGTGCGATCTTGAAGCTTCCCTCATGAAAAGGAAGAAGCGGAGTCTCTGTCTCTTGCTTGCTTCTTGTCCCCTCCGGAAAGATGCAGATGGAAATACCATTATTAATATCTTCGATACAGGATAGGATCATCTTAAGTCCTTGTCTCAGATCCTTCCTGTCAAGGAAATGGCAGTGCAGATATTTCATCCAGGTGCATAGCAGCGGGATCTTTTTCATTTCCTTCTTTGCCACATACCCGGTCAGTCCCGGACATCTTGAATATGTTATAATCGGATCAAAGTTACTGCGGTGATTTCCAATATAGAGGACTGCCTGATCCTTCGGGACGTTATCCTCGCCTATCACATCCAGTTTCACTCCGGCACCCCATAAGATAACTTTGAAGATCCACTGAACCATGCGTAAAGAGGTGATATCCTTCACATGGGGGTTAAATTTACCTATCAGCCATTCCACAGCCAGCACTGGTATCGTTAAAATTAAATATGCAACTGCAAAAAACAGCACTAATATTAATCGTAGCATCTGCATCTCCCTCCTACTTCTCTTCTCGTTCCAGATACTTCACGACCTTGTCAAACTCCATGGAATGTGACGCCTTTACAAGAATCGTATCCCCGTCCTTAAGCAGAATGGGCAGCCAGTCAAGCAAAGCATCCTTATCCACAAAATGGCGGACATCCAGTTTTGAATTGCTTTTTTTAGCGGCAGCGGCCAGACTTTCACTTAAACGTCCGGTGCAGTACAGAGCATCCAGTTTCAGGCTCCCGGCAAATGTACCCACCTCTTCATGCAGATCTTTCTCGTCTTTTCCAAGCTCAGCCATATCGCCGAGGATTGCCACTTTTCGTCCTTCACCATCCTGAAGAACTTCCAGGGAAGCCTTCATGGACATGGGATTTGCATTGTAGCAGTCATCGATAATCTGATACCTGGAGGTTGTGATAATATGGAATCTCCCCTCAAGCGGCTGAAAACTTTCTATTCCGGATTTAATTTGCTCCAGCGTGAGACCATAGAGAATACCCGCACAGGTACCCGCAAGGGCATTGTACACCATATGTTTTCCAGGCATCGGGACAAGTGTTTTAAAACTGCCCGCAGGCGTATGAATTGTACAGGACACACCCGAAAATCCCATTGATTTTATCTCATCGGCATAGACGTCATTCTTCTGATTGAGTCCAAATTTTACAGGCTTTATTCCATGAACATCACAGACCTGCTCCAACTTGTCGTCATCTCCGTTCAAGATTACATGTCCGTCATCTCTGACATATTCAAATATCTCTGTCTTCGCTTTGAAAACTCCATCCCGGTCCTTTAAGTTTTCCAGATGACAATATCCAATGTTTGTGATCATGGCCGTCTTGGGACGTGCAATCTCGGCAAGTGTACGCATCTCGCCGAAATCACTGATTCCCATCTCCAAAATCGCCATCTCATCCTCATCGCGAAGCCGAAAGACAGTGAGCGGAAGCCCCAGTTCATTGTTAAAGTTTCCCTGTGTCTTTAAAACATGATATTTCTGTGATAAAACAGCCGCCGTCATCTCCTTCGTACTGGTCTTTCCGACACTTCCGGTAATCCCAATCACAGGGATTTTAAGTTGTTGAAGATAATATTCGGCCAGATCCTTCAAAGCTTTCAGTGACGACTCAACTCGAATGTAAGGAAAGTTTTGTATTCCCAGATCTTTCTCGGAGAGCACAGCAAGTGCACCCTTTTCAATTACCTGGTCTATAAAATCATGCCCGTCTACCCGACTTCCCTGAATCGGCACGAACAGACAGCCATCTGATACTTTTCGGCTGTCTGTCGTGATATCCGATACACAGACGGTTTTTTTTCCTTCTGTACCGATATAACTTCCGCCGCATGCGTTTGCTATATGCTCCAGTGTCATATTCTTCATTCTTTTTTCTCCTGTGCCTGTAGTGACAGGCTAACCAGCTTTTCGCAGAGTGCAGGGTAGTCAATTCCAATTGCTGCTGCCTCCTGCGGGAGCAGACTGGTGCTGGTCATGCCCGGAAGTGTATTCGCTTCCAGACAATACATCTTTTTGTCTTCTCTCATCATAAAATCGAGTCTGCAGTAACTCTTAATTCCCAGAGCCTTGGCACCCATAACAGCGTATTCCTGCATCTTATGTGTCGTTTCATCATCTAAGTCAGCAGGGCAGGTCTCTATTGTGGAGCCGGCCTCATACTTATTCTTATAGTCGTAAAATCCCTGTATCGGTGCTATCTCGATGACAGGATATGCCTTGGAATCGACCACACCTACAGAGAACTCACGGCCATACACATATTCCTCAACTACTACTTCCGATTCATAAAAAAATGCGTCCTGAAGGGCTTTTTCGTACTCTTCCTGAGTATTGACGATAGACACTCCCACACTGGAGCCGCCGCAGCAGGGCTTCACCACCAGTGGAAAAGTAAGATCATACGCAGCCGGATGAACAGAATATCCTTTGTTTGCGTTAATCGTTATACCCTTCGGTGTCGGAACACCATGAATTTCGAATAGTTCTTTTGAAAGCCCTTTGTCCATTGCAATAGCAGAACTGAGATAATCGGTCCCGGTATATAAAATCCCGAAAAGATCGAATGCGGCCTGCACCTTTCCATCTTCACCATTGGCCCCATGCAAAGCTAGAAATACAACATCCGCCTTCTGACAGATCTCGATTACATGTGATCCAAAAAATTCTATTCGCTCTCTGGCAGTTTTCTGAACTTCCCCTGAATTCGCCCTCATCTTATCCGCAGCGCGATCTATATCATAATCCGGACCAAATAACGGTTCTGTAACCTCATCTAGCCCAAAGAATACATCTAAAAGTATTGCCTGATGTCCCTTCTCTCGTAATGCCCTGCACACCATGGTGCCGGAATCAATAGAGACTTCTCTCTCTGTGCTGGTTCCTCCGGCTAATACTACGATATTCATGTTATTGTTCCTCCTATTTGTTTCATTATGAAAATTTGCACTAGTTCCCTGTGGCGTCCAGCATCAGATGCTGTTTTCCTGGGTTGGCTGCGGGCCTACAACCTGATCTGTACTATAATATACGATCACAGGAGAGCCGATGCCGACTGTATTAAAGATTTTTTCTGCGGCATCGACTGGAGTATTAATGCACCCATGTGATCCGCTATTCTGGTAAAATGTGGGAGTATACATCTCCTCAGTGCGCCAGCTTGCGTCGTGAATTCCCACATCCCCGTTAAAAGGAAGCCAGAAATTTACATGTACAGGATATCTTTTAAAGTCTGCGTCTCGCTTTTTTGCATCGATTGCCCATACGTGGCCTGACGGTGTGTCATGCCCTGTAGAATGATTGCCTGTAATAACGGGAGTCTCCACAATCAGCTGTCCGTCTTTGTAACACCACATCTTCTGTTCACTGATGCTGATCTCCACATAAGTGCCGCCAATATCATTCTTTGAGCGGTCCATCCCCTTATATGTATATTCCGGCTCTCTAGTCTCCTGTGTGCCGGATTGAATGGCTTCTATCAACGAAGAAGTCGTCTCTTTCTGGTTGATCAGCCATCCATAGTCTCCGCCATAGGGCAGCTGAATCACCTGCCCTGAATGTGTTGTAAAATCTCTGGCAAGTCCGAATGTATCAGTCTCATATGCCATCTGCCTTACCCACTTGGCAGCGCCGGATTCATCCACTGTGTAGTTTCCGTCATCGCCTTTGACCAGCCAGTCCTTGATCACACTGCGATCCGCCGTAAACTTCCGGTCATCTCCAAAATCATAGGTGATATTCGCAGTTGTAAGAGCATTCATCTGATCCATGTCTTTTTTCAGTGATTCATCTGTACTCACAACCGAAGGTTTTTCATAGAGATCTTCTTTTTCAAGATCAAGTGCCTCTTTTCCGGTATCGATCGCATTGATCACCGCATTCTTCATATCATCACGCTTTAATGTACTTCCCGGATTCTCCGGAACGATAGCAAAACCATTATCTTCAGGCTGAACGAAGGCATCTTGGGGCGGTGTCTGATTGTCGCTTTGAAGGCAGGAAAGCCCCTCAAGAATTCCATCGACAATACTCTTATCATATGAAACATTCGCCGCCAACTCATAGTTTTTTCTCTTCCCGGCAGAAACAGGCCACAAAAAAGCCTTTTGTTCTTTCAAAAGCTTTTCTACACCTTTATCATCTACATAAGTAAGACCGAGCTGATCTGCTGTAATCTTCTCGGTATTTCCTCCGCGCTCTTTTATTGTAAGAATATATTCTGATATGTGATCTTGTTGGGCTTTCTTTGCCTGCTGGACAGTCATCTTACTTACATCTGCACCATTAATCGTGGTTCCTGTTATAAAATGTGAGTGAAAGAAGAGGCTTATTCCAAGGTAAACACCAATCAGGATCATCAGGATCCCAACAAGGATACCCAAAACAATCTTTTTCTTTTTTAATCTATTCATAATATATATACCTTGCCTTTACCTTAATGCTTTTAATTCCCCTTATCCGTAAGTATATCACCAGTCCTGATTGCGGTAAAGACTTTTCGAAAGGAGGATGCAAAAAAGGGACAGCGCGGAATATCCAGTATCCACTCTGCCCCTTTTTCCTTTCCCTACATTTCCCTCAGAAGATGCTCTGCGCTGATCAGTTTTACACTCACTGCAAACACCTTGGCCGCCAGGATCAATTCCGAAAGTGTCGGGCAGGTAGGCGCAATACGAATGTTGGAATCTTTGGGGTCTTTTCCGTAAGGATAGGTTGCCCCTGCTCCTGTCAGAACAAGTCCTGCCTCTTTCGCCTTTACGACAATCTCTTTCGCACAGCCCGGCATTGCATCAAAGGAAATAAAATATCCGCCCAGCGGACGAGTCCAGTTCCCGATACCCAGACCCCCCAGGGACTCTTCAAGGATGCTCTCCACTGCTTCAAATTTTGGCCGGAGAATATCCGCCTCCTTCTTCATATGAGCCTTCACACCGTCAAGACTTTTAAAATATTTCACATGGCGAAGCTGATTCAGTTTATCATTTCCAATTGTCTGAAAAGACATATACTCTTTGATCTGCTCCAAATTCGCATCAGAACTGATAATAGCCGAGATTCCTCCTCCGGCAAAACTAACCTTGGATGTGGATATGAACTCATAAACCATATCCGGTTTTTGGGCTTTTTCACACTCTGTCAAGATGTCCGGAATCTGTGCCTGCTTTTCTGCCTCTTCGTACAGATGATGAATCCCATACGCATTATCCCAGTAAATGCGGAAATCCTCTGCTGCAGGGTCCAAAGATGCCATTCTCCTCACCGTCTCATCAGAATACACATAGCCCTGCGGATTGGAATACTTTGGAACACACCAAATACCTTTAACCGCGGGATCCTCTGATACCAGTTTTTCGACAAGATCCATATCCGGACCGTCCTCTGTCATCGGAATATTGATCATCTCAACACCAAAGTATTCTGTCACTGCAAAATGGCGGTCATATCCGGGAACCGGACAGAGAAATTTTACACAATCTAATTTTGACCATGGAATACTTCCCAGTACACCATGGGAATATGATCTCGATACCGTATCAAACATCAGCTGAAGGCTTGAGTTTCCTCCCAGAATCACACGATCCGCAGACACTCCGGCAATATCTCCCAGAAGTTTCCTCGCTTCGGGTAGTCCGATCGGAGCTCCGTAATTTCTACAGTCCAGACCGTTTTCAGCCTTTACGTCTTCATTATCAGTTATAATGCCAAGCATTTTCTCCGCCAAATCCAGCTGCTCAACTGAGGGCTTTCCCCTGGACATGTCAAGTGACAGTCCTTTTGCCTTAATGTCCTGATATTCTGCTTCCAATTGTGATTTCAAAGCCAGCAATTCTTCCTTATTTAACTCGCTATATGCTTTCATAATATACGATTCCCTCCTTGACAAGTTCATTTACATCATTGTTATCTATTTTATTACTCAGATTGAACTTCTGTCAAGGTATTCTTTCATATTACACAATATTCTTCCTATATTCTCGCTTTTACTCTCAGCTTTTTGAATTATTCTTTATCATAACTTGCATTTATTATCGTTCCCATCTTCCGGATGCTCCACAGGGCAGAATCAGTCCCGAAGACATGACTGGAAGTCCGATCTCCTCAGCTTCTACATAGCCGCCGTATTTCTTAAGTGCCACGGAAAGCATATAGCCAAGAACTGACGGCGCAAGTCCGGTCGTATAGGAGTTCACCAGGAAAAACAGGGGCTCCTCACTTAATATCTGTGTGCAGAGCATGATAAAGGGAAAAATCGATTCCTCTATCTTCCAGATTTCGCCCTTGGGACCCCTTCCATATGAGGGCGGATCCATGATAATCCCATCATAATGATGCCCCCTTCTGATTTCACGTTCCACAAATTTCTTGCAATCATCCACAAGCCATCGTACAGGGGCCTGTTCAAGTCCTGATTCTACTGCATTTTCTTTTGCCCAGGTCACCATACCTTTCGAAGCATCCACATGTGTCACGGATGCACCGGCTTGTGCTGCCGCCAGGGTGGCACCTCCGGTATATGCAAATAAATTCAATACTTTTATAGGTCTGTTTGCATTTTTAATCTTATCTGAAAACCAATCCCAGTTTACCGCCTGTTCCGGGAACAGACCCGTGTGCTTAAAACTGAAAGGCTTCAAGTGAAAATTTAAATCCCGATATGAGATCTTCCACTGTTCGGGGAGATTGAAGAATTCCCATTCTCCGCCGCCTTTACTGCTTCTGTGATAATGGCCGTTTATCTTCTGCCAGTCTGGATGTTTACGCGGCGTGCTCCAGATCACCTGTGGATCTGGTCTCACCAAAATATACTTTCCCCATCTCTCTAGCTTTTCTCCGTCAGAAGTGTCCAGCACTTCATAGTCTTTCCATTTGTCTGCAATCCACATCTATATTTTTATCCTCTCTTGTTTGTCTGGGCCGAGGGATATGCCTTTTTCATGTGAACATGAAAAAGAGCACGAGATTCCCTGGGGCGCTGCATTCTTGTTTGTCTAGGCCGCGGGGATATGCCTTTTTCATGTGAACATGAAAAAGAGCACGAGATTCCCTGGGGTGTTCCGCACCGATGATGATACCACGGATTGCTCCGCCCTTTCGGGCTCCCGCAATCCTCAAACATTCGAATTCCGCCCTGTTCGGGCTTCATTCTCATGTTTGTTCGGGTCCCAAAGTTATGCTTTTTCATGCAAGCATGAAACGCATAACCTTTTGACCCTGGTATCATACATTATATCAGGTTTTTTTTCTTATACAAGAAAAAACGAGGCAGCTGCAGGATATCTCTGTGCTGTCTCGTTATGGATTGATCTTTATTTCTCTGCAGCTTGAGCAGAAACTTTTTTTTCCTTTTTCTCTGCCATTTCACGTCCCAAGGGAAATGTTGACAGGGCTCCTGTAGCCGCGAGTCCGTCACCGATGGCCTTGCCCAGCAGGCCTGCAAGTATTGCACCTGAAACAAGACGGATCGCCAGCATTGAAATCAGCATTGGCACCGGGAAGGATCCATATCCATAGAGAAAATAGGTATAGATAAAAGTTGTGACACTTGGTGCCATGCCCGCTAAAACCAGTACCGGAGTTGAATAATTCTTCCATTTCGTAATTGCGAATACCGCCTCTGATGCGATGCCCTGTACAAAAGCACCGATAAAAACCCCTACTCCTGCCGGTGTTCCGAGAAGTACCTCACCGAGGGCCGCAAGCATCTCGGCTCCAAGTGCAATTCCAGGTTTTCTGATAATGTAAAATGCCGTGATTGATGCAGTAAACCAGATACCATAAACAAGTTCCAACCCGTAAGGCCCAAGTATACCATTGACAAGTCCCCAGATACCGACGCCACCCATATACAGTGCCCCAAAGGCAATCCCCAGTACACAAAGTACTATAATATCTTTCAATGTCCATTTGAATCTTTTAATCATCATTTTTCTCCTCGTCTGTATCAATCGTTTCTCTTTCTTTAGAGGGACTGCCTTTCGAGAATAACGCATGGATGACCGTGTGTGAATTCTTTTCACATACTCTTTTCATCGAAGATTCAAGCAGCGAAAAGATGTCTTGTGCTTTTCCATCGATCCTTGTGCAGTAATGGGAGGCGGTCACCCGTACATCAGCTTCCTTTTTAAACCTTTCAATCTCATCAATAATAATGGGAAAATATTCTTCATTTCCCAGGGGATATAATGACCATGCACATGCTGTATGAATCTTTGATCCGGGAATATCTTCTTTTTCGTTAATGGAAACATCAAAGTCGAAGTCTTCGGGCACATCACCGGGACATCCGACAGAAAACAGAACATCTGCCGTGACATGTCCGCCGGCGTAAGCTGCTCGGCAAAAAACTTCTTTCACATAATTAAATACACGTCCGAGTCTTCCCTGAACTGTTGTGCCAAGATCATCCGTTCTGACATAAATTCCTTTATGATCACTTTCCTTTACAGCATTCAGGATGATATCGGCAAAATCATCCTGCATGGGATAGATACCAATTCTGGCACCTGCCACCGAGTTCTTTAAGTTGTTGTTACATGATGACATAATTTCTTATTCCTCCTCTATCTTATAATTATACTCTCTTTTGCGGCGTCATCTTCATGATAAAATGTTAAAATCCCTTCCACCTGTGAAAGATAAGAAGCCATCCCATCTGCCATGATACGAACAAAATCACTGCGATCAGAAGACATGCCGCTGTCACAAAGGCTGTATCAGAAACTTTCCATCGAATCGATCTGTGGTAAGTCCGATGCATGCCTGTCTCGAATCCTCTGGCCTCCATCGCCACAGAAACCTGCTCCGCCCGCCGTATATTCGAAGCTAAAAGAGGAATTGCCTTACGGTACCATGAAATTTTTCCGGATCCTTTTTTATCATGAACGGCTGCCCGAATCTGATGCGCAGCATCAATCTGTGCAAGATCCGATTTCATCAGAGGATAGAAGCGAAAGGCCGTTAAAACCCCATACGCAATTGCGGGATTCAGATGACATTGCTGAATCAGGCTCAGTAATAAATCATCCGCATCTGTCGTTGAAATAAATAAAATCGAGGAAAATGAGATAGTCAATATCCTGAAAAATATCGATATTCCAATAGCGAGCCCCTGATCCGTGAAATGAAAAAGCACAAATGTACCAATGATCCGCGCATGATCTGTGCGGGCAAATGCTGCGTTCATCCACAGCATTGCCAGAGCGAAGACGCCCATCGGCATCATGGTTTTGAGACTGTTTACAGTAAATGCACGAGAACAGATTCCATAGATGACACACGTCATAAAAAGAAGAATGATCGTAAATGGGTCTGAGATACACACACTGCATAAAAGGATGACCAAATTCACGAGTAATTTTGCTGTCGGGTTTATATTTTTATTCATCGTTCTATTGATCCTCCATACGCAGTTCTGCAAAAAAAGGAATTTGCAGTCCGCTGTGTTTAATCACATCGGGCTTTTTCCAGAGCTCCTCTGGTGTCCCATAATAAGCAAGGCTGCCGTCTGAAAGCACTGCTATCTTATTAGCATATCTCGCCGCCAGATCCAAATCATGCGTAATCATCAATATGCCAGTTCCTCCCTGATTGTATTCGATCAGCTTATCCATCAACATATATGTAGCTTTTTCATCCTGACCAAAAGTAGGCTCATCCAAGATCAGGAGTTTTCGATGCCCCGACAACATAATGGCGACAGAAAGTCTGCGCTTCTGCCCCCCGGAAAGACGAAAGGGATTGCTGCTCTCCACACCCTGTAGATCGAATTGCTGAATCAGTCTGTGAACGATACTGTTCCCGCTTAAATCCTGTCTGACACTGTATTTCAGTTCGTCCCAGACCGTCTCCTTCAAGAACTGATGCTCTGGATTCTGAAACACATAACCAATATCACCGCTTCTGAAAACAGAACTCGCCCTTTCCCCGGTTGTATCTTGTCCAAACAGCATAATCCGTCCTTCTGAGGCCTCATGAAGCCCAACCAATGTTTTTGCCAGCGTGGATTTTCCGCTGCCATTTCTTCCCGTCAAAGCTACAAAGTCTCCACAATCCATCCGAAAGCTTACATCCCTAAAAACAGGCTGTCCTTTTTTATATTCCCCCGTAAGATGTTCCGTCTGAATAAGTGGTTTTGCGGTGGAGATTTTTCGGACACAAGTTGGAAATGCCTTTTCCCATGCTTTTGCAAGCAGCTCCCAAGATATCTGCTCTTTGCGAAGTTCTTTTGCAGTAAGTGGTACCCGTGCCGGCGTATATCCAAGACTTTTCAGCTCGTCGAACATGCGAAGTGCCCTCGGGCGCCAGATTCCCTGCTGTGTCATCTGATCTTTGTATTTTACAAAAACATCTCTTGGGTCACCGTCAGCCAGAAGTTTTCCGTTGTTCCCCAAAACAATCACACGCCCCAGCAGAGGAAGCCAATTCTCCAGGTTATGTTCTACCACAAGAAGTCCTTTACCCTTTCTGCTCAAAGTTTCTGCCGCGTCTGCAACCTGTCTTCTCCCCTCGGGATCTAGATTCGAAGTAGGCTCATCCAGAAGAAGCATCTGTGCTCCCTGTGCCACTGCTGCAGCACACGCCAGCCTCTGCTGTTCACCTCCGGAAAGTTGATTGATCTGAGCATGAATTCTTTTCTTGGGAAAATGCATTGCCATCAGCGAATCGCTGATAATCCGGTCCATCTTCTTTGGCTCCACACCGAGATTTTCCAGACCGAATGCCACTTCATTTTCCGGATAGAGCGTGCAAAACTGACTTTCCGGATTTTGAAACACAATACCCAAAACTTTCGCCACTTCGAAGGCTTTTAGTTTTGTAACCGGACAATCATCGAAGAACACTTCTCCAGTCACTTCAGCATTTTCCATCCGCTGAACAATCCCCATCATAGAGAGAAGCAGCGTAGACTTTCCACATCCTCCTGCCCCCAGAATCAGGATACGCTCTTTCGTGTTGAATTCCAGACAGAGATCCTCGAGCACCTTTTTTCCGCTTAAATCTACATTCAGGTGATTGATCCTGACAGAGCTCATAGATCTCCTCCTTTGGCATCCGGATTGCCATGATTTACTGTTTCTATTTTCTGCATTAAAAAACCTCCTTACGGGATATCACCTGTGAGGAGGTCATGCATTCTATCAGTCATGATGCAATATATGGCTTCTCCCTACGTCGGCATTAACCGAATCAGGTAATACGGGTCAGGCCCGAAAGCCAATCTCAGCCGCATAGCGGCACCCCGGAAATATATTTTAGAAAACTACTTTAAAAGTATAGTCTCTAAAATTCATAATGTCAAGTTCCACATTTGTCTAAAAAATGCCAAGCGTTTTTAATTTTAAATGTTTCTTAATCTTTTCTTCTCCACTTTTTCACAGAAATAAGGTATACTTATATTCATTCGAATGAGAGGAATAAGGAATATTATGTCTGAGAAGGTTTTATTAGCCAAGAAAATCAGTAAAATTTTAGGACTGGCTTTTCTAGTCCTGACAATTATTTTTTTTGCAAAAAGTTACATAGATGGTCATTTTCATTCTTTAGATTCATTCAAGAACTATATTAACAGTTTTGGACTGTTCGCACCGATTATGTTGTTCTTCATCCAGTTTTTCCAAGTGATTATCCCTTTTCTTCCGGGCCTTTTCGGATGCATCGCCGGATCACTTCTGTTTGGAGCTGTCAATGGTTTCTGGATCAATTACCTGGCTATCAGCATCGGATCAATTACCGCTTTTTTTATAGCAAAGAAATATGGCTCCCCTGTAGTGAAGGGCCTGATTGGTGAAAAGTTCTATGATAAATATCTGGGATGGACAATGAAAGATTCCTTCCTGTGGGTTTTTGCACTTGCAATTTTTCTGCCTCTGACTCCCGACGACGAGTTGTGTCTGCTGGCAGGACTGACGCCAATATCCAAAAAGAAGTTCATTCTCATTATTGTGACTATGAAACCGTGGTGCATCTTATTCTACAGCATCTTCGCTGCACATCTCGCCTCCCTTGTTGGATAAAAAGACTTTACCTTGTACTTGCGGAGCCTTGGTTCCCGTGATAAACTATTATCATATCCAAGGTCGAGGAGGTGTTACTTTTGGATAATAGCAACTATAATGATCCCTTTCAAAAACCATCCCCTGATCCGTATTCTTATCACGAATCTGGTTCTCCCGGAATGGCAAAAGCTGCCTTTATTTTAGGAATTTGCTCACTTTTGTTTTCGCTCTATGGATTGGGACTGACTTTTGCCGTTCTGGGAATCATCTTCGCACTTTTGTCCAGAGGAAGAGGAAGCATGCAAAAACCTGCAAAAATAGGCGTCGGATTATCTGCTGCAGGTCTGATTGTCGGCTGTATTGTCATGGTCTTCTCTCTTGTTTCTGTAGTAAACGACGTCTCTAAGATGAACTGGACTGATATCATAGAGAATTACGAGGACATTCTTCCGAATGGCAGTGACATCCCATCTAATGATACAACAACAGCCCTGTGATTATGAATCTACAATGAAAGGCCTGGTGCAAAATATGAGTCAATCAAAATATCTAAAGAGCGAAGCCCGTGAAGCCTTAATCGGGAATTACGGGATATATATCGGCACTTATATCATGTATTCAATAATCAGCTCCTTCGTTTTCATGTTTATATACTGGTATCTGCTGAGGAGCATGTCGATGTTCTCCGTCATCAGCGGAATCGTTATTGCATTCCTTTGCAACGTCCTGTTGAGTCTTCTGTCCACAGGCATCTGGGTATCGTCTCTGTCCGTGAGCCGACATCAGCCGATTTCTGTTGGTAATCTGTTCTATGCGTTTACCCACCATTCGGACCGCTTCCTGATTGTTGAAACCATCAAGGGACTAATCCGTATGATTTTTACTATCGTGCCGGTGATTATCTATACGAGCTATATTTTTGAAAAAAATGAACATCTATTTACGAATCCTGAATTACAGTCCGTCCTTCGATTTGTTCTTACTTATACTCTGGGTCTGCTCTTAATTCTGGGGATCGGAGGTCTGGTGACATTTTTGATCCTTCTGCGTTATTCCATGTCGACTTTCCTTCTGATAGATCACGAAGAACTTACGGCAATGGAATCCTTAAGAAACAGTTCAAGAATGATGAAAGGGAACCTGAAAGCTTACTTCTACGTGAGTTTTCTGAGCTTTTTTGGTTTTTATTCTCTGGGATATATCGGCGGCTCTATTCCACTGCTTTGGATCACTCCATATCACCATGTGACAGTGGCAAATTTTTATCGTCAGCTGAATCATGAACTATAAAGAACTGCCGTCCGAAAAAAGATAGTCCATCAATTCCCACCCATGTTCAACCCGGTTCTTACTGTCAACGGCCTCTTGCTCGTTGTAATTCCAGTCATGGTTTTGATGCCTTGTACTGTCATACAACAGGTATGGTACAGGATTAGCTGTATGGGTGCGCAGACCTACCGGTGTCGGGTGGTCCGGCAGCACAAGCAGTCTGTATTCTTCACCGGAGGCATCTAATTGTCTCAGAAGCGGTGCCAGAATCCGGGTATCCATCCGATGTATGGCTTCTGCTTTTTTCACAGCACTTCCCTGATGTCCCATCTCATCTGGTGCCTCGAGATGGATATAGGCAAAATCATAATTCTCTCCTAAAAGTGCATCTGCGGCCGCCTGGGCCTTTCCCTCATAATTGGTATTAAGTCCTCCAGTCGCCCCTTCAACATTCCTGTTGTCAAGTCCAATTCCCACTGCTATCCCCTTTAGTAGATCAACAGCGGATATCATAACTCCTTTTTTATGATATCTGCCCCAAAAAGAAGGAAGAGAAGGCTTTGTTCCCGCACCCCAAAACCAGAAACTGTTTGCCGGATTCAAACCGGCTGCTCTTCTTTTCTGATTTACCGGATGATTTTTCAAAATCTCATAGCTTCTTTTTAGCATGCACAAAAACAAATCGTTCTCTGGCAGATATCTTCCGATTTTCTGTTCAAGAATATCATGGGGTGGAGTAAAGGGCAGTATCTCCCCACCTCTCCAGATCATGCAATGACGATAAGACGTACCGGTATAAAAGTGACAATTATCGCTTTCAAACTCACTCTTCAGATCCGATAAAAGCTGCTCTGCCTCTTCGGTTGTGATCTCAGATGCACTGTGGTCAACCATCCTTCTCTCCTCATAAGGCAAACTGTCCTCCTCGGAAACTGTAACCAGATTGCAGCGCAGTGCCACATCATTTTCGTCCATTTTAGCACCAATACTTAAAGCCTCAAGTGGGGAGCGCCCGGTATAATATAGTCTGGGATTATATCCGATCACAGACAGATTGGCGACATCTGAGCCCGGAGCCATCCCCTCCGGAATCGTCCGGACCATACCAATCTCAGACACTTTTGCCAGGCGGTCCAAAGTTGGCGTACTCGCATATTCCAAGGGTGTTTTTCCCCCGAAGTCAAAAACCGACTCGTCCGCCATGCCATCTGACAGCATTACAATTGTTTTCACCGTGTGTGACCTCCTTTAGAATCTAACTCGGATCATATGAATAATTCCTTCCAGCCGTTCTGTCTTTTCTTTATATTGTGCCTCAGTCATTTCCCCTGTGAAAAAGCCGAATTCACGGTCGATACTTGGAACAGTAATCGGATCCACTTCTCCAAATACGCTCTCAACCGAAGGAAGACAGGCGGCTATATTTCCCTGTATACGAACAAAAAAACGGCCTGGTATATCATCCAATGGCATAAGTTCCAGTTTCTTTGCGTTCCATCCATCTCCCATCACAGTTGTACCCGGATTCTTTGCTGCCTCCACAACATCTGCCACAACTGCACTTGCAGTCGGACGCTTCCCCGCACCTTTTCCATAGAACATAGCATCTCCAATCATGTTGCCATGTACTGAGACTGCATTGAAGACACTATTTACACTATATAGAGAATTCGAAGCGTCAATCATCACAGGGCATACAAGTGCGTATGCACCCTGATCTGTCCGACGGCCAATGGCCAGAAGCTTAATTACCGCGCCTGCCGCTTTTGCATACTTTATATCTGTGGCAGTAATATCGGTGATTCCCTCTGTATAAATATCTTTATAATCGATATAATTTCCGAAAGCAAGAGAAGACAGGATCGCAATTTTCCGACATGCATCATATCCCTCAACATCCGCCTGTGGATCCCGTTCGGCATATCCTTTATCCTGTGCCCTCTTTAATACTTCTTCAAACCCATATCCGTCACTCGTCATCTTACTTAAGATATAGTTGGTTGTCCCGTTGAGGATTCCGGAAACCTCATCAATTCTGTCCGCTGTCAAAGATTGATACAACGGTCGGATGATTGGTATTCCTCCACCACAGCTGGCCTCAAACAAGAAATTTACATGATGCTCTTTTGCCGTCAAAAGAAGATCTGTCCCATGCTGCGCGACCAGTTCTTTATTGGATGTGCAGACACTCTTTTGGTTTTCCAGACATCTTTTTACAAAATCAAAGGACGGGTTCAGACCTCCCATCACTTCTACAACAATTTTAATCTCCGGATCATTTACAATCGTCTCGAAATCATGAATCAGGTATCTTTCGACCGGATCTCCCGGGAATTTCTTCCTGTCCAGGACATATTTTAATTCAATCTCTTCGCCGACATTTTGATTCAATATTTCCTGATTCTTCTGAAAAACTTCTAAAACACCGGATCCCACGGTTCCATATCCTAATACTGCTACTTTTATCATATTTACTCCCTGCCTAATATCTTAAAGTAGTGAACACCTTCTTTACTCTCAATACTGCTCATCATTCCCGTTGCATCCCCTATATCTGGTGCGATCACTACACTGATTGTAAGAGTAGCCACTCCGTTAAGGGGGATTGACTGATGAATCGTCAAGATGTTTCCATTATACCTTGCGATTGTTTTCAAAACATCGGACAGTAACCCCTGTTGATCATCCATCTGCAGAATAAAGGTAATTGTTTTTCCCTTTGCAGTATCGTGAAAAAGAAAGATATCATCTTTATATTTATAAAAAGAGCTCCGGCTGATGCCCACTCTCTCTGCCGCATCCTGGACCGTAAGCTCTTTCTTCTCTATCAGGCCTTTTGCCTTAAGTACTTTCAGAAGGACTTCAGGAACTGCTTTTTCTTTCACAACATAATATTTTTCTGTCTCTGACATAACCTTCCTCTCCACACTGTGTGTCCCAAAAATACATTTGTGTCCACTGTAAAGATAATACCATATTCAGAAAAAAGCTGCAATACAAAAATCGGAGAATATTTTAGTAAAAAACAGTCAACTTTTGTTGACTGTTTTCTTTTTCACCGTAACGTTTACGGATATTTTGTTTATTTCCGAAAAAGGACAAATGCTTCATAGGGATTCAGTTCCAACATTCCCCGATAGTTATCCCTGTTATAGTTCGAGATCAGACAATCGGCTCCCTCATATTCTTTCGGTACCCGAAGCTTACAGTTCTTTTTTGTATAGTTGCATACCACAAGTAGCTGCCTGTCATCTAAAGTTCTTGTATAAGCAAATATGTTCTCGTCGTCTGAAAGAATCAGATCATATTTTCCATACACAATAATTGGATAAGTCTTCCTAAGAGCAATCAACTGTTGATAATATGAAAAAACAGAATCCGGATCGTTCACTTCATTTTTCGCGTTGACTGTCTTATAATTCGGATTTACATCAATCCAGGGCGTCCCGGTGGTAAATCCTGCATTCTCGGTGTCATCCCACTGTACCGGAGTCCGTGCATTATCCCGGCTCTTATTGATAAGACAGGGCCAGAACTCTTCCCGTTTTACCTTTCCTGACTCAACCCAATCTTCATATGCATGTATACTCTCGATATCACGGAACTGATCTTTTGACTGGAACGGGTAATTCGTCATCCCAAGTTCCTCCCCCTGATAAATATAGGGTGTTCCCTGCATCATGTGAAGAAGAGTCGCGAGCATCTTTGCTGAAACGTCCCTGTACTTTGAACTGTCATCGCCAAAACGAGAAACTGCCCTGGGTTGATCATGATTATCCCAGTAAAGACTGTTCCAGGCATTTTCATACAACTGGGTCTGCCATTTGGAAAGGTTCTCCTTTAAAAATGACAGCGGTACTCTCTCGTCTGTCCATTTCCCATATTTTCCGTCTGACTCGACATGCTCAAACTGAAAGACCATGTTCAGCTCATGGCTGTTTTCACCGGCATATTTTCTTGCCTGTTCAATATCGACGCCGGCAGTCTCGCCTACAGTCATCAGATCATATTGCGAGAGAACTTTTTTGTTCATCTCTTTTAGATAGTCGTGAACATGAGGTCCATGAATACAATATGGAGCGAAGCTTCCGTAGCCTTGTGCGTCTGTCTCTTCGCCGTCCGGCATCTCGGGTGTCTTTGAGATCATGCTGATTACATCCATGCGGAATCCATCGATACCCTTTTCGCACCACCAAGTCATCATGTCGAAGACTTCATCCCGAACGTTCGGATTATCCCAGTTTAGATCTGGCTGTTTTTTAGAAAAGAGATGAAGATAATACATGTCTGTATTCTTATCATATTCCCATGCGGAACCTCCGAAGCTTGCACCCCAGTTATTGGGGGCACTCCCATCTTCTTTTGGATTTCTCCAGATGTAGTAGTCTCTGTATGGATTATCTTTGCTTTTTCGGCTTTCCACAAACCACTTATGTTCATCCGATGTGTGATTCACCACGAGATCCATCACAATCCGTATCCCGCGGTCATGAGCCTCTTTCAGCATCTCATCAAAGTCAGACATGCTTCCAAATTCATCCATAATATCCCGGTAATTGCTGATATCATATCCATTGTCATCATTCGGTGATTGATATACCGGCGAAAGCCAGATCACGTCCACTCCCAGAGTCTTCAGATAATCCAGACGGCTTGTAATACCTTTCAGGTCTCCAATGCCGTCCCCATCGCTGTCCATAAAGCTTCTCGGATAGATCTGGTACACAACCGCTTCCTTCCACCATGCCTCTTTCATCCATGTCACCTCCATGTCATGATTGTCACTTACTTCTTAAGTGCCGTCCACTTCAGGTATGCATTAATAAACGGATCAATATCCCCGTCCAATACAGCATTTACCTGGCCGACTTCCTCATTCGTCCTGTGATCCTTCACCATCGTATATGGCTGCATAACATAAGAGCGAATCTGATTTCCCCAGGCAATATCCGTCACTTCACCTCGAATCCCGGAAAGCTGTTCTTCCTGCTCCTGCTCTTTTAACAGATATAGTTTTGCCTTGAGCATCTGCATAGCCTTATCCTTGTTCATATGCTGTGAACGCTCATTCTGGCATGTCACCACAATTCCTGTCGGGAAATGAGTGATGCGGATCGCTGATGAAGTTTTATTGATATGCTGTCCGCCGGCTCCGCTTGAGCGATACGTATCCACCCGAATATCCTCATCTTTTACCTCTACGTTAATATCACCTTTTATATCTGGCATCACATCGCATGATACAAAAGAGGTCTGGCGTTTTCCATTTGCATTGAATGGAGATATTCTGACCAGACGATGCACGCCCTTTTCAGATTTCAGCAATCCATATGCATTCTCACCGTTCACCTGAAATGTAACCGATTTGATACCTGCCTCTTCCCCTTCCAGAAAATCAAGTTCTTCCAGAGAAAAACCTTTTTTTTCTGCCCAGCGTGTATACATGCGGTAAAGCATAGAACACCAGTCCATAGCCTCTGTTCCGCCAGCTCCTGCGTTTAATTTTACAATTGCATTTGTCTCATCATATTTTCCGGATAACAAGGTCTTAATGCGTATATTCTCGAAATCCTTCTTAAAGGCCAAAAGCATCTCCCTGATGTCCGGGATTACGCTGGCATCATTTTCCTCGTATCCCATCTCAATCAGGGTTTCCATATCTTCCCTGGCCAGGACAAGTTTATGATATGTGTCCCTGTCTTCTTTCAAGCTCCCAAGCTCTTTCATCATCTTTTGAGCTCTCTCAGGGTTGTCCCAGAAGTCAGGTTCTTCCATCTTTCTTTCTAATTCTTCGATCCGCTGTTCTTTGTCAGCGAGGTCAAAGTGAATCCCTCACTTCCACCAATGGTCCCTCATAGGAACTCAATTCAGTCTTAAACTGATCCAATTCAACCATTTGCTTCACCTCTTTCTGATATATATTTTGATAAAAAACTGATTATTTCTTTACTTGCCGACTATACTTATGCCTGCATTGCATCTTTTCTTCCATGGCACTGTTTGTATTTCAATCCGCTGCCGCACGGACATGGATCATTCGGGTAGATCTTCTTTTGGGAACGCTTATAAGTCGGTTTTGGGCTTCCCTCTTCTTTATTGGTTCCTGTTACTTTTGCTACCTGCTCCCTTTCTACCTTTTCTTCGACGCGGATATGGTAGAGCAGCCGCAAAGTATCCTGTTCGATAGAATTAAGCATTTCATTGAACATATCATAGCCACTCATCTTATATTCGACTCTCGGATCTCTCTGACCATAAGCCTGAAGTCCGATACCCTGACGCAGCTGATCCATATCATCAATATGATCCATCCACTTCTGATCAATTACTTTCAAAAGAATAACACGCTCTAGTTCACGGATCTGCTCCTCCTGCGGGAACTGGCTCTCTTTCTCTTCGTATACCTTTACAGCTTCTTCTTTAAGTTTCTGTTTCAGTTCATCCTTCTTCATCTTTGCGACATCCTCATTCTTAAGAGGTTTCACAGGAATGATCGGGATTAAAAAGGCATTGAGCTCTCCAAGGTCCCACTTCTGGGGATCTGCATTTTCTCCGATGAACATGTCCACGGTATCATCAATGGTATCATATGCCATCTTGAGAATCGAATCACGCATATTCTCGCCGTCAAGTACACGTCTTCTCTCCTTGTAGATGATCTCCCTTTGCTCGTTGTTCACCTGATCGTAATCGAGCAGATTCTTACGTATTCCATAGTTATTTGCCTCAATCTTCTTCTGTGCTTTCTCAATTGCAGAAGATAACATCTTATGTTCGATCTGTTCATTCTCAGCAACACCGAGTGATTTAAACACACCCATCAGTTTTTCAGATCCGAACAGACGCATCAGATCATCTTCCAAAGATATATAGAACCGGGATTCACCAGGATCACCCTGACGTCCGGAACGTCCACGCAGCTGATTGTCAATACGTCTTGATTCATGGCGCTCTGTTCCGACAATTTTCAGTCCGCCGGCAGCTCTAGACTCGTCATCCAATTTAATATCGGTACCACGGCCTGCCATATTCGTTGCAATCGTGACAGTCCCTGCCTCGCCGGCATGGGATACGATCTCTGCCTCAAGCTCATGGAACTTGGCATTCAAAACCTGATGTTTGATTCCTTCTTTTTTCAGCATCTTGCTGAGCAGTTCGGAAGTTTCTATCGTTACCGTGCCGACCAGAACAGGCTGATTCTTTTCATGAGATCTCTTGATTTCTTCCACAACCGCACGGAACTTTTCTTTCTTTGTCATGTAGACAGCATCGTCGTAGTCTACACGAATCATCGGTTCATTCGTCGGAATCTCTATAACGTCCATGCCATAGATATCACGAAACTCCTGTTCTTCGGTGAGCGCAGTACCTGTCATACCAGCTCTTTTTTCAAACTTGTTGAAGAAGTTCTGGAATGTAATCGTCGCAAGAGTCTTACTCTCTCTTCTGACCTTTACATGCTCCTTCGCCTCGATTGCCTGATGCAGTCCGTCTGAATACCGCCGTCCCGGCATAATACGTCCGGTAAATTCATCGACAATCAACACTTCATCATCCTTCACTACATAGTCTTTATCACGGAACATCAAATTATGTGCGCGCAGAGCTAAGATTATGTTATGCTGAATTTCCATATTCTCCGGATCAGACAGGTTGTCTATATGGAAGAAATTCTCAACTTTTTTGATCCCATCTTCTGTCAAAGTTACAATCTTGTCCTTTTCATTGACGATGAAATCTCCGCTCTCTTCGATCTCTTCACCCATAATAGCTGTCATCTTCGTCATCTCGCCGCTGGCCTCACCGCGCTCCAGCTGCTGTGCAAGGATATCGCAGGTCTCATACAGTTTTGTGGATTTTCCGCTCTGTCCGGAGATAATAAGCGGTGTTCTTGCCTCATCAATCAGAACAGAATCGACCTCATCAATGATAGCATAATACAGATCCCTTTGTACAAGCTGTTCCTTGTATATGACCATGTTATCACGCAGATAGTCGAACCCAAGCTCGTTATTCGTAATATAAGTAATATCACAGGCATAAGCAGCACGTCGTTCGTCATTATTCATAGGATTCAGCACCACCCCGACTGTAAGGCCGAGGAATTCATGAACTTTTCCCATCCACTCGGCATCCCTTTTGGCCAGATAATCATTGACCGTGACGATCATGACGCCACGTCCTGTCAGTGCATTCAAATAAGCCGGAAGTGTGGAAACCAGCGTCTTTCCTTCACCGGTTTTCATCTCAGCGATACGTCCCTGATGCAGGATGATTCCGCCCATAACCTGCACCCTGTAAGGTTCCATATTGAGTACACGTCTGGCAGCCTCACGTACTGTTGCATATGCTTCAACAAGAATATCATCCAGAGTTTCTCCTCCGGTCAGACGTTCTTTAAATTTTTTCGTATTCGCACGCAGCTCTTCATCAGATAATTTCTGCATATCCGGGCGCAGTGCCTCAATTTTATCAACCAGCGGCATGACGCGTTTTAATTCACGCTCACTGTGCGTTCCAAATAATTTCTCTGATATTTTCATGAATTTTTACACACTCCTAATATTCTCATACCGCCTATTCTAACACTTTTAATACAAATTAACAATGATTTTATTACACTTTTCCTGTACAGATTTACGGCGGTCCTAGCATTTTCGCAAAAAGGACTGGCGCCGCAGCGTCAGCCCCTACCTCATATGATCTCAGTTTTCCGGCTCAATTAATCCATACGTATTGCCTTTTCTCTTGTAAACCACGTTCACTTCATTCGTCTCTGCATTTCTAAACGCAAAGAAATTGTGCCCTAAAAGTTCCATCTGAACGCATGCGTCTTCCGGGAACATCGGTTTCATGCCAAATCTTTTCATTCTGACAATCTTGATATCTTCATCTTCTAGATCTTCGTCTTCAATAAAATCTTTCTGGAAGTTGCTTACATCCTGTTTCTTATTGATCAGTTTGCTCTTATATTTGCGAAGCTGCCGTTCTATCACTTCTTCTACCAGGTCAATGGATACGTACATATCATTACTGACCTGTTCGGAACGAATAAGCCGGCCCTTCACAGGTATTGTAACTTCGACTTTCTGTCTTTCTTTCTCAACGCTCAAAGTAACGTTGACATCCGTGTCAGGAGTAAAATATCTTTCAAGTTTTCCAAGTTTACTGTTAACAGCAGAGCGGATTCCCTCTGTGATGTCGATGTTTTTTCCACTAATAATAATATTCAATGCCGTCAACCCCTTTAATTGTATTTTACTTAAAAGCAATGATTAAGCCTTTAGTAAGTACTTTAATTATAACAATCCTGTCCCTTCATTGCAATAGATTTCTAAAAACTTCACACATCCGTCCGCATTTCAATCTGGATATCGTTTCCCCTGACATTTACAAGCGAATACGCACCGTTAATCAAGGGCATCATGGGCGGAAGATGGCCAAGATCAACATCCATTACCACCGGGACATCTAAAATATGTAGAATGTCATAAACCGCATGATACTGGTCAAGGCCCATGACTTCTTCTCCGTAGTGATATGGTCTTCCTATCAGGAACCCTTTTGCATTCTCAAACCATCCGGCATGAAGCATCTGCCAGAGTGCTCTTCGGATATCCATAACATTTAAATCGCAAGATTCGAGATACCAGATTACCCCATCATTATGGTATTTCCTGTTGAATTCCGCCACATAATCGTATCTGGTCCCAATCAGGTTTCTCAGACAATCCATACAACCGCCCAACAGGCGTCCTTTTATCGCAACATATTCTTCTTTAGCGAATACCTTGAGAATCCTTTTTTCTGTGACATGATAAGGCATAAGCGGGTGCTCCTCGTCTTTTTTCGATTCCCGTTCCCATCTCTCATAGCCTGTCACAGTGAGTTTTTCTCCCCGCAGAAGCTTTTCGGAGTCTTCGATGGCCAGATGCCATGGTTCCATACCAAAAGTCGTAGCACAAGGTCCGTAGATCGAAGCTACATCGCAAATCGTTGTGAGCAAAAACGTGAGATTTGTATTATCAGAATAACCCATAAACCACTTAGGTCTGTTCATCTTAATCTTTTCAAAATCCACATAATCCAGAATCTCACACATCAGTTCTCCGCCTCCGCATGACAGAAGAACATCGTTCTCATCTGAACAGTAATATTCGCTAAATTCCTCCCCGCAACGTCTGGGTGTATTGCTGATTCCAATTCCCTTACCCTCGAAACAGTTTGGTCCCAGATCTATCTGGTATCCTTTTTTCTTCAGGACCAACAGAGCGTTCTTGAATGCTGTATAATAGGGTTCAGTATTACATCCAAAAGAAGGGGCGACAAATCCTATGATCCCATTGTCATTTAAAAAGTCAGGGTACCTCATAGCTTTTCAACCTCCATTTTCATAATTGCTTTGCCTCTAGTATCCTGGATTTCTCAGGACTTGTCAACTGGCTGATCCGGTTTTTCTGCATGCTTTTTTACAAAAAGATACGCCACGCTAAAAAAAGCAATAATCATGAATCCTGCTGCAAGACCAGCTGTTTGTCCTTTCACAAAAGGCATAAAGGCAACAGCGGCAATCAGACATATCATCACAAACAAAGAAGAATAAGGAAATCCCTCAAGCCTTAATTTGTCGTTAGGCTTTCCGTTCCTCTCCCGAAACCGAATATGAGATGCCATAATCATGATATATACGAATATCGATGAAAATCCTCCTGCACTGATAAGAAAAACATAGACTTGCGGCATCAATATTGCTGCAAGAAGTGCCAGCAGCATCGCGCATCCAGAGAAGATAAGTCCCCTGTACGGAACTTCTGCCTTTTCCTTTAAAAATGCCGGCGCAAGTCCCTCAGACGCAAGTGTGCGAATCATTCTTCCCACACCAAACATAGAGGCCAGCATGGTGGAGAGAATAGCAGTAATCAGTATAATATTTAAGATATTCCCTGCCCAGTCAAAACCATAGTGCTCCAGGGCTGCCACCATTGGACTTCTATCGCCTGAGATCTCATCAGTTGGAATTAAAGCCAGAATGATTCCGACAGATATAATATAAAGAGTCAACAAAATAGTAACAACCTTATGAATGGCCACGGGAACCGTCTTTCTTGGATCTTTGGCCTCAGCTGCCGCCAGTCCTAAAACCTCAAACCCTGAATAGGCGTATATCACCACCAGCAGGCTTCCTGAAAACCCTTTAAACCCATTCGCAAAAAAAGGTTCCATGAGAAAGGCCGGACGACTGTACCCGTGATTCTCTCCTGCCTGATTTCCTTTTATAACACCTATAATCAGAAGTGCTCCCATAACAATAAATGCTGCAACTGTGATAAGTTTCACTGCCGCCAGAATGCTCTCAAGCTTTCCAAGTCTCTGTGCCCCTAACAAATTGATAACTGTTACACTCACGATAATTATGCTTCCCAGAATCAATGTAGAGACATGGGGAAACCATATTTTTACCAAAACAGAGATCGCTGTTGCCTCGCTCGACATCGCAAGAACAATACCTGCCCAGTAAACCCATCCTGTCACAAACCCTGCCATCTTTCCATATGCACGCTCCGTAAATGTCTGAAATGACCCGGCATCCGGATCATTGACTGTCATCTCAGAAAGGGCGAACAGGATATAATAGACAAGAATTCCTCCCAATATATACGAAAGAATGATAGACGGTCCGGCAGAATGTATGGCAACTGAAGAACCTAAGAAGAAGGAACCACCGATCACGGATCCAACTGCCATCATAGACAGCTGCCAGACGGACAGACCTGTCTCTTGATTTTTTTTCATCTAGAAACCCTCCATAAAAAGAGCCGCACTGCTATATGCATTCAATATGCTTAGCAGGCGGCTGCTCTTGTCATTCCGTCAACGATTATCGTTTGTATCCTTTGTTGTATTGTTGTCTGCGTTGTTATTCGTGTTGTTGTCATTATCCGTTCCGGTCACATCATCTCCCAGATCCTTAACGCCCTGGCCAACACCTTCAACACCTTCACCGACGCCATCGACAACATCGTTCGCACCATTTCTTACTTTATCTCCAGCAGTGTCCCCATTGTTGTCTATGTCAGTATTATTGTCTCTTACCTTATCATCGGTTTTGTCTTTATCATCAATTCTGTCGTTATTATCAACTTTGTCGTTATCTGTTCCATCTGTAGTTGTTCCATTGTCCGTACCGTCTGTGGCATCATTCGTATTGTTATTTCCGCATGCTGTAACGCCTGTAAGCATAATTACCATCAGACAGCCAATCAGGATTTTTTTCATGTGTTTCATCATAACTCTCCTTTGCTCATTCAATAGATATTTTGATTCCATGATACCATCGTCCGCTTCGCACTTTGTGCTTGTGCAGTTCTGGAATCATTCATTGATAGGAGTAGTATGCGAAAAATCAATGGAATTATTCACAAAAAATACGATGTTGCGGGTAAAATACTCATCCGGCAATCACATCGCTCATATCATACAGACCGGCCGGTTTATTGGCAAGGTATCTTGCTGCTTCCAGTGCACCTTTTCCAAATACACCTTTAGAACTTGCCTGATGACAAATCGTGATCACTTCATCTGTTCCTGCGAAGATCACGTCATGATCGCCCGCTATGGTTCCGCCGCGGACAGAAGAAATCCCGATTTCCTTTGAATCTCTTTCTTCATGTCTCTGGCTGCGGTCAAAGCAGTAATGATACTGCTTGTCCAGCGCCTGATTCAGGTGATCTGCCAGAGCAATCGCCGTCCCGCTGGGTGCATCTTTTTTTAATCTGTGGTGTTTTTCCACGATTTCCATATCGAATCCTGCCGGGGCCAGAACTTTTGCTGCATCCTGTATCAGTTTAAACAAGACATTAATGCCAAGAGACATGTTCGCCGAGTGAAGAATTGCTGTCTCTCGGCTCATCTTAGAAACGAGGTTTAGTTGTTCCTCAGTTAGTCCCGTTGTACAAAGTACCAGGGGCAGTTTTCTCTGCCCGCAGTACTCAAGTACACGATTCGTTGCTTTATAGGATGAGAAATCTATCATAACATCTGCATTAACTTTGCAGTTGAAAATATCTGTATAGACAGGATAGCTGCAGTCTCCTTCTCCTGAAATATCGATTCCGGCAACAATCTCCATATCATCATCATCAAAAATCAGGTCTGAGATCACGTGTCCCATATGTCCATTGCAGCCATTCATAATTACTTTTATCATAAGAGTCCCATATCTTTCATCACATTGTGTAATAGTTTCTTGTTATCAGGTTCCATCTCACAAAGCGGCAGTCGAAGTGGCCCCACATCCCAGCCCTGCAGATTCATGGCGGTCTTTACAGGGATGGGATTCACTTCGCAGAACAAGGCTTTGCAAAGCGGCATGACATCAAGCTGCATTCGGGCACTTTCTCTCACATTCCCATTAAAGAATTGCATAACCATGTCATGCATATATTTTGGGGCGACATTTGACACAACAGAGATCACTCCGAGTCCGCCAAGGGAAAGAATCGGAACAACCTGATCATCATTTCCCGAATAAAGATCAATCTCACCATCCGTAAGATGCATCAGCTCCGCTACCTGAGAGATATTGCCGCTGGCTTCTTTCACACCGACAATATTTTCGACATTCTTTACAAGATATGCTATCGTTTTCGGCTGAATATTGCATCCTGTCCTGCCGGGGACATTGTACAGTATTGCCGGAATAGAGATTGAATTCGCTATCTTTGTAAAATGTTCGATCAGACCTTTCTGCGTCGCCTTGTTATAATAAGGTGTAACGAGAAGAACCGCATCAGCCCCTGCTTCCTCTGCCTCTGTCGATGTCCGGACTGCCGTTGCGGTATCATTAGAACCTGTGCCTGCAATCACAGGAACACGGCCATTCACTTGTCTGATACAATGACGGATAGTCTTTACGTGCTCCTCGTGTGAAAGCGTGGAAGCCTCCCCTGTCGTACCACAGATAATAATCGCATCTGTGCCATTATTTATCTGATCTTCGATTATTTCAGAAAGTTTCTCAAAATTCACATCCCCATTGTCCTTCATTGGAGTTATTATTGCAACTCCTGCTCCTTTAAATACAGCCATATCTTTCCTCCTTCTTGACAGCAGTGTTCATGATCCGCTCCTTATATATATATGTTATGATACCAGGGTCAAAAGGTCCTGCGTTTCATGCTTGCATGAAAAAGCATGACCTTGGGACCCGAACAAACATGAGAAAGCAACCCCATATCTACGGGTACTAAAAAGGAGACGGAGCATGAGCGCCGTCTCTCGTATATACTTAAACCATATACATGGGATAGCACTCCACCTTGCGATGACAGTCGTGCCACTGTTAATGTCACGCCCAAGAACTATAACCCAGATGCTATATTCTTTCGGCATCTTTCCCTTTCTGCTGTTTTCACCTGTTTCTGGAACATCCAACATCATACTCTTGAAAAATGCAACCTCTATCTTCAATCTTTATTTAATTTTCATAATAACATCTGTTTATATCATTGTCAAGAACTGTTTTCACCCCTGATCCGCATATTCGAGTTTACTCACAGATACTTCATAGGCCACACGCTTTTCTGATTCGGTCTCACTGAGTCTTTTGACATACTCCCTGCTCTGGATCCTTCCCCAGACCAGAACGTGTCCACCTACTGAAAATGCAGAAGCAAACCTGGCATTCCTTCCCCAGCATATACAAGGTATATAGTCTGACTTTCCATATGGACGATTAACGGCAATCAGCAAATCGGCGATTTCTCTTCCGAGAGGCGTTTTTCGGTAAACAGGAGGTTTGCATATGTAGCCATCCAGGAATATCTGGTTGGTTTTGACGGAATCATCTTCTTCCTCCACGAAGGTGATCTCACGGGCAAAGACGGACAGTACCAGGCGGTTTTTCTTCTCTTCATGTCTGTTGTAGGAGCGGAACTGGCCCGTCACTAGTATGTATTCGCCATCATAATCCTGTGTCACATCGATCAGTCTCTCGGATATCATAACCGGAATGATATCTGTTGCATCGCTGAGACGTTTTACATTAACGTCTACCAGATAAAAACCTTCCCCGAATACCTGATGACTGAATGTAAACTGTGACACTACCTCTCCCATAATTTGTACCTGATTGTTTTCAATAATCTTATCTGCCATGAATAAATAGTTCCCCTTTCTCTTGTTGGTATCTTATATTAAACATATTTATTCACCACAAATAGATCTTAGAACAATTATTTTTTGTAATTTCTATCCCTGTTCAAATCCGACAATTTATGCTATACTACGACCGTGTAGTTTGACGGTTAAGAAAAGAAGGTAAATATAAATGAAAACGAAAAGAAATGATGTAAGAAATGTCGCTATCATTGCCCATGTAGATCACGGCAAGACAACGCTGGTTGACGGACTGCTCCGACAAAGTGGTATTTTCCGCGCAAACCAGGAAGTTCAGGATCGAGTCATGGATTCCAATGCGATAGAACGTGAACGTGGAATCACAATACTGTCCAAGAATACAGCCGTAAATTATAAGGGAACGAAGATTAACATCATAGATACCCCCGGACATGCTGATTTTGGAGGAGAAGTTGAACGTGTTCTGAAGATGGTAAACGGTGTAATCCTGCTGGTAGACGCTTTTGAAGGACCCATGCCACAGACAAAGTTCGTGCTCCAGAAAGCACTGGATCTCGATCTGAAGGTGATTGTCTGCATTAATAAGATTGATCGGCCAGAGGCAAGACCCGCTGAGGTTATTGATGAGGTATTAGAGCTGCTCATGGATCTGAATGCATCCGATGAACAGCTGGACTGCCCGTTCCTTTATGCCTCTGCCAAGGGTGGTTTTGCTCTTGATAATCTGGAGGATGAGCCAAAAGACATGACTCCGATCTTCGAAACAATATTAAACTATATCCCCGCTCCAGAAGGTGACCCTGACAAAGGCACCCAGGTACTGATCAGCACAATTGATTATAATGAATATGTTGGCCGAATCGGTGTTGGAAAAGTAGATAACGGCAAAATCAAGATAAATGAAGATATCCTGCTGCTGAATCACCATGACCCTCAAAAACAAGAGCGTGTAAAGGTAAGCAAACTTTATGAATTCGAGGGACTGAATAAAGCAGAAGTCCAGGAAGCAGGGATTGGCTCTATTGTTGCGATATCGGGGATCCCCGATATCCGTATCGGTGATACCCTTTGTGATCCATCGAATCCAGAGGCTATTCCATTTCAGAAGATATCAGAGCCAACCATATCCATGAACTTTATGGTGAATGATTCTCCTATGGCAGGACAGGAAGGTAAATATATCACTTCCCGTCACTTAAGAGATCGTCTCTACCGCGAACTGAATACAGACGTGAGCCTGCGTGTGGAGGACACCAAGACTCCTGAGTGCCTGAAGGTCTCAGGACGCGGAGAACTTCATCTCTCTGTTCTGATTGAGAATATGCGCCGTGAAGGATATGAATTCGCAGTAAGTAAAGCCGAAGTGCTTTATAAGGCAGATGAACGGGGACGTAAACTGGAGCCTATGGAAATCGCTTATGTCGATGTGCCCGAAGAGTTCTCAGGAACTGTGATCCAGCGCCTAAGCGAACGTAAGGGCGAACTTCAGGGTATGAGTCAGGCAAGCGGTGGAAACACGAGACTTGAATTCGAGATTCCTTCCCGTGGACTGATTGGTTTTCGCGGTGACTTCATGACGATGACGAAGGGTCAGGGAATATTGAATACCACGTTTGACGACTACGCTCCTTATAAGGGGGACATCAAATACAGAAAGCAAGGCTCTCTAATCGCATTTGAAGGCGGCACATCTGTTGCCTATGGTCTCTTTTCTGCTCAGGACCGCGGAACCTTGTTCATCGGCCCGGGTGAAAAAGTCTATGCCGGCATGGTGATCGGACAGTGCGGAAAAGCAGAGGATGTTGAGCTGAACGTCTGTAAAACAAAACATCTTACTAACACAAGATCCTCGTCTGCAGATGAGGCGTTAAAGCTTACTCCTCCACGGGTGCTTTCATTGGAGCAGGCACTTGAATTCATAGATACGGATGAACTTCTTGAAGTAACACCAAAAAGTCTTCGCATCAGAAAACGTATTCTGGACTCCAGAATGAGAAAACGTGCAAGCTTAAAATAGATTGGGCACACTTTCATGACTGGCAGTCTATAGTTTCCCGGAAGCAAAGGACGGCCATATCACTGTTAACCAGCTGATATGGCCGTCCTTTTACTTCTTTATTCTTTGTCCAGTCCCATCTCGTGTCTAACCTCTATGAAACACTTTACAACAAATTCCAGATCCTCTTTTGTATGGCTCGCACAAACCTGGGTACGAATTCTGGCCTTTCCCTTTGGAACGACCGGATAAGAAAACGCCACTACATAGACTCCTTTTTCCATCATACGTTTTGCAAATTCTGCTGCAACTTTCTCATCGTAGAGCATAACCGGTACACAAGGATGTGTCCCCAAGATAACGTCAAAGCCATTGTCCACAAGGAGATTTCGGTAGTATCGTGTTACTTCCTCCAGATGATCCCGAAGCCTGGTGCTCTCATCAAGCATATTGAATAATTCCAGGCTTGCGCCCGCAATAGCGGGAGCCAATGAATTCGAGAACAGATACGGACGACTTCTCTGTCTGAGAAGATCAATAATCTCTTTTCGGCCTGAGGTATATCCTCCTGAGGCTCCTCCCAGTGCTTTTCCAAGCGTTCCGGTGATGATATCTACCCGCCCCTGCACACCACAATACTCTGGAGTTCCGCGTCCTGTTTTTCCGATAAATCCCACCGCGTGGCTGTCATCTACCATGACGAGAGCATTGTATTGATCTGCAAGATCACAGATTCCTTTTAGGTTGCAGATAATTCCATCCATGGAAAATACACCATCTGTTGCGATCAGTTTTACCTTTGCCCCCGCATCGTCCGCTTCTTTCAGCTTAGATTCCAGATCTTCCATATTGTTGTTCTTATAGCGGAAACGCTTTGCTTTGCAAAGACGTACGCCATCGATGATCGATGCATGGTTCAGCTCATCGCTGATAACGGCATCTTCTTCGGAAAGAATTGTCTCGAACAGACCTCCGTTTGCATCGAAGCAGGACGAATATAAAATAGTGTCATCTGTACTTAGAAAATCAGATATCTTTCTTTCCAGTTTTTTATGAATATCCTGCGTCCCGCAGATGAATCGCACAGATGCCACTCCGTAGCCTTTCTCATCATATGTTCTCTTCGCCGCATCAATCAGTCGGGGATCGTCCCCCAGACCCAGGTAATTATTTGAACACATACAGAGAAGTTCTCTGCCGTCTTCCATCACTACTCTTGCTCCCTGCGGAGAGACAAAGGGCGCTTCTCCTTTAAAAAGACCTGCCTCTTTGATTTTCTCCACTTCTTTTGCATAAATATCTAATATTTCGTTCTTGCGCGCCATATATATAGCCCTCCTTGAATGATACGATCCGTTATTATCTGTTATCATTTACCCTGGCCCAGTCCAGTATCACTTTTCCAGACTGACCAGAGATCATTGCCTCGAATCCTTTCTCATAATCCCTGATGTCAAAATGATGGGTAATAATAGCAGATATATCCAATCCTGCCTGCAGCATAGTGGACATCTTATACCACGTGTCCCACACTTTTCTTCCGTAAATTCCGCGAAGATTTAGTCCATTGAAGATAACTGTCTCAAGATCCACAACCGCATCTGGTCTCTGCAGTCCAAGAAGAGCAATTTTTCCACCATGTTTCATATTATGAATCATATCTCCTAAACCTGACTGTGCACCAGACATCTCAAGTCCTACATCAAACCCTTCTGTCATGCCGATCTCCTGCATGACATCTGTCAATTTTTCATTTTTAAGATTCACAGTTCTGGTCGCACCAAGCTTTGCAGCAAGCTCCAGACGATAATTATTGAAGTCTGTTACAACAACATTCCTTGCTCCTGCAAACTTCACGATTGCCGCCGCCATGCACCCGATCGGACCAGCTCCGGATATCAGGACATCCTCGCCAAGAGAATCATATGACAGTGCGGCGTGGGCTGCATTTCCAAAGGGATCAAAGATCGCATACGTTTCCTCCGGTATTGCAGGATTGCATGGCCAGACATTGCAGGAAGGAATAACAAGGTACTCAGCAAATGCACCATTTCGATTAACCCCGACCCCTTTCGCATTTTTACAGTTTTCCTTGTGACCTTCCAGGCAGTTCCTGCACTTTCCACATGTAATATGTCCTTCTCCGGATACCAGATGGCCTGCCTTAAATCCACGCACTGCCTCACCAGTCTCTACAACCTCTCCGACGTACTCGTGGCCTGCTGTAAGACCAATCGGCACGGTACGCTGTGCCCACTCATTCCACTGATAGATATGAACATCTGTCCCGCAGATTGCTGTTTTATGAATCTTGATCTTTACATCATTCGGACCTGTTTTGGGAATCGGAACTCTCTTCATCCATAATCCCTCTTCCGGTTTCTCCTTTACCAGGGCCCACATCAACCCATCATGTTGCACTTCTCCCATAATACAAACCTCCAGTAGTAAGATTTCATTTATATAAATCATTCTTTTTTCAAGTATAACATTCATTTCGTCTGTTCACAACGTTATATGTCGACGGATCATCAAAAAATCGACCAGTGAGATTCCAGTACATTCTCTCCGATCGATTTTATAATTTCTTGCTACCTGTTTTTATCCGTCACAGTATCTTTTGTCAAATCTCTATCCGTAAAGCCATAATATGTAACCCCTGCCTCTGTTTCATAGCCTCTGGACGCCGCCAGCTCTCTGACCGTGACCAGATCATAGCCTCTGTTAATCAGTTCTGGTATAATCGTCTGGCAGGCCGCCACGGTTGTTTCGTGGATATCATGAAGCAGAATAATATCCCCGCCGTTTACATGATCTAAAACTGCTGATATCGTGGCATCCGTATTCTTTGTCTCCCAGTCTCTCGTATCCAGATCCCAGAACCAACAGGACCTGCCTGTCGCCTGTGACATCTCCTTTGTGAACTTTCCATATGGAAAGCGAATTACATCTGCCCCTGCCCCATTGTTGTACTGTGCAATCAGCTGATCTGTCTGATCAATCTGCTGCTTTGCCACCTCCGGCCCGGCGGCCAACAGGTCGGGATGGTCATAAGAATGATTACCCAACATACATCCCAACTGTACCATTCTCGGAATCGTGTCGGCACCATAGCGCTTAACATTAACACCTTGCATAAAAAATGTCGCCTTAACATGATTCTGCTGAAGGATATCCAGCAAGGTATTGGTGTAAGGACCCGGTCCGTCATCAAAAGTCAGCGCGATTACTTTCTTGGGATCTCTGTTTGGATCGTAAATCCCGTTATCCTGAAAATAATAGCCTTTTCCACCGATAGGAGTCCACCCGGTATCCATATATCCACTGCTCCCAAAGTGATAACGCTGACCATCAATCGTCAGCCACCCATTCGAATAGAGTGTCTTAGAATCTGCGGCATACCACCATCCATTGCCGTCTGCCTGCCACCCAGGGATCTCATTCACAGGTGACTTGTCATCCGGAATCAATTCTTTTGATGCATCACCGCTTCCATCCGCCTGAGTGTTCGTTCCGGCCTGAACCTGAATCACCGGCAACGTCTTATCATCTGTACTGATGCCCCCTTTTTTTGCAAAAGGTTCTGCAGCTTTCCATCCCACCGTCACAAGTACAAGTGTTACGAGTACACATACTACAACCTTCATACAGTTTTGGAACATTGTCCTTCTTCGATTACGTTCTACAATTTTTCTGAGTTTTTCTTTATCCATATCATCACCAAACTATGTATCTTTTTGTTCCGTCAAGACACGGAAACCATGATCTGTTATATATCTATCATACCTGTTTCGATGACAATATGCAATTACAATTCTATTAATTTTACATTTTTCGACACTGCTGAGATTTTAGATAACATGAGCACAAAATGCGGAGTAATCCGTGTATCATGGGGGTTAAATTACTTTTGATCCCCATCATTATATGATGCCAAGATGCTCGAGCAAAATTTTGCTGCCCATCAAAATCAGGATGACCCCTCCGGTGATTTCAGCCCTTGTTTTTAATTTAATGCCGAATCTGTGGCCAATGTATACTCCTGCGACAGAACAGACCAGGTTAACAACACCTATAAAGGATACCGCAGGAACAATCTCGACATTTAAAAATGCAAAAGTGATTCCCACAGCCAAAGCATCGATGCTGGTGGCAACAGCGAGGACAAGCATTGTCTTTGGAGCCAGCTCTTTCTTCTTCTCCTTACAGCACGGCTCCCCATGGTCCTCTTTTGAACAGGCCTCTCTGATCATGTTTCCCCCGATCAGCACCAAAAGTATGAATGCAATCCAGTGATCAATGGCTGTGATCTGATCTCGGAACTGGGCTCCCAGTATATATCCGGTCAGAGGCATGACAGCCTGAAACACTCCGAACCACAGGCCGACTGTCAGTGCATCTTTAAATGTCAAATCTTCCAGACATAACCCTTTACAGACTGCCACTGCAAATGCATCCATAGATAATCCTACCGCAAGTATAAATAATTCCGTCAAACTCATAATTCATATCCTCTCGTTTTTCTTACTGGCGTCAAAAAGACCCAGAAGAACTCATAAAAGCTCTTCTGAGTCTCGTCATTTCAAGCAATACCAGATTTTCATCATTATGTTGATATCACTGCAGACAATCTGCCGACTACTCCCTCAAAGGAATATAAATGTATTTTACCTAAAACCAGGCCTCGTGTCAACCTTGATTTTCCTGACGGTCTTCTATAGCTTTATCGTCCCAGTAAGTGCAGTCATTCCGGCCGACTGTAGAGGATGTAAACGGTGTTGCATCGTTCTTCTTATAATGTCTGGTAGCCTTGAAAACATATTTTGATCCGACATATAGAATTGGGATGTTGGCGAGCACAATTAATATATTGCCAAGATCTGAAAATGCCCAGAGATTTCCCAGTTCCAGACCTGCGATGTTGCATAGAATTCCAAATGCCATCGTAAAAAGTGCCAATACACGGATTACATTGATAAATCTTTTGCTCTTGTTGATTCGATTAGCTACAATTTCAGAAAAGCTTACCATCCCCAAAAGCGTTGTATAAGCGAAAAGGCAAAAACACAGCGTTACAAGGAATGTAACAACAGCGTTAAAGGCCGTTCCAGGTGTCAGCTCTGCAATGGAAGCCGTAAACTTGGGCAGTTTGTCCATTTCAGTCCAAGCTGCGGCATTCGGCCCCATCCAGCTATGAGCCATGACAACAACAAATCCCGTCATGGTACAGATGACAATTGTATCCAGAAATACGCCCAGTGAAGCCACGATACCCTGTTCACAAGGATGCTTTGCATCTGCTGCAGCCGCTGACATTGTAATGGTACCTTGGCCGGCCTCATTCGACATGAGACCTCGTTTTACTCCCTGCGCAAGCACAATGCCAAAAGCTCCTCCAAAAAAAGCCTTCGGCCTAAATGCACCCCCGAATACACTCTTGAAGAAAAAAGGAATCCTGTTAATATTCACAACGACCAAAACCGAAACCGTTACAATATAGACAACTGCCATCACAGGTACCATCTTATCCGTTATCTTCGATACTTTTTTAATCCCGCCAAAGGCAATTACAGCTGTAGCGATCACAATGACGATACTGATAATATAATAAAAAACGGATTGTGCGGCAAATGTCTTACCTGTTGCGATCTCTCCAAGACGGCCGAGGGAGGATACTACATTAAACCCCTGGGCAGGCAGACAGCAAAATGCATATAGAATATAAAGAACAGACAGGGAAATACCAACCCATGCTTTATTTCCCAGTAATTTTCTTCCATAGAATGGAAGTCCGCCCACATACTCATCGTCCTTCTTTTCTTTAAATATCTGAGCCAGAACCGCTTCCATGTAAGCGGTAGCCATGCCGAAAAATGCAGAAATCCACATCCAGAAAAGTGCACCCGGCCCTCCGACTGCAATAGCACCTGTGACTCCAAGGATATTACCAGGTCCGACTCTCATCGCAGTGCTCAAAAAGAAGGCTGCCAAAGGTGAAATTCCTGTTTTTACATTTCTCTTTTCTGTCAGCACTCTGATTCCCTTTTTAAAATATGTAACCTGGATAAATCCTAGTTTAAAAGAAAAATATACTCCTGAACCAACCAATAATATAATAGCGAACGGAAGACTTCCCAAAATCGGTATCTTCGCATACCAGCCAAAATTGGTTGGAAACTCCCATATAAAATTAGATAACGGCTCAAAAAAAGCAAAACAATTGTTGATAAATTCTATTATTGTCTTCATGATTTTCCCCTGTTTTTCATCTATCTTTTTCAAGTAACGGTATTATTCCATGATCAAAGACCCATCGGTCGTCTTCTTTTGCGACACGTACTTTTAAACTTTCTGTATCAGAATAATTTTTATCTTTATAAAAAAAGAAGAAACGTCTTTTCACCTCCTGCACCGTGTAGCGGATTTCAATTTCAGCACTCATTTTGTCTTCTTTATTATTTTTAACGGAAGTCGTAATTCTTGTGACACTTAAAGTCGATATTCCTGCTCTCTTTTTCGTGGAGAATTTGGTCTTCAGTTTATTAAAATCAGATTCTGCAGAAGCAAAAGAGTCTTCTGCGAAAAACTGGCTCACCTTTGAAAACGACTGATTTCCGGATGTGGCCTTAAAAATCTCATTGACTGCCTGCTCGGCCCGTTCGCTGATCTCACGGCCAGATTCGTTACTCAGCGCGAATTCCGGAACAACTTCCACTGAACGTTGATTATCAATCTCAAAAATCTCCTGATATGTTTCTTTTCCTGCTTCCTTCAACTCTATGGTATGATTTCCACGAAACATGTAGGGAAGTTTATATATTGCCAGATTTTTATCTTCTGAAGGCTTCCCTCCCGAAAGGCATATGCCATCAACCGTTATTTTTGCCTTTTCTGGTACTGTCAGTTTTATATCCTTGAGATAAAGATCTTCCGGAAGTACATACCAGTTGTGAAACCAGTGAAGGACGCTCTCCCCTCGTGTCATGACCAGATTATCTGAATAACTTTCTCCATCATCTTTTAGGGAGTAACTGACCTTATAAGTTGATCGTTTCGCATCGCCCTTCTGTTTTCGCAGCATGTAAGAAGTCATTTCTTTTTTGTCTCTCTTCTTTTTTGTGCCTTCCTCCTGATAAGAATTGGCATTGACAAAGATCTTTCTACTTAAAAATTTCGAATCCGGTAATTTACAATTGTCGTACACTTTATTCCAGTCTTCGGAAAGTTTTGCATCACAATAGGCCCTTGCTGTCTTGGCAGGTCCATAAAGATAATTCCCCGTCATATAAAAAACAGCAAGCAGAAGCAATAAAGCCACCATGTTTATTATCAACCCGCGTATCCATAGTGGCAGCTTTTGAACTATTTCTCTTACTTTTCTTTGCATGATTCACTTTCATCCTTTTTGCTTTTCAATTTTCTCCCCTGGTATGGTATCTGAGTTTTTAATCTGGTCGTCCTGATGCCCTGTAGGTATCAACATCATCGTTTACTTGACGGTAGACCTCACCTTCCTCATAGTATTGTCTTCTGTCATTCCTGTAACTATTAATCGTGGCATTTACTCTTTTACCATCCGATGGCTGAAACACATACAGGCAGATAATTATGGCCAGTAAGAATCCATTTATCACCATCATCAAAGCGTTCACGGCCAATTTCAGGCCACTCATCCCATCCATCTGAGTGATTTTCTTCAAAACATATATCCCTCGCTTTCTGTCAATATCTTATTGTGCATTGATTTCCTGTCCTGGTTGAGCTGGCACTTATGATTAGTTTATTATTATTCCCGGAAAATGGCAAGGAAAACATAAAAAAAGATGTCATCACATATGCAATGGCATCTTTTTTTAATATAATTTCTCCTATTTCCTACAGAACAATGGTTGAATGATCTGCGTTTTGATCATCGGTTACAGTTACATCAGCCGCTTCTTCTTTATCTGTCATCGAATAGCTGCCTTTTGACTTCGTATCTTTTGCCTTTACAGTTTCAGCGGCCTGTGCTTCTCTCTTTGCCTTTTCCGCTTCTTCTTCTGCAATTTGATCCTCCAGTTCATGGTCAGAATCCAGACTAATATTTCTATAAGCCTTCATTCCCGTTCCTGCAGGAATCAATTTTCCGATCAGAACATTTTCCTTTAATCCAATCAATCTGTCTATCTTTCCTTTAATAGCAGCGTCTGTCAACACTTTTGTCGTCTCCTGGAAGGATGCCGCGGAGAGGAAGGAATCTGTTGCCAGCGAAGCTTTCGTAATACCAAGGATCTCTTGTTTTCCGACTGCCGGCTCTTTACCTTCACCGATCATTTCGTTATTGGCATCTTCAAAATCAAGTATATTCACGAGAGTTCCCGGAAGGAAATCTGTGTCTCCATGCTCTTCCACGCGGATTTTTTTCAGCATCTGACGAACAATAACTTCAATATGTTTATCGTTGATCTCCACACCCTGGAGACGGTAAACACGCTGTACCTCGCGGAGTATATAGTCCTGCACCTCACGGACCCCTCTGATTCTTAAGATATCATGCGGGTTAATACTTCCCTCTGTGAGCTCCTGACCGGCAGTAAGTATATCACCGTCTTGAACTTTCACTCTGGAACCGTAAGGTATCAAATAGGTCTTAGATACTCCTTCTTCGTCATCGGTTACTGTAATCTCACGTTTCTTTTTGCTGTCTTTGATCGACGCACGGCCCTTGATCTCTGTAATAATCGCAAGGCCTTTCGGCTTCCTTGCCTCAAAAAGTTCCTCGACACGGGGAAGACCTTGTGTGATATCCCCACCGGCTACACCACCGGTATGGAATGTACGCATAGTCAGCTGTGTACCAGGCTCACCGATAGACTGAGCAGCAATAATTCCGACAGACTCGCCAACCTGAACGGTTTCTCCTGTAGCCAAGTTCATGCCGTAACATTTCGCACAGATACCCACATGGGACTTGCAGGTGAGAATTGTACGGATCTTAACACTTTTCAGAAACTCACCGCTCTCATCCACGCCATATTTCATGACTTTCTCAGCTCTCTTTGGCGTGATCATGCTGTTTGCTTTTACCAGCACATTCCCATCTTTATCTTTTATCGTTTCACAGGCCACACGTCCTGTAATACGTTCCTGCAAACTCTCAATCTCTTCTTTTCCATCTGCGAATTCCTCGACATACATACCGGGAAGATCTTTCCCGTCACTGCAGTCAACTTCACGGATAATTAAATCCTGAGACACATCAACCAGTCGTCTTGTCAGGTATCCGGAATCGGCGGTACGAAGGGCCGTATCTGATAGTCCCTTACGGGCTCCATGAGCTGACATGAAATATTCCAGTACATCCAATCCCTCACGGAAGTTGGATGTGATAGGCATCTCAATCGTGTGACCAGTCGTATCTGCCATAAGTCCACGCATACCGGCAAGCTGTTTAATCTGTTTATCAGAACCACGCGCACCGGAATCAGCCATCATGAAGATGTTATTGTAAGGATCTAGTCCTGAAAGCAGTGCGTGTGTAAGCTTATCATCAGTCTCTTTCCAGGTCTCAACAACCTCTTTATATCTCTCTTCATCGGTAATCAGACCACGTTTGTAGTTTCTGGTAATTCTGTCAACAGTATTTTGGGCATCTTCAATCATCTGAGGTTTCTCAGATGGCACAGTCATATCTGAGATCGACACGGTCATAGCTGCAAGTGTGGAATACTTGTATCCCATGGCTTTGATGTCATCCAGCACTTCCGCCGTCTTTGTGGCGCCATGATTGTTGATAATCTTTTCAAGAATCTGCTTCAGCTGCTTTTTGGCAACCATAAAATCGATCTCAAGAAGAAGTTCATTTCCCGGTATCTCTCTGTCTACATAGCCCAGATCTTGTGGAATAACTTCATTAAACATAAAGCGTCCAAGTGTAGAGTTCACATTCGCATGGATTGGATTACCTTCCGCATCTTTTCCATAGCGGCGAATGGTGATTCTCGACTGCAGTGTCAGATAACCGTTTTCTTTTGCAAGGATCGCCTCATTCAGACTTCTAAAATATTTTCCTTCTCCGGCGGAACCTGGCCTCTCCTGCGTAATATAATAGATTCCAAGCACCATATCCTGCGACGGAACAGCCACTGGACCTCCGTCCGAAGGCTTCAGCAGGTTGTTCGGGGAAAGAAGCATAAATCTGCACTCGGCCTGAGCCTCTACAGATAATGGAAGATGGACCGCCATCTGATCACCATCGAAATCGGCGTTAAATGCAGTACAAACCAATGGATGAAGTTTGATTGCCTTTCCCTCAACCAGAATCGGCTCAAAGGCTTCAATTCCAAGGCGATGCAGTGTAGGCGCTCGATTCAGCATAACTGGATGTTCTTTGATTACCTCTTCCAGGACATCCCATACCTCATCTTGCATCCTCTCAACCATCTTTTTGGCATTCTTGATATTATGTGCGGTTCCATTTGCAACAAGTTCTTTCATAACAAAAGGCTTGAACAGCTCGATTGCCATCTCTTTTGGTAGTCCGCACTGATAGATCTTAAGCTCCGGACCTACCACGATAACTGAACGTCCCGAATAGTCAACACGTTTTCCGAGAAGATTTTGACGGAAACGGCCTGATTTTCCCTTCAGCATATCCGACAGAGATTTCAGTGCACGGTTTCCGGGACCTGTAACCGGACGGCCACGGCGTCCATTATCTATTAAAGCATCAACCGCTTCCTGCAGCATACGTTTTTCATTACGGACAATAATATCCGGCGCTCCTAGTTCCAGCAATCTCTTCAGGCGATTGTTGCGGTTTATAATTCTGCGGTACAAATCATTCAAATCAGAGGTTGCAAAGCGACCTCCATCCAACTGAACCATAGGACGCAGATCCGGCGGAATAACCGGTACCGCATCCAGGATCATCCATTCCGGCCGGTTTCCAGACTCACGAAAGGCTTCCACTACTTCAAGCCGCTTGATGATACGAGCACGTTTCTGCCCAGTAGATTCCCTCAGGCCTTTCTTTAATTCCTCTGATTCCTTATCAAGATCAATTGCAAAAAGCAGCTCTTTGATGGACTCAGCACCCATTCCAGCTCTGAAAGCATCCCCATACTCTTCACGCGCTTCCTGATACTCTCTCTCAGTGAGAACCTGTTTGTACTGCAGTCTTGTATCGCCGCTGTCCAATACAATATAACTGGCAAAATACAACACCTTTTCCAGGGTTCTCGGAGACAGATCAAGGATCAGTCCCATTCGGGATGGGATCCCCTTAAAATACCAGATATGGGATACCGGAGCCGCAAGTTCAATGTGTCCCATACGCTCACGGCGTACACTAGATTTTGTCACCTCAACACCGCACCGATCACAAATCACACCTTTATAACGTATCTTTTTGTATTTTCCGCAATGGCACTCCCAGTCTTTCGTGGGTCCGAAAATACGTTCACAGAACAGCCCATCTTTCTCAGGTTTTAAAGTTCTGTAGTTGATTGTCTCTGGCTTTTTTACTTCACCATATGACCATTCATGAATCTTTTCCGGAGATGCAAGGCCAATCTTAATTGCATCGAATGTCATCGGCTGGTAAGTTTCTTTATTTACTGTTTCTGGCATCTAAATACCCCTTTCACGATTTGGATGTGCATTACTCATCCTGTCCTTCGTCAAATTCTAAGAGATCATCTTTTTCTTCATCATTGGCTTCTTCGACGTCAATCATCTCGTCTCCGCTAATTTCTTTTTTGCCATAACCGTATGAGCCAAAATCTTCTTCTTTATTTGTATAACGATCACCTTCGATAATGGCACGCATGTCAGTCTCGCCATAATCCTGTGATTCTATGAGTTTCACCTCATTATCATTCTCATCTAAGACCTTCATGTCAAGTCCTAACGACTGAAGTTCTTTCAGGAGTACCTTAAAGGATTCCGGTATGCCAGGTTCTGGTATATTCTCACCCTTAATAATTGCTTCATAAGTTTTTACACGCCCTACCACATCATCCGACTTCACTGTCAGAATCTCCTGCAGTGTATATGCAGCACCGTATGCCTCAAGGGCCCACACCTCCATCTCTCCGAAGCGCTGTCCGCCGAATTGAGCTTTTCCACCCAGTGGCTGCTGCGTAACCAGAGAATATGGGCCTGTAGAACGGGCATGAATCTTGTCATCCACCAGATGATGGAGTTTCAGATAATGCATGTGGCCGATTGTAACTTGGCCATCAAAGAACTCACCGGTTCTCCCGTCACGTAAGGTCACTTTTCCATCTCGTTGGATCGGAACCCCTTTCCATTCACTTCTGTGGTCAAGGTTGTCATGCAGATACTCATACACTTCAGGCAGCAGCTTATCTTTATACTTTTTTGAAAACTCTTCCCAGCTTGTATTCACATAATCGTTTGCCAGATCCAGTGTGTCCTGAATATCGACTTCATTTGCCCCGTCAAAAATCGGAGTGGATATATTAAATCCAAGAGCTTTTGCAGCCAGTGAAAGATGAATCTCAAGCACCTGACCGATATTCATACGCGAAGGTACTCCCAGGGGATTCAAAACGATATCAAGGGGGCGGCCATTTGGTAGAAACGGCATATCTTCAACAGGAAGCACACGGGAAACAACACCTTTATTCCCATGACGCCCGGCCATCTTATCGCCGACAGAGATCTTTCTCTTCTGGGCAATATAGATTCGGACTGCCTGATTGACACCGGGTGATAACTCATCGCCGTTTTCTCTGGTAAAGACTTTTGCGTCAACAACAATACCATATTCACCATGGGGTACTTTCAGCGATGTATCACGAACTTCTCTGGCTTTTTCACCAAAAATTGCACGAAGAAGTCTCTCTTCTGCCGTAAGCTCGGTCTCACCTTTCGGTGTGACTTTTCCAACAAGAATATCCCCGGCACGAACTTCCGCGCCGATTCGAATAATTCCTCTTTCATCCAGATCCTTGAGTGCATCATCACCCACACCTGGGACATCCTTTGTGATCTCTTCAGGCCCAAGCTTGGTGTCACGCGCCTCTGCTTCATATTCCTCAATATGAACGGAGGTAAATACATCGTCCTGCACCAGCCTCTCACTCAAAAGAACTGCATCCTCGTAATTATAACCTTCCCAGGTCATAAATCCGATCAGGGGATTCTTGCCAAGGGCCAATTCTCCGTGATCCGTAGACGGGCCATCTGCGATCACTTCGCCTTCCTCCACATGGTCTCCCTTGAAGACGATTGGCCTTTGGTTGTAGCAGTTGCTCTGGTTACTCCGCATAAACTTCGTCAAATGATAGACATCTCTGGTTCCATCATCATTTGTTATTCGGATCTCATTTGACGCCGAATAAGAAACCGTACCAGATTTCTTTGCAAGTACGCAAACACCCGAGTCAATCGCTGTCTTCTCTTCCATACCTGTGCCGACTGCCGGTGCCTCTGTTGTCAAAAGCGGCACTGCCTGGCGCTGCATGTTTGATCCCATCAGTGCACGGTTCGCATCATCATTCTGCAAGAATGGAATCAGTGATGTTGCAACTGAGAAGACCATCTTAGGAGAAACGTCCATATAGTCCATCATCTGGCGCTCGTATTGCTGCGTTTCCTCTTTGTAGCGGCCTGCCACATTCTTATTAATAAAATATCCATTATCATCAAGCGGTTCATTCGCCTGTGCAATGTGGTAATTATCCTCTTCATCCGCTGCCATATATACAACTTCGTCTATCACGCGCGGATTCATAGGATCTGATTTGTCTGTTTTTCTATAAGGTGCCTCAATAAACCCATATTGATTAATGCGGGCATACGATGCCAGTGAATTAATCAAACCGATGTTAGGTCCTTCAGGAGTCTCAATCGGGCACATTCTCCCATAATGAGAGTAATGAACATCACGGACCTCAAACCCCGCACGGTCTCTTGACAGCCCGCCTGGTCCAAGTGCCGACAGACGCCTCTTATGTGTCAGTTCTCCCAGAGGGTTGTTCTGATCCATAAACTGTGACAGCTGTGAAGAACCAAAGAATTCTTTAATCGCAGCAGTCACCGGTTTGATGTTGACCAGAGACTGCGGTGAAATACCATCGATGTCCTGGGTTGTCATCCTCTCGCGGACAACTCTCTCGAGTCTTGACAATCCAATTCGATACTGATTCTGAAGAAGTTCACCCACCGCACGGATACGACGGTTTCCCAGATGATCAATATCATCATCATTTCCTATTCCATACTCAAGATGTATGTTATAATTAATAGAAGCAAGAATATCTTCCCTGGTAATATGCTTTGGAATCAGGTCGTGAATATCCCGGGCAATCGCTTCTTTGAGTTCTGATATATCTGTATAGTCTTCCAGAATTTTCTCCAATACCGGATAATAGACATCTTCCGTCACGTGAAGGCTGTTAAGCTCCTCTTTTGATAAGTCAACCCAATTTCTAATATCAACCATCATATTAGAAAGAACTTTTACAGTCCGTTCCTCGGTTTTTATCCATACAAACGGAACCGCAGCGTTCTGGATCTCAAGCGACTGTTCCAGGCTCATCTTCGCACCTTTTTCAGCGATAATTTCTCCGGTCTGCGGATTAACCACTGTTTCAGCGAGCTCGTGACCACGAATACGGTTTTTAAAAGATAGTTTTTTATTAAATTTATAACGTCCGACCTTTGCCAGATCATAACGTCTGGGATCAAAAAACATGGAATTAATCAGACTCTCAGCACTCTCAACTGCAAGTGGCTCACCCGGACGTATCTTTTTATACAATTCAAGAAGACCCTCCTGATAATTCTCAGCAGTGTCTTTTCCAAAGCTTGCCAATATTTTCGGCTCTTCCCCAAAAAGATCTACGATCTCCGCATTCGTTCCAATGCCAAGTGCGCGGATCAGAACCGTAATCGGAACCTTTCTTGTTCTGTCAACACGAACATAAAAGACGTCATTCGAATCCGTCTCGTATTCAAGCCAGGCACCGCGGTTCGGAATCACAGTACAAGAATACAGCTGTTTTCCTACCTTGTCGTGTGCGATAGAATAATATATACCAGGGGAACGTACTAACTGGCTAACAATAACACGCTCTGCGCCATTGATTACAAATGTACCTGTTGCCGTCATCAATGGAAGATCACCCATGAATATCTCATGTTCGCTGATTTCATCCTTCTCTCTATTATACAACCTCACTTTAACCTTTAAAGGTGCCGCATAAGTTGCATCACGTTGTTTACACTCTTCGATGGAATACTTAACATCGTCTTCGCACAGAGTAAAATCTACGAATTCCAGGCTCAGCTTACCACTGTAATCTGAGATTGGAGAAATATCATCAAAGGCTTCATGGAGGCCTTCGTGGATAAACCAATTATAGGAATCTTTCTGAACCTCTATCAAGTTGGGCATCTCCAAAACTTCTTTTTGTCTCTGGTAACTCATTCGCATACTTTTTCCGCTGGCTACGGGACGTATTCTGTTTTTCTCCATTGACGTTTCACCCCTTGTGTGTTTTAATATTTATTATAACCATATACCTTAGATTGCTTTTTTGTTATATGGGCAATCTCCTAGGCATATCTTGCCATAATAGTGCATCCTTTACATTATCACAGTTTGTCAAGTATGTCAACAGGAAATTATACATTTTTTCGCGAAAAAAATCCCGGTAAAATCTGGAAACAGACTTATCCGGGATCTTTTACTTCTTATGGCAGTTACAGTGTAATTACTTAAGTGTAACTTTAGCACCCTGTTCTTCCAATTTTGTCTTAATCTCTTCAGCTTCTGCCTTTGTTGCAGACTCTTTGATAACTTTCGGTGCTGAATCAACGAGATCTTTTGCTTCTTTCAGTCCAAGTCCTGTAACTTCACGAACAACTTTGATAACTTTAACCTTGCTTGCTCCGACTTCCGTCAGCTCAACATCGAATTCATCTTTTTCTTCTTCGGCTGCTGCACCATCACCGGCTGCTGCAACTACAACTCCTGCAGATGCGGATACACCAAACTCTTCCTCGCAGGCTTTTACCAAATCATTCAATTCTAATACAGATAATTCTTTAATCGCATCAATAAACTCAGCGGTTGTTAACTTTGCCATTCTTATTTACCTCCAAATATTCTTTCTTTTTTATTTTTTGTTCTGAATAGTCAAGGTCGAAACTTATGTTTTTTTTAGACTGAAGCGTATTACCTTTTGACCTTGATATCACTTATTATTCTGCTGCTGCTTCATCACCTTTTGATTCAGCGATCTGTTTCAGCACACGAGCAAAGTTTGCGACAGGTGACTGCATACTTCCAAGTAATCTTCCAAGAAGTTCTTCTCTTGAAGGGATTGTGGAGAGCGATTCAATTCCTGCCTTGTCATAATAGCTTCCTTCTACGCAGCCTGCAACCAGTTCTGCTTTCGGAGCTGTTTTGGCGAATTTTGCAATAATTCTTGCCGGAGCTGTCGCATCATCTTTGGAAACTGCGATTGCATTCGTTCCTTCCAGATGTTTGCAGAGCTCTTCACAAGGAGTTCCCTTAAATGCAAAGTTCATCATTGTGTTTTTAAAAACTTTGTAAACGATACCTGCTTCTCTTAAGTTTTTACGAAGTTGAGTATCTTCTGCAACTGTAAGTCCGCTGTAGTTTACCAGTACCACAGATTCTGCATCACTGATCAGACTGGAAATCTCATCAACGATCGGTTTTTTCTGTTCTACTTTTGCCACGATTGGTGCACCTCCTTATAGATTTATCGTACACGCTAAAAAAGTCCTGTTCACACAGAACAGGACTAAATATTCTTCATCTAAAGAATTTCTATCCTCGGCAGGCGTTATTAACCTTATGCCTTACGGCACCTGCTGTCTTCGGCGTGATACTGATGTATCATATCACATATTTTTTGTACTGTCAATATTATTTATTCAGGTAATCTACAAGCTTTTCAAACTGTTCTGACATCAAGTCATACCCATGGCGGTAGAACGCCATCAGTTTCTCATAGCTTGTCTCCGTACGTCCCACTGTATTCTCAAGTGGTCTGATAAGAAATATCTTCCCCTCTTTTTCCAGTTTTTCCGCCATTTTCACGGAATGATTATATACCTGATAACGATTTTTGAAAGCTTCGTACATCTTTGGGTAATCTTTCAGTGCACGGGCATAAAGTTTCTCTTCCGCTCGACCGAACGGTTTCTTTCGATATCCCGGATTCCTGGTCAGGATCACAACGTTCTTGTCTTTTCCATAAGAAAACATCCTCTTAAGCGGAATTGAATCCGAGACGCCTCCGTCTAGATATGGCACTTTTCCGATATATACCATCGGAGATACAATTGGCATGCTGCAAGATGCACGGCAGATTGTCATAAGATTTTCCCGGTTCTCTTTATCATCCATGTATTCGGGTTCACCGGTAAGGCAGTTCGTGACGACCCATTCACCCTTCATGTCAGAATTCTCATATGTTTTAAAATCAAAAGGATACAGGTGATTCGGATATTCATCGAACACCATATCCATGTCGAAAAGCGTATGCTTTTTCAAAAGAACTGAAGCACCCATGTAGGCATGCCCATCTTTTTTGTCCTCGTGAATCATACAATCTCGAGATCTGCCGATCTGCCGGGAAATATAGTCCACGCCATTGCAGGTTCCGGCCGACACACCCACAACATGAGAAAGATAAACATCGTTTTCCATCAGATAATCCAAAACACCGGCCGTGAATACCCCTCTGGTCGCTCCGCCTTCTAATATTAATCCTGCATTTATCATCCTCTTACACCTCTTTCATCTTCCGATATGTCATCCTATCTGTGTACTACAAGTTCAAAAAAGACTGAAGCAGGACGTCAAAGTCCGCATCAGTCTTTTTCAATCATTCTATTTATGCAAGGTTAACAGGGTTCAGTTTCACACCGGGGCCCATTGTCGGAGCAAGTGTAACGCTCCTTAAATACTGCCCTTTCAGTGTAGAAGGTCTGGCCTTGTTAATCGCACTCATCAGTGTGTGGAAGTTGTCCGCTAACTGCTCCTCCGTAAAAGAAGCTTTTCCAATCGGCACGTGTACGATGTTTGATTTATCGAGGCGATACTCAATCTTACCTGCTTTAATATCATTTACAGCTTTTGTAACATCCATAGTTACAGTTCCTGCCTTCGGGTTTGGCATTAAACCTTTCGGTCCAAGGATTCTTCCCAGGCGTCCGACGATTCCCATCATATCCGGTGTAGCAACAACTACATCAAAATCCAGCCAGCCTTCATTCTGGATTCTCGGGACAAGCTCATCTGCTCCAACGAAATCAGCTCCGGCTGCAGCAGCTTCATCAGCTTTTGCACCTTTTGCGAATACCAGAACGCGAACTGTCTTTCCTGTTCCATGTGGCAGCACAACTGCTCCGCGGATCTGCTGATCGGCATGACGTCCGTCACATCCTGTGCGAATGTGTACTTCAATTGTTTCATCAAACTTTGCTACTGCCAGTTTCTTAACTGCTGCAACAGCGGTTTCAGGATCGTAAAGTGTTGTACGATCAACTGTTTTTGCAGCCTCTGTATATCTCTTACCATGTTTCATTTTCTATAACCTCCTGGTGGTAATTGCGGGAATTTCCCTCCCACGTCTCTTTTTTCCGGGTCAAAATGGAATTAATTCTATTCTTCTACTGTGATACCCATGCTTCTTGCTGTTCCGGCAATCATGCTCATCGCAGTCTCAACAGATGCTGCATTTAAGTCAGGCATCTTTGTCTCTGCAATCTCACGCAGTTTATCCTTGGAAATGGTTGCAACCTTTGTCTTATTCGGAACTCCCGAACCAGATTTCAGATTGCAGGCTTTCTTCAGCAAAACAGCTGCCGGAGGAGTTTTGGTTACAAAGCTGAAACTTCTGTCTGCATATACAGTGATTACAACGGGGATGAGAACATCTCCTTTGTCGGCAGTTCTGGCATTGAACTCCTTTGTAAACTGTACAATGTTAACACCGTGCTGACCTAAAGCCGGGCCAACCGGCGGTGCTGGTGTCGCTTTACCAGCAGGGATCTGTAGTTTGATATATCCTGTTACTTTCTTTGCCATATTAAGGCACCTCCTATATTGTGGTAATTGCGGGAATTCCCCTCCCACGAGTCATGCAGCATCATATATGATCCCGCAGTCTCTTAAATAATTATATCTTCTGAACTTCTGAGAAACTGATTTCCACCGGGGTCTCCCGGCCAAACAGTTCAACATTGATCGTGACAACCTGCTTTGGTTTATTGATATTTAAAACGACTCCGGTTGTCTTCTCCCAGGCTCCGCCTGTAACAACAACTGCATCGCCCTCTTCCAGATCAATCACTACATCCTCTTCGGGCTTATCCTGCTCTATCAGACCCAGTGAGTTTATCTCTGTCTCTGTAAGTGGTACCGGTTTGGAGCCCGGACCGACGAATCCGGTCACACCCCTTGTATTCCTTACGACATACCAGGTGTCATCATTCATGACCATGTCTATGAGAACATAGCCCGGGAACAACTTTCTCTGTACCTGTTTCTTTGTTCCGTTCTTAACTTCTATCACTTCTTCAAGAGGAACTCGCACTTCGATAATCTGGTCTTCAAGATGTCTGTTTTCAATTGTCTTTTCTATATTGGCCTTTACTTTATTCTCATAGCCGGAATAGGTATGAACAACATACCAGTTTGTCTCTGACATTGAATCACCTTTGCCCTTACTTCAGTAATAAATTCACCAGTTCAAAAGAGGCACTGTCAATCACTGCAATCAAAACACACATGATCACAGAGATCACAAGAACAGCAATTGTCTGCTTTGCAAGACTCTTCTTATCGGTCCAGACAATCTTCTTGAATTCGGACTTTAAGCCCTTGAACCAGCTTTTCTTAACTTTCTTTTCTTTTACCGTTTCTGACATCCTATCACCTCTGTATCACGCATCGCGCCAAATTTAGCTATTAATTATTTGGTCTCTTTGTGAGTTGTGTGTTTCTTGCAGAATCTACAATATTTCTTTGTCTCCATTCTGTCGGGATGATTCTTCTTGTCCTTTGTCATGTTATAATTACGTTGTTTACATTCCGTACATGCCAATGTTATATTTACGCGCACGACTTCCACCTCCACTGTATCATTGCATATTCGATGAATCACTTCATCCTTATAGTCATTTCTCTCATACAGTCTCAGGGATGCCGCCCTGATTTGTGCATAAAAAAAAGACCTTCTTTCACGTCACTATATAAATATATCATGTGAATAATTGAAAGTCAAGGTCTTTCTTTTCGTTTTTTACAGGTCATCCAACAAAGCACTGCTCTTTGCATATGCCGTGCTGCGCGCCTCAAAGAAATCTGTTTTTATCATATTGGCATTGCTGTACTGACTGACCCAGGTCATAGATTCCGGTTCCTTATCGTGTCCTTCAAAGATACCGTCAAACCCAAGATTTTTACATCGCAGATTACCCAGATACTGAATATAGTCTGTCACCATATCTTTTGTCAGCCCCTGAACTTCGTCTCCAATTGCATAACATCCCCAGCGAATTTCCTGTTCACAGCCTTCCTTAATCATAGCTCGATATACATCAACTTTCTCCGGAGTAAAAAGGTGGGGCTCCTCTTTTTTAAGTTCCATGATGATATTCTGGAACAGACGAAGATGGGTATTCTCATCACGATTAATATAGCGTATCTCCTGAACTGATCCCGGCATTTTATTGTTTCTTCCGAGATTGTAGAAAAACATGAACCCGCTGAAGAAATAAACTCCTTCTAATATATAGTTTCCAACAATTGTCTTCATCATATTGTCAAGAGACTTCTCCTTCTGAAAAGCATTGTAGATATCTCCAATAAATGTATTTCTCTCCAGAAGATGTTTATCATTCTTCCATTCATACAAAACCTGATTTCTCTGCTGAGGTTCACAGATAGTATCCAGCATATAGCTGTAGCTCTGGCTGTGAACCGTCTCCTGAAATGTCTGGATTGCCAGACAGAGATTCACCTCATTTGCAGTGATATATTCGCCCAGCGTAGGGAGATTCGCAGACTGCAGACTGTCCAAAAAAATTAAAAATGACAAAATTTTATTATAAGCCCGTCTTTCAGGATCAGCTAGATTGGGATATTCTTTTACATCCATACTCAGGTTAATCTCTTCCGGAACCCAGAAATTATTCATCGCCTGACGGTACCAGCTGCTGACCCACGTATATTTCATATTATTGAAATCATTCAGATTTGTAGTATTTCCCCCAACCAATTTTCGCTTTCCCACATCGATATCACCGTCGGGATTAAATAATAACTTTTTCTTCAATTCACTCATATCTTCCTTGTTATTGAAAACAAACCCTGTCTTGCAATAACTCTCTCCTTCCTATTTCTTTCCTGTTTTGTACAAAGCAGCCCACTTTGTTCTCCTTTCATGACGAGCAGGCTTCACACTCCTCTACTTCCAGACTCCTGGAACGAATATAGTAGATCGTCTTCACCCCTTCCTCCCATGCTCTGATATAAAGATTCAAAACCCCTCGGAATGTATATTCATTAGTAATATACAGGTTCATGCTCTGTGCCTGATCAATATGTCTTTGGCGAACACCGCAGGCCCTGACAGACCAGATCTGGTCAATATAGTGGGCATTTTTATAATACCAGTAGGTATCCGGTGACAGATCTGGTGCCACTCTGGGAACGAGGCCATTCTTCTTCTCCTCAAGAAAATATCGGTTCATGACGGGATCCAGTCCTGCTGTCGTTCCCGCGAGAATACTGGTACTGCTTGTGGGCGCTATCGCAAGAAGATATCCATTTCGAATACCCGACGCGGCGACCTCTTTCTTTAGTTTGATCCATCTTTTTGAATGATACTCTCTGCTTTCAAAGTATTTTCCCGTCTGCCAGTCACTGCCTTCAAAACACTCATATGTCCCTTTTTCTCTGGCATTTTCCATGCTTGCAGTAATCGCCGCATAATTAATGTCTTCGAAAACCCGATCTGCCAACTTTAGATGTTCCTCACTCTCCCATCTGATCTGATGTTTTGCAAGCATATGATGATACCCGCTCACTCCAAGTCCGATCGGACGATACTTCTGGTTCGTGATTTTTGCATAGGGCAGAGGGAAGAAATTCAAGTCGATGACATTGTCAAGAGCCCGGACTACACTCCTTGTAATATCCATAACCTCTTCGCTGTCATCCACATCAATATTGCCAAGGGAGAGACTGGCAAGGTTACACACAACAAAGTCTCCTGGCTTCGTAACAGTGACAACAACCGTCTCACCATCTACCTGCTCAATCCTTTGATCGGCGGCATCAATGGCACTCATATTCTGTGCAATCTCTGTGCACAGGTTGCTGCAGTAAATCATACCTTTATGTTTATTGGGATTCGCCTGATTTACATGGTCTCGGTTAAATGTAAATGGCGTCCCCGTTTCCACAGCGCTTTTTATAATCAGACGAATGAGTTCTTTAATGGGAATCGCCCGTTTGCCGATTCTCTCATCTCTTATACAATCCAGATACTTCTTCTCCCATTCATCCCCATAACTGTCCTCCAGGGCATATCCTTTTACAGTGAGAATCTCATGAGGGCACATCAAGTACCAGTCCCCCTCGACATTCTCTTTTGCCATCTTCCAAAAGTAATCCGGGTAGCATACCGCCGGGAATACATCGTGGGCCTTCATCCGGTCATCTCCGTTATTCGTGCGAAGATTCAAAAATTCCGGCAAGTCTTTATGCCATACATCCAGATAAACCGCGACAGCCCCCTGTCTCATGCCAAGCTGATCTACTGCTACGGCCGTGTCATTTGCCAGCTTGATCCACCGAATCACGCCACCTGCAGCACCCTTGAATCCGCGGATACTGCTTCCACTTGCTCGTACCTTTCCGAAATACATTCCCATCCCTCCGCCAAACTTACTTACTTTGGCAAAATTATCAATACTTCTATAAATTCCATCCAAAGAATCCGGTACCGTATCAATGAAGCACGAGGACAGCTGCTGATACGGCTTTCTGGCATTCGAGAGCGTCGGTGTTGCCATAGTCACCTTAAGTGTGCTAAGCATATCATAAAACTTTCTTACCCAGCTATTTCTGTCATTTTTTTCGAGCATAGCCAGATGCATGGCAATCCCCAGATACATCTCCTGAACGCTCTCAAGAGGAACATTTTCATGAGAACGGATCACATAGCGTTTGATTAGTAGTTCAAGTCCTGAGTAGTTTAAAAGCTCATTGCGGGATGAATCAATATAGGTCTCAAATTCATCAATTTCCTCTTTTGTGTAATGTTTTAGAATATAGCTCCCGTACAGCTCCTGCTGCGTGAGGTAACTGATTTTCTCATAGAGGCTATGGATGCGAAGATCTCTGGCCTCCTTTTTTAGATTTCGTTCAACTTGAATAAATAAAAGCCTTGCTGCAATGTATTCCCAATGAGGTGCTTCCTGTGTAGTCAGTTCCACGGCCGCTTTAATCAGCATAGACAGACATTCATCCGTATCCATGTCCGTTTTATAAAAAGCCTTGAACTTATTTTTCAGATAATCCAGATCATAAACTTCTTCTCTAAAATCCCTTTCAATCTTCTTTAACGTTTGATCAATCTCAGGAAGTGTTCTAAAAAATTCACTGATGTCATCTCTTGTTTTTCGTTTTCTATTTCTGACATCGCGATAAAGGATATAACTCTTTGCTTCCTTATAGTAATTTTCCTCCATGAGAGTCTGTTCCACAATGTCTTGAATTTCTTCCACGGAAGCCCTGTTTTCATCTGAATAATCACACGTTATCTTTTTTGCAATACGTCTGGTCAGACGACCATATTCCTGCTCACTGATCTGCGTATCGACACTTAAAAATGATTTTCTCACAGCATTTTTAATCTTATCTAAAGAGAATACTTCAAAACTCCCATCTCGTTTTACAATCTTCATTGTATCTATCATTTACCTTTCTTCCTCCCTCCCAGCTTTCCTTCTCGTGTATTTCGGTATAGCATGCACGCGTCAAAAGGTATTTTGACGCTAATGATACACAGATTGCTACGCTCTTCGGGCTCTCACAATCTTACCATATGTAGTTATTTTTCTTCTAATATACAGCAATATCTGGGATCCTTCAAGTACATTTTCAAAATGTACACTATTTTAGTATATTTTTTTCAAAACCTATTGACATTCTGATATTACGCGTTATAATGTTAAGCAAATAAATAGTTAAGTTCTTAACTAGTCTCGACTAACTAACAGGAGGTGAATCACATGGGGAGTTCTATAAAGGATAGCTTTTTAAGTGCTTCCTTTCGCTTTAAGAAACTGGATGCCTGCTATCCTTCTCATTGCTGCATTCCACTTAATGAATGGGTTGTCATGGATAAGATCACGAACGGCTGTGTCTGCACAAGCAGCAGGTTAAACGTCACGGAGATTCAGACCTGCATGCATCTATCCAGGCCAGCGATTTCACAAATTTTAAACTCCCTGGAGAAAAAGGGTTATATTATCCGTGACATAGATTTATCTGACAGAAGAAAGTTATACGTAACTGCAACACCGAAAGGCAGTGCTGTATTAAAGGAAACAAAAGTTTCCTACGAACAGATGTTAAATGAAGTTGTTTCTAAGTTCGGTGAAGAGGATATGTTTCAACTGATAGATTATCTCAACCGTCTCGTAGACATCTACGAGGGAGTGAACAACAGGCCTTGCCACAGAAAGGAGTGATCTGACATGAAGTGCCAGCATTGTCATGAAAATGAAGCTACACTTAGTTTTTTAGTAAATTGGATGGGAGTGGAACAGGAAGTTCATCTGTGTAACGACTGTGCCGAAAAATTCAGACAATATGCAATTGCTGCAAAGCAGCAGAGTGCATGGAACCAGATGGGAGGAAATAATTGGATGTATATGCAGAATCAGACAAAGGCAAGGGATATCGGTGAGAGTCCTTTCTTGCATGCCGCAGATGAGGAGATTAAGAAAAAACGCCGCCTGAATGCATTAAAATACCAGCTTGAACAGGCAGTGCAAAGTGAAGAGTACGAGGAAGCCGCAAGGCTTCGCGATGAGATACAACAAGAAAAAAAGGGGGCTGTCATATATGAGTAAACAATCACTTGGCAAAGAATCCAAACTTCTTCTAAAGACAGCTGTAGGTATTGCAGGCGATATGGAACATGGGTTCGCGGGCAGTGAGCACCTACTTCTCGCTCTTGTAAGTAAAGACCACAAGAACAGCAGTGCAGCCAGCGCTTTGCTCAAGAATGGATTTGATGATCAGCTGATCGCTGATCTGATCAAAACTTATGATGAAGATGCAGCAAAAGCTTCCAAAAGCTTTCTGATGCGCTTTAGCACGGAGGCTGATCAGGTCTTAGAACTTGCCAAATCGCAGGCAGATAAGCTGCATCACGCATCGACAGATCCTGAGCATATCCTGCTCGCAATCCTCCTTCAGAAGAATTGTGCAGCCAACCAGTTGTTGACCTCTGCAGGAGCCGATTGTGATAAGATAATAAAAGATCTCATGGATACCATGGGCACACAGTGGCCACAGACTATGACACAGACGAAGCAAAAGGAAGCACCAGAGACAAAAACCCTGGAACAATTCAGTGTGGACTTCACTTCAATTGCATCCGCAGGTGGATTCGATCCGGTCATCGGAAGAGACAAAGAAATAAAAAGAGCTATTCAGATCCTTTCCAGAAGGACGAAAAACAATCCTGTGCTTATCGGAGAACCTGGTGTAGGAAAAACCGCCATTGCAGAAGGTCTGGCACAGCGGATATCTGAGGGACTGGCACCAAAGAACCTTCTGGACAAAAGAATACTTTCTCTGGATCTTAGCAAAATGGTCTCCGGTACAAAATACCGTGGGGATTTCGAGGAACGAATCAAATCGTATCTCGACGAAGCCAAGGCCGCCGGAAATGTTATTATTTTCATCGATGAGCTTCATACGTTGATTGGAGCAGGTGCAACAGAAGGCGCCATGGACGCATCAAATATCTTAAAACCGGCTCTCGGAAGAGGTGAGGTCCAGGTTATCGGATCCACGACGTTGAATGAATACAAAAAATATATCGAAAAGGATGCTGCTCTTGAGCGCAGATTCCAGCCGGTTACAATAAATGAGCCTTCCAGAGAGGATACACTTTCGATTCTGAGAGGAATTCGTGAAAAATACGAACAATTCCATGACCTAAAGATCACGGATGATGCCTTAAAGGCCGCCGTTGAACTTTCCTCTCGTTATATTTCCGACAGATATCTGCCGGATAAGGCCATTGACCTGATTGATGAAGCTGCGGCCAGTGTAAAAACAGACAGCATGACCATACCTCCCCATCTTCGCAAAATGGAAGAGGAGATCCATCAGCTGCAGAACAAAAAGCAGGAGGCCGTAAACATCCAGAACTATGAGGAGGCAGCTAAGATCCGAGACCGTCAAAAAACCCTTCGGGAACGTCTAGATTACCAGAAAGGGCTGTGGACCAATTCAAAAATCCACGAAATCAATGAAGAAGATGTCGCATCTGTCGTATCACAGTGGACTGGAGTCCCCGTAACTATGCTCACGGAGAGTGAAAGCCAGAGACTGATGAAGCTCGAAGATACCCTTCATCAACGTGTCATAGGACAGGATGAAGCTATCCTTACCGTGGCAAAGGCTATCCGCAGAAGCAGGACGGGAATTCGCTCGCCGGAGCGCCCAATTGGATCCTTTCTCTTCCTTGGTCCGACCGGTGTAGGAAAAACGGAGTTGTCCAAGGCATTGGCCGAGGTAATGTTTCAGGATGAGAATGCTGTTATTCGAATTGATATGTCAGAATATATGGAAAAACACACAGTTTCAAAACTAATTGGGTCCCCTCCGGGATACGTCGGATACGAAGAGGGCGGTCAGCTGACAGAACGCGTGAGACGCAAACCATACAGCATTGTTCTCTTTGATGAAATAGAAAAAGCACATCCCGATGTGTGGAATGCACTTTTGCAGATTATGGATGACGGAAGACTTACCGATGGACAGGGCAGAACCGTAGATTTTAAAAATACGATTATTATCATGACCTCAAACCTCGGTGCAAGAGATCTCGCCTCAAAGAAAACACTCGGATTCGCCTCTTCAGCGGAAGCATCTGCCGAGCAGGAAAAGGAAGACATGGCGTCCCGAATCAAAGAAACTGTCAAAGAAACTTTTCAGCCTGAATTCCTGAATCGCTTGGACGATATCATTATCTTCCATCAATTGGATAAGCAAGTGATTCATGCAATCACACTCAAGATGTTAAGAGAACTGCAGGATCGTTCCAGGCAGCTTGGCTTTACCCTAGAAGTGGACGACAAGGCCGTCGGCATACTATCCGAAAAAGGATTTGACCCGGTATATGGGGCACGTCCCTTGCAAAGAGTGATACAATCTACACTGGAGGATGCCATCGCAGAAAAAATGCTGGAAGGCAGTCTTGAGCACTCTACTTTGACCGTAACCGCAAACAACAAAGAGATCGAAATAGATGTGAAAAGAAAACCTGAGATCATTCCAGAAAATGTTTAATCTTTAAGATCTTGGCCCTAGATGTAAAATATTCATAAAGCGCTTTATAGATACTTCATGTAGTCTTCACAGTTTATTGAATATTTCATCACACTTTACTCACAAATGTTCTGTATACTAAAGTCATAAATCAAATAAAGAGTTTAGTAGTCGTTAAAAGTCAGAGAAAAGTCAGAGATAGATGGCTGCCTTGCTCTTTTAGCATAAATTTTCTTTTTCATACCTGCCGGGGATCATGCATCCCCGGCTCTCCTTCTATTACAGCGGATATTTATCCGTAAGGTTTTTAACCAGCTTCTCTGCTTTTTTCTCTCCGCTTTCCCCTTCATAAAGCATAACGGCAATTGCCTGTGCAATCACATCCATATCTCCTGTTTTCATCCCGCGGGTAGTCACGGCCGGAGTACCAAGCCTCAAACCACTGGTCACAAACGGAGACTTAGGATCATTTGGTATAGTATTCTTATTTGCCGTAATGTTCACACTGTCGAGCAGATTCTCCACTTCTTTTCCTGTTTTTCTCATGGGAGCCAAATCAAGCAGCATCAGATGATTGTCCGTTCCGCCGGATACAATCTGAATTCCGCGCTTCACCAATCCGTCACATAAAGCTTTGGCATTTGTCACCACATCTCTCCCATACTGCTGAAATTCATCACTGAGAATTTCTTTAAAACAGACGGCCTTCGCCGCAATCACATGCATCAGGGGCCCTCCCTGGATTCCTGGAAATACGGCTTTATTCAGCTGATGGTCTTTTGCAAATTCTTCTGAAGATAAGATCAGCCCACCGCGTGGTCCGCGAAGTGTTTTGTGGGTTGTAGTGGTTGTCACATGAGCATAGGGAATCGGACTTTCATGCTGCCCGGTCGCAACCAGTCCCGCAATATGAGCCATATCCACCATCAGATATGCACCCACCTCGTCGGCGATTTCCCGGAACCGTTTAAAATCAATTTTTCTGGCATAGGCACTGGCACCTGCCACAATCATTTTTGGTCTGTATTCCTTCGCCAGACGTTTTACCTGATCATAATCCAGAAACCCATGATCATCTACTCCATAGGGCACCGCTTTAAAATAAGCTCCTGAAAAATTAGCCGGACTTCCATGTGTCAAATGGCCGCCATGGTCCAGATCCATGCCCAGAATCGTATCTCCCGGCTTTAAAAGAGCAAAAAACACTGCCATGTTCGCCTGTGCTCCCGAATGCGGCTGAACGTTGGCATACGTACATCCAAAAATCTGCTTTGCACGTTGAATTGCCAGTGTTTCCACCTCGTCAGCATACTGACATCCACCGTAAAAACGTTTTCCCGGGTATCCTTCCGCATATTTATTCGTAAATACACTTCCCATCGAAGCCATGACCGCTTTCGAAACCCAGTTTTCGGAAGCTATCAGTTCAATATGACTGTTCTGACGCTCAAGTTCTTTTTCGATCAAAACCGCAATTTCAGGATCTACCGCTCTTACTTCATCCAAACCGTACATTATCTGACCCTCCTGTAACAATCTATGTATCATTAGCGTCAAAATACCTTTTGACACTTGCATCATATTAGTAGTATACCATATTTCAATTAAAATAAAATGATGGTTTTGTCTGTTTTTCATTGCACCTTGTATGATTTTGACGTATGATACCTATAACAAGGTTCATATTTAAGTTTAACATACAAACAGGAGGGCAATAGGATGAAAGCGGCAGTTTACCAGGGAAAACAAGATTTAACTGTAAAAGAGGTTCCTCTTCGCGATCTAAAGGAGGATGAAGTATTAATTCAGGTAAAGTACTGTGGGGTATGTGGCACCGATATCCATATTTTTAACGGTGACGGAGGTGCTTTTGAGGTCACTCCCCCACTGATACCGGGACATGAGTTTTCTGGTGTGGTCACAAAAGTCGGGAAGAATGTCACTTCCGTCAAGGTCGGCGACCGGGTAAGCGGGGACCCCAATGACACATGCGGAGAATGCTATTATTGCAAGAATGGGAAGGCCCATTTCTGTACAGATATGATCGGAGTCGGGACGACCGTGAACGGCGCGTTTGCGGAATATGTCATCACACACGAAAAGCAAGTTTATTCGTTCTCAGAAGACTTGAGTTTTATGGAAGCGGCTATGGCTGAACCGGTCTCTTGCTGCTTGAACGGAATTGATTTGTGCAATATCAAAGTGGGTTCAACTGTGTTGGTCATCGGAGGCGGACCGATTGGTATGATTATGCTGCAGCTTGCAAAACATGCAGGGGCGGCTAAGCTGATTTTATCAGAACCTGTAGAGGAGAAGCGAACCCAGGCATTGAAATTGGGCGCCACCAAGGTCATCAATCCACTGGAAGAGGATGTGCAAACCGTTCTAAGAAATTATTGTGAAAACGTAGATGTTGTCATCGAGTGTGTCGGCAATATACATACGCAGGAAGATGCCCTAAACTTTGCGGGCAATACAGCTACTGTCATGTTCTTTGGTCTGGCATCTCCAGATGATAGTTTTCCACTCCGGCCGGATCTTGTCTTTAAAAAAGAACTGAAGATCACATCATCTTTCATCAACCCATACACATTTAAGCGGGCTGTCGCGGTGTTGGATTCACACATGATAGATGTAAAAAATCTGATCACAAACATCGTACCGCTTGACGATATCGCAGATGTCTTCACAAAGCCGGAATACCGCAGAACCGGGAAGGTTATGATCAAAGTGTCATAAAAGGAAGAGGGACGGCATCTGTCATGATGCTGTCCCTAATAGGAGAAAGTACATAGAAAACTTTTATCAAACTTTTTCAGTTATAAACTTATTATTTCGCCTCATTGATGAGGTCCCTCAGGCGTTCAATTGGAATCGATCCAACACTCTTATTTACAACCTCGCCCTCTTTTATAAAAAGGACTGTTGGTACGCTCATCACCTGATATCTCTGAGCGAGTTCCATCTCTTCGTCAATATCCACTTTATAAAAAGCCACATCGGTAAATTCTTCAGACGCCTGATCAACAACTGGACTTAAAACCTTACAAGGTCCACACCAGGTTGCAAAAAAATCAATCACCACAAGTTTTCCTTTTTCTTGAATCGCTTCATCAAATTTGTCTTTTTTTAATTGTGTTACTGCCATATCAGTTACCTCCATTTATTAAAAGTCATTTGCTTTTTGTACTAATATCTCTTATGTACTAGTATCTCTTGTTGAGTATAGAATAATACAATTTCAAATAATGTTCTGTGAGTTAGTCACATAGGAAAACGATTGTAAAAGAGATTTTATTGTGCTAAGATGTTCTTATACATAAACCTAAGAAAGGATTGAATCAGATAAATGAGAGATAATGTTAACGGCCTGATAAGCCAGAAAAATATCGATGCACTGTTAATCACCGATCCTTATAATATGCGCTATATCAGCGGTTTTAGAGGCGGCGAAGGTGTTTTATACATTTCCCAAAACCAGCATGTGCTGATCACGGATTCCCGATATACAGAAGCAGCCCAAAAAGAAAGTGATTTCACAGTAACTGAGGAGAACAAAGAACATTCCAGGACCGAACTTCTGAACAGATGCATCAGCCAGGATCATGCCAGGACTCTTGGATATGAAGATTGCTCCATGTTGTGCAGTGATTTTAATAAGTTCGAGAATGAGCTCCATGTTGAAGCTTGGACCCCCATGGGACAATCCGTGAATAAACTTCGTCAGGTTAAGACTCCGGAAGAACTCGATTACCTCAGAAAAGCTGAGAGTATTGGAGATGCTGCATTTTCAGCCATGTTAGGTTATATCAAAGAGGGACAGACAGAGCTTGAAGTAGCTGCCCGTCTTGAATACGAGATGAAGATGAACGGTGCAGAAGGGTTATCTTTTGATTCTATTGTTGCATCCGGTATTCACTCCTCTATGCCTCATGCTGTTCCAAGTGAAAAGAAACTGGAATATGGCGATTTTCTCACTATGGATTTTGGCTGCATCTACAAGGGCTATTGTTCCGATATGACAAGAACCATAGTAATTGGCAAGGCAAATGATAAGCAAAAGGAGATCTATGATATCGTTCTTTGTGCACATAAAGAATCCATGGCTGCAGTAAAACCAGGCATGAAGGGCTGTGAGGTGGACAAAATTGCCAGGGATATCATCACGGAAGCCGGATATGGAGACTGCTTCGGGCACGGACTTGGTCACAGTGTCGGCCTGTTCATCCATGAAGAACCGCGTTTCTCCATGACTGACCAGACAGTCATGAAAGCAAACATGATTGAGACCATCGAGCCTGGCATCTATATACCTGGTTTCGGCGGCGTCCGGATCGAGGACATGATTCTGATCACAGAAGACGGATACGAAGATCTCGCCCATTCACCAAAAGAGCTGATCGAACTATAATTTAAAACAGCAATTAAAAATGCCGCAGTTCTCAATTTTCCAAGAACTGCGGCATTTGTATTACTCCGTTTGATCACAAATTATTTATTTATACAATTATTACTCAATAACTGTAGCAACTCGTCCTGATCCAACTGTACGTCCACCTTCACGGATAGCGAATGTAAGACCCTGCTCCATAGCTATTGGATGAATCAGTTCAATTGTCATCTCTACGTTATCACCAGGCATACACATCTCTGTTCCTTCCGGAAGATTGATAACACCTGTTACGTCCGTTGTTCTGAAGTAGAACTGAGGGCGATAGTTGTTGAAGAAAGGAGTATGACGTCCACCTTCATCTTTTGTAAGAACGTAAACCTGAGCGGTAAACTTTGTATGGCAGGTTACCGTACCTGGTTTTGCAAGTACCTGTCCTCTTTCGATGTCTGTTCTCTGAACCCCGCGAAGCAGTGCACCGATATTATCACCAGCCTGAGCCTCGTCCAGAAGTTTACGGAACATCTCAATACCTGTTACAACTGTCTTACGTGTCTCTTCTTTGATTCCGATGATTTCAACTTCTTCGTTCAGATGAAGTGTACCACGCTCAACACGTCCTGTGGCAACTGTACCACGTCCTGTGATTGTGAAGATATCCTCTACAGGCATCAGGAATGGCTGATCTGTTGCACGCTGTGGATCCGGAATCCAGCTGTCAACAGCATCCATAAGTTCCATAATCTTGTCTCCCCAAGGTCCTTCCGGCTCTTCAATTGCCTTCAGAGCGGATCCCTGAATAATCGGTGTATCATCGCCAGGGAAGTCATACTCGCTTAACAGTTCACGGATTTCCATGTCTACCAGTTCCAGTAATTCTTCGTCGTCAACCATATCGCATTTATTCATGAATACTACGATATAAGGTACGCCTACCTGACGGGAAAGAAGAATATGCTCCTTTGTCTGAGCCATTACACCATCTGTAGCAGCTACAACAAGGATAGCTCCATCCATCTGAGCAGCACCTGTGATCATGTTCTTTACATAATCGGCATGCCCTGGGCAGTCAACATGAGCATAATGTCTGTGCTCTGTCTCATACTCAACGTGAGAAGTAGAAATTGTGATACCACGTTCTTTTTCTTCCGGAGCTTTATCGATATGATCAAAATCAACAGAATCATTACCAGGTACTCTTACAGACAAAACTTTCGTGATAGCAGCTGTCAGAGTTGTTTTACCATGGTCAACATGTCCAATGGTACCAATGTTGCAATGGGGTTTTGTTCTTTCAAATTTAGCCTTAGCCATTTTTAAAATTCCTCCTTAATAGATATGCCTCATACGGGCTTTTAAATTTCTTTATTTTACGCAACCTGCTACCCTTGATTATATTGCATAATCAAAGGTATTGCAAGTGTGTTTTTTGACTTATAATTTCTATTTGCTTACAGCAGACAGAACTTTTTCCTGTACCGACTTCGGAACCTGCTCATATCTGTCGAAGAACATAGAGTAGTTACCACGACCCTGTGTTCTGGAACGCAGATCAGTTGCATATCCGAACATTTCTCCAAGAGGTACAAATCCTCGGATCATCTTTCCTCCGCCGATGTCATCCATTCCTTCGATACGTCCACGACGGGAGTTAATATCACCGATAACATCTCCCATGTAGTCTTCCGGAGTGGAAACTTCCACTTTCATGATCGGCTCCAAAAGTACCGGGGAACCTTTGTGCATAGCATCTTTGAATGCCATAGAGCCCGCGATATGGAAAGCCATCTCTGAAGAATCGACCTCATGATAGGATCCGTCATATACGTTAGCCGCAACACCTACTACCGGGAATCCTCCGAGGATACCGGCTTTCATAGCTTCCTGAATACCCTGATCAACTGCCGGGATATATTCTTTCGGAATAGCTCCGCCGACAACAGAATTCTGGAAGTTGTAGCTTTCTTCCCCATTCGGATCCATGGGCTCAAACTTAACTTTACAGTGTCCGTATTGTCCACGTCCTCCGGACTGCTTGATATACTTGCTGTCAACATCAGCCGGTTTCGTGATGGTCTCTCTATATGCAACCTGCGGAGCACCGACATTAGCCTCTACATGGAATTCGCGGAGCAGACGATCCACGATAACCTCAAGATGAAGTTCACCCATTCCGGCAATAATAGTCTGTCCTGTATCCTCATTCGTATGGGCACGGAAGGTTGGATCTTCTTCTGCAAGTTTTGCAAGAGCCTCGCCAAGTTTTGTCTGCCCGGCCTTTGTCTTAGGTTCAATAGCCAACTCAATAACCGGATCCGGGAATTCCATGGATTCAAGAATTACCGGATGCTGCTCGTCACAGAGTGTATCACCTGTAGATGTAACTTTCAGCCCGATTGCCGCAGCAATCTCTCCTGAATATACGATCTCTCGCTCCTGTCTCTTGTTCGCATGCATCTGAAGGATACGTCCGACACGTTCTTTCTTGTCTTTTGTAGAATTGTATACGTAAGAGCCGGCCTTCATGGTACCAGAATATACTCTGAAGTAGGCCAGTCTTCCTACAAATGGATCAGTCATAATCTTGAACGCAAGAGCTGAAAACGGCTCTTCGTCAGATGAATGTCTGACTACTTCGTTTCCTTCCATATCTGTTCCGTCAATTGGCGGAATATCAATTGGTGAAGGCATATAATCAATAACAGCATCCAAAAGTTTCTGAACACCTTTATTCTTATAAGCGGAACCGCAGCATACTGGAACAGCTGTACCTTCACAGGTGGCTTTTCTCAGAACTGCTTTCATCTCATCTTCAGATGGAATCTCATCTTCCAGATAACGAAGCGTAAGATCATCATCCAGTTCGCAAATCTTCTCAATCATCTCTGCACGATAAAGTTCTGCATCTTCCTTCATGTCATCCGGAATCTCCTCAATCGTGATGTCGTCGCCTCTTTCATCGTTATAGATGTAAGCTCTCATTTCCATCAAATCGATGATTCCAGTAAAGGAATCTTCTTTTCCGATTGGCAGCTGAAGCATAATTGCATTTTTTCCTAAACGAGTCCTGATCTGATCTACGGAACCGTAGAAATCAGCGCCCATAACATCCATCTTGTTGATAAATGCCATACGTGGGACATTGTAAGTGTCCGCCTGACGCCATACATTCTCAGACTGTGGCTCGACACCGCCTTTTGCACTAAATACACCGACTGCTCCGTCAAGCACACGTAAGGATCTCTCTACTTCTACAGTAAAGTCAACATGTCCTGGCGTATCAATAATGTTGATGCGATGTTCCAAAGCACCTGGCTCCGGCTCACCGTCCTTTTCGTGCGTCCAATGACAGGTGGTGGCGGCTGAAGTAATTGTGATACCTCTTTCCTGTTCCTGCTCCATCCAATCCATGGTAGCAGTTCCCTCATGGGTATCACCAATCTTATAGTTAACACCGGTATAGTACAGAATACGCTCGGTAAGAGTTGTCTTACCTGCATCAATATGTGCCATAATACCGATATTTCTGACTCTCTCTAATGGATAATCCCTAGCCAAAATTTTTTCCTCCTGTTTTAGTATGAAACGAGTCGGATTCGGCCAAGACCGGAATCCTTCTCACCTAAAACCTGCATTAGAATCTGTAATGAGCAAAAGCCTTATTTGCCTCTGCCATCTTATGCATGTCTTCTTTTTTCTTAACGGATGCTCCTGTGTTATTCATTGCATCCAGAAGCTCATTGGCCAGCCTGTCTTCCATAGTCTTTTCGCCTCTCTTACGAGAATAAGTCGTAAGCCAGCGAAGTGCTAATGCCTGGCGTCTGTCCGGTCTTACCTCGATCGGAACCTGATACGTAGCTCCACCGATTCGCCTTGCTTTTACTTCAAGAACCGGCATGATATTGTTCATAGCTTCTTCAAAAACTTCAATAGCTGGTTTTCCAGCCTTTTCTTCAACTTTAGCAAATGCACCGTATACAATCTTCTGTGCAACACCCTTCTTACCATCTAACATGATGTTATTGATAAGTTTGGTTACCACTTTATTATTATATAACGGATCTGCTAAAACATCTCTCTTTTGAGTATGTCCTTTACGTGGCACGTTACTTCCCTCCTTAATCATAATTCGATTAGATCTCAGGTACTCACACATATAATGTATGTTCGCACTGGTAAATTCTCTATTAACCTGCAACCGTGAAAGGTTAAGGAACACCGTACAATCATAGATATCTGTGATACAAGAAAATTCGAATATTAGTAAGCCTGCTTAAAGCAGACAAAAGACCTTTGTCTTAATTATTTTTTTGGTCTTTTAGCACCGTATTTGGAACGGGCCTGTTTCCTGTTAGCTACACCTGCAGTATCCAATGTTCCACGGATAATGTGGTATCTTGTACCTGGCAGGTCCTTAACTCTTCCTCCACGAATCAGAACAACACTATGTTCCTGAAGATTATGTCCTTCACCCGGAATATAGCTTGTAACTTCGATACCATTAGAGAGACGAACTCTGGCGATCTTTCTGAGTGCTGAATTCGGCTTCTTAGGTGTCGCTGTCTTTACTGCTGTGCAGACGCCACGTTTTTGTGGTGAAGACAGATCGGATGTTTTCTTTTGCAGAGAGTTAAAGTTTTTCTGCAGAGCCGGAGCATCAGATTTTTTAGATGTGGTCTGACGTCCTTTTCTTACTAACTGATTGAATGTTGGCATTCCTTTTCACCTCCTGATAAAATCTCCGTATAATACGGGGTACCCGGTTGCTTAACTTCTTATTATAAAATTTTGCGCACAAAATGGTCGTACATCTTATGCACGCTCAGATATTATATCCTTAAAAATGTCAAAAGTCAAGGTTTTTTTCAGACTCTGTCATTTTACAAGTAAAACGCCCAGAGCTCCTGCGCCCAGTGTAACCCAAATAGGGTTTATATTCTTTTTATGCACAGCATAAAAACTAAGTGCTGCAATAGAAAGCGAAGGAATACTGATAACCAGAGGATCTGATATCGATTTTGGCATATTGCCGGCCTCCATAATCGAAGTCCCGATAAAAAAGATGAGCGAAGAACACATAATTCCCATCGCTGCAGGTCTGACTCCCCGGATCACTTCGTTTGTCAGTTCATTTTCAGAAAATCTCTTCAGGAGGCTGCTTATAATCAGCATCAAGATAAAGGACGGCAGTATAACGCCAATGGTCGACAGCACAGCTCCCGGTATTTTTCCAATCTGATACCCCACATAACCTGCAGCATTCACTGTCACAGAACCGGGCGTCAGTTCGAACAGGCCAATCAGATTGGCAAACTGTGTCTTCGTTACATCCCATATACCCGACACCTCTTCATATAACAGAGGGACAATCGCATATCCCCCGCCAAAGCTCATAAAACCCAATTTAAAAAATCTTAAAAATAATTCAAGTATTAGCATTTGCCTCTTCCCCTTTCAGTGCCACATGTGGATTTTTTTCTTCTTGTTCGATATTCTTATTTTCGATTTTCTTTCGAATCTGAAATCTGTCATATCGATAACAGATGTAGGATAGGGCAAAAATTCCCCAGAAGACATAGGCAGTCTTATAGTTTATTGCTGATATCACAAGATTACTTCCTAATATAATAGCAGTCCCGACTTTGTTTTTATTTGCCAGAAAATACAAGAACAGAGAACATAAGACTCCACAGGCAATGATATAAACAAAGTTAATGTCAAACACCTGCATCGCTCCAAATGATCCTGCCATAATCACCAGATCGGCCTTAGACTGAAGTACATGTGATCGAAGATCCAGCAGTGCACTTAAGATCAGGCCTACCACTGCGGCACGAACTCCTGTAAAAAAGTGGTCCACATAGATATTGCCATCAATCAAAGGCTCAATTACTACAACCAGGGCAATACAGAGCATCGGAGCCAGTGCTGCGCCCAGGATTGCAAAGACTGCACCCTTGATACCTTCCATGGTTCTTCCAAGGAAAGCCGCACTGTTGATTGTCAGGCTCCCCGGTACGGACTGAGAGATTGATATCATATCCATCAGTTCATCCTCTGTGATCCAGTGATGCTTTTCGACTAACTCTCGCTTAAACAGAGGAAGCATCTCAAGGCCTCCTCCGAAAGTAAACAATCCAATTTTAAAAAAGACTTCAAAGATCGATAATAATTTCTTCAATTCAACATTTCCCCTTTACTCTTATATTTTTTTAGCTGTTGTTTTATGTTGCTTCCCGCTCCTGTTTATGTTACCATTATATACAAAAACATCATAAAGTTAATTTATGAATAATTAATATATCATAAGCTTTTATTATGTTTAGATGGGAAATGAGGTGATCCGATGATTGATACAAAATTGTACACGTTACTTGCTGTCGTCGAATACGAAAGTTATACGAAAGCTGCAGAACATCTGTCACTGACACAGCCAGCTGTAACCCAGCATATCAAGCAGTTAGAGCAGGAGCTGCATGTGAAGCTGTTCAATCGCTCCGGAAACAGGATAAAGCCAACGAGTTCGGGAAATTATGTGATTAGATATGCACGAAGAAATATTGCATTATATGAAAGAATGAAGCAAGAACTTGCTGATGATGAAAGGCAGATAAGACATCTGCGAGTGGGGATTACTCACACCGCAGAGAGCAATGCTGTAGTCGAGGTTCTGGGAAAATACAGTGCGCAAAATCCCGGAACAAATATAAAAATATTTACTAGCTCCATAAATAATCTTTATGACATGTTAAAAAGCTTTGAACTGGATCTGGCTGTTGCAGAGGGAAATATCCCAGACAGCAGTATCAATTCTCTGCTGCTTGATACAGACTCACTGGTCTTGGTTGTCTCTAATAACAATCCTCTTGCCAAAAAGAGAATGGTAACATTGAATGAACTGAAAAAGCAGCCATTAATTCTTCGAAGTTCATCCTCTGATACCAGAAATCTGTTCACAGCAAATCTGGAAAGCCGTAATATCTCACTCGATGATTTTAACGTCATTCTGGAAGTAGACAACATCGCAACCATTAAAGACCTGATCCGCCGCGGTATCGGGGTCTCCATTCTTGCGCGCAGTGTCTGTCTGGATGAACTAAAAAAAGGAAAAATCACGGTTTTGCCGATTGAAAATCTAAGCATGATCCGGGAAATCAATATTCTCTACCACAACGACTTCAGGCATATGGATATTCTGCAGAATATCATGAAAGAATATAACAAAACCGTGAAACACTACACTTCCTGATCCAACACCTTATACAGAAGTTTATACAGGATACCGGCTTCTTCTATAGACAGCGGAATACATCCTTTCATCTTGAGGGGCACTTCCGCTGCCTTTTTCTTTAATTTTTCCCCTTTATCCGTGATCGTTATAATCACTGCACGTTCATCTTTTTCGGAGCGCTCGCGTCTGACATATCCCTTTTTCTCGAGACGCTTTAAAAGCGGCGTCAGCGTGCCGGAATCAAGATAGAGGTATCTGCCCATCTCCTTTACACCAATACTCTGATGTTCCCAGAGAACCATCATGGCGATATACTGAGTATATGTCAGATCAATCTCATCGAGATAAGGCTTATAGCGATTAACAACCTCCTTTGCCGCAGCATAAAGAGGAAAACACAGCTGGTTTTCGAGCTTTAAAATCTGCTCATTCATGGGAATTATCCTCACAGATTCGCTTTGCAAAAGCCTCTGCCTGTTTCAGATCCTCTACATTCGGATGGCCGCTGCCTACCATCATGAATTTACCTTTACACTGAAAAGCATCATCGCTGACCAAAATTCCCTTTGGCTCAAGAATTGCTTTTACCTCAGGCAGCGCTGATTTTTTACTTGCAGCTGTGCCGAATACAGCAACGATCTTCACCTGATCTTTTCTCAGAGCAGAGAGGAAATCGCGCAGTTTACCGTCAATCTTTCCCGCATAGATAGATCCTCCGACAAAAAGAATATTGACCGGTTTTGAAAGATTTGCCTCTTCCACAGAAACCGCCTTCGCAGATGCCCCTTTTGCAACGGCTCCGGCAACCTTCTTCGTATTTCCACTTCTTGAAACATATACAACTTTGTTCATAATTCAATCCTCCCAGAGTTTTTTACAATAGTTTTTCTATATTAGCGGCGATATCTTTTGGCTCTACGGTCGGCTCAAAGCGTTCAATCACATTTCCCTTGCGGTCGATGAGAAATTTCGTGAAGTTCCACTTAATCTGGTTATCCGTATAGCCATCTTTATATCTTCCTTTGAGCATGAGTTCCATACCCTTTGCCTTTAAACCTTTGCCAAGTCCTTTAAATCCTTTTTGTGAAGTCAGGTATTGATACAGGGGAATGGCATTCTCCTCACGTACCTCCACTTTACCTGACAGAGGGAATGTCACGCCATAGCGCACGGAGCAGAATTCCGAGATATCTTTTTCATCTCCTGGCTCCTGTTCCATAAACTGATTGCACGGAAATCCAATCACCTCGAAACCCTGATCTTTATATTTTTGATATAATTCTTCCAGACCTTTATATTGCGGGGTAAATCCACATTTGCTTGCCGTGTTGACAATCAGCAGAACCTTTCCCTCATACTCAGACATCTTTATCGGTTTCTTCTCAATCGAAGTATATTCATAATCATAAACAGACATATTAAAATCCTCCTAACTATTTTCCTCAATTATATTGTGCACAATTATTATAGCTCTCTTATGATCTTGTTGTCAAGGGTTCATCTATAAACTTTTTATGAACTACTTGGCAGTATTTCCGGAAAACAGACGGTTTACTCAAAAAAAGTGAGATATGAAAGTTCCGTCTCTCATGTCTCACTTTTTAATCTTATGATTTTTCCTGCAGCAAAAAAAACAAATATCGCACAATCGCATATACAACCAGAACAACTGCAATCACAGTTTGAAGCAGAACTATATACCGAAGCGCAGGAATCGGTCTTCCCATCTTTATAAGACATGCCATCAGTTGTTTCGACGCAATCGCACTGATTACAAATGGAAAAGTGAACGCCGAAATGCTCGGATAGAATGGTACCTTCAGATAGGTAACCGCTTTGATTAGTGCAAATATGTACAGTATCAAGGCCAATATATACATCGCAATCAGAAATCCATAAGTTTTTGATTCCACGGACTGAATATATCCTGCCACGCAAAGACTTGCAGGTGCTGCATAGATACAGATCAGCGGCTTTGCCGGTTCCAAGACTTCCTTATATTTCGCATAACGAATCGTCACAAGGACAAGCAACACTATTAGTGCAGCAAACCCAAACCAGAATGCCGCTGTTCCCACTCCTGTTCTTTTAAAAGCGGGTGCCGTAATTGAAGCCACAACAATCCCAACATATACAATAAAATAGCTGGCAAACACTTTGGGCATCTGCAGCTTGCATATAAACCTCGCCGTAAAATATATAATCAGCATAAGATGCAGCAAGATTGCCGCAATCCATATAATAAATGCAGCCTGTCCCGCCCATGGTTTGATATAGACACTGAGCAGCATCAATGCCATGGAGAATGTTCCCGCGATACTTGCCATAATCGGATTCTCCAAATCCTTTTTTACGCTGTCCCAATAGAATATCATCTTCAGCAGAAACAGCAGAAGAAATATCCCGGCAATGACTCCACATAAATAGCGGATTCCTTCCGAATAGCTCTGTAGAAGATTACCCAGTGCAGCCGTCCCAAGAGCAACGCCGCAGATCGGCAGGGGAACTTTTTTAATCAGATCCTTCATACCGTCAAGCCTCCTGTGCCGTCTTTATCTCATCCACGTTGGTAAGGCCCAGCTCGCGTACGATGATCTGAGCAGTCTTCCAGGCACACATCCCGGTAAAATGAATACACTGTTCCTTGTGTTCTCCCTTACCCATGTCGAATTCTCTGGTCAGAACCCGGCAGCAGACTGCATTCTTTCCATTCTCTTTCCGAAACCAGTCATGCAGTTCATTCGTCAGTTCCATACACTTTACTGCCTGCGGATCAGCAGGTCCTTTTTTCTCGGTTCTCCCAAAAAACAGACCCAATGTGAGAATGCCTCCGTTTAAGGCCCCACACATACAGCCCGAATGCCCCGCACCGACTGCCATCCCGGTAGCCATGGCAATCACTTGATCCGGGACATCCAATTCAAAATTATCTTTCACTGCGGATACCAGCGCTTCACAGCAGAAGAAACCTTCCCGGAAGTTATTCTTTGCATCCTCCTGTATCTTTTTCAGACTTACTTCTTGTTTTACATGCACAATAACAACTGTCCTTTCTCTTTTGACGCTTGCATCATAATATCACATGCGGACAATAAAAGCAATCGCTATACTTACCAAAAAATATCGAATGACATTGGTTATATAGATCAGTTCCTATTCAGTCTCTGGCTGCTTTCATAGAACCCTGCCCAAGGATCCGGAAACTGTAGTCTCTTGAGTGCCTCTTCCATCGTAATCCCATCAGGATCCACATCCTTTAACTCATCCCACGTAATCGGCATCGATACTCTGGCACCTTTGCGGGCACGAATCGAATAGGGAGCAACACTTGTGGCTCCTCGTCCGTTTCGTATCCAATCGATAAAGATTCTGCCTTTTCGTTTCGCTTTTCTGATATTGCTTGTATACCGATCCGGCCACTGCTGCTCCAAAACCTCAGCTGTCTTTCGCGCAAAACCAGAAAACGACTCCCAGCCGGCACCGGGCTGAAACGGGACAACGATATGATAACCTTTCCCACCACTGGTCTTCAAGTAAGAGGTAAGCGAGAGATCTGTTAAAATATTTCGGATATCCAATACACCCTGACGCACACGCGCAAGGTCCATCCCCTCGTCCGGATCCAGATCAAACACCATCATGTCAGGTTTTTCGAGGTCCTCTGTCCTGCTCCCCCAGGTATGAAATTCTACTGCGTTGTTCTGAACCTGAAGTAAGAGATCGTGTAAGTCATCTATATAGAGATAATCCGACTCTTCGCCGTCATTTTCAGTGATCGTAAGCACCGGAGCCTTTTTATCGGCCGATGCCGGATGTTTCTTAAAAAAGCTTGTCTGTGCGATTCCTTTTGGACAACATACGAGGCTCAAAAGTCTTTTGCTTACATATGGCAGCATCCGTTTGGATACTTTGGCATAGTACTCGGCCATCTCTCCTTTTGTGATGCCATCTTCCTCAAACATCAACTTATCCGGATGGGTAATGATTACTCCCCCAATCTTTCGTGATTCACTGCTGCCGGAAGGGTCAGGCTTTCTGTGAAGCATGGTTTTTTCTGATGCTTTTGCTTCTCTAAACGTATCAGGGCCATCTTGTATTTCCATCCGGACAGAAAGCGGGTCCTTATCCGTCCGCAGCCCGAGAAAACTCGCATGGCGCAAAATATGATCTTTCGTCCACTGCGCAAATTTCACCTCTGCGAGCAGTTTTGGCTTTACCCAGGTTACACGCTCGCCTGATCTGGGTTTTGGTATAGTTAAAAAAGGCGAATCAATTCTTTTTATCATTGAAAACTGTTGTAGAAGCTCCTGTATCTCATCTTCTTTAAATCCAGTCCCCACCCGGCCTACATATAGGAAGCAGTTATCCTGATAAGCTCCCAATAACAGTGAACTGATCTGTCTTGTACTGTCATCGCGAACAGCATATCCTCCGATCACAAACTCCTGTCTCTTCACGCACTTCAATTTAATCCAATCACCATTTCTTGTTCCGCTGTAGACGCAATCCTCTCTTTTTCCGATGATTCCCTCCATTCCCATCTTCTCGGCGGCGGCAAAGCTCTCATTTCCCATATCTCTGACATGACGGCTATAATATAGATTTTCCGGCGCATCTTCCAGCAACCTTTCAAGTTTCTCTTTTCTTTTGGCGAGCGGCAGATCTCTTATATCTGTGCCATCTAAGGCAAGAAGGTCGAATATTATATAAGTCAGATCCTTTTGTTTCTTCTCTCGCAGATAATCCTGCAGTGCCTGGAAATCTGTCCTGCCATTCGAATCTGTCACTGTCATCTCACCGTCCAGAACCAGAGCTCTTCCTTTTGCAAAACTTACAATGGAATGGGCAATATCGGAAAATTTCTCCGTAACGTCCACACCGTTTCTCGTCATCAGGCGAACTTGGTTTCCCTCGGCAAACGCTACGATTCTGTAGCCGTCATACTTCATCTCATACAGCCATCCTTTTTCTTTGGGGACCTGATGTACGAGTTTTGCCAGTTGAACTTTGGTCTGTCGAAAGGGGTTCCTGACTATCTTTTCCTCTGTCCCCTCTTCAATCTCTGCCATCGTCCTGCCCGTTCTCACGCTTGTAGTGAAGTTCTCCAAGCGAAAATCCATACCGGCATACTCATCTCTTTCCTTCAATAAGAGCCAGTTATCTGTTTGTTTATCCCTAGACTTCTGTTCTTTCTTTCCTTTTAGGCGAATCAAAGCCCACTTTCCCCTCAGACGTGTCCCGCTCAGATTCATCTTCACCTGACCTTTGAAAAGCCCCTGTTTCATATCTTCCCTCGGTTCCCAGAAACCCTCATCCCAGAGCATGACCGTTCCGCCGCCGTACTCACCTTTTGGAATCGTGCCCTCAAAGTTGCGATACTCCAAAGGATGATCCTCCACATGAACGGCCAATCGCTTGTCACGTGTATCATAGGAGGGCCCTTTGGGCACCGCCCAGGAGAGCAGAACACCATCCCATTCCAGGCGAAAGTCATAGTGGTCATGACTTGCCATATGGTGCTGAACAACAAATCGAAACCCGCCTGAGTGTTCATTTCTCATGGGGTAATTTGCACTTTCGGGCTCATAGGAGCGGTCAAAATTTCTTTTCTGCCGATATTCACTGATTTTGTCCATAATCATCCTCTCTCTTTTGATACACGCGGGCTGTTAATTCTCATGCTGTCTCTTTTTCTTTTTTTGCATTTGCAACGCTTACTTTTAAGGCCTCCATCAGGTCAATCACCTTAGACGGGCCTTCATCCTGCGGTGCGACGACCTCTTTACCGGAAATCTTAGTCTCAATCAGGCCGCGCAGTTTCGCCTGATATTCATCTTTATATTTTGATGGTTCAAAAGGCGTATCCATCGAATCAATTAAAGTCTTCGCCATCTTTAGCTCTTGATCAGAGACTTCCGGTCTCGTATAGGACTTTTGAAGCTCTTTCACTTCATCGGCATAGTACATCGTTGATAACAGCATCCCCTCTTCTCTGGGGATAATCGCCATCAGCGTATCCTTCGTTCCCATAACTGTCTTTCCGATTGCAATTTTTTGTTCTGCCATCAAAGCAGTGCGCAGGAGTTCAAAGGCCTTTTCGCCTCCGGCCTCCGGGACAATCTGATACGTCTTCTCATAATAAACAGGTGAGATCTGATTCAGATTAGCAAAATGAAGGATCTGAATCGACTTTTCCTTCTCTGTCTTTATCTGTTCGATTTCCTCATCGGTAATTACGACAAACTGATCCTTGTCGTATTGATAGCCCTTCACGATATCCTTCGATGTAAGTTCCTTTCCACAGTGTGCACAGGTTTTCTTATATCGAATTCGGCTATTATCTTCCTTGTGCAGCTGATTAAAATGAATATCATGATCTTGTGTCGCTGTGAGCATCGCTATCGGGATCGCGACCATCCCGAAGCTGATCACTGATTTTCTTGAGAACATAATGATACACCTCCAGTCATAGTGTTTCCCGACCAGTACTGAGGTATGCAAAGAATGCTCCATCGAATTGCTGCTAGCTATTTCATTTTTTCCTTGACAAACTCATAATAGTGATTATACTGTATATATATGTATATATACAGTTGTTTAATTTTACGAAAGGATTTCATTACTATCAAATGAAAATAATCGTATCGAACCGATCGGAACTTCCGATCTATGAACAGATTAAATCGCAGATCAAGGAAGCAATCTTCTCCGGAAATCTTGCCGAGGGAGAGCTTCTGCCTTCCATACGTCAGCTTGCGAGGGATCTGAAAATCAGTGTCATCACAACAACCAGAGCTTATAATGATCTGGAGGAAGAAGGATTTATCACCAGTGTACAGGGCAAGGGAAGTTATGTCCTGCCGCAGAATAAGGAAATGGCACGGGAAAATACACTGAGAAAGATTGAGTTATCATTAAATGATGCGATTGGCACAGCGAAGGCCGGAGGCATCACAAAGGAAGAGGTCATCCGGATGTTGAACCTCTTATATCGGGAGGGGGAATAAGAATGGAGTATGTATTAGAAGTTACTAGTCTGGAAAAACAATATGAAAATTTCTCCGTAAAAAATATTTCTTTTAAAGTACCAAAGGGCTACATCATGGGATTTATCGGCCCGAACGGAGCCGGCAAAACAACGACAATCAAAACAATTCTTGGCATGCTGAACATTTCCAGCGGGAATATAAAGCTTTTTGGAAAAGACAGCCAGGGCATGAACGGGCAGTTCAACGATAAGATCGGCATTGTGATGGATACTCCTTATTTTGCGGAGGACTGGAACGCATCCGATATTGAGACGGCTGTTTCACCTTTTTACCAACATTGGAACAGTGAAACTTATGCATCGCTGCTTGAAAAGTTTTCTATTGACCGCAAGAAAAAATTAAGGGATCTCTCGCGTGGAATGAAGGTCAAACTCATGGTCTCGGTTGCCCTCTCACATCATGCCACCTTTCTGGTTCTGGATGAGCCGACAAGCGGACTGGATCCTGTCGCCAGAGAGGAACTCTGTGATCTGCTAAGCGAATTTGTGACAGATGAAAACAATAGTGTCCTATTCTCAACACATATCACTTCAGACCTTGAGAAGATCGCAGACTATATTACTTTCATTCTGAATGGTGAAATCGTTTACACAGGGCTCAAAGATGATCTGATGGAAAACTACTCGCTTGCGAAAGGAAGCCTTTATGAGATCAATGAGGAACAGCGAAAACTTCTCATCGGCGCAAGAGAATACAGCACTGGCTTCGAGGCAATGGTCAAAACTTCTGATATCAGGAAACTGCCAAATGAGCTGCTGACGGAACCGATCACGCTTGACGAGATTATCGTATTCATGAACAAGGAGGGAAAAACCGATGAATAAAACACTGTCATTTCTGAAGTTGGATTATGTAACACTGCGACCTTATGTGACTATGAAAAACCTGTTCATCATGATAGCAGTTGCATTGTTTTTCACAGTACAGTCGAATACCTCCTCCATTTCCATCCTGATGGCTTATGGATTCATGTTTACCGGATACCCCTTTGCCGTAGGCGAAAAATGCAATATGGATGAACTGTATATTTCGCTGTCCATCTCCCGAAACGCAGTCGTGGGCGGCCGGTATCTGTTCACAATTCTGATGGAACTTTGCCTTGGTGTATTCGCATGCCTTGTATCCGTCCTGCTATCTCTGCTTCTCCATAGACCGATTGAAGCAAGAGAAACCTTAATCGTGGTAGTCACCTTATTCTTCGTGCTTAGTTTTCTTCAGACTCTTCAGCTGCCTGTTTTCTTCAAGATGGGATATGCCAAGGGAAAAATGATGACATACATGCCTCTGATGGTGCTGGCATTCCTGATTATCGTGATTTCGAAACACGTAAGCAAAGTTCTGAGCCGTTTCATAGAATGGCTTTCCAAAAATCCAGTAACTGCAATAACCTCCGGAATATTGATATGGCTTTTGACTGTGCTGATCTCATATCAGATTGCATTGAAATTATATAAGAAGAGAGACTTTTGATATTGGAGAACAATCTGTATAATAAATCCGACAGAATAACGAGTGTAAAAATCTCGGACTGTCGGATTTAAATGTTCACTCTCAGCTGCGAATATGAATCGAGCTTCCCTTATTGCTCTTTTTTATAATGACCTGTCTGTCAATCCGTTCTTTCAGCTCGCTGACGTGCGAAATAATTCCCACCAGGCGGTTTCCATCAGCAAGTCGAGCCAGTGTCTGTATCGCCTGCTCCAAAGACTGTTCGTCCAGTGCACCAAATCCCTCATCGATGAACAGTGTATCGATCTCGACACCGCCGGCATGACCTTGAATCACGTCTGAGAGTCCTAACGCCAGAGATAAAGATGCCTTAAAAGATTCTCCGCCGGACAGCGATTTCACAGAGCGGAGACGTCCGGTGTAGTGGTCCATCACATCGATGTCAAGACCTGTCTGCGAACGAAAATCAGAAGCACTTTCACGGCGGACAAGTTCATATCGTCCATTTGTCATTTCCCGCAGGCGTTTGTTCGCCTCCATCAGAATCTGACGGAAATATGCTGCCTGAACATACTGTTCAAATGCAAGCTTCTGTTTTCCCGAAAGTTCGCCGTTCGCTGTTTTTGAAAGATCCGAAATCAGAAGATATTTTTTCGTATACTCCGAAAAGTTCTTCCTGACCTTTTCCAGTGACTTTAGAATCAATTCGTTATTGCCAAGTCTGGAAAGTACCTTTCGGAACTCTCCGTCAATTTTTTCTTTTTCCTGTTCGGTCTGAACCTTTTGCGCCATAAGCCTATCCAGATCCTGTCTTTCTTTTCCCTTTGTTTCTATTTCAAGCCTGCCAAGTTCCTGCACGATCGATTTTTGATCATCTTCGAATTTTCGGATTCTGTTTTCCGATTCACGGATCTCATCTTCCGTCTTTTTTGCAGCCTGATACGAAGCTTCATTCTTGAATCCGACCGCAGTCAATCTCTCCTGATAGAGCAAAAAGGCTTTCTTCTTTAATCTTCCTGTTTCCGTGTATTGTTCCACTTTATCCCCCAACAAAAGCCGGTTGCTGTTATGATCATTTCGAAGATCATAGTAAGCTTTTTCTGCTTTCTGAAAATCGTCTTTTTGCCTTTTCAGCTCCTTTTCCCATCCCATCATCTGTTCTTTGGCCTGCTGCCTGTCCTCATATTCAAGAGAAGATTGTATATTTTTCAACTCCCCGGCTTTAGAATCCGCTTCGAATGAAACGTGTGTCTTCTCTTCGTCCACCTCTGACCTTCTGGCTTCATTCTCCTGTAGCTGCCGCTCTGTAAGAGCCAACTGTTCTTTATGAGCTTTTTTATCCCTGATGCTTCTCTGACACATCTTCTTTCTCTGCACATATTCCTTTGTGAGTTCACTACATCTGAGCATCTGAGCATCCAATAACTGCTGCAAATTCGTCAGTCGTTCTGAATTGAACATCCCTTCTGTGCAAAATTCCCCTTCCGAAAACAGCTTTTCCACCATTTGTTTCAGCTGCTCCCCTGCCAGATCCGTCTCAGCTGCTTTTGCTGCTGCCTTACGACTGCAATCTTGCATCTTTTCGCGGGAATTCTCCGTTCTTTTTCTGAGCATTAGCAGTTCGGCCTCGCTCGGAGCGCTGCCTGCTATGACTGCCTTTGCCGGATGTTCTGTAGATCCACAGACCGGACATGGAGTTTTGTCTTCCAGTTTCTCCGCCATAATTCCCGCCTGCTCACGGTAAAATGCCATCTCATTCTCATCATAGATACGGCTGTCCTTTCTGAATTGATCTTGCGCTTTTTGAAAATCTTTCTGCAGTTTTCCACTCTCCTGTTTCATTTTCAAAAGGTTATCCACATGGCTCTTCACATTATCCAGATGTTCCGACTTTGTTTGAATCTGTTCGGACTCCTGTTCACATCTTGCCAGCTGAATCTCCAAATTCGACATTTGCTCAAGTGCTGCACGCAATTCATCTTTTTGAATCTTCATTCTTTCCTTCTGTCTCAAAAGACTTTCCTGCTCATCCAACAGATCCGCTCTCTTCTTTGCAAGCGTTCTCAACTGATCTTTCAGTAAATCCGCCTGATCATATGCAGGAAGCATCTTCGCAAGATGATCCATCGCCGAAGCCAGTTTTTCACGCTCCGGCGCTCTTTCTGTCTGTTTTTTGTATTCATCCCCGGCAAGATTCATCTGTCCGGACAGCACCGAGATCTTCTCTTGCAAAACGTCGATTTCCTCTTTCAGCTTGTCCTCTTTCTCCTGCTCGCGGAGAAAATCTTTCTCCAGCGGATATATTGTATACCGCGCATGTTTGGCATCCTCCAGATCCTTTTTCTGACGCATATGATCATCCCGGTGACTTAGCATCTCTTCCTCTTTTTTTCTTGCCGTATCCCTCTGATCAAAAAGTTGATTCAATGCAGTTGCCGCCGCAATCACTGTAATCTGATCCGATAGTCTTCTCTGGGAATCTTTTAGCTTCTCTCTTAGATTCTCCTGCAGTGAACGATCCTTTTTGACCAGTTTCTTTACTTGTTCAAACAGTTCATCCGAATCATGAATGGCTGCGTCTTTAAGCTGCGTCTGGAACTTAGTCCCCCATTCGTCTTCCGAACATGACACAAGAGAAAAATACTGCATAATTTCATTTTGCGCATCCTCACAATTTCTTTTGGCATCCCGTTCTCTCTCTTTTAAAAGCCTTCCTGCCAACTGATACAGTTCCGTGCCGAACACCCGGTGAAAGATATCTCCACGCTCCTTGCTGTCCGCAAGAAGAAGCTTTAAGAATTCTCCTTGAGCGAGCATAGCAATCTGTTTAAACTGTTTATAATTGATGCCAAGAAGGTCCGTGATTTTTGCCGTCACATCGCGAAATCCGGTGATCACAGTTCCATCCGGCATTTCCAGCACTGCATCGGCATTCTCTGCTGTCGTCCCCTCGCCGCTCTTTTTGGGGCGCAGATACCTTGGATTTCGGATCACTCGATAAGTCTTTTGCCTGTGCAAAAATGTCAGCTCTACATAAGTTTTCATCTCTGGCTCGGCGAAATCACTTCGCATCGTGTCCGTTGTGCGGATATCACCGCTCGCCTCCCCATAAAGCGCAAATGCAATCGCATCGAAAATGGTTGTCTTTCCCGCCCCGGTATCCCCCGTGATCAGAAACAAACCCTGACCGCCAAAGGTCTGCAAATCCAGCTCTGTTTTGCCTGCATATGGGCCAAATGCACTCATCGTGACGTGTAAAGGCTTCATCGTTCTCCCCCCGCTTTCTCGAAGATATCTTTCATGATTGTGATCTGTTCTGCCGATAGTTCTACATGATTCTGCAGTTTATAAAAATCTGCAAAAAGTTCCATCGTGCTCTTTTTCGCCGCTTCCCGTGCAAACGCATCCTGCTCATCCGATGCCTGCCTGCTTCTTTTGTTGTCAAAGTCAAGTGCCATCAGATTCGGATATACTTTTCGTATCTGACCTATGGCATCGTAGATCTCATCTTCATCGGTAAGCGTGGCATGAATATAATCCTGTGAGAACGCAGCGTCCTTTCTTCCAACACACAAAAGCTCCTCAATCGGTCCTTGAATCTCACGGAGATCGCGGAGCGGTTTCAGCGGAATCAGATCATACTGTACGTTCCCCTTTTCAGCAAGCCCGATCATCACCACAGATTTGTGATGCCTTGCCTCCGAAAAGGAATATTTGAGCGGTGACCCTGCATAGCGAATGGTATCCCTTCCAATTCTCTGCGGGCCATGCAGATGTCCCAAAGCCACATAGTCAAAATCTTCAAAGACAGCAGAATCAATATTGTCCAATCCACCAATCGAGAATACTTCTGAGTCCGACTGCTCCGGTTTTTGACCGCCGGCACTTATAAACTGGTGCGCGATCAGAATATTTCGCTCATTCCTGTCAACATTGCTGTCATCAATCACTGCTCGGACTGCCTGCTCATACGTCTCGATTGTCTCATCATAAAAAGGCCTCACAGATGCCGGTTTTACGAAGGGAAGCATATAGATATTCACAGGTCCATATTCATCGGAAAGTGTGACTTTCCAAAGGTGCCCGTTAAATACCCCGGCAATATATAGTTCGTCTTTTTGCATGATCTGACTGCCAAAGCCGAGTCGCTCCGGTGAATCGTGATTGCCGCTGATCACAAAAACCGGGTGCCTGTAAGACATCAATTCCGTCAGAAATTCGTCCAAAAGTTCCACCGCCTCCGCCGACGGCTGGCTCTTATCATAGACATCCCCGGCGATTAATATTCCATCTGGTTTTTCCCGTTCCACAACCGCAAGAATCTGATCCAGTATATACCGTTGATCCTCGATCATACTGAATTCATTGACCCGTTTGCCGATATGAAGATCGGCTATATGTAAAAAACGCATGCCCTCACACTCCTATTATCATTTTCACAGTCTGCCTGCCGTTCATATATTACACTTTAACATATTGCGGTGCGCAAAAAAAGAGCATGAAAACAATCGGACCAGAAAAATCACACGATATCTGTCAAAAAAATAAGACAGGACGCGAAGGACGCGAAATTTCAGTTTTTATATTGACTATGAGGCCAAATACCCTTATAATAAAATACGTTGTCTGACGTGATCAGATGATATGTATGAATTCGGAGTGGTATCGAAGAGGTCATAACGAGCCTGACTCGAAATCAGGTCGTCGGTTTTCCGGCGCGTGGGTTCGAATCCCACCCACTCCGTTTGAGAATCCAGTCCCCAAACGGCTTCTGTCGCTTGGGTATTTTTTGTTTTATCACAATTTCCAAAGCCTGTATGAAGCACCTACAGTGCTTTTGACACTTATTGGTATAACGTGTAGATACATAAAGAATTGAGAGGAGGTTTCAGATGAAAATTTTAATATTAGGCGCCAGTGGCTATGCCGGTCAGGCAATTGCACAACGACTGGGTGAACATTATGAAGTGTATGGAACCTATCACTCACAAAAGAATGAAGGTATTGCTCAAAATAGAATGCTTCAATTGGACCTCGGCATACCCGGTTCTATTAAAAATATACTGGATCGTATACGGCCTCAAATTATTATCTCAAGTTTGGGAGGGGATTTTCAACTACAATTAGCAGCACATAATGATGTTGCCAATTACTTGGCAGAAAATAAAGCTGGAAAAATCATTTTCCTATCTACTGCTAATGTCTTTGATGCGGCAGAGGAAAATCCTCATTATGAATCTGATAGAACTGATTCTCATACAGATTATGGTAGATTTAAAATTGCATGTGAGCATTTGCTGCAAGAGAAATTAAATGATAGATGTGTTACTGTTCGTATTCCAGAAATTTGGGGAAGAAATTGCCCTCGAATATTGAAATTGATAGAGGATACGGAAAGCCATACGCCGATTGTTACCTACCCCAATTTGCATGTTAATTATACAACAAATATTCAAATTGCAGAATGGATTGCCTATATCATCAAAGAAGATCTTGGAGGAATATTTCATATCGGAACAAGGGATACCTATGATTATATGCAATTTCAATCAGAGCTTTCTATGCTTCTCGGCTTGAAAAAACCCGTTTTTAAAAAAGAATTAATACCCCAAAAGTGTTTTCAAGCAGTGTTGCCAGGCAGACAGGAAATACCTGAGAAACTGCAAAGGAAGGTAATAGATGTGCTGCATTATCTGGAACATGTACAGAAATAGAGAAAATAAATTGGGCATTACAGACTCAGCAGAGCTTGCCCGTGCCGAAGAAAAAGCAAGCAAGAAAAAAGCTCTTGAATTGTTCGAACTAAATCTGCTTGATACCTTCGAGGTCGGAACATTTAAAGGATTGTCAAATATACACAAGTATCTGTTTGATGAAATATACGATTTTGCAGGACAGATGCGGACTGTGAACATTGCAAAAATCGGTTTTCGATTCGCACCTGTTATGTACCTCGCAGCGGCCCTTGAAAACATTGGAAAAATGCCTCAATCTACTTTTGATGAAATCATCGAAAAATATGTGGAAATGAACGTAGCTCATCCGTTTAGAGAGGGCAATGGCAGGAGCACAAGAATTTGCCTTGATACCATTCTCAAAAAAACCTGAGTAAGGTGATTGACTGGAGTAAGGTTGACAAGGACGATTACCTGCTCGCTATGGAGCGAAGCCCGATTAAAGACGTTGAAATCAAAACGCTCCTTCGTGCGGCATTGACGGACAAAATCAACGACCGTGAAGTTTATATGAAAGGTATTGATGCCAGCTATCACTACGTTACAATGTCTTTAAGACGGGAGATTTGGATAACGAGTAATGGAAGGCCAATCATTTCCAAACTCGTAAATAAGCACGGTAAATATTTTTTACATATCCCTGTAACTTACGATGTTGAAGATAGTAACCTTTCTGATGTATGTAATTCAGTGCTGTCCGATCTGTGGTCATATTGAAAAGTCTAACAGGGATAAGAAACTGCATCTGTTTACCTGTAAAAACTGTGGTTACAAATCCAATAATGATCGCATTGGAGCAATGAACCTGTATCGTATGGGAATAAACTATCTTGAAAGGAATGTTGAAAAATATGAATAAAAAAAATAAACCCTTGTGGTTAAAAATCATCGGAGGTGTTTCGGGTATATTACTTGTAATTGCGGTGTGTGCTCTTTTGTACTCTTTGGGGATAATTAGTGTTAGAATTGGCATAGTGATTCTTTTAGCGCTGTTCTTAACAGCCATAATAGTAATAATACTGTTTTCATTAAAAAGAAAACATGACTAACCACGCTAACTTCCGATTGAAAAAATGATAATCGAAAAAACCGCCGATATGGAGTTAACCATATACGGCGGAATATAGCATTTAACAGGAACTTAAATTTTTGCAAAATATACATATTCGATTGATTTTACAACTACTTTCAATCGCCGTCCCATTCGGAGTAATCACTCATTTGTAAGCACCATTTGAACATATTACTTCTCGATACCAATAGAAAGACTTTTTAGGAATACGTTGAAAAGTCCCCTTGCCATCATCATCCGCTAATACTACATTATTGTTTAAACGTCGCACCACTTTCATTGCCTTCACCTCTGGAAAACAAAAATGACCCAAATAATTTGACACAGCAAATACTTTACAAAAATATTTAGGTCATGCCTGATTTAACATTAACAAATCCTTTTATATTGAAAATATAAATAAAATTACCTATAGTCACTCCATCTTGACCACAATAATTTGTAGTTTACAAAGATAGCGTTTCTTATGTTACACTTTATTTTAACTGAATAATAGGGATGTTTTTATTTACTTTCATGCCGTTTAAAACTTGCATGAAAATCTGGTATTGTTTATTACAAGACATCGCCTGGAAGGGGAGGTGAAAGACCATGCCGCTTGATCGAATGACCTCTCTCCTACTGTATATGCTCTTAATACAAGTGGTATTTTAAAACGATAAAGATAAAGTTTACTTACAACGACAAATTTGACAATTGAACAGATTACTCATTATACGAGGAGGAACAATATGCATTATATTTTCATTCATGGACTTGGACAAAATTCAACAACTTGGGATAAAACGACTTCCCTGCTATCGTTAGACGATACGATTGACTGCCCGGATTTATGGAAAATATTAAACGGACAAGATGCAACCTATACAAATTTATACCATTCTTTTGTAACTTATTGTGAGAGTCTGCCGGGCAGATTACATATATGCGGACTTTCTCTAGGTGCAATTATTGCACTGAATTACGCAATAGAATTTCCAAATCGAATACAGTCCATGGTATTAGTTGGTGCGCAATATAAGGTCCCCAAAAACTTGATGAAATTTCAGAATTTTATTTTTAAGGTTATGCCTGAAAAATCATTTATAAAGATGGGTATGCCAAAAAAGAACATACTTGCATTAACGAATTCAATGATAGATTTAGATTTCAGCTTGAATTTAAAAGATGTCTCATGTCCCACTTTGCTTGTATGTGGGAAAAATGACAATGCCAATATAAGGGCTACGAATGATTTAGGCAATCGTATTCAAAATGCAGAGATGAAAATTATAGAAGATGTAGGACATGAAATTAATACAGAAGCGCCCCAAAAATTAGCAGACGTTCTTAATTCGTTTTGGAAAAGAGAAAAATAAGCATATGAAGTGACCTACTCCCACCACTTAAATCTCATGATTTTGAAGTGAGGGCTTCCTGTTCAATAGCCCCAACGGGCTAAGTATCTGCAGGCTATCCCCGTGTGCCCCACGGTTTTTGCCCGGTTACGGGCTTTTTTTCGGTGAAGTTATGCACATACTATTTTTCTTCCCTCTTCACGGATATTGATTGCCGCGTTGACATCCCTGTCCATCCGGTTTCCACAACGACACTCATATATCCGCTCCGATAATTTTAGTTCTTTTTTTACTGCTCCACATTTACAGCACGTCTTACTTGACGGATAGAACCTATCTATTCTCACCAGCCTCTTTCCCTGATCCATCAGCTTGTATTCCAGCATTCCCAGAAACATTCCATATCCATTATCCATAACACTCTTCCCAAAGTGCAGACTCCGGCTCATGGTTTTCATGTTCAGATCTTCTACGCACACTGCATCATAACTGTCCGCCAATTTTCTGCTCAGCTTATGCTGAAAATCTTTTCTCTGATTTTTTACCTTTTCGTGACAGACAGCCACTTTTCGTCTCTGCTTTTCGTGATTTCTGCTTCCTTTTACACAGTGAGACAACTTTCTCTGCTCTTTGCACAATTTCTTTTCTGACTTCCGGTAATACATCGGGTACTCTGCCCGGCTTCCGTCTGAAAACACCGCCATACCGCTCATGGCAAAGTCCATTCCCAACATCTTTTCTACCGCCTCTTTCTCCTCACTTATTTGGCTCTCATAGGTATAGAGAAGACTGGCATAATATTTTCCGGACGGTTCCTGAGTGACCGTCACCGATTTCAATTGATATTCTTTCGGTATCTGTCGGTGCTGTACCAGTTTTACATGAGACATTTTCGGAAGCTTCAGCTTTCCTTCTTCCAGTTTGATATTTCCATTTACTACATTCGTCGTATAACTTGCACGGCTTCTGTGTTTTGATTTGAACTTTGGAAAACCACTCTGCGGATTTCTAAAAAAGTTCTGATATGCCCTTTCCAGATGAAGCTGCACATTGGCTAGTGCCAGTGAATCCACCTCTTTCAGCCACGGATACTGTTTTTTATAAAAAGCCGGCGTATTCTTCAACCGCTTTTTACTTTTTTGATATTCTTTCATCTTATCTTCCAACATCACGTTGTATAGAAACCGGCAGCATCCAAAGGTTCTTGCAAACTGTTCTCCCTGCTCTTTATTTGGATAGATACGAAATTTTATGGCTTTGTTCATGCTTTTTCACCCTGACTTTCAATATAAGCCCGTATGGTTTCGATTGGTGCTCCTCCTGCACGGAGCAGACAAAAACTCTGGCTCCAGAATGCTTCTTTCCAAAGTTTCTCTCGAATCTGTGGATATTCTTTCTTAATTAACCGACTGCTTGCACTCTTATAGGCATTGATAAATTTGCTGAGTTCGCTTTTCGGCTGAGCCCGGAACATCACATGAACATGATCTTTGTCATGATTCCATTCTTCCAAGGTAATTCCATACTTGGGTGCAATATAAGAAAAAATCTCCTCCGCCCTTTTAGAACTATCATCATCAATCACTTTTCTCCTGTATTTTACGACCATAATCAGATGGTAATACAGGAGGAATACTGAATGTGCATTATTGTCCAATTTATTCACATTTATCATCTCTTTTCTCTTATCGACTGATGATAGCATAACACATTTTTGTCATAAGAACAAGCGTTCTTTCCACGTTTTAGAAAAAGTTTTGGAGGATACAGTGCAAAAAGCAACGATCCCTATACTGGTCGCTGTATATAATCTTTTCCAAAGATTTGGACATTATGGCAATTCATCCCGCCACCTGAAGAGGAAGGGGAATTCTTGCTAATTTATGTTAAATTCTTCGGATGGCAACCGTATTTCGGTGTCCATCGATGAAATCCCGGAAAGTATGCAGCATGCCATTGTGGCAATTGAAGACTCCCGTTTTTATGAGCATAACGGAATTGACCCTCAGGGTATCGCACGAGCAGTTTTTGTCGCTGTAAAAAACCGCGGCAAGAATATGGAAGGTGCCAGCACGATCACACAGCAGCTGCTGAAGAACAATGTCTTTACGAATTGGGTGCATGAGGGATCCATGGAAAGATTCCGCCGGAAATTCCAGGAGCAGTATCTTGCTGTCAAGCTTGAGAGCAGCCTGAACGCCAAGGGGCTGAATGCCAAAGATATTATTCTGGAAAACTATTTGAACACAGTTAACTTTGGTGCGGGAGCCTATGGGATTCAGACGGCTGCCCAGACATATTTTGGAAAAAACTGTGCAGATTTAAGTCTGTCAGAAAGCACTGCCCTGGCAGCAAATGCCTTTACAAAATATGGGTAGTAATGTCTGGGCGGCATGCCTGTTAGTATTTCTCGCAGAATTACTCTGGTTTTTTGGGATTCATGGGAGTGCGGTAACCGCCAGTCTACTTACCGCTTTGTTTGCAACTCAAGCTTATGAAAACGTCGAATTAGTGACAGCCGGGCTTCCGGCGACCCATATTGTGAATTCCTTTTTTATAGATTGCTTTAAGGGTCCGCGCTCACTCTACGGTTTGTTTATCCGTATGGAATACCTCAGCAAATTCCCTCGGTTCATATGGAAAAAAACCGTCTTCATCTAATCCCCGAATCAGATGCGGAATAAGGTTCCACTGTTCTTCACTGAAATCAGCTTTATTGAGCTGTAAGAGCAAGGACTCTGCTAAATCTTCCGTGTTACTGGCAGCAATATCCTGTTGACGATTCGAATCGTCATCTGCCCATTTTTTATAATGTTCCTCGTAGGAAGTGCTTTTTTCATACATTTGCTCAATATTCTGAATCTGTGTGCTTTGTTTATCGTCGGAACTTTCTAACATAGGATTTTCCAGGTATTCCGTTGTAAGAAACGACTCCAACTCCTGGTTTGAATAGCCCAGAAGTTCCAATGATTCCACTTGTTGTATGGACAAAGCCTGCCGTTGTTCCAATGTTAATACTAGATTCGATTTATCCATGGAAAACCACCTTTCTGTTATGAAGTGACCTCTTGTCAAGTGTTAATATTAAGAAATCACTCTTTTTATATTTTTTGTTATTCCAATGCCTGCCTTCTTTGCTCCCCCTTTTTCATACTATACACGTTCCTGGTAATTCCATATACGGCCATATCACATATACCTGTATTATTTTTTCCTGCTTCTAGTAACGTTCCTTCATACAAAAGCCCTGATTTCTTCATTACCTTCCCTGAATTTGGATTATGTACATCATGTTGCGCAAAAATTCTGTTACACGCAACCTCTTCAAACAGGAATTTAATAATTTCTTTGAAAGCTTCACTTGTAATTCCTCTGTTCCAGTACTCTTCTCCTATACAATATCCGATCTCTACTGAATCTATCTCTTCCTCCATATGGACGATTCCAATGCTGCCAATAGCTTGCTGATTGTCTTTTAGTTCAATACACCATTGATAATTTCTCATGTCCTCATTATTACTTACCCACAAATCCACGACAGATTTCGAGACCTCTCTGGAAGCATGCGCTGGCCACGTCAGATATCGGGTAACATTATCATTGCCTGCCCAGTTATCATACATGTCTTCAACATCTGTTTCTTTAAATGGTCTCAATATCAGACGTTTTGTTTCAAGTATTTTTGTACCTAAATGATTCATATCACACCTCCGCAGGACCTTTGACTTTTTTTATTTACTTTGTTCTGTCACATCTCATAAGCGCTTTTGTATTTGCGAAAACGCTTGGACATCCATAAGGTCATTGTTAATTATCATTGCTTTGAGATTATCCTTTACAATATACTTGGACATTTCCGCTGAAACTACTTGCGTTGGGGCTTTTACTTTTTCAAAAAGTGCGTTTCCTGTAATGGGCGAGTCTGATAACGCATCTATCCTATTCATCATTTGATTTAGACATTGGGATGTTCTGACTTCATCGGCCAGCAAATTAGCACATAACGCCATTTGCCATAGAGCATAAATTGTCTTATCGGAATTGATTTTAAACAGGTCTAACAATTCCACCTCTTTCGAAGATAGATCATAAGACTTCTCATAATCCCCAGTCTTATATGCCCCATCAGCTAAAAACGCTAAATTTGAACACGCATAGTTGACATCAATGTAGAGTTTTTCTTGACAAAACTGTTCTGCTTTATCGTATTCCTTTTTTTGAATAAAAAGTAATGCAATACTACTGGCAAAATCCAAACCTATATCATTTGGTAATTTTTTTAGGGCCTCCTCTGCCTTTTCATATTCTTCCGTATTAAGATACATTTGCCCTAAATAGTAATAGGATGCCAGTTTGATTTCAACAGGTTCTTGAATTTGGGTCGCATTTTCCAGCCATGCAATAGCAGTTTGTAAGGCCAAGGTATATTCACTACCATCCAAGACAGACAGATAGTTTATCAGTATTGCCGCAAAATGATACTGCAAGAGTAGGCAGTGAGGATTTTCGGTTATTTCTTTTTGACAGAACGATATTCCGTTCAAATAATCACCTTGTTCAAAATATCTTTTTGCTTTTTCTCCGAGTTTTGGCACTTCTTCAACAGACAAACTTCCGGGATTGTCCAGCAACTCGTCTACGGTCAGATTAAGCGTGCATGCAATAGGAAGTAACAGTGTAATGTCCGGGTAAGAACTACCGCTTTCCCACTTTGAAACTGCTGGCACAGATACCCCAACGGCAATTGCTAAATTTTCTTGGGTAAGATTGAGGTGTTTCCGGCGCTCTCGAATGATTCTTCCAATTTGTAATTCCATATTTAATCCCTCCTTTATACTAATCATAAACTTAACCGCAATGATAAACAAGGTACGCGCATTCAAATTTACCTTTTAAACTTAACTAATGGTTAAGTCTGATCAAATGTCTCTTCCATAGATTACATAAATCTGCAAGCAATTCAAGTGTAGGCACACTCGATATTTTTTCAGCCCCGAGTGGCCGAGATGATATTCCATCGTGATTCCAGTCAAAAAAATGATCGTTCCCGGTGTAGGGTTCTTCAAACATAAACTCTGTTTTTATTTTGAATTACTCTTTACTTTATACAGACAAACCGGCTTCTCTTCTGTCTCACAAATTCCATATCTTTTTTCTGTAAATGGTATCGAATTTCCCTTCCATATCATACCTTCCTCAAGTAACCGATTATAGAGATTACTATTCACGACAACCCGGAGAGCATTTTCACCTTCTTCAAGCAGATTTGTCACTTCTACTTCTTTCATAACCTGATCTGGGAAATCTGCTTTCTTGTCATTCACCCACACTTGATAGGTATCGTCTACTGCGGCACAGGGCAGCCAATATCTGATTTTTGGACGCATTTCCATTTTGATGTCTTTTACAAATTCCATTTTCTGTTTTGTCCTTTCATCTCCTCTGTATCCTACTTCGCTTTAGTCTTCCAGCCCACCATTCTGAATAACTCTCCGATACCAGTAAAAAGAATCTTTTGGTATTCTTTCCAGTGTTCTGTAATCAACATAAATCAAACCGAACCGCGGATCACATCCTTCTGCCCACTCAAAGTTATCCATAATAGACCATACCGTATAACCGATTACGGGAATACCTTCTTCCATCGCCCGGTGTAACGCGCTCAGATACCGGTACATATAATCAATTCGCTGCGGATCATGCACCTTTCCGTCTCTCATTACAAAATCCAGATTTGACATACCGTTTTCTGTGATGAGAATCGGAAGACTGTAACGTTCATAGAGGAACTTCGGTAACCAGTAGAGCACTTCCGGTGTGATTGCCCACCCCATCTGTGTGCGCGGCATACCGGCCCATCCCAGATCCGGCGCATTCGCATCTGCACTATAATTATTTGCAAAATACACATTATAACCAAAGTAATCCAATGGCTGGCTGATAAATTTCAATTCTTCCCCTGTAAGAATCTCATCCATATATTCCGGGGCCTTACCAAGCACCATCGGATCCGCCCACCAGTTTGCAGCCATAGAAAATCCTTTTTCAATATCAAACATCTCGTTTTCTTGCTTTTTCAATACTTGCTTCCGTTTCATCATAAGCCACAAAGTTTCTCGCGTTCAACGCAAATCCAATTTGAGGATCTGCCAGTTTAGAGCGCTCTCTAATCAACTGCACACTATGACCATGGCAGAGCAGGACATTTTTGCTGATATGTGCCAAATCACGAAATTTCTGCTCTCTGCTCATGTGACTGGTCTTAAACGGCGCCTGACGTCCTTCAAAGTAACCAAACCCGATAAAACATGCCGGTTCATTGAATGTCATCCAGTACCGCACTTTGTCGGAGAGCGCATCAATAACCGCCTTCGCATATTCTGTAAATTCCTCTATAATCTGTGGGTTCTCCCACCCGCCTTCGTTGTAGACCCACATAGGCAAATCCCAGTGGTATAATGTACAAAACGGCTCAATCCCTGCCTGTATCAGCTCATCCGCCAGATTCCGATAGAATTGAAGCCCTTTTTCATTTATCACTCCACGTTTGGACATAACACGCGGCCAGCTGACTGAAAAACGGTAACTTTTCAGCCCCAGTTCTTTCATCATAGCTACATCCTCTTTATAGCGGTGATAATGATCACAAGTCACATCTCCATTTACATTTCGCTTGATATGCCCCTCACTTGTGGCATCCCAGATGCTGTCTGTTTTACCGTCCTCATTTCTTGCTCCCTCCACTTGAAAAGCTGCGCTGGCTGCTCCCCATAAAAAATCTTCTGGAAATTGTTTCATTTCATTCTCTCCTAACGGTTCTGTAATCTTTACTTTTTCTGATATAAATAAACTTCTCCACACAGCCCTGTATGGTTCTGCGGATGCCAGTTCTCCGGCTTATTCTTAGGCGGAATCTGCCGCTCCAGAGTGGTTGCCACCTCAATCACAATCTGATTCTTTCCCTGTTGCAGGAAATTCCCAATCTCATAGCGATACGGCGGCACAATCTGAATTCCACAGTCCATTCCGTTAACAAACACTTGCACAGCTTCGCCCGCATCTGTTATCTCCAGAATCACATCCCTCTCCGATTCAGCTCCCAGACTCACATCCTGCTCATAACGCAGCAGTCCGGCAAAATCAGGCATTTCTTTCTCTGCAAAATCAGGCAGTGAAACCAGTTCGCTCTGTCCAAATTCCGGATAGTCAATGCTCTTACAGACAGACCGTTTCCAATTGGTTTCTATTTTCAATTTGTGTTTCGTCTGACAGAGACTTCTTTCTTTCAAATTCACAGGCATTCCCTGATCAAACACAATGATCCAGCTCTTTCCCGGCTCAATTTGAACTTCAATCTCTAACTCGGTTTCTGCTTCACCATCCCCCGGTATTTCACTTTGCTTTGTCCTTATTCTTATATTTAATGATTCCAGACAATTTTCCCACGCATCATATCGGTAACACATCTCAGTCTTCCCAGGAAGCCTGATGCTTCCTTTATAGGTTTCTTTACCTTCATTCACTAGATAGAGAATCTCCGGTTCTCCGTAATACTGATAACTGCGGATAAATTTCTCTGCTGGACGTAACTGTATCTGAGGCATTTTTCTCTGTCTCATATAATCGACAAGTTCTGTAAGTCTTACAAGCTCCGTATTTTCTTTTATTTCTTCCAATAATATCGCTTCCTTGTCTAATTCTATCTGGCTGCATAATCCCTTCGGATAAGCATTTACAAAAACACATGGAAATCCCTGTCTGCCAAGTTTTACAATCGCTTCTGCAGTCTCCACTGTAATATAGTCCGCTTCCGGAATAATAAATATTTTGTACTCTTGTGTATGCACTTTCATTCCATTGCTCAAATCCACTTGGTAACATCCGTCTGTAAATATATCTGATGGTACGAAGTCAAATCCAATCTGTGCTTCTGTCAGAACCCGCGCGGGTTCCTGTATATACATACATGTCATGCCGGTCCATTCCGCATCTCCGTGATATAAAATTGCTGCCTCACTCTCATGTCTTCCTCCGCTGATCAGATTGCAAATTCGGTTCATATATTTCATCAATACTCCAAAATATCGATACTGAGGATTATGCCCATGCGCATAAAAATGGGGCGGACAGTCCGAATCCGGAAATGCCTTTGCAGAAAAAGCGTGAGGCACATAATGATTAATACCTCGCACCATAAAATGATCTGCAAGGTACGCTTCCAGACGCACCCCCTCTTTCCACCCATAATTCCCAAAAATCTCACACATGGAACGACCTTGCTTTCGTACATCAATGGCAGCCGCGCTGGATGCCAGGCGCCCCAGTGCAAAATGATAAAATACACCGTCTCTTTTTGTCCCGAGATGGGATACATACTCAATATCTTCCCCATGGGGCAGTACCTGTCCCCCAATATCATCAATTCCCGACATATCCTGTCCCGCAAGGCCTCTGAAAAAATGTCCCAGACTGGACCCACACCGAGCATGCTGGTTATTATCCTCAATCAAGTGTCCTATATACTGTATACCATGTTCCTTGCACCAGTCGCCAATCTGCATGGAAAAATCCTCTTCCACACGCCGGGTCACTAAGTCCATAAAACCATACCGTACCTTTGCTGTCAGGTTTTCATCAAATTCTCTGTTCCAGAGAAGCGGCAGATATTTTAAATAGTCTGCGCCCCAGTGTTTCTCCAGATCCTTCTGCAGCTGTACGCTCCACGGCTGATCATTCTGCACATAAATCTTCTGATCCATCAAATAAAGATGTCCGTTTCCAATCTCCGGCTCATCAGAGAAAAATCCCGCAATTGTCTTTCCAAAATCATCCTTATAATGCACATAATGAGGTTCATATACTGTCTCAATCAATGTGCGGCATGCCTCTTTATCCAGCATATTCATATAGTTCCGATGCGGTCCTCTGTTTCTAGTCAGATGACAGGAATAGATTTTCCAGTCTCCCTCTGAAGGCGTAAATACAATTTTCCCTTCCTTTTCCTTCAGTATCACAAGGTCTTCTTCTCCGCATCCATTCTTTTTAACAGCTACGGCACCTATCCACTGATCATCCGAAAATGTTTCAAATGACATATGGAAATAATCTTCAATCCATGTCGGTTCAAAGGGAGCGGCACTCTTATATTCCGAAGCCTCCCATGTCTGTTCGCCTCCCACAGATACTTCCCCCAGCACCTTATATGTAAGGTACCATCTTCTGCAAGAAACCGGCTTTTCCTCTATCCTTCCATTACAATAGCCTGTGGGAAAATGACTGTCATCCAGAATCCATACCTTCATCCTCCGCTTTCTTGCCTCATCCAGAATAATATCCATATCCTTCCACCACCCATCTCCGGCAAAATCAGGATGTGGACGGCTTTCAATACAGACAGCCCGGATATTAGCATCATAAATCACTTGCATATATTTCCGAATTAACGATTCTGTTTCTCCATGCAGCCAGAAAAACGGAAAAATATAATTATCCATTTCGTTATTCAATAGTCTTTCTATTTTTGAATCCATCTTTGCCTCCCTTTTCGGCCTTGCTCTCTGCATTCGGGTCACTTATCCTGCGCATACTTCTGCCGGTACTCACTGGGCTTCATTCCTTCCGTCCGTTCAAAGATCTGATTAAAATGATTCACATCACTATACCCCACCAGCTTGCATACTTCATAGATTCGCAGTTCTGTCTCTGCCAGCAGTTTCTTCGCCCGATCCACACGATAATTCGTCAGATATTTCTGATAGGTCATACCTGATTTTTTCTTAAATAACTGACTGAAGTAAGACGGATTGATATAAAACTGCTTTGATATATCATTCAAGGTTATGTTTTGATTATAATTCTGCCGGATATATTCTTTCGCCTCTACAATCACATCTTTTTTCTTCGGTATACTGTCTTTCAACATCACTTCATTCATACTACTTACCATATTCATAATCCAGTTTTCCAGCTGTTCCATAGTCTTAAATTTTTCAATACTTTTCAGCGTGAACAGGTTTTTTCCAAAATACCCATTCATCTGTAGCTGTGCCGTTGGTATATTATGCAGCCCAAGCAGTACAATATTCAGACTCAATTTCTGCAGTTCCGGAAGTGAAAGATTGTTTTCTGAAAGAGCTCGATTGAAAATCCCTTTTACCGCAATATGAAATCCATCCTGATCAAAGCGGTCAATCCGGTCTTTCAGCTGCTCAGTCTCTTTCTCTGTAAGCAAATCTGTCCGGTTCTCCATATCATACAGTTCCTCAAACAAAATTGCCGTACCACTGCCCTTCAGGATTCGGTAATTCAGTGCCACGCAGGCTTCTTCATATGCTTTCGGAAGTTGCGTATATTCCTCATAAGAACTTCCAATTCCAATTCTTATATGGAGTCGATCCAACTCTTCCTTTATAATAAACTGACGAACAAGATTCTTTTTTTCTTCTATATCCATACTCTTCGAACCTGCGACAACTGCCATCTGTGCATTTCCCGTCTTCACACCGTAGAAAAACATCCCATTTTGGGAAATGAGCCCTTCTTCTATACGGAAATCACTCAGCGCTTCATCCCCTTCCATCACCATGCAGGTATACTGTCCATATTCTTCCAACACCCCCATCTGTTTCAGATATTCTCCGACTTTATACTGGCTGTCCATGCCGCCTGTCAGAAAATCCCGTAGAGCATAATTTCTCATATCATCATTCAGTTTACTCAGGGAATCCTCTGTCGCTCTTCGTTCTGTGATTTCTTTACACACCTTACTCAGAGTTTTGCTCAGTTCTTCTTCATCCACCGGTTTTGTAATAAAATCTCTCACACCAAGTTCAATTGCCTTCTTGGCATAGCTGAATTCTGCATAACCGCTCAATACAATAAACTCTGCCGGAAAATCCACTCCCCGCAGTGCCCGGATCATTTCCAATCCATCCATGACCGGCATACGGATATCTGTCAATATAATATCCGGCTGTTCCTTTGCTGCCTTCTTATACCCTTCCCTGCCGTCATGTGCCAATAGAACCGGTGTGCATTCCGGATTGTACTTTTCTACCAAATAGGCAATTCCTCTTGCTTTTTCTTTCTCATCCTCTACAATCAACACTTTATATGCCATAAATCAACCTCCTCATCTACTCCATATATGGTACTCGAATCTCGACAACCGTTCCCTGTTCATCACTTGATACAATTCGCAGTTCTCCGTCACTTCCGTAACGCAGATGGAGTCTCTCGGCAATATTACGAAGTCCGATTCTATGAGAAGTGCTCTCTTCCGCATCCTGCGCTATGTATAGTCCCTGGCGTACCGCTTCCAACCTCTCCGGACTCATTCCCTGCCCGTCATCCCTGATGGTGAATACCATCATCTTCTCTTCCGTCAGCCGCCCCGTAATTGAGATATGAATCGGTATACCACTCTCTTGACTTCCGTATTTAAAGCAGTTTTCTACCACCGGCTGAAACAGAATTGACATAATCTTTGCATGATAGATTTGCGGATCTATATTCTCTGTCAGTGTAATCACATTATCAAATCGGATATTTTGGAGTTGAATATAATATCGAATATTTTCCAATTCATCATGTACTCTATAATTCTTCTTATCGCTGTCCAGAACGGTTCGGAACATCTTTGCCAGCATCTTTACCATATCTGCCACTGCATCGTCTCCATTCAAAATTGCTTTAATACGAATTGATTCCAGTGTATTAAACAGAAAATGGGGATTAATCTGTGTGCGAAGCGCCAGAAACTGTGCATTTTTTTGACGAATTCCGGCCTGGTACACCTCTTCAATCAGTGCCTCCATTTTACCAACCATATGGTTATAGCTTTTTACAAGACTTCCAATCTCATCATTGCCTGCCGAATCCGTGATCAGCTCATAATTCCCACTTTCCAGATGCTTCATACTGCTTTGCAGTTTCCTGATTAGATGAACCATTCTTTTACTGAACAGTATAGACACTGAAATAATAGCCGCTATCAAAATCACAACAAGAAGAAGGGTCGCCTTTTGAATAAAATTGATTCGCAGAAGCATTTTGCTTCGGGGAATGACTGTATTAATCTTCATTCCCAACTGTTCCGTCGTATCTTCTATCACAAGATAATTGCTTGGATTCTTCTGATACATCAGAAGCTCTTCTTTATTTATTTCACTATAATTTACCCGTCCACTGGATAGATCCGAATCATAAATCAGACCGCCTTCTTCATCTGTAATATTGATTTTTATGTTATATTGATTGCGTTCCAGCAAAAACGCATCACTCAGCTTGATAATACTCGCAGGCGGAAAATCAATCAGAATCAAACCGGCATATCTTCCATTACCCCCATAGACTTTCCGTCCAAAGGTAACTATAATTTGATCCTTATTTTTATCATAATAAGAGCAATCATGCAAAGGCGTCAAAAACATGGTATCAGAACGCTTCTGCTGTTCTAAAAACCACTTCTGCTGAATCAGATCTTCATAATTTAAAGTCTTTCCGTTCCTGTCATATTGATAATATTCCCCTGCTTCATTCATAATTGTAATCGATTGAATTTCACTTTCCATCGTCATCAGTTTCATAACCATTTTACGATAATACAGTTTCTTTTCAATCTGTTGGGATATTGGAATATTGGTAGCCAAATTATCCATCAGTCCGTTATTTACCAATAGTGATTTTGTAAGGGAATCATAATCACTTACAAATGCATTCATATCTGAAGCAATCTGCGAACTGAATATAGATGTTGTCTCCTCCATTGCTGCTTCCAAACTAACTGCAGATATGCGATAAAGCACAAAACTACTGATAAACAACGGTATTACACTAATCATTGAAAACACAAGTATCAATTTTGAAGCCATATTCAAGTTATTCCATGTCTTCTTCATTACCGCCACACCAAAACGTAAGTTTCCCCTTCCTTCTCTTTTCACCTATTCTAACACAGATTATTTCTCCCGCACATCTTGATACTGTGTTTTCATCCTCTACTCCTTCCGTTTCCTATATCATAAAAACAGGAGCCCTGAGGAAATGTATCCTCCGGACTCCTACAGTTTAAGATCCCCTCTTATTCATCTCCTGCAAATTTCTGCCGAAGACCATATCCGTTCTTATTTTGTTTTGTCTGCATACCACTCTCTTACCAATTCTGTCACTTTTTCTCCGCCTGATGCATACCATTTTTCAATAAACTCATCGAACTTATCGATTGAGTATTCCCCTGTGATAATCTTGGTTGCATACTCAATATATAATGTTCTGTTTCCAATATCCGGATAATCAGAGTAAATAGAATCCGGTAAACCGTCACCAGCAAAGCCCTTTACATACTCCTGATTTTTCTGAACATTCTCAATCGCCTGAGAAACTGCCCACTCTCTGTCGTCTGTCAACTGTGTGGATAATACATTTACCTGAAAATCAATTGTTGCAATACTGTTGTATGGTGCAAGTACCAAGTTCTGCTGTGTAGACGGATCATCCGGAAGGCGAACCGCCTCACCATCTATCACCTTACTGTGCATACCTTCTACGCCATTGTAGAAGTCCATCCACATATCCTGATTTCCGTATGCATCCAACACCTTCATAATCTTATCGATTTTTTCTTCGTCCTCTGTGTTGGCTACAATAAATCCGCCGCCGTTCATCTGACGCTGTGTATAGTAACCTTCATATCCTGGTGCAGAGATTGCCGGAAGTATGGCAATTTCAGGTTTTACACCTGTTCCATTATAAATATTCTCAGCATAGTTGTAACACTCCTGTGGAAGATGTTCCCATACGCCTACAACTCCGGAGTTAATCTTTCCATCCCATGCAGACTTGTCATTTAACAGCGTCTCGGGATCTAGCAAACCCTCCGCATACAATTCTGACATCCATTTCAGACAATCTTTCATATTCTGAGTCACTGCGGAATATGTAATTTCGCCGTCATAAAGATCCCACTGAGGATATCCCTCCCACATTGCAATTCCAAATTGTCCGAACAACTGTCCCATCCATCTTGCTTCTGCACGTCCGCCAGTGGCTATTTCATCTGCAACACCGTTTCCATTCGGATCGTCATTTTTAAATGCACGGAGCACTTCTACGAATTCTTCCTGTGTTTCCGGCATTTTCAATCCCAGATTATCCAGCCAGTCCTGACGAATCATGCCGCCGTTTCTCCCATAATTCAGAACCTGTGGAATCACATAAATACGATTCTCACCTGTTGGGTCATTAGCTTTTACGGCATCCCACATTTCTTCCGGAATGCTTTCCCACAAATGAGGAGCCTTCTCTGGCAGTAAATCTGTCAAATCCAGAAGTGCACCGCTCTCAATCAACTCCGATTCAATACCGTTCCACGGAGTGAATATATCCGGCATATCGCCTGCCGCGATTCTCAAGTTTAACTGTTCCAGGTAAGTCTCACCGCCATTCCACTCTACGTATGGCTGAACAATACCGACACCAATCATTTCCTTGTACAAATTGTACAATTCACTTCCTGCTTCCACCGGTAGATATCCGGTATTGGTTCCCCATACCTCAATGTCTTTATCTGATACTGCCTCTTTACCATCAGATTCTGTTTTTCCATCCACCTCGTCTGAGGACCCGCAGCCTGGCAGCATGGATAATACCATCACTGATGCTGCTATTACACTTAACAGTCTTTTCACGGATTTGCTTTTCATACCTTTCCACCTCGTTCTTTATTAGTTTCTGATTCTATTTTATCAGCTTTCTTCATTTTTTTAATATGGGGTTTTTAGTTATTACTATGTGTTTTTTTAGGTTTCATCATGTATTTTACAATTGGAACACCGCAGTCCCTGTCAAACTATCCGCCCTTTTCTTGGCGCACTCAGCCTTTCACAGAACCAAGCATTGCACCTTTGGCAAAGTATTTCTGAATCCATGGATAACCAATTAAAATCGGAAGAATTGCAAACACAACTGCTACTGCGCTCAACGTCGCCGGTGTATAATTTGCCGTCTGCGCCATTGTAATCGCCTGCAGCTCACTCCCGCCGTCTACGATGGAACGAATCTTCATCTGCAGCGGAAAGAGATCCATCTTCTGAATGAACATCATCGGATGCTCATACTGGTTCCACATAGTCACACCATAGAACAAACCAACCGTTGCCAATACTGCTTTGGATGCGGGTAATACGATCTGGAATAAGATACGGAATTTCCCACATCCATCGATCATAGCAGCTTCTTCTAGTTCTTTCGGAAACTGCTTGAAAAATGTCCGGACAATAATCAGGTTATATGCCGTAATAATATGTGGGAATATCAAAACCCAATAGCTGTTATATAATCCGTATGAACGGAGTGTCAGGAAGTACGGCACCTTCGGCGCCGCGAATACCATCGTAAACACAACAAACAACATAATATATTTTGAAGCTTTAAACTCTATCTTTGACAGCGGATAGGCCATCAGAACGTTCAGCAGCAACGCAATAATCACACCAAGTATAGTCGATAAAACCGAAATTAAAAATGGTGTCCAGATTCCCCCCTTACCCAGAAGATATTTCCAGGAATCAAGCGTAAATTCTACCGGCAGCAAGTTGATAAGATTCATCTGTGACGCAGTCTTTGAGCTTAGGGAAACCGCAAGTTCCGAAATAAGTGGAATCGTTGTAATAACTGCAAACAAAATCAACACTACCGTGACTACAATTTCGAAAATCCTGTCCTTTGCCGACTCCCGTACATGTGATGTTTTTGTACGAACCTTCATTACCACAGCCCTCCATCCTCTGAAACCTTATTTGCAATTTTGTTAAATGTAACTACCATAATCAATCCGACTACCGACTGGAACAGACCAACGGCCGTTGCAAAACTGTACTGTGCCTGTTGGATTCCCACACGAAATACATATGTATCAAAGATATCTGCAACCGCATATGTCATCGGAGTATACAGATTGTAAACCTGGTCGAATCCAAGTGTCAGGAAACTTCCAATGTTCAAAAGAAACAATGTCAACACTGTCGGAATCAAAAGCGGGAATGTAATATAACGCATCTTCTGAAATCTTGACGCTCCGTCAATTGCTGCCGATTCATACAAGCTCGGGTCTATACTGCTGATCGTGGCCAGATATACAACTGTTCCCCAACCGGATTCCTTCCAGATTGTGGAAAGTACATAAATTGGACGAAACCAGATTTCCTTTTGCATAACCAGAAGTGTATCCATTCCAAAGAACTCTCTTACATTATTGAATAATCCGCCAACACCAAAAATATCAAATACAAGACCGCCTACAACAACCCATGATACAAAATAGGGGATGCATATAATTGTCTGGATTCCCTTCTTAACCTTCGCATTCCGAAGTTCGTTCAGCATCAATGCCAGAATAACCGGAATTGGAAATGTCAAAACTGTTTTCAGCAGTCCCAGCACAATTGTGTTCCGAAGTATCTTATAAAAATCCGGATACATAAACAATTTTTTGAAGTTTTCCAGTCCGCACCATGCGCTCTCCCAGATACCCTTATATGCCGAATAATCTTTAAACGCAATGACACTTCCCATCATCGGAACATACTTAAACATGATTAGATAAATAATTCCCGGAAGCATCATTACGTAATACGGCCAATACTTTTTAAAGTGATTTTTGGGACCGGATGATTTTGCGACAACATTTTTTGTTTTTACTGAAACCATAATACCCTCATACCTTCTTTCTTTTCTTATTTCCATCTTCTTGATGCTTTTATTTTATCATTCAGTTTTTTTCTTTAAATATGGAGATTTTAGGTATTAGCATGGTGTTTTTTAGATTTTATAAAGTTTTACATTTACACAAAATGTAAATGATCGTAAGAGGATTGAAGTACCTTTTTCTTTTGTTCGCCATTTGGCGAACTTTCCTATTATAAAATAAAAAATCGCTATGCCACAGCCTTGGCAGGCTATCGCGCAGCGATTTTGTTCAATTAAAATTTGTAAAAAAAGAGGACAAGGCTTTGTTAATGTGTAACTATTGCGGCACTTTACCGGTGGATATAATGTTTCATAAAATAATCGCTATGTCAATTATCAGTTCTTATTTGCGGTAATTCAGATGTACTAAAACCAGTCAATGTTTTCAGTTGCTTTACTGCTAACTCATGTAAAATTATCAATCGTTCGGACTGGCTTTTTCCCTGCTCAATCAAAATCGCATTATAGCTTTCCATATTTGCTAAAACCAATAGCTGATTTATAGTGGCATCATCTCGAATATTTCCCTTTTTATCAGCATTAGCATCACGCCACTGTCTTGCTGTTTTACCAAATAATGCAACGTTTAGTATGTCCGCTTCACTTGCATAAGTAAAAGAAATCTGAGAGGGCAATAAATCAGGTGGAAGCAGATTTTCCTTAATTGCGTCAGTGTGAATACGGTAATTCAATTTAGAAATCTCCCGATTCAAATTCCAATTAAGGGATAGACGGCTATTCTCATCAGATTTAAGACGCTTATAATCCTTAATAATATACAATTTAAACTCGGCTGAAATCCAAGAAGCAAATTCAAAAGCAATGTCTGAATGTGCAAAAGTGCCACCGGAACGACCAGATTTTGAAATGATACCAATAGCATTTGTCGTTTCAATCCATTTTTGGGGTGAAAGTGTAAATGCGTTTGAACCAGCTTGCCGTTTAAAGGAGTCGAATTCGACCCCTTTAAAATTTTCATTGTGCAAGGATTCCCACAAACCTAAAAATTCAATGGTATCCTTGCTTCGCATCCAATTTTTGATAACATCTTTTGGTTCATTGCTTTTATATCGAGCTATATCGGTAAGAGAAATGAATTCATCTTGAAAATTTTCTGTATAAATAGCAATGTCCATGCCTTTAGCATGAATTGTTTCTTTTATAGGTTTTTTTGCCATGTGTATACCTCCTGAAATTCTGTTTTCAATATGCCTAATAACCGGGACTTGCTTTATTTTTACTGATTTTTTTGATTTTTAACTACCTGACGCTCTAACGCAAAGACCATATCGGGAGTGCGTTCAAAATATTCAATATCCTTTTTCCAACTCATTCCGCATTTACAATGCCCCAATCCGATAAACTGCTGTTTCATGGCTCGTCCATAGTTAATACATTTTCTCTTAGGATTTTTTCTTTTCTCGTTGCTCATGTTAAACACCTGCTTTTTCTCTTTGCAACGGTTATATTTTGCTAAATTATACCACTTAGCACCTCTGTTCTCAACAAATACTTCTTTAATAGGATTTGCAGGATAGCTATGACCGTCTTTAGGATAGCTTCTGCTGCGTAACAGATACTAAAACGCACCCATGAAAAGCGGGGCGCGGACAGTCATTTACTGGCTGTCTGCGCCCCATTTTTTGTTATGTTCGACAAACTGCAATTTAACTACTCTTAATTGGTATCCAAATTTCGATAATCGAATTATCTCTATTCCAATGGAAACGATAATCATATTTTTCAAAGTGTAAGATAATATCTTTTATAGGGATATACGGTGTGCTGGGAATAATCGTTTGATAAATATTTCCGTAAGTTTCATATATTTTACCCATAGCACCAATATGTTCTATAACCAAATATTTATAAGACGGTATTTCCTTATACAGAAAGCCATCTGGAATAATAGTTTTCTTTGGAATAGAACAGAAATAATAGAGTTTTCCGTTTCTTCTTTCCATAAAAGCATATTTTACCCAGTTTCCTGATTGTGAAAGATATGATTTCTTCAAGTTGCCGTTAAATTTCTTCCAAAACTGTGTACTAATCTGAATATTCTTTTTTTGATAATTAGTAAGCTCTACTTCTTGTCCAATAACCGAAAATGCGTTTAACTCACGAATTGTATATTTCATTCCTTTTCCCTATGTACCGTAATAATCGTATAGCTATAAGCATTTACAGTTATAATAAAGCCATCAACATTCGCGTACCAATTCTTCCCGTTTCTTGTAATAACAGCGTTTACAGAATTGATTTTGATTTTACACCAGTCAACCACATCATCTGTATCTAAAGATAAATTTCTTTTAATGCGTTCTACACCTAATCTGGTTGTGTGTAATTTATTCAGATTTTTTAGTAAATCATTATCTGTGTCCATTGTATAATTGTCCTTTTTGTTTGTTAATTTCCAATTTTTCAGATTAAAATCAAAGCTAAGCTACCAACCCCAGACTTTTTCTGTAGTTGAGCGGACTCATTCCGCCAAGTGACAACCCTTCACAAGCAGCGTTATCAGGAGAACAAGCCTTTTTAGACATAGCGCGAATAAAGCCCACATTTTCCATTCGGTCAATCCACCCGGGCCATCTGTAGTGACAGCCTCTGTCAGAATTATGCCGAATTCGGCATAACAGCGATCAGGGCTGTCAGTTTACGAGCCAGCAGTATATTGATTTCGTAAAAGAAAATGGAATCCGACAATGCATGGATGGCAAAAGCCGCTGGGCTAATAACATCATGATTGAACGAATCAACAAGATCAGTTCATTATAAAAATCTTAGATTTTTGTCTTGACAACTGAGCCATTATAGTAAATTCTCACATAATGCAATAATTATTTTGGCAGATTTCAGCTATAAGGTAACTCCTTTGGGAATTGATGCCGGCTTCCTTCTTGAATAGTAAGCTCCGCATGAATGCCACCTGTATTTGTTATCTCATATAAATGCTCCGCCATAGGAAGACAATCTTCGTCACATGATCCGCAGAATATCTTCAGCTGAATATTTTTTCGTTTAACTGCTTTCAGCAGTTCTTCTTCATGTCCTTTCAATACAGGAATCCATGGACTTTGTAGAAACAGTGTGTTACAAAGTGCTTCAGAATACATAATGGTGCGCAAAATCATATCGCACCCTGCGGAAAAACCGCCGCAGACAATCATTTTGTAGCCTTCAGACTGAACTTTTTCCAATGCATGAGCTACCGGTAAATAAGATGACATATCATAATTCCAACGAAACGTCCCATATCCATCCGGTACAGCACTTTGAACAGTTTCAAGCTGCCACCCGGTATTATCATTTAATATCGGTTTCCAATCAGATTTTGCTGTCTGCCCGTTCTGGGTGTTTCCATGAACAGCAATAAAAAGATTGTCTGCTGTCTTCTTTTCCCAGGTAAATACAGCCTTTGCTCCTGACATAGCTTCTGCATGGCGCTTATCAGAAATAGATTTCAGTGAAATAAACTTATCACTGCTTCTCAGCAAGGATAGGTCATCATCATCCAGCACTTCCGGCCGGTACCACCATCCCTTTTCAAGGATTGCTGTTGTAAGCCACTCTAATGCCTTATCAGGCATATTGGCACCACCTGCCAGACATGCAAGAAAATATAGAGTCTGTGGTCCATATACATCATTATTTTTTTCATATTTTTTTAATAGATAGTCATATGCCAAAACATATCCATCATCGGCAATCGATAATGTTTCTTCTAATATATCATTTTCTGTTTCCATGTATGCTGATAACCTCCGGTATAGTGCAAACTTCCTGTATTATTCACTCTTTCACATCATTGAGTTTATATATCTACTTTTCAACACATATATACAATAACTTTGATATATATTTTTTCTCTTACAAATCTTATTATAGAAATTCTGTTTACCTACTTATTTCTTTCTCATTTAGAGGTCCTTCATATTTTCTATGACAACACTCTAATTCATAATTATTTGTATCTATATTACTAAAAATTAACGTAAATTGCAATAACAAGTTAGACACTCCTTCAGGCTACATCTAATTGATAGATTTTATCGAGTTCTTCCTCAAAGAGTTCATCCGGTGTCCTGTAATCTGAAATCTTTTGTGGAAAACTGTTACACCAGGTCTCTACATCAGCAATGGCCTGGATTGAAAACTGGTCTATACGCTTTCCCTTCGGAATGAACCTTCGTATAAGACCATTATGGCGCTCAACAGATCCCTTTTCGCAGGATGTATAGAGATAAGCATAATAAACGAGCGTCTTGGCAACGGATTCTATCTGTGATAGATCTGCAAACCCAGATCCGTTGTCCGTAGTGATTGTTTTGAACACTTCATCGAAGTGCTCAATATAACGATTCCTAAGTGACATAAGAGCATTGCTTATAGTGGAGGCTTCTTTATTTGCCACAGGAATCATGAGGAACTCTCGTGTCTTGCGCTCCAGCATTGTAAGCAGGACATTGTCGTCTTTGGTTTTTGACCCGATAACCAGGTCGAACTCCCAATGCCCGAATTCCTCGCGTAAACGCTCAATCACCGGTACCTGTGACTCCCCTTGAAAAAATGAGATAATTCTCTCGATCAAAAAATTTCATATCGGAGGGATAGTCATGAATACCAACGACGTCACTCACAAGTTGCAATTATCTACCTGATCCGATCGGATCCGGGAACAGCAGGCAAGTGGCTTGACCATCAAAGCCTGGTGTTATCAGAATCACTTCACCAAGGACCAGTACTACTACTGGAAGCGTCTTCTTAAAGAAGTCTGTCTCGAGGCCACGCTTCCAGAGATTGTTCAAGTTCCACTTCCCATTGGAGAAGAAGGTTGCCCAGTTGCAAGGGTATTGAGATCTTTCGCTCCCTTAATTAACTCAATCACAAGGTCTGATTTAAATTTGGCACTAAAGTTTCTTCTTTGTCTGGACATAGCAATGAATCCTTTCTTTCTTACTGATTTTAGTATATCAGATTCATTAAAATCTGTCTGAGAAAGTGTCTTAATTTATGAGACCATTATATTCTTTAAATGGTCTCAATATCAGACGTTTTGTTTCAAGTATTTTCTCTTTATATGATTTTTGGAATCAGTAATTATAGTTGTTTATCAAAATATAGCATTGCAACTAATTCAATCAAATTACGTACACCTATATAAATCAGTCCGAAGGTTATTATCCTTTGAAGTGTGAATGTAGTTTGTCTATCTATAAACAACGGCACAAGCAGCAACAGAAGTATCAAAACCAAGTTCATAATATCGGCAGCGTTCGTCGCTTTTAATTGTATCAGCCACCAGCGTTCATCTCCTTTATATTTCACCTGTTTTACAGCTTTCAAAATGTACAGGCAAAGGGTTGTTCCCGTCCCCAAAAGAATAAAAATCAAAAAAATTGTTTGTTCACTCATGTTACTCTTCCTTCCTATGCTCAAAAACTTTATCAATAGAAATGCCAAAGGTTTCTGCAATCTTAAAAGCCAGCTCCAATGATGGTGTATATTTGTATTTTTCTATTGAAATAACCGCCTGTCGTGATATTCCGACTTTTTCTGCTAAATCAGCCTGTGTCCAATCCTGTTCGGCTCGCAACACCTTAATTCTATTCCATATCAATGTAATCTCTCCTTTCCAAAATGTAATGATTTGATTACTTTTGTATTGTAATATATCCATTACATTTTGTCAATTAAAAAGTTCCTACAAATAATTTTCCTAGAAGATCATTCACAAAATTTGACGCTGCAATCATAAAAATCCGAAGCGGAAAAATCGCCTCGGATTTCAAGTTATTGATTTTCTCTAATCTTTGTAAGTGCGGCGTTCGGAACACTACTTTCCGAAATAACACTCTGCTTGACGACAAGCTGTTTGCTTACACTTACTAATAAAAATTCGCCCGGCTGCGGATATTTTGTACTATCTCCTCCGCGAACCGTAAATTCAACTTCTTTAGCTTCTCCTTTTTCGTTGTATGCCGTCAGCTTATATAGCTTTCCAATATCTTGAGATTTGCCTTTATCATCATACAAGGGTTCCGGTGTCATATCAAAGTTTGAGGGAACCATTGCATAATAGTCCTTTCCTATATAGCGGTCTTCGTAATATTCTTTCCCCCATATCGCACCTGCTACACCAATCACAACTACTGCCGCCAGAACAATCCATAATACTATTTTTTTCATAATTAGAACTCCATTTCTTTTTTATAAAAGGTCATTGTTGCCAATATTGACGAGATTACAAGGTATGCAGCATATTCAATTATGGGACGAAGTAAGACACCTCCACCAAGAATATCCGTCATAATCTTGTCTGTAATCCCCGAAATAAGGTGATCGGAAATTTTACAATTCAGTGTATGTGCAGCCATCATAAGAAGATTTCCAATCACACCGAACGAAAATAAAATATAGGTCACAATAGCAAACGTCGAATGCTGAAAGGCATAAACTACAACGCTTGAAATACTGATATATGCCAAAGTCATCAGCAGATATTTAAGCGAAACCGCATAAACCACAGTTAGTTGTTCCACGGTGGCCCTACAGCCAAATCCCATATAAACAGCCGAGTGAAAAAGCGGCAGCACTCCAAAAAAGACTGTACTGAAAAGAGCGGCCAAAATAATTTTCGCTGTCACGATTTTTGACTTATTTAATCCATACCCGGCAAGCGTAATCAAGTTTTTCGCATTCAAATCATCTGTATAAATTGTGGAAAAGAAAAATCCACCCACCACAGCCGGGGTCATGAAAAAGAGATTACTTGCATCCCCGACAAGGGATTCCGAATTAAAACCACCAGAGCGCATAAATGCAAGCAAAATATAAACAAATGCTAAAACGCCAAAATACATATACAGGCTTTTTTTATGTAGAATACGGTATAACTCCCCGCGAATCAACTTAAGCATGTCGTCCACCCCCAATCAAACGCATAAAATATTCTTCCAATGTGGTTTCCTGCCGATGAAGGTCATATAGCTTTACACCGCCATTTACCAAAGCACGGGCCAGCTCATCAGATTTGTCAAAGTGAGCATCTAAAGTTAGTTGGCGGCCACTTACGGCGGCAATTTCTACACCTGACGATTGCAATATCGTCTGCGCTTTTGATGTGTTATCCACTTCGACAAGAAGGGATTTTTTCGTCCGTTCGTGCAATTCCTTATGCGATATTTCTTTCAGCAAAACACCCTGCTCAATAAATCCAAAACGTGTTGCCACTAAATCAAGTTCCGCTAAGATGTGAGACGATATGAGAAAAGTTGCTCCTGTTTGTGTATGTGCCTCTTTTATCACTGTGCGCATATCAATAATCCCTTGTGGATCAAGGCCGTTGATCGGTTCATCTAATACAACGACAGGGGGCGAGGCCAACAGGGCCCCTGCAATGCCAAGGCGTTGCTTCATTCCCAGCGAAAAGACTTTAAAAGGTTTTTTCACGCCCATAAGTCCTACGATCTTTAATAACCATTCTACCTTGCCTTTTTCTTTTACCCCCTTTACCCGGCAAAGATATTCTAGATTCTCTTTTGCATTCAGATACGGAAAAAACGAGGGGGTAATCATAAACCCCATTTGACGGCGGGCGGCATTCAAGTTCGCCGTTTCACCGTTTATTTCGATTGCCCCGTCGGTAGGTGCCGCGAGTCCCATAATACATTTGAAAAAGGTTGTTTTCCCCGCACCATTGCGGCCCACAAGACCATAAATATCGCCTTTCTTTACCGTTATGGATACTCCATTCAACGCGTAGAATTCACCATATTTTTTTGTCAGCTCATGTGTTTGCAAAATCATTGGCCCATTTGACTCCTTTCTGTTTTGCAGTCATAATACTAAAAAACAGCGGTTGCCTCCACCAACTATCACGCAATTATTGGTTGCTTCCAGTGAAATTTGGTAACGGCATCAATCCATGCTCCGTAGACTCTTGAAAATGAACCTATTATACCATGCATGCCTAATATCAAACGAACTAAAAAATTGCATTTTCCACCATATATTGCTACAATTACCATCGACGGAATAATATAAAAAACAAATAGATAATAGGAATTTGCGAGGATCAAAATGATGAAAAGCAAAATCAAAATTGCAGAAAAACAAGATGGAAGGCGCTTACTTGAGATTTACGCTCCGTATGTTGAAAGAACAGCTATTACTTTTGAATATGTCGTGCCAACTGTACAGGAGTTTGAAGCAAGAATTTCTCATGTCTTACAAAAATATCCTTTTCTGATTGCTAAGAGAGGCGAAGAAATTATGGGGTATGCTTATGCCAGTGCATTTAAAGAGCGTCCAGCGTATAACTGGGCTGTGGAAACCACGGTGTATGTCAGGCATGATAAGAAAAATCTGGGTATAGGGGGGGAGTTGTACGAAGCATTAGAAAAGGTTCTCTTTGCTCAAAACATCTTGAACTTAAATGCCTGTATTGCTTATCCCGAAGTTGAAGATGAATATCTCACGCAAAACAGCATTCAATTTCATCAACATCTTGGATATCGATTCGTTGGAGAATTTTATAAATGCGGATATAAGTTTGGCCGCTGGTATAATATGGTATGGATGGAAAAGCATCTTTCAGAGCACACAGATAATCCCCCTGCAGTAAAACCATTTAGTGAAATAAGAGAAGTAATTGCAGAAAAGTATGGGATTTTTTAGAAACCAGCTACAAATTTCCGATAATCTATTCTACGGCTCCAGAAGCAAGTAAAAGGCGGCACTGCGGACTATTCAGCCCGTAGTGCCGTCCAACGTCTGCTGTATGATGCTTTTCATCATATCATCTGTCAGCTGACCGTTGGCATAGCCAAATACTTTCCCCTCTGCAGTGATCATAAATGTAGTCGGATAGGAATAGATACTATACTGCTCAAATAAGTCTCCACCCGTATCCATCAAAACCGGATAGGTATAACCGTTATCCTGAAGAAATTTTTTGACTTCTTCCTCATCCTGTTCTTTTCCATATCCAGGTGCTGCAATTCCAAGAATTACCACTTCCGGATCTTCTTTGGTCTGATATGATTCATAGAGTTTCTGAATATCCGGCATTTCCGCGCGGCAGGGCGGACACCAGGTTGCCCAGAAATTTAAAAAAATAATTTTTCCTCTATAATCGGAAAGATGATGCATCTGACCGTATTGATCTTTCAGTTCAAACTCAATGGCATCTGTAAGCTTTTCAGAATGATTCTCACCTGATGCATCCTCCCCAGTTACGGTTCCGGATTCCCTATCTTTGTTTTCTTCTTCCGTCTTTTTCTGATCCTGCTGTGTTTTCTGTGCAGTCTGTAGTTGTGAAAGGTACCCCGTTATATCGTTCATCTTCCCGGTAAACATCATAACTCCAATCAGAATCATGAGAAATCCGCCGGCCCTGGCCGTATACTTTACGATATTTCCATGGCGTTTGAACAGATCCAGCAATGTCGTGCTGAATATTCCAACAGCCAGAAATGGGAGCACAAAACCCAGCGTATACACGCCAATCAATGCAAATCCAAGGAACTTCGTATTCGCAGATGCAGCCATCAAAAGAACACTAGTCAGTGCCGGTCCCACACAGGGTGTCCATGCAAAGCTGAATGTAATTCCCATAACCAGTGCCGTCCATGGTGACATGGCAAGTGTATCAAGTTGAAACGGAAGCCTATGTTCTCCTCCGAGAATCTTTGAACCTCCAAATATACCCAGCTGGTACAGCCCAAACAGTATGATCAAAATTCCGCCAATTCTCGCAAAGAGCAGTTGGTTCCCTTTGAGAACAGATCCAAGTGCAGATGCCCCAAGTCCGAGAACAAAAAAGACGAAACTGATTCCTATCACAAAGAATATCGTATTGAGCAAAACCTTTTTTCTGTCGTAATAATCCTTTCCATCTACTCCTTTTGTCCTCGTCCCTCCAGATAAATAACTAATATAAAGGGGAATCAGAGGAAGCACACAGGGAGAAAAAAAGCTTAGCAGCCCCTGTATAAACACTGTAATTACTGGAACACTGACATCTACTGAAAAACCCATTATTCACCTCCTGCTGCATTTCTCTCTTCTTTTTTTGCTGCTTTCTCTGCTTTTTTCTTTTCTCTCAGTTTCTGGAAAAATCCGCTCATCATCTCACTACACTCATCATTCAATACTCCACTCGTAATCTTTACCTGATGATTGAATGTCGGAACCTGGAGCAGATTAAGAACGGATCCCGCACATCCTGCTTTTGAATTCATACAGCCAATCACCACTTCGTCGATCCGCGACTGGACCATCGCCCCCGCACACATCTGACACGGTTCCAGTGTGACATACATTGTGCAGCCCTCCAGCCGCCAGTCTCCAAGCTTTCTGCTTGCCTTTTTGATGGCATTCAGTTCCGCATGTGACAGTGTATTCTTATCTGTATTCCTGCGATTGTATCCTCTGGCAATAATCTCTCCCTCATACACAATCACACATCCAATCGGAACCTCCATAATCTTCTCGGCTTTTCTTGCCTGCTTTATAGCCTCTTTCATATAATACTCATGTTCCATAGTTTCTCTGCTCCACATGTTCTCACTTTACTTTTAATTGAGAAGAGTATACCATACCTTTAACATCCAGGTCAAAAAAATACGCAAGACATAAAATTCAATCATAATCTGAATAATAAAAACATATTCTTGGAGTAAGAAATATATCTGAAGGACTCTTTATGTCTGATTATAAACGTTTTGTTTCCTACTTATATGAATACATATCTGATAAGAAAGCAAATAACCGGGGCTTTGTAAAGGTAGAACTTCGCTCTGGCAGCTGCAGACTGCAGTTTCAGTTAAATGTACGATCCATTCCTGAAAATACACCCATTACCATATACGGCTACATTTACAAGGATGGAGATCTGAACGGCTATCCTCTTGGAAAACTGAATGCCGGAAAGGACGGAACCGGTGGAATTTTATCTGTACCGGCAAGAATTCCCGCTACATCTTACAATGTTATGGACTTTAACGGCCTGATTCTCACAGAACCCGGCGGTAAATTCTATGGAAGCCAATGGGATGATAATCCAATTACCCCGGGCAAATTCCAGCCTGTAAAGACTACCGCTTCCAAAAAAACTAATCATCTCAATTCCCAGCAGTTTGATGAGAATTCCGGTTCAGCCGGACAACTGCCGGGCAATGCTCCGTCAATTCGGCCAGCTACAGGAAGTACCCCCCAAACTCCGCCCACAGAATCCACTGGAGCTACTGGACAGACAGGAGTTACTGACGTTACAGGCCCCACCGGACCTACCGGGGCTGCAGAACCTATCAGGGTTACAGAACCTATCAGGGCTACTGGACCCACCGGACCTACCGGATCCACTGGGGCAGCTGGACAGACACAGCCGTCACGGCCACTTCAGCCTACCCGGCCTGCCAACTCCGATGGAACAGATTTCGGATATCGCGGGACACCGCGTTCCCAATATCAGCAAACCGGACACACCTATCCGTCTCACCCGGCATGGCAGATTCAGCCTGCTCAGCCTACCAGGGCAGCTCAGACCACAAGAACAGCCCAGCCTATTCAGCCCACAAGGGCAGCTCAGCCTACTCAAAGAATACAGCCGCTCCAGCCGACATCACAAGTACAGCCCACGCAGCCAACTCGGACAGCTCCTCCCGTACATCCTGTGAAACCCTCACAACATGTACAACGTGCTCAACCTGCTCAACCTGTTCAGCCTACCCAGACCGCTCAGCCCGTTCAGCCTACCCAGACCGCTCAGCCCGTTCAGCCTACTCAGACCGCTCAGCCTGTTCAGCCTACCCAGACCGCTCAGCCCGTTCAGCCTACCCAGACCGCTCAGCCTGTCCAGCCTACCCAGACCGCTCAGCCCGTTCAGCCTACTCAGACCGCTCAGCCTGTCCAGCCTACTCAGACCGCTCAGCCTGTTCAGCCTACCCAGACCGCTCAGCCTGTCCAGCCTACTTGGACCGTTCAGCCCGTACAGCCTACCCGGCCAGTTCAACCTATAGGTATTGACCCGAATAACGTCTCTCCGGATAATCAGGATGTCTCTCCCGGAGAGAGAGTGCGCAATCTTCCTCCCGACTGGTCCGGGCAGATACCAGATCAGCCGGCAAAGGACCCTGAGGCACCAGAAGCACCGCTGACACAACAAAGTATAAAAACTGCAGATGTCAGGCATAAGCACAATGAAGACAACTGGACGGATGTGAAAAGAAAATATTCTCCTCTCACGCCATTCAATGATGACGAAATAGATGAATGTGTGAGTATCACGATTCGCGACTTTTCTGACTTGCGAAGATTTGGTATTCCAATTGGATGCAACCAGTTTATTCACCGCGGATTCCAAAGATATAACCATCTGTTATTGGGACACTCAAATACAAGAAATGGCCAGTATTACCTCGGAGTTCCGGGGATATATAATGCAAATGAACAATTTATGGCATCCATGTACGGATTCAATAACTTCAAACCGGGACGTATCAAAGAGAATTCGCAAAATAGCAGAACTGGTTACTGGTATCGTCCGATTAAATAATCATATAATCAAAAAGCTGTCGGGATCACCATGGATTCCCGACAGCTTTTTGATTTTCTTACTCCTCCAAAAATATTTTTCTTGTAATAAAATTATAAACTGAAACCACAATTGTGGCCACGATTTTACTGAGCATATAGAATATTTGGGCCTTGTCTACTAATATCCACATAACGAGCTGATTGATTCCAAGCCCTATGATGCTCAGTACCATGAAAACGGCAAAGTTTGCAATTCCACTCTTCTGTTTGTCTACATTGAAAACCCAGAATATGCTCAATATATAATTATAAATCACAGAAACGGAAAAAGAGATTCCGCTGGAGACCAGATAATTAATGTGAAATACTTCAGTCAGCAGAATCATAATTCCATAATCTATTATGAATGCACTGACACCAACAAATCCAAAACGAACCAGTTGTTGAAATAACTCCTTTTTTCCCTTACCTTTTTGTTCCTTCAAAACTTGACTCCTCTATGGGCATTTTCTAATCGTTTTTAACTCATTTTCTCTCATATTTTGTAAACCGAAAATCAATATCAAAGCAAGTCTGCTCTTCTCCTTCTTCTGTCATCTCCCATTCGTGACTTTTATCAAGATTTGGGAAAAAGGTATCTGCCTGATAGGCCAGATCTATCTTCGTTACCAGTACTGTATCACAGTACGGAAGAAGCATCTCATACACGCTCCCCCCGCCTATGACGAAGATGTCATCGTCATCATAGTTTTCCAGCTCTTCTTTTAACTCCTCGAGGGAATGTACCACAACCGCACCCTTTACTTTATACGCAGGATCTCTGGTGATCACAATATTCGTTCTGGATGCCAGCGGCTGTCCCTGCGGAAAACTTTCCAGTGTTTTTCTTCCCATCACAACAACGCGGTTATTCGTTGTATTTCTAAAGTATCTCATGTCTGAGGGAATTGACACAAGAAGTTTGTTTTTATAGCCAATTGCCCAGTTTTTGTCGGTCGCTACAATTGCCTTCATATCATCCTCCCTGAAATCAGACAGCTATCGGAATATTCTTGACCTGAGGTCCGGTTACATAGTTCTCCACAATCAGATCATCTCTGGTAAATTGATAAAAGTCTTTCACATCCGGATTGAGCTTCACAGTTGGCGCATCATAAGTCGGACGTGCAATTAGTTCTTTGACAATCGGAATGTGTCTGTCATAGATATGTGCATCGGCGATCACATGAAGCAGTGTTCCCGGTTTCATATCACAGACCTGTGCAAACATCATAAGCAGGATCGCATACTGGCATACATTCCAGTTATTTGCTGTAAGTATGTCCTGTGATCTCTGGTTCAGTACTGCATTCAATACCAGTTTTTCGCTGTCCGGATCTTTTGTCACATTAAATGTCATCGAATACGCACATGGATACAGCGCCATCTCATGCAGATCCTGGTGGACATAGATGTTCGTCATGATCCTGCGGCTGTAAGGATTATGTTTCAGATCATAAAGGACACGGTCCACCTGATCCATCATTCCCTCTTTATACTGGTGTTTAACGCCCAGCTGATACCCATAGGCTTTACCAATCGAACCATTCTTATCGGCCCATTCATCCCATACATGGGAGTGAAGTTCATGGATATTATTTGACTTCTTCTGCCAGATCCACAAAATCTCATCCATACAACTTTTGAGTGCCGTCCTTCGAAGCGTAATCGCCGGGAATTCCCTCGAAAGATCATAGCGATTCACCACACCAAAATTTTTAATCGTATAGGCCGAAGCCCCGTCTTCCCAGTGAGGCCGAACTTTCTCCCCTTCTGTGCTGACACCGTGATCCAAAATATCCTGACACATTTTTATAAACAAATGATCTGCATAACTCATCGTATCTGCCACCTTTCCATTTAGCCTAATATATCAAACTATCAAGGCTGTCTAAAACTGTTTCTCATTAAGTATACTAGATGAAACGAACAATGACAATATCTCACAGCTCAAATTCTTTTCGGACTTAGTTAAATCCGAACTTTCTCAAAATTGACAACCATTGTCTTACCTGTTATATTTTAGATAAATAATTTTAAACTTGGTGTAGAAAAATATCAGGAGCACTAATAAATGAAACGCCTTTTAAAAACCTTATGTAAACCTTTATCTTTCCTGCCGGCACTCTGCATGATGTACCTAATTTTCTCATTCTCAGGTCAGGCCGGGGAAGAGTCCTCAAAATTGAGTCTAAAAGTAACAAAGACCGCTGTGATTGCCATCAATAAAGTGACAGATCAAGGCTGGAATGAAGCACAGATGGAACAGAGGGTTCAACAGTATCATCATTATGTGCGCAAAGCCGCACACATGACGGAATACTGTATTCTTGCCATCACCATTGCGACTCCCCTGCACGTATATGGTCTGAGGGGAATCGCACTGATTCTGGTAAGCGGCATCATCTGCCTCCTCTTCGCTGCCGGTGATGAATATCATCAGTCATTTGTCGCGGCGAGAGTACCCTCCGGCAAAGACGTACTGATTGACAGTACCGGTGCACTGATGGGGATTTTTCTTACTCTCCTTTTTAGCTGGATTGCAAGAGGCGGAAAGAAGACTTTATAGCCAGTGTCCAAACTTATTCTTATAGAAGTTTTTAAATAACTGTGTTGCCAGGCAATAGGCTGCCAGAAGCAGTATCATCCACGGAATATAGGAAAAGGGAAGCTCCGCAAAATCCAGTCCTGCGGTAATCGGTGAAAACACGATAACCATAGCAATAACAGCCACAATTGTAGATGACAAAACAAGCGGCCGGGATGCACGACTCTGGACAAATGGTATCTTACTTGTACGGATCATGTGAACAACCAGAATCTGCGACAGCGTTCCGAAGATAAACCATCCAGCCTGAAATGTCGGTGCCATTTTCACAGAATTGGCTCCTACAAACCACCAGAGGACTCCGAAACATGCGATATCGAAGATCGAACTAAGCGGTCCCATAATCAGCATGAACCATTTTATACTGTTCGTATCCCACCTGTGCGGTGTCTGAAGATATTCGCGGTCAACGGCATCGAAGGGAATTCCTATCTGGGAAAAATCACACAGTAGGTTCTGTGTTAGTATATGAACCGGCAGCAGAGGCAGAAATGGCAGGAAGATACTCGCCACCATAACGGAAATCATATTTCCAAAGTTTCCGCTGGCTGCCATCTTAATATATTTCATGATATTTCCAAACGTTCTTCGTCCTTCGACGACACCCTCTTCCAATACCATCAGATCCTTTTTCAACAGAATCATATCAGCGGCCTCCTTGGCAATATCCACACCGCTGTCGACGGATATTCCGACATCCGCCTGTCTTATCGCCGGGGCATCATTGATTCCATCACCCATATATCCGACTGTATGACCCATATTCTGAAAGGTCTGTACCAGTCTTTGTTTCTGATCCGGTGAAAGTTTCGCAAACAAGTTACAGTCTGCGACTTCTCTTTTCAATGTCTCATCATCCATAGATTCCACGTCTTGTCCCATCAGCACCTTTTCACAGGAAAGCCCGACCTTCTGACATACTTTTATGGCAACCCCTTCACTGTCTCCGGTCAGCACCACCGTTCGGACACCATGAGATTTCAGGGCGCCGATGGCTGTCTTTGCACTCGCTTTCGGGGGGTCTAAGAATCCCACAAACCCCAGTAGAACCATATCGTTCTCGTCTTTGACAGAGAATTCGCTGATCCCCGCAATTTCATTTTTCTGGGCAACCGCGAGAATTCGAAGCCCTTCCCGGTTATGTTTTTGATAGATTCTGCGTGCTTCTTCCAATAGTTCTCCCTCAAGCGGAAGAATCTGGCCTTTATATTCCACATGACTGCAGATTCCGAGAATCTCCTCCACAGCTCCTTTTGTGATAAGTTGAGTCTTATTCGAAGGATCCTTCAGAACAACGCTCATCCTTCTTCTCGAAAAGTCAAAGGGGATCTCATCAACCCTGACATACTTGTCCAAGACCGGTTTCAGCCCCTGATCAGCGGCACGGTTGATGATCGCGATGTCAATCAAGTTCTTAAGGCCTGTCTGAAAGTAACTGTTCAGATATGCGTGACGAAGAATCCTCATGTCGTCATTACCATGTACATCCATATATTTTTCAAGAACAATCTTGTCCTCTGTCAGAGTGCCGGTCTTATCTGTACATAGGATATCCATCTCCCCGAATGTCTGAATTGCACTTAAGTTTTTCACGATCACTTCGTGTTTGGACATATTTACAGCACCCTTGGCCAGCGTGGAAGTCATGATCATCGGGAGCATCTCCGGAATCAATCCTACTGCCATGGTGACGGAAAACAGCAGTGCAGATGCCCAGTTTCCCTTTGTAATCCCATTGATCAAGAAGATGACCGGAACCATCACCAACATAAAACGCAGCAGCAGACTGCTGACCGACTCCACCCCTCGCTCAAAACTGTTTTTTGCCCGGCTTCCATTTAGAGACTTCGCCATACTGCCCAGATATGTGTCATTTCCAGTGGTCAGTATCAAAGCCATGGCGCTGCCGCTGACGATATTCGTTCCCATGAATCCGATATTCTGCAGATCCGTCAGAGGCGCACTTTTATCCTCAGACATCTCTACAAACTTCTCTACCGGGTTCGACTCGCCCGTAAGAGCCGCCTGTGCGACGAATGCATCCTTTGCAGTGAGGAAACGTACATCTCCGGGAATCATATCGCCTGCTGAGAGTCTGACAATATCCCCGGGCACCACCTCACGCATCTCGACTTCACTTATCTGTCCGTCTCTTAACACATCGGCTTTATTGCTGATCATGTGTGATAGTTTCTCCGCAGCCGAATTCGAACGTTCGCTCTGAAAGAATGAAATCAAACTTGATATCAGAATCAGCAGCACGATGATCAGAGCAGTCGCATAGTCATTGTGCTCTGCCACTACTACATCAGTCACGAAAGTAACAACAGCTACAAAGAAAAGCACGATATTAAAAGGATTGATAAATGCCTCCACCAATCTTTTCACAATACCCTTTTCAGTGCCTGTGATAATTACATTCTCTCCAAACTCATCTAATTTCTCACAGGCCTGTTCACCTGTGATTCCATCTTTGCATGAGTCAAGATCAGAAAACATCTTATCTTCCTTTAAAAATGCATACTCACGCAGTTTTTCCTCACATCTGTGACTTCTCTCGGCCACAACATTTGCTTTCTTTTTTCTAAACATAAACATCTCTATCACCGTCTTTCTGTCGTATTTCAGCTTTTCGCAAACTGACTTTGATAAAGCTTTGCATAAAATCCGCCGCGTGATAATAATTCCTGGTGCTTTCCTTTTTCTATAATTTCACCATCTTTCATCACCAGAATCACATCAGCTTCCCGGATTGTGGAGAGACGGTGAGCGACAACAAAGCTGGTTCTGCCCTCCATCAAGTTCTGAAAGGCCTCCTGAACCTTAAGTTCTGTTCTGGTGTCGATTGAAGAAGTGGCTTCATCCAGGATCAGAATCGGAGGCTTCATCAGCATAACTCTGGCAATACACAGAAGCTGTTTCTGTCCCTGGGAGATATTCCCCCCATCCTCGGAGATGACCGTATGATATTTATCCGGCATCCTCATAATGAAAGAATGTGCAAGTGCTTTTTTTGCTGCCGTCTCAATCTCTTTCATCGAGGCATCTGGCTTCCCATAAGCTATATTCTCCGCAATCGTCCCGTTTTTTAACCAGGTATCCTGTAAAACCATCCCAAAATTTTCCCGCAGAGAATCCCGAGTGAGATGTCTGATCTCATGTCCATCAATTTGAAGACTGCCGCTGTCGATATCATAGAAACGCATCAGCAGATTGATCACTGTCGTTTTTCCACAGCCTGTCGGTCCGACAATTGCAATCCTCTGCCCCGGTTTCGCCTCAAGACTCACATCTTTAATCAGCGGTTTTTCAGGAATGTAAGAAAAATTCACATGGGATAACGCGACACTACCCTTGCCGTGTTTCATATCCACGGCAGCCGCATCGTCCGGCGTCTCAGGTTTTTCATCGATGAAGTCAAAGATTCTCTTTGCACAGGCAAGTGCATTCTGCAGCTCTGTCACAACACCTGAAATCTCGTTGAATGGTTTCGTATACTGATTAGCATATGCCATAAAGCTGGTAAGCTGACCTACACTGATTCCGCCTGAAATCGCCATGAAGGCACCGTAGATACACACACCGGTATACACAAGACTGTTGATGAATCTTGTACTTGGATTTGTAAGCGACGAAAAAAACACTGATTTAATTCCCGTAATTCTCAATCTTTCATTAATGACCCCAAAGCGTTCTTTTGCTCGTCCCTCATAGGAAAATGCCTTCACTACCTGTTGATTTCCGACCATTTCCTCCACAAGTGATGTCATATCACTTCTCGCCTCAGACTGAATGCGAAAGAGATCGTATGTCCGCTTCGCAATAAATCCCGCAACAAAAAATGACAACGGCGTGATGCAGACCACTAAAAGGGTAATTCCCGGATGTATGGACACCATAAATCCAATTGTTCCGAATATCGTGATAACTCCTGTGAAAAACTGGGTAAATCCCATCAAAAGACCATCTGAGAACTGTTCCACATCGGTTGTGATGCGGCTGATCGCATCTCCCGGCTGATGATTGTCAATATATCGGATCGGCAATATCTCCATCTTACGAAATGCATCGTCTCTGACATCTTGTACAACCTGAAAGGTAATATGATTTGTAGCAAGACTCATAATCCACTGAGAGACAGAAGTAATCGCAATGACAATCAAGAAAGTGAGCACCAGTGAAAGAAGTCCTTTGCCATTAACCCGCCCAGGTCCAACAATCATATCCACTCCCTCTCCGATTAGTATCGGAGCGTAAAGCGTCGATGCCACTGTGAGAAACGCCATCACCAGCATCAAAATTACATACATACGATAAGGTTTGATCAGCGAAAGAATCCGTTTCCAGGTGGACCCGACTTTATTCGTCTTCTTCATAATCCAGTCACCTCCTCTTTCGAAAACTGAGATTCACAGATTTCCCGATAAACCTCACAATCTTTTAGCAGTTCTTCGTGCGTCCCAATGCCGGCCATCTTCCCGTCATCCAGCACCAGTATCAAATCCGACCCTTTCACAGTCGCCGCTCTTTGGGATACGATAAATGTAGTCATTCCTTCTGTCCCTTTTTTAATTGCACTTCGAAGCGCTGCATCCGTGGCAAAATCAAGTGCCGAAGAACTGTCATCGAGTATCAGGACTTTCGGATCTTTCACAAGTGCTCTGGCAATACAAAGCCTCTGTCTTTGTCCGCCCGAGAAATTTCCTCCTCTGGTTGCCACCGGCTCATCCAGACCATTCCCTTTTTCTCTGACAAAGTCTGCTGCCTGTGCAATCGTCAATGCCTTCCAGATCTCATCATCTGTCGCATCCGCCTTGCCCCACTGCATGTTTTCACGAATCGTGCCGCGGAAGAGTACGGATCTTTGCGGGACGATCCCAGTCTTCCCCCGAAGTTGTTCAAACGGATATTCACCAACCAAAACGCCATCGACCAATACTCTCCCTTTTGTAGCATCATAGAATCTGGGAATCAGATTTACCAGTGTCGATTTTCCGGAACCCGTTCCGCCTATGACGCCGATCGTCTGGCCCTTTTTGGCGGTAAAATGGATATCGCTTAGAGACGGTGCCTGTGCTTTCGCGAATGTAAAGGTCACATGATCAAAAACGACGGCATCCTCAGGCTCGCAGCATTTTTTTGAATCTTCCATTCTTTTCTCAGGTGCAGTCATGCTCGGTTCCACCGCGAACACTTCATTTATACGGATTGCACTGGCCCACGCTCTGGAAACCGTAATCACAAGATTGGCAAGAACGATCAGTGCAAGCAGCGCCTGATTCATATAATTAACCAGAGCGATTACTTCTCCCTGTGTCAGATTCCCGGTATCGACCTGACGGCCGCCGGCGAGCAATATCACGATAATTGCGAGATTTGCCAGTGCATAAGTAGCAGGGTTCATAAGTGCCGAAATTCTTCCGGCTTTAAATTGTGTCTTCTTCAGGTGATCATTCGTCCGGGCAAATTCCTCTTTCTCTGATTCCTGCCTTCGAAAAGCCCGGACGACACGAGCCCCTTCATAATTCTCTCTGGTGAGAAGAACCACACGGTCCAGCATATTCTGTACCTTCTTATAGATTGGCATGGTAAACTTCACAATCAAAAAAATCACAAGCCCTATCATAGGGACCGAGATCAGAAAAATCACAGATAGCTTAAGACTGATTGTCATGGCCATAATCACAGAACCAATCACAATAAACGGGGATCTTAAAAACAATCTCAAAAAGAGGTTTACGCCCGTCTGCATCTGATTGACATCACTTGTGATTCGTGTGACCAATGTCGGCGTCCCCACTGTGTCAAGTTCTGTATACGACAGACTGTTAATATGTTTATACAAGTCCGCCCGCAGATTCGTCCCAAAACCAAAGGCTGCTTTTGCGGCAAAATACTGTGCCGTGATCGCGCAGAGCAGCCCGATGATTCCAAGAATGACCAACACAATACATTGTCTCCAGATATATGATTTATCTGCATTTTTAATCCCTACATCAACCACTCTAGCCGTCACCACCGGTACGATTAATTCAAAGCTTGCCTCCAACATCTTAAAAAGCGGCGCTATGATACTTTCCTTCACATATCCTTTCATATACTTCAATAAATTCTTCATGTCTCAAATCCTTCTCGTATGAATTGTAAAAAACGTTTCAAATGACTTCAAATGACATTTTAACAGATTTTTCCGTTAAACGCTAGTACATGGGGATAACTTGATGTATACTGATACAAAGATGAAATCGTCAAAGGTATTTTTTTATTTTTGGAGGAACTATGAAAAAAATTGGATTTATCGGAGGGGGAAATATGGCCGCTGCCATCATCGGTGGGATTTTGTCATCGAAACTTACCGCACCCTCCAACATAATTGTATCTGGCCCTACAGAGGAAAAGCTTCGAAAACTGGAGGAAAAATTACATGTTGTCATCACAACAGATAACAAAGAGGCAGCGTCGGCATCAGATATTTTATTTTTATCCACAAAACCGGCTGTCTATCCCGTAGTAATAAAAGAAATCAAAGACAGTCTGAGAACAGATGCTGCTATTGTATCGATAGCTGCAGGGCAGTCAATTCGTCAGGTAGAATCCCTCTTTGAATCCAACATTCAGCTCGCGAGGGTGATGCCGAATACTCCCGCTCTCGTGGGATCTGCTATGTCCGCCGTCAGTCCCAATCAATTCCTGACTGAGGAGAATCTTCAGGAGGTGCTGTCCATCTTTTGCAGTATGGGGAAGGCCGAGGTCATCCCGGAATCTATGATGGACGCGGTAACCGGGGTAAGCGGATCATCCCCAGCCTTTGTCTATCTATTCATCGAGGCGATGGCGGATGCCGCCGTGGCGGAAGGAATGCCAAGAGACCTTGCCTATGAGTTTGCCTCTCAGGCAGTTCTCGGTTCTGCAAAGATGGTGCTTGAGACAAAGCAGAATCCGGGTGTCCTAAAAGACGCCGTCTGCTCGCCGGGCGGCACCACCATCGAGGGAGTATGTGTTCTTGAACGAAAGGGAATGCGGGACGCAGTCATCTCCGCAGTTAGAGCGAGCGCAGAAAAATCAAGAGAAATGGGAAAAGATAAAAAAGAGAGCAAATGATAAAGCTTAACTGGTATGTCCCCGCCTGACTGATATAAGCCAATCGGGGACATCCTCTATCTGTGACTGCAATACCTTATAAATGCCAGATATCGCGATTATATTGTTCTATCGTTCTGTCTGAAGAAAAAAATCCGGATTTTGCAATATTGACCAGTGCCTTTTTGTTCCACTCTTCCTGATTTTCATATTCCTGAAACACCCTCTCCTTCATACAGATATACTCTTTCGTATCCAGTAAGGTCATAAACCAATCTTTGCTCACGAGCTCATGATGCAGACGGCACAGATTCTCCTTGTCTCCGATCTTTGTCAACTCCTCGCCAATGATAAAATCCACCAGTTCATGAATGAGTTCATCTTTCTCATAGATATCCTTCGCACTATAGCTTCCGTCTGCATATAAATCAATGACTTCCTGCGGTTTTTTGCCAAAGATATAGATATTATCCTCCCCGACAAGTTCTTCGATCTCAACATTTGCGCCGTCTTCGGTTCCGAGAGTTACAGCACCATTCAACATAAACTTCATGTTGCTGGTTCCGGATGCTTCCTTAGAAGCAAGAGAAATTTGCTCGGAGACGTCAGCTGCCGGTATAATCTTCGAGGCTTTCGTCACGTTGTAATTCTCGATCATAAGAACGCGAAGATAGGGTCTGACTTCGGGGTCGTCTTCAATCAGTTGAGAAAGGCACAGGATCAAGTGAATGATATCCTTTGCAGTCGTGTAAGCCGGTGCTGCTTTTGCACCGAAAATCATGGTGATCGGTGTTTTCGGTTTGTGCCCCTTTTTGATCTCCTGATACTTATAAATTGCATACAGTGCATTCATCTGCTGCCGTTTATATTCATGAAGGCGTTTTACCTGAACATCGAAGATTGAATTCTCATCTGTGAGAACTCCTTGTGTCTCATAGAGATAATCCCGGAACTCTTCTTTTTTCTTCTTCTTTATTCTTCCAAGTGTCTTTAAAACCTCTTTGTCATCTTTGAAATCAAGAAGCTTTTTAAGTTCTTTCGCCTCCTTTTTAAATCCATCCCCAATCAGTTTCTCTATATAGGCTGAGAGTTCACGGTTGCAGGATACAAGCCAGCGTCTGAACGTGATTCCATTCGTCTTATTATTAAACTTATCTGGATAAATCTTATAAAAGTTCGACAGTTCTGTATTTTTTAATATCTCCGTGTGAAGTGCTGCCACTCCATTTACAGAGAATCCATAATGAATATCCATATGTGCCATGTGCACATGATTCTTGTCGTCGATGATATAGGTACTTTCATCCGTATATTTCTTTCTCACCCTCCGGTCCAGTTCCTGTATCACCGGCATCAGATGAGGAACCACCTGTTCCAGATATGAGGTGGGCCATGTCTCGAGAGCCTCCGCGAGAATCGTGTGATTTGTATACGCGCAAGTCCTGCTCACCAAATCAATTGCCTCATCCATGGAAAATCCACGATCCGTCAAAAGACGGATCAGTTCCGGGATCACCATGGAGGGATGCGTGTCATTGATCTGTATTACCACATGCTCATCCAGCTTATGAAGATCATATCCCTGATCCACACACTCTTTTAAGATCAGCTGAGCAGCATTGCTCACCATAAAGTACTGTTGGTAGATTCTAAGCATACGTCCGGCATCATCGGAGTCATCCGGGTACAGGAACAACGTAAGGTTTTTTTGGATATTGTGCTTATCAAAATCAATACTGTCTCCCGCGACGATACTCTCATCTACAGTATCCGCGTCAAACAGGTGAAGACGGTTGCATCCGGCCTCATATCCCGGCACATCGAGGTCATACATCACAGACTGTATGGAGAAATCTTTAAATGGCACAGTAAAGCTGACTGGCGTCCTGTTTGTCCAGTTCTCTGCCCGCATCCACGGGTTTTTCACCTCTTTTTGCTTGTGATCACGAAACCTTTGCCGGAACAGACCAAAATGGTAATTCAGTCCAATTCCATCTCCGAAAAGTCCAAGCGTGGCGATGGAGTCCAAAAAACAGGCCGCAAGGCGCCCCAGACCACCATTTCCAAGGGAAGGTTCCATCTCCATCTCTTCCATCTCCTCCAGCTTCCTGCCATGAACCGCAAGTGCCTGTTTTACCTCCTCGTAAAGTCCTAGGTTAATCAGGTTATTGGACAATAGTTTCCCGATCAGAAACTCCGCGGAAATATAGTATAACTTTTTCTTTCCGAAGTTTCTTTGTATTTTAGAAGTTTCTTCTTTAGTAATCAGCATCAATACTTCGAAAATCTCCTCTTTTGTACAATGATCGATATCTCTTCCAAAACGCTCACAAAGGAGCTTTTGTATTCTTTCTTCCATAATTTTTTTATTCCTCCTCAGACGATTTAATTCTTGATATTGCGGTTGACTCGCGTATAATCAGTTCTCCATCAAAGATCACTCTTTTTGGCTCTTCCTTTTTATCAATCATAGAGAAAAGAAGATCTGCCGTTGCACGTGCAATCTCTTTTGCCGGCTGCCGAATTGTTGTGATTCCCGGAATGCAAAACTCCCCGGCCTCCATCCCATCAAATCCTGCCACTGAACAGTCATCCGGCACATGGATCCCAGCCTCAAAGAGCGCTCTTATAGCTCCGACTGCCAGCGTATCCGATGTGGCATAAAGTGCCGTAAACGGTGTTTTCCTCGATAGCAGCTCCTTCGTGATCTTATAACCGGAGCGGTACGAATACCGATCCACATGCATCTTCATATAACAGACAAGGTCTTCATCAAACTGGATACCCTGATCGGAAAGTGCCCTCTGGTAGCCGAGCAGTCTCAGTTTTCCGATACTCTCGTCTTCCTTTCTGGCCGTGATAATCGCTATTCTCTTATGCCCCAGTCCAAGAAGATAATCGGTCATCTTATAGCTCTCCTTAAAGTCATCCACAGATACACTTGCAATACGGTTATTACCTTCTCCACTGTTTATCGTGCTGAGCACATAGGGAATCTTCAGTCTGCCAAATTCTTCCCCCGAGTGGGAAAAATTTCCGCCTAGAAATACAACTCCACGCAGCTTTTTCTCTCTGGCAATCTGAAGGGCAACATCAATCTCATTCTCATACTCTTCCACTCTCTGAATCACGCAGCTGTAGTGCCTTTTTTGGCATTCCTGTTCAAGAATCTCGATGAACTGATTAAAAAATGTATTTCCGATACCTTTGATCAGCACGGCGACCGCCCGCGCATCAACCCGTTTCAGATTGCGGGCACTGTTGTCGGGCACGTAACCGGATTCCTCGATCACCTTCAAAATTTTCTTCTTCGTCTTGGGATTAATATCCGGATGATCATTCATGGCTCTGGAAACCGTGCTGACACCTACCTGACATCTTTTTGCGATATCTTTAATTGTTATGGTTCCCATCTTTTGTTATCCTCTTATCTCTTTTCCTTCCCAGTTATATATATAATTTTTATCCTCATTCTTTTGGAAGTCTTCCATAGAGTTTCGTCATCTCCCGTATTCGCTCAAGCAGCCGATCATCAATCTGTCCGGGAAGAAGCCGCCATTTCCAGTTTTGTCCTAATGTAGACGGAGTGTTGATTCTCGCCTCGCTTCCAAGACACAAGTAATCCTGCATCGGAATGACTGCCAGATCTGCCACAGATGCCATTGCCAGGCGAACAAAGTCCCAGGGGAGATCTTTCTTTGCTGTTTTCGCATTGTGCATATAGTGCCTGGCGAATTTTCTGTCCTCCGGCCTCATCTCATCGAGCCAGCCAAGTAGTGTATTATTGTCGTGTGTCCCTGTGTAGACGACACAGTTATGCGGATAGTGATGAGGAAGATAATCGCTCTCCTCCCGGGAATCGAAGGCAAACTGAAGTACTTTCATTCCCGGATATCCTGAGTCATGGACCAGTTTCAGCACACTGTCTGTCAGGTATCCCAAATCTTCGGCGATGATATCGACAGCACCCAGCTCTTTTTTTATCGCCTGAAACAGAGCGATTCCCGGACCCTTCTCCCATTTCCCATTCTCTGCCGTCGAATCACCATAGGGGACTGCATAATATTCATCAAAACCGCGAAAATGATCCACCCGCACGATATCGTATCTCTTAAAGCAAGCCTGCATTCTTTTGATCCACCAGGCAAATTCTGTTTTTTTGTGGTATCCCCAGTTATACAGGGGATTTCCCCAGAGCTGACCGGTTTTTGAGAATGCATCCGGCGGTACTCCCGCAACTCCTTTTGGATTTCCCTCTTCGTCAAATTGAAACAGCTCCGGATTCGCCCATGTATCGGCACTGTCAAACGCAACATAGATCGGAATATCGCCGATCATACGGATTCCTTTCTCATTTGCATAGTTCTTAAGCTTTGCCCACTGGACGCTAAACTCATACTGCAAAAATCGGTAGAAATCAACATCATCCGAAAGCTCTCTTCTCTTTTTTGCAAGCGCAGTGGGATTACGATATTTTAATTCATCTTCCCATTTGTTCCAGCTGCTCCCGCAAAGACTGTCTTTCATCGCCATGTAGAGACAGTAATCTTCCAACCAGTCTGTATTTTCTTTTACAAATGTCTCATAAGAATTATCCGGCTGATAGCGGTTATATGCTTTCCTCAAAACTCCAAATCTGGCATGATACATCTTCTCATAATCGACATATTCCGGATTAGTACCAAAATCACAATTCTCACACTCCTGCCTTGTCAACAGGCCCTCGTCTGTCAGCGTTTCCAGATCAATAAAATACGGGTTGCCTGCAAAGGTAGAAAAAGATTGATATGGAGAATCCCCATATCCGGTCGGCCCGAGAGGCAGAATCTGCCAGCTGCTCTGTCCGGCTTTTTCAAGATAATCCACAAATTCATAAGCTTCCTTCGAAAAACTGCCGATTCCATATCTGGAGGGCAGTGACGACACCGGAAGCAAGATACCACTGCTTCTCATACGCAAAATTCTCCTTACTGTTCATTTTTTTATCATACACATCGTGTACCAAAAACGGTTCCGGTAACGTTTCCAATATATAAAAAAGGATATCATAGATTAGAACAGAATTCAAGAGAAATACACCCTAATCTCAGCCCCTCTTCCTATCTCGCTCTCCACTTGAATCTTTGCATTATGAAGTAATGCTCCATGTTTTACAATTGAAAGTCCAAGCCCTGTTCCGCCGGTTTCTCTGGAATGGCTCTTATCCACCCGATAGAATCGCTCAAAGATTCTCCCCTGTTCAGATTTATCAATCCCGATACCATCATCTTTTACGGCAATTACGGCTCCTTTAAGTCCTTCAGAATATACATTAATCCACACATGCCCTCCTGCGTGGTTATATTTGATCGCATTTTCACAGAGATTATAGATCATCTCATAGAGTACCTGGTGCACGCCGGTTATGATTACATGGTTTCCACAAAGTCCGATATCAATCCGCTGCTGTTCTGCTTTTAATTCCAGATGATCTTTCACCTCGCAGGCCACCTCAAAGAGATCCACATCTTCCATCGAAAGTTGTTCGCTTTTTTCATCCAGGCGGGAAAGTTTGATGATATCTTCCACCAGAGAAGTCAGTCTTGCGGCCTCACTGTGAATAATTCCTGCAAATTTCTTGACATCTTCCGGTTTTGCCACTCCGTTCTCAATCAGTTCTGCATATCCTGAGATTGACATGAGAGGTGATTTCAGTTCATGGGATACATTTGCCGAGAATTCCTTTCTCATCATCTCCGCCCTCTGCTTTTCTGTGATGTCCAGAATCAAAAGAACCACACCCGTCACATCCTCTTTCTCTGCCCGGACAGGGTTCGCAAGAAGCTGATACGTTCTCCCGGATATATCTGCTGTCCGCTCATCGCTTTTTCCGGAAAGTGCTGCCAGAAACGCTCTCTTGACCGCTTCATTTCTCCCAACTGTGATGATATCGTGGTTCACACAATCCTCCTGCGTCACATCAAAGAGTTCCTGTGCTGCGCGATTGATCGAAAGAACAACCTTGTTATTCGTCACAATCAGACCATCTTTCATATACTCTGTGATAGCAAGATATTCCTCCTGATTTTGTCTCAGCTGATCCATCTGTTCTCTGATCTTAGTGTTTTGTCGATCGATTCGAACCAAAAGCGGACTTAACTCCTCGTATGCTATATTTCTTGTCGGATCTTCCAGATCCAGTTGATTGATCGGTTCAATCAGGCGTGCAGCCATCCGATTTACCAAAATTAAGGCGAGAATACCAAGGATCATGAGCAGCACCAAGACGATTACAATACCGGAAAGCATACTTTTGACAACAGTATCGATGTTTCTGGAGACGCGGATCACATCGCCGTTTTCCAGCATCATCGCATAATAATATCCCTGTTCATTCAAAGTTTCCGATGATCTCAGATCGCTTCCCCGCCCCTCTTTGAGCGCCTCGCGAAATTCCGGCCGGTTATCATGATCATTCATCAGATCCACGGGCTCCATGGACTCATACAAGACAGTTCCATCTCTTCTGATCAGTGTCAGACGGCTTGATGTCAAATCCGATATTTCCTGGGTGAGATACTCCTCTCCAGCCTGATCCAGAATGTTCTTGAGGTTTTTACATTCGCTTTGGATTGTCGTTTTCATCTCAGACAGACTTCTCTCATACATAATGATATTCATGATGACAAAAGTAAAAAGGATGGAAAGTACAACTAAAAGGCCTGTATTTTTCAGGATTTTCTTTTTCATATCACTCACCGATTCTATAGCCCACTCCCCGCACCGTCTCAATCAGATCCCCGCAGCTGCCAAGCTTCTGGCGCAGGGACCGTATATGGACATCCACAGTTCGGGTCTCTCCGGAATAATCATATCCCCAGATGCCAGTTAAAATCTGATCTCTGGTGAGCACAATCCCCGAATTATCCATCAGGTATTTTAACAGTTCAAATTCCTTTAACGTGAGCTCCACTTTTTCGCCTTCCACCGTCACCTGATGTGAAGAGACCTGCAGCTTTAGACCTTTGATGATCAGGGTATCTGCCTGCCTGTTTTCATATCCAGACCGGCGCAGTACTGCTTTTACTCTCGCAATGAATTCCATCATGCCGAAAGGCTTTGTGATATAGTCGTCTGCACCACAGTCGAGGCCTTTGACTTTGTCATATTCTGCACCTTTAGCCGTGACGAGAATGACAGGAAGAGACTTTGTCCTGCCAGACCTTTTTAATCGCTCAAGTATCTTCATCCCATCCTCGCCCGGAAGCATCAGATCCAGCAAGATTAGATCCGGGAGTTCTTCTTTCAGGCTTTGCCAAAACCCTTCGGATGAGGAAAAACCTTTCACCTGGTATCCACCTGATTCCAGTGTGTATATGATCAGTTCACGGATGTTTCTGTCATCCTCAACACAATATACTTTTGTCTTAGCTATATCTTTCATGACATCACCGGCCTTTTATTCCTCTTCTACATGCTGCCCAAGTATGGAGAACTCAACCCATTCGGCAATATTCGTGGCATGATCTCCAATTCTCTCATAATATTTTGCAATCATCAAAAGATCCAGCTGCTCCTCTCTTGAGACAAGGTCATCTGTCAGCCCCGAAGCAATCTGACCTCTGACATCTAAAAACAAATTATCTACAATATCATCATCTTTGATAACTTTCTGAGCAATCTCAAGATCTTGTTTGACAAAGGAGTCGATACTCTCTTTTACCATCTGCATTGTGGCTTTTGCCATCTCATTCAATCTAATTTCTTTTGCCGGAGCCTTTAGATTTGAAGTTTTGATGATCTCTGCGATATCCGAGGCCTGATCCCCGATCCGCTCCATATCGGTAATCATCTTAAGCGCGGCTGAAACTCGCCTGAGATCGCTGGCAACTGGCTGCTGCTGCAATAAAATCTTGAGACAAAGATCCTCGATCTCACGCTCTTTCATGTCGATAATCTCATCTTTTTCCATGATTTCAGCAGCGGCCTTCTTGTCCTCTGCCATCAGTACCAGATACGTTCGCTCGATCACCTGCTCGCAGAGCGCTCCCATCTCGATCAGCAGGGTGTGAAGCTGCTCCAGCTGCTTTTGAAACAATTCTCTCATTGATACATACCTATCCTTTCTCATCCGAATTTTCCGGATATATAGTCTTCTGTTCTCGGATCACGAGGCATGGAGAACATCTTCTCGGTATCTCCCTCCTCGATAATCTCTCCCATGAGGAAGAACACTGTCTTGTCAGAGATACGTGCCGCCTGCTGCATATTATGTGTCACCATCACGATGGTATACTCCTTTTTTAACTTCTCGGTCAGATCTTCGATCTTTGATGTTGATATCGGATCCAGCGCTGAAGTTGGCTCATCCATCAGTAACACTTCAGGCTGTACCGACAGGGCTCTTGCGATGCAAAGTCTCTGCTGCTGTCCGCCTGACATTCCGAGAGCACTTTTCTTAAGCCTGTCCTTCACTTCATTCCAGATTGCCGCCTGGCGAAGTGAGGTTTCTACAATCTCGTCTAGCTGCACCTTGCTCTTTATTCCATGTGTTCTCGGTCCGTAGGCGATATTATCATAGATGCTCATTGGAAATGGATTCGGTTTCTGGAATACCATACCCACTCTTTTTCGAAGTTCATTGACATCCATCTTTTTATCATAGATATCCTCACCGTCCAGACGGATTTTCCCTGTAATCTTACAATCCCTCACCAGATCATTCATACGGTTTAACGATTTTAAAAGCGTGGACTTTCCACAGCCACTTGGACCGATAAATGCTGTAATTTCTTTTTCCTTTATCTTCAGGTTCACATCCTTTAGTGCCTGAAACTCTCCATAATACAAGTTTAAATTCTCAACTTCTATCTTATTCATTCTCGTGTCCTTTCGAAATTTTTCTTGCGGCGAATTCAGAAAGTTCATTCATCGCAAAAACAAAGATCAGCAGTATCACAGCAGTCGCATATGCCTGATCCATATGAAGCCCTTCGTTTGAGAGGACATACATATGAACAGCAAGTGTTCTCCCCGAATCCATAAATCCTGCATACTTTGCCACCGTTCCTGCGGTAAAGATCAGTGCGGCCGTCTCCCCTGCCACACGGCCGACAGCGAGAATAACACCCGAGAGAATACCCGGAATTGCTGCCGGAAGCACAACCTTGAATATTGTGCGCAGTTTGCCTGCTCCCAGTCCGAAACTTGCCTCGCGATACGAGCGCGGCACAGATATAAGTGCTTCCTCTGAAGTCCGCATGATGAGCGGCAGAATCATGATTGCCATGGTAAATGCTCCTGCGAGCATGGAATATCCCCACCCAAGTGCTGTTGAAAAGAACAGCATACCAAACAATCCATATACAATCGAGGGAATTCCCGACAATGTCTCGGCTGTAAGGCGTATCAATCCGACCAGCTTTCCTTCATGGTCTGTGTACTCTACCAGAAAAACCGCTGCGAATATGCCAATCGGAGCTGCAATCAAAAGAGCGAGCAGCGTCATAAACAACGTATTTACAAGTGCCGGAAGCAAAGATACATTCTCACTTGTATAATGGGGCGCAAACAATTCCGGCGACAGATGCGGGATCCCTTTTAGCAGAACAAATCCTATGATGAATACAAGCACAGCCATGGTGAGCATTGCCGCCCCCCAGGTCAGCCAGGTAAGCATCTTTGATGTATAGCTTTTTTTATAAGAAACTTTTATGTTTTTATTCATGCTCATTCCTCCGATTCATCACTGCCAGAATTACATTGATGAGCAGTATAAATACAAAGAGAACCACGCCGGTCGCAATTAGCGCTTCTCTGTGAAGATCCGCCGCATATCCCATCTCAAGAACGATATTGGATGTCATGGTGCGGACCCCCTTAAACAGTCCCTTCGGCATGCGCGGCTGATTGCCCGCTACCATAATCACAGCCATAGTCTCGCCGATTGCCCGGCCGATCCCGAGTATGATTCCGGCGACAATGCCCGACCCTGCAGCTGGAACAACTGTGAAAAACACACTTTGTGTATGCGTTGCGCCAAGAGCCAGCGCCCCTTCGTAATAACTTTTGGAAACACTTTGAAGTGCTGATTCAGTCACACCCACCACTGTGGGCAAAATCATAATCGCCAGGAGAATGGATGCTGTAAGCATCGTATTCCCATTCGGCAGAGAAAATATATCTTTTACAAACGGCACCAGGACTACAAGTCCAAAAAATCCATATACGACTGAGGGCACCCCGGCCATCAGACTGATTGTAGAACGTATTACTTTATACATCTTTTTGGGGCAAAAATATGCAAGAAATATCGACGTCAGTATTGCAATGGGAACCCCGATTGCAATTGCACCTCCTGTCACATATACGCTTCCAAGGATCATCGGAAGAATCCCATACAGGTTATTACCCGGTTTCCAGGCCTGACCCAAAAGGAAATCGAATACTCCGATTTTTTTGATTGCAGGAACTCCATTGGCAAAGAGAAACACGCAGATCAAAGCGACTGCCAGAATGGATACTCCGGCTGCGATAAAAAATACGCCCTTCATGACTTTCTCTTTTACTGTACTTGCTTTTACTGTATTTACTTTCATTTACTCATCTCCCATGTAGTCCCGCCTTTATTGCGACACCTTTGACCAGTCTGTGATCTTGTCCATATAGATAGATTGAACCTGCTCTAAGCGCAAATCTTCGGTCGGATTGTCTTTGTTTACGATCACCACAATTCCGTCTGTCGCTATTACGGTATCCGCAAGACCCAGATCCTTTTCTGAATCTTTCAGTTCTCTCGAACTCATCCCGATATCGCAGAGGCCGTCACTTGCAGTTTTGATTCCAGTCGTAGAATCCGACTGCTGAATCTCGATATTTGCATTTGCATTTACCTTTTTGTAAGCTTCCGCCAGTTTTTCCATAACCGGTGTGACAGAGGAAGAGCCTCCCACCACAACTTTCTGAGATGGATTGGTCCCTTGATATGACTGTGCCCCATCCATTGGGACATACCCTTCGCTTTCCACAATTTTCTGTCCATCCAGACTGAGGATATAGTTCATAAAATCGAGAGCCGCAGGAGTTAACCCTCCTTTTGTCACAATATGGAATTTTCTTTGGATCTTGTAGGAGCCATCTTTTATGGTATTCGCATTGGCCCCTACACCGTCAATCTTTATAGCCTTTACAGTGTCATTGAGTGAGCCCAGGGAAATGTACCCGATCGCTGATTTATCGCCTGCCACGGTTGTCATCACAACCGAAGTACTGTTCGTAATCTGTGCTTCCAGACTTGTCATATCCTCCTTCTCACCGGAAGAATTCTGTTCCTCAATTTCGAATAACTCGATAAAAGCACTTCTTGTACCGGATCCATCTTCTCTTGAAACCAGACTGATCGTATCACTCTGATTTTCGCATCCGGCAGCGAACAACAGCACTGCTGAAATAATCAGCGAAGTTATCATTCTTTTTTTATTCATATGATTGATTCTCCTGTTGTACAAAAAATATTTGTCTTGTTATTATCAGGCTCCAACACCTTTTCTATTCATAAATAACTGTACAGGAACTTTGTAAAAAACAAAACAGGAGAAATGTAAAATCTATGTAAACTTCCAGATTTATGTTTTAAAAGTTTTTCTTAATATACTGAAAGATCATGAATATAGCAACAATCATGAAGATGAAAACACCAAGTGTCACCAGCGGATATCTGCGAGAAAAAAGTCCCATCACAACCTCGGCAATTGCAAGAGCTCCCGTAAAATATCCAATCCCCCGGTTGAATTTTTTTCGTTTTTCTTCCGGCCATCTTTTTCTTGGATTATCTTTTTTTCCGTCAAACAGATCCAATACTGCATCACCTTTTCCGATGAACATTGCTATACTGATTGCACCCAACGCAATCGCTAAAAACCAGTTAAATAATTCTGCCATAGTTTTCTTCCTTTCTGATCTCCTTACATTTCATGATGAAACATCAAAAGGTATTTTCTTTCATAATAACATAAAATGCCGCACTCGTCAGCCACATCTCTTGATTGTATCAAAAGAACAGATGTGGTATCATGATACAAAGGGTTTAAAAGTCTGATACTTCATGCCCGCATGAGGTTATCTGAGCCTAGAACCCGCAAAACAATAGAGGTATTTTGCTTATGATAATAGAAACCCACAGTGCTTCCGAGACCGCAGCATTTGGCCAAAAGCTGGGAACTCTCGCACTTCCGGGACAGGTCTATACTCTCAGCGGAGACCTGGGCACGGGAAAGACTGTCTTTACACAGGGAATGGCAAAAGGGCTTGGGATCACGGAACCAGTCAGCAGTCCCACGTTTACAATTGTACAGGTTTATGAAGGAGGACGGCTTCCTTTCTTTCATTTTGATGTATATCGGATTGAAGATATTGACGAAATGGAGGAAATTGGCTACGACGATTATTTCTTTGGATCGGGTGTGTCCATCATCGAATGGGCTGATATGATAAAGGAACTGCTTCCAAAACATGTCATTTCGGTTACAATAGAAAAAGATCTCCGACATGGATTCGACTATCGACGCATCACCGTCACGGGACTTCCCGCCGATGTATCACAAGGCTTAGAAGAAAGGGACATTAACTTATGAAAATATTAGCACTTGACAGCTCAGGAATGGCAGCATCGGCTGCAGTTCTTGAAGATGACAAATTGTTGGCAGAGTATACAGTAAATTATAAAAAAACGCACTCTCAGACGCTGCTGCCCATGCTTGACACGATTGCTGCAATGATAGAACTGGATTTAAATACCGTGGACGCAATTGCAATTTCATCTGGGCCGGGTTCCTTTACCGGACTTAGAATAGGTTCGGCGACTGCTAAAGGTCTTGGCCTTGCTCTTGATAAACCCCTGATCGAGGTGCCGACCCTTGATGCTCTGGCTTATAACATCTATGACTGTGACAAGATAATCTGCCCGATTATAGATGCCAGACGAGCTCAGGTTTACACTGGAATCTACGAGTATAAAGATCACATGCTAAGAGCGCTTGCCAGTCAGATGGCGATCCCGGCTGCAGAGCTTATCAAAAAGCTGAACGTCCTGGGACGGGAGGTTATCTTCCTGGGGGACGGCGTTGATGTCTGCCGAGATACTTTAGATGATACCCTGCGTGTTGTCCACTCTTATGCACCTGCTCACGTAAACCGTCAGCGTGCTTCCTCCGTTGGAGCACTCGGAGAGATTTATTATAAAGAAGGCCATATAGTCAGTGCCGATGAGCACCGTCCCGAATATCTGAGAAAAACTCAGGCCGAAAGGGAACGTGAAGAACGGTTAAAAGAGGAATCAAGATGATAACGATCAGAGAAATGCAGCTGGATGATTTAGAGCAGGTTCTCCCGATTGAGGAATCCAATTTTTCTGTTCCATGGACCGCGAATGGATTCTTCTCTTTCTTGATTCGCGAAGATGTTCATCTTCTTGTAGCAGAGGAAAACGGGCAGGTTCTGGGGTATTGCGGGGCAATTCTGACACCCCCCGAGTCTGATATTACAAATATCTGCGTAAGGATGGATTCCAGACGCAGAGGAATCGCTGTAGAATTGTTTTCTAAACTAAAAAATGACCTTTTGAGCAAGAATATTACCACCATACACCTGGAAGTCCGGGAAAGTAACCAGGCAGCCTTACAGCTGTATAAAAAGCTGGGTTTTGTACAAGACGGCCTGCGGCCTCGTTACTATGAAGTGCCTGTCGAAGATGCAGTTTTGATGTCCTGGAGATACCAATAGTTCCCTCTGGAAATTAAGGGGTATCTGGTTTAGACTGTAGGGTACAGGGGGAAGAGTTTTAACGGGAGGAAATGTTCATGAAAACCTATGATAAGGATTCTAAGAAGCTGATTCGCGTAGTCTGCAACTGCTGCGGAAAAGAATTGACATTAATGGACGGTATACCCGTAGAGGATATATGTTCTGTGGATACCCTCTGGGGCTACTTTTCCAAAAAAGATATGGAAAGACACAACTTTGATCTGTGTGAATCTTGTTACGATAAGATCGTTGCCGGTTTCAAAGTACCGCCAAAGATCACGGATACGACAGAACTGTAAAATTCTCTCTTTTCAATAAAGAAGCTTTCCCGCCGTCGACATACTATCGACGGCGGGAAAGCTTCTTTTTATTTCAGAACAGTCATCCATCCTCCGGAGTCTGTGACGGCTGCCCTTCATCCGAACCAGAGGGGGGATTTTCCGGATCTGTGGGCGGTGATGGTGCTGCCGGTTTTTCGCCAGAATTTTCATCCGACGGTTTTTGGTTGTCCTTTCCCTGATCTGTTCCGGAATTATCGTTCTGATCCTTGTTATCTTTATCGGGATTCTGTTCCGCAGATCCATCCGGCTTCTCGGTATCAGGTTTTTCATCATCATCCTTCGGTACCGGAGCCTTTGTCGGCGCAGGCAGGACATGGTAGCATCTCTTTTTCGGAACAGTATTGATCTCATAATACTCCGTGGCTGTCTGACATCCCGGTCCGGCCAACAGACCTGTAGTCGGGTCAATCGAAGCCTCCTGCACGGAGGCAGGCTTTTCGAATCCTACATTCGGCAGCCCTTCATGGATACGACTCATCACCTTCTTCCACAAAACCTTATGAAAGTTCTGAGAACTCTTAGGCACAGGGATATTGTTGTCATATCCCGCCCACACGCTACAAGTGTAATATGGGGTGAATCCTGCAAATACAAGATCCTTTGTAGAGCTTGTCGTACCAGTCTTTCCCGCAACAGACATGTTGTCAAGTTGTGCCATCGTACCGGTACCATATTTTACGACGTCCTCCATGGCACTTGTCAAAAGATATGCTGTGCTGTCCTTGAATATATGTGTTTCCACAGGTGTATTGTCCAGCAGAACGTTTCCATCATGGTCAAGTACTTTCGTATACAGTGCCGGTTCCAGATAAGTTCCTTTGTTCGCTATAGCAGCATAGGCAGAAGTCAGCTGAAGTGTCGTAACACCTTTGCTGATGCCGCCCAGTGCAAGTGGTTGTCTGATATCAACGGCCGTTGAATCTACTAGCCCGTCAAATCCCATCTTCTTAAGATAGTCAAAACCCGTCTGAGGGGTAATATCAGTCAGAGTTTTGACCGCAACTATGTTGTAAGAATTCTGTATGGCTGTCCGAATACTCACATTTCCATGGAACTGACCATCGGCATTTCTGATCGGTGTCCCGGTTACATACTGATAAGGCTCGTCCAACACGATATCACCAAGTGTAATTGCTTCGGTGTCAAGTGCCGGTCCATATGTGGAAAGTATCTTGAATGTGGATCCCGGCTGACGGTAAGTATCCGTGGCACGATTCAGTGTAAGACTTGCTGTCTTCGTGCCCCTGCCTCCGACCAGTCCCTTCACATATCCTGTATACTGATCCATCACCACCATAGATGCCTGTGGTTCCGGAGTAAAAGCAATACGTTCTGCAACAATCGTATCACCCTCTCTTAAGATGGCCGCTTTGTAGGTAGCGACTGCAGCACGTGCCTCGTCCTCCGTGTCAAATAGAAGATTAAAATCCTCGTCTCCCTGATCCATAAAATATTTCTGGAGCATTTCTTGGCTGTAATTTTCAACTTTATCCGGGTTGTCCTTATGCGTTACAGACAATGCCCAGTCAAGCCCTATCCTTGTACCCGAAGGATAATTATCAGGATTTTGGAATTCTTCATCCATAACCTGCTGGATCTTCTGATCTTGTGTCGTATAGATCTTCAGTCCTCCGCTGTAGATGGCATTCTTAGCCTGAACCTCTGAATATCCTTTCTGATTCATCAGATCTTCTTTCAGCTGGTTGACCAATGCATCAACAAAATACGTATATGGCTGAGAAGTTTTCTCATCGGAAGTCTGGATTACCCTTGCGTATACATCGTCCGCAATGGCCTCATTATATTCCTGTTCAGTGATAAACTTCTGCTTTCGCATATCCTTCAGGACTTTTTCTCTTCGCTTTTTATTGTAGTCTGGGTGTCTTTGTGGATTATATCTAGACGGGTTCTGGGGAATAGCCGCTAAAACCGCACTCTCTGAGAGAGTGAGATCGGTGCTGTTTTTCCCAAAGTAAGTCTGGGCTGCAGTTTGAATGCCATAGGCTCCCGCTCCAAAGTTTACCGTGTTCAGATAATTTTCCAAAATCACGTCTTTTGCGTTTTTTCCTTCGGCGTTCAGCTCCGACTCCAGCTTGACTGCCAGATATTGCTCCTGGAATTTACGCCGGAACCTTTCCATGGGACCCTCTTTTGTCCAGTTTGTGAAAACATTATTTTTCAGAAGCTGCTGGGTAATTGTACTGGCACCTTCCATATTTTTGCCGCGATTCTTCACAGCTACTACGGCAGCACGTGCGATCCCCCTGGGGTCGATTCCATTATGTTCATAAAACCGGGAATCTTCAATCGCTACAATCGCATGCTGCATACTTTCCGGTATCTCCTTGATTGAGACCGATATACGGTTTCCATCCGAAGAATTTAGTTTTTGTATTTCATTACCATCCGAGTCGTATATAAATGTTGCATAACCCATTGGCATAATGTTTACATCCGAAATATCCGGTGCACTGTCTATAAGCCCTTTAAATGCTCCAAGCCCCAGACAGATCACCATGGCCAGTACGGTCAAAAGACCGAATAGCAGCACACGTAACGCGGAGACTCCTGCCTTCTTACCTACCTTGGCAGATGAGGAGTTTAGCTTATCGCGCTTATCGGATACGCTCTTTTTACCAAAGTTCATGATTTTCCTCCTTGTTGATTAGAATTCATTATATCAAATATTAAATTTGAAATAAAGCCCCTTATATAAAATTTCTATGTTATAATTCTTAATATTGGCGCAAACCGACACTCATCTGTCACTTAGACTACAGCAAGATGCACGCAGAAAGCATTCAATCAGATCAAAATCTATCAAACAGGAGGATTCTCATGCCTGAAAACTATAAAACTATATACAAAGGTGAAAAAGCTGAAATTATCGAAAAAAAATCCAGATTTATCGCTGCCGCAGATACGGTGGAAAGTGAAGAAGAAGCACTTGAATTTATAGAAAAGGTTCGAAAAATAAACAGGAATGCCAGCCATAATTGTTTTGCCTATACAGTCGGTACCCACCATGAGATTGTACGGTCTTCCGATGACGGTGAACCACAAGGGACCGCCGGCCATCCGATACTAGACGTTATCCTGGGTGAGGATCTATGCAATACTGCAGTGGTTGTAACCCGCTATTTTGGCGGAACTCTCCTTGGAACCGGAGGGCTCGTGCGAGCTTACTCCACTGCGGCACGCCAGGCAGTCGAAGCCTCTGTTATCATAGAAAAGAAACTTGGCACCTTATTGAATCTCAGTACCGATTACAGTATGATCGGAAAGATCCAGTATCTTCTCGCCAGTCGGAATATCCCTGTCATGGAGAGCAGCTACACTGATCAGGTTTCTCTGACCGTACTGACTCATGTATCCGATCTGCCCACATTGAAATCCGAACTGACAGAAATCACGGGAGGTACTGTAAGACTGCAGGAACAAAAAAATCTCTATTTTGCTGTTCTGAAAGAAGGAGAGATCAGCACTTTTCCGGTTCCGGATAATCCACACCAAGAGTATCAACCGTAATGGAAGCAATCTTTACGGGATTTACGGGACAATCGCGAAAATCTGTCGGAGTCTGTGCAATCTTATTGACAACCTCCATGCCATCAACCACTTTGCCAAAGCCTGCGTAAGCGCCGTCCAGATGCGGAGAATTCTTGTGCATGATAAAGAACTGGCTTCCCGCCGAGTCCGGCTGCATCGCACGAGCCATAGAGAGAACGCCTTCCTCGTGTTTCAGATTATTATCAAAGCCGTTCTGAGAGAACTCACCTTTAATACCATAACCGGGACCGCCGGTTCCGTTGCCAAGCGGGCATCCACCCTGGATCATAAATCCCGGAATCACGCGGTGGAAGGTAAGTCCATCATAAAATCCTTTTTTGACAAGGCTGATAAAGTTATTAACTGTATTCGGAGCAATGTCCGGGTATAATTCTGCTTTCACAATGTCACCATCATCCATGGTGATTGTAATGATTGGATTTGACATAAAAATTCCCTTTCTATAATGACTGACCAGATTTTGAATGTTTGTTTTCATCCATATAGTCTTAGTTTAGACAGTCAGTTTTTATAAAGAACAGTATACTAGATTTTCTCTTTTGCCGCAAGTAGCAAGTGGTTTACGAGTTTGCCCTTATTTTTCACGAATTTTCTTCAACGCAACTGAAAATTTAATAGGATTTCCATACATCAGAGTACCAAACCGGAAGATCTTTGCGGCCAAAAATCCTACAAGTCCACAGGATGCTGCCAGAATCAGGACCGAGATCACAACCTCGGCCGCCGTGACAGAACCCATAGCCACTCTTATGAACATACTGTTGCTGGCGGTAAAGGGGATAAAGGACGCAGCCTTCATTAAAACGCTGTCGGGCGTGTTCATGCCAAATATGGCTACAAAAAATGCCACAATATATATAATTGTAACTGGTGTGGCGCTTTTGCTGATGTCCTCCGTCTTCGATACCAATGCCCCAAGCATGCCAAAAAGGAACGCGTAAAGCAGATATCCCAGTATCCCAAACAGGATAAAGGCAAGCCATGCATTGAGCGGTATATCAAACAGGAAATCCAGCCGGTTATTCCAGGCACTGCGAACCATCCGGTAAGAGGCAACACCTGCCCCCAGTATCAACCCGCCCTGAAAGAGACTACAGACGGCGCCGGCAACCACTTTCCCAAAAATCAGGCTGTTGCTGTTCGCACTGGTGACCAGAATCTCGATGGCTCGATTGCTCTTTTCACTTGTAATTGAGGTAGCAATCATCTGCCCATAGAGTAATACAAAGAAATACATCACAAATACCAATACATAGGTATACGTGTAATTCTTTGCACTATCCTTGCCCAGAATCATCGTATCCGATTGCAGCGGCTTCTCATACAGGGATTCCACTATGCCGGCGTCTATCCCTTGTTCTGTCAATGTTTTCATTCGGTAAGATTTAAGCATACCTGATTCAAAGCTTTCCTGTATGTTGTCCATCATAGATCTGTTTTCCACTACATAAGTGTATTTTGTCTCTCCTTGAACAATAAATCCGGCTTCGGCCTTTTCACTTTTTACAGCCTCCTTAAGCTCCCGTTCCTCAGAACAGTTCAGCCAGTCATATTGGGGCAGCAGTTGTTCAAATTCCTTCGGATTTCCCAGATACCCTTTTTCATCAAAAAATGCCAAGGTGTTCTTTGTATCTTCCCCTGCATCCGCTTTTTTCGAGCCTCCCATAAAGAAAGTAGGTACAATTACGACTCCCACCATAAGAAGTGTCAGTCCAACTGTGGTAAGAAGGAAACTTTTATTCTTAAAATAATTCCCGATTTCAAATTTCAGAACTGTTAAAAACTTCTTCATATGCTATATATCCCTTTCGTCTTTATTCATCGACAGGTTAATCTTCTGCCACTTGTACAAAAATGTCATTTAACGATGGCTGATAATCTCCGAATCGTTCTACATCCAGACCGCTTTTTGCAAGGGCACTCAAGATCATCTCCTTTTTGACATCGGGCTTCATCTCCAGAATTAACTGTTCCTTATTGTGCCCGTATACACTCACCAGGCTTCCCCACTTTTGGTCTGCGTTTCTGTGCAGTTCTTCATGCTCCATGTCATTGACTGAGAGAATCAGACGATTGTTGCCAAATTCCCGCTTGATATTCTTCAAATCACCGGAAAGAACTGTGGTTCCTTTATTGATAATTATGATATCCTTACAAAACTCTTCCACATATCCCATCTGATGGCTGGAGAAAATCACTAGCTTCCCTTTTTGGATTTCCTCCTGAATCACATCTTCTAACACCTGTGAATTAACGGGGTCCAAACCGGAAAATGGTTCATCCAATATGATGATCTGGGGATCACAGACGAGTGTCTGCGCCAGCTGAACCTTCTGCTGATTTCCCTTTGACAAGGTTTCCAGCAGTCTATTCTCATATTCGGATACCTCCAGACGCGCGAGCCACCTTCGCATGCTCTCCTTCGACTCCTTTGTGCCCATTCCACGCAGCTGGGCAAGATATGCAATCTGTTCCCCCACCTTTTTCTTAGGATAGAGCCCCCTTTCTTCAGGGAGATATCCGATACGGTATTCACCGGGACGAAATTTTTTGCCATCCAGCAGGACTTCACCCTTATCTGCTTTGAACACATCCATCAAAATGCGGATTGTGGTCGTTTTTCCGGCGCCATTGCGTCCCAAAAGTCCCAGTGCACTCCCGCTTTCTACTGAAAATGATATTCCGTGAAGCACTTCTTTGCCTCCGAAGCTTTTGTGAATATCTTTCACCTCAAGTCTCATGTTATTTCCTCCATGGGTTGATTTTTATATGTAATCGGATATATCCCGTCTACATCATCTTCTCTTTTTTACTTTTTATATCATAATAAGCAGTTATAATAGTCTGTGCCAGCCACATAAGTGCTGTTATAAATAACGCGAATACACCCACTGGAAAGAAAAGGGCCAGGATTGCAGTGGCACAAAAACCAATGCTTATAATGTAACAGCTAGCAATATTCGTCTGATAGGATGTTCGGAATGTTCTCATCTTTTCCGCTTCATCACAGCTCTCCATCCAGTCTTTCTGAAAACACACGGAGCCCGGGACACCTTTTTTTGAAGGGTCATGCCTCTTTAGCAGGTTGATAATAAGAATGTTAAATGTAGGATATATCAAAACAGGGACGATAAACAAAAAAACCTTCATAATATCTGTTTCGTCTCCCCTGATATATGACAACGCATAAGTGAAAAACAGCAAAATATAGAAAACACCGTTTCCGGATAAGCACAATGTACTGATAAGGTCAATTTTATCATCAAGCAGATCACTCTTCTCCTCGTCTTTGCACCCTTCTGCCTGTAACACACAGGATCTCAATTTAAAAAAACAGAGGAGGTTCAGCAGCAGCATGCACAGGGTGACGATAATCATAACAGGCCTATACGCATTCACCGTCATATCTAAGAAGTAATTGGCGGTTTCCTCCACAGCTGTAGAATCACTGTCTCCAAACATGTAACCGATGATTCCTCCGATTACAGCCCCAAGCAATATCTTCCCGCCCATTGACAAAAAGCCTTTTTTTCTTTCTTCTTCCTGCTCATTTCCTTTCCTCCTCCAGATATTCAAAGATGTCCTCGACCGGACATCCAAAAATCTTTGCCAGCTTTAATGCCAGAGTAACCGAAGGGGAATAATCCTCCCTCTCAATCAAACTGATAGTCTGACGGGATACCCCCGCCAGTTTTCCAAGCTCTGCCTGGTTTAAACCCAGTCTGGCACGATGCTCTTTCATATGATTTAATAATGGCATCTTAACCTCCATTCTGTGCATGCTTCACAGCTTTGAGATGACATATCAGGTTGTCATTTTGACAACAATACTTGTCATTAAAATAATAGCATTGACAAATAAATTTGTCAATGCTATTATTTCTTGCGTTTTTTTTCGTCACACCACTTAGTTTCCGTCAAAATTTCACCGAGCAGCGTCAAGTGCCAATTTTGCTGCTCCGTATATCCCCGCATCGTTTCCGAGCTTGGCTTGCACCAGAGGTGTCTCTTTACAGGACTTAAACGCGAATTTCCTGTAGTATTGTTCAACTGCACGGAGCAGAGGCTGTCCCGCCTTTGAAACCCCGCCGCCGATCACAAAGATCTCCGGATCAATGACACAGGCGAATATTGCAAGAGCTTTTCCAAGATACCTGGCGAATTGATTTACAATTTTTTTCGATACTTCATCGCCTTCCTTATATGCATCAAAGATTGATTTTGCTGAGATCTCATTCTCAATTAAAACCGTCTTGGTATTCTCTGCCTTCGCAATCTCTTCTTTTGCAATTCGAACTATTCCCGTGGCAGATGTAAACTGTTCGAGACAGCCATGGTTTCCACAGTTGCACGCAATCGGAAAATCCGGTTCCACCGATGCATGTCCGATCTCACCGCCGGCACCATGTGCCCCTGCGACAATCTTGCCATCCACGATGATTCCGCCGCCGACACCGGTTCCAAGTGTAACCATAATCAGATTCTTCGTTCCGCGGCCGCCGCCCTTCCACATCTCACCGAGTGCAGCAACATTCGCATCATTTCCAGCTTTCACCGGAATATTAAGCAGCTTCTCCAAGTCTTTTGCAACTTTCGTGTGCCCCCAGTGAAGATTGACCGCAACGATTACCTCTCCGTTCTCTGTGACAGGACCTGGAACGCCGACGCCGACACCGGCAATCTCTTCTTTTTTTAGTTTTTTCTCGTACATCTTATTCTGAATACTTTTTGCCACATCAGGGATAATCTCAGTCCCGTTATTTTCCAGACGAGTGTTGACTTCCCATCTGTCTAGTACAGTGCCATCTGTCAAAAAGAGTCCGAATTTTATGCTTGTTCCGCCGATATCTACGCCAAATATATATTCTGCCATTGCCTAATCCTCTCTCTTCTTTGATAAGTTCTGCTGCACACGCCTGTAAAGCTCCTGTGCTGCATTATACCCCATCTTCTTCTGTCTGTGGTTCACGGCTGCTGTCTCGACAATAATAGCCAGATTTCTTCCCGGGCGAATCGGAAGAGAATGGCAGACCACTTTATTGCCCAGAAATTGGATATATTCTTCTTCCAACCCCAAACGATCATATTCCTTCTCCTTATCCCATTCCTCCAGTTTGATGACCAAATCAATAGATTGTGTATCCTTCACACTTTCCACGCCATACAATGTTTTGACATCGATAATCCCGATTCCGCGCAGCTCGATAAAGTGTCTTGTGATATTCGGGGCTGTGCCGACTAAAGTAATATCGCTCACCTTGCTGATTTCGACAACATCATCACTCACCAGCCGATGCCCTCTTTTAATCAACTCCAGTGCAGCTTCGCTTTTTCCGATTCCGCTCTCGCCCATGATCAAAACACCTTCGCCGAATACATCCACTAGAACCCCATGGATCGAAATTGTGGGGGCAAGCTTCACATTCAGCCATCTTATAATCTCTGCCATGAACGAAGAAGTTTTTCTGTCTGTACCAAAAGTCGGCACCTGATATTTTCTGCATAACCGGAGCAGTTTTTCCTCCGGAATCATATTCGTCGTAAAGATCACACAGGGAATATCCTTGGAGACAAACTCTTCAAAAGACTGAACTCTGTCTTCCTCGCTCAGATGCTGAAGATAGGTAAATTCTACCGTACCTATAATCTGAACCCTCTCGCTTGCAAAGTGCTCATAGTATCCGGTGAGCTGCAAGGCCGGACGGTTAATATCCGGGACAGATATCCGGACTTCATTCATATCCACATCCGGCGTCAGATTCTTGAGATTCAGCTCCTCAACCAATTTTACCAAACTTATATCCATCATCAAAGCCCTCGCTTTCATACACTTATTTTCATAACCGATGTTTCGTAATACGCCCTAATCGGGTTGCGTTCTCACGCAGGACCTTTTGACCCTGGTATCATCACATTATTGTATCATACCAGGAGGGGCTGTTCAACTGATCTCCTCCGTTGTTTTGTGGAAAAAGTCATATACTTGCTGTGCAGACTTTGTATTCATGGAAGGGAGAGATTCAAGTTCCTCCACGGTCGCCCCTTTGATGTCATCAATTCCCTGAAAATGGCGCATCAGTTCCTTTCTTCTAGCTGGCCCGATCCCCGGTATATCGTCCAGGATAGAGTGTACCTGTCCTTTGCTTCTGAGTAATCTGTGATATTCTATCGCAAAGCGATGGGCCTCATCCTGAATTCTGGTAATCAACTTAAATCCCTCTGAATCTTTGTCTACAGGAATCTCAAGGTTCTCATAATACAGACCTCTGGTCCGATGCCTGTCATCTTTTACCATTCCGGAGACGGGAATATCGAGTCCCATGTCATCGAGCACCTCCAGTGCTATGTTTACCTGCCCTCGTCCTCCGTCCATCATAATCAGATCAGGCAGTTTTTCAAATCCGGAATCCTGTTCCAATCCGCGCCGAAATCTTCTCGTCAGAACTTCTTTCATGCTGGCATAATCATTCGGCCCCTGAACAGACTTAATTCGAAATTTTCGGTAATCCTGCCGTTTTGGCCTGCCTTTTTCATAGACAATCATGGAACCGACCGACTGATATCCGCTGATATTAGAGATATCGTATGCCTCGATCCTCTCAAGGTGCTCTAACCCCAGCCAGTTTTTTATCTCTTTTACGGCTCCAATCGTTCTGCCTTCTTCTTTTTTGATTCTCTCACGATCCTGAGTCAGGACAATCCCGGCATTTCTTGCAGCCAACTCTACCAATTTCTCTTTTTTCCCCTTTCTCGGAACGACGATGTGCACACGCTGTCCGCGCTTTTTTGTCAGCCATTCCTCCAGCACCTCCTGATCCTGGATGTCATCGGACAACATCAGTTCCCGGGGGATAAATGGTGTTCCTGAATAAAACTGTTTGATAAAGCTCAGCAGAACATCTCCTCGGGTATCTTGCTCTGCGATTCGCAGATAATAATGTTCTCTCCCTATCATCTTTCCTTTTCTCATGAAAAAAATCTGCGTCACCGCATCTTCTTTATCTGTCGCAAGTGCAATGATGTCCTTATCCTCTCCGTCACTTTGCGTGATCTTCTGCCTCTCACCGATTCGCCTGACATTTGCAATTAAATCGCGATACTGTGACGCTTCCTCAAAGCGGAGTTCCTCGGATGCAGACGCCATCTTATCTTCCAGATCACTTAACACCTCTTTCGTCTCCTTTGTATTGCCATTTAGAAACTCCAGTGCTTTATCGATCTGTGCGCGGTATTCCTCCTCACTGACATACCCCTGACAGGGTGCTTTACACTGTTTGATATGATAATAAAGACAAGGACGTTCATTCCCAATTTCTTTGGGCAGATTCCGGTTACAAGAACGAATCGAGTAAAGCTTCCGAAGCAGTTCAATTGTCTCCTTTACAGCCAGAGCATTCGTATATGGCCCATAATATTTTGACTTATCTTTTTTCATCCGTCTCGAGAACAGTATGCGGGGATATGGTTCCCCCACCGTAACTTGAATAAAGGGATACGTTTTGTCATCCTTTAGCATGGTATTATATTTGGGACGATATTCCTTAATCAGATTGCACTCGAGCACAAGTGCTTCAAGCTCCGAATCCGTCACAATATATTCAAATCTTGCGATCTGCGGAACCATATGTTCTATCTTAAGACCCTTATTCCTGCTGCTCTGAAAATACTGATGTACGCGATTTTTCAGACTGACTGCCTTCCCGACATATATGATTGTATCATTTTTATCATGCATAAGATAAACGCCTGGCTTTGCAGGTAGCTTTTTCAGTTCTTCCTCTATATCAAAATCCACTGACTAATCTTCCTTTCTACACGAAATCCCCCAGGAAGAGTCATCCTGAGGGATACTATAAACTATTATTCTTGCGGCGGATCATCCGAAGTAATCCGTTCTCTTTTCACTTCGTCAAAGATCTTCATGAACTCTTTTCCGGTAATCGTCTCTTTCTTTATCAGATAAGCGGCAATCTTATCCAGTGCATCTCTGTTTTCCATCAGTAATTCTTTTGCCTGCTCATAGGATTCTTTCATAATTTTCATCACTTCATGATCGATTTCTGTCTCTGTGGCGTCTCCGCAATTTAGAACAGTCTGACCATCCAGGTATTCGTTCTCCTGAGCTGCGAGGCCGACAAGACCAAACTTATCAGACATTCCATACTGCGTAATCATCGCACGGACAATCTGTGTCGCCTTTTCGATATCATTGGACGCACCAGTGGTCACATCCTGGAATACAAGTTCCTCGGCGGCACGTCCTGCCAGAAGGCTTACAACCATGGCCTCAAGTTCTGTCTTGGAATTGAGATATTTCTCTTCCTCCGGAACCTGCATGACATATCCGAGAGCTCCCATAGTTCTTGGGACTATAGTGATTTTCTGCACTGGTTCCGCATGTTTTTGTAAAGCAGTGACCAGAGCATGACCTACTTCATGATATGACACAATCTTTCGCTCTTCCTGACTTAAGATTCTGTCTTTTTTTTCTTTTCCCACAAGGACAATCTCCACAGATTCGAATAGATCCTTCTGTGATACGGCTTTTCTTCCGTTTTCCACTGCAAGGATCGCAGCCTCGTTGATCATATTGGCAAGATCGGAACCGACAGCACCGCTGGTGGCCAGTGCAATGGCATCAAAATCAACGGTTTCATCCAGTGCTACCTGTTTTGCATGTACCTTCAAGATGTTGACACGTCCCTTCAGATCCGGGCGGTCAACAATTACTCTCCGGTCAAAACGTCCGGGTCTTAAAAGAGCCGGATCAAGAACCTCCGGACGATTGGTTGCCGCCAGGATCAAAAGTCCCTGCGACGTATCAAAACCGTCCATCTCCGCAAGCAGCTGATTCAATGTCTGCTCACGCTCATCATTTCCGCCATATCGCGCGTCTCGGGTCTTCCCAATCGCGTCAATCTCATCGATAAATATGATACAGGGTGCATTCTTCTTGGCCTCCTCAAACAGATCCCTGACACGGGAAGCTCCGACACCGACAAACATCTCCACGAATTCGGAACCCGAAAGCGAAAAGAAAGGAACATGTGCTTCTCCGGCAACTGCTTTTGCCAGAAGAGTTTTCCCGGTACCGGGAGGGCCTACAAGCAAAGCCCCTTTTGGAAGTTTCGCTCCAATCGCCGTATATTTAGCCGGATTATGAAGGAATTCAACAACTTCCTGCAAAGATTCCTTCGCTTCATCCTGCCCGGCCACATCCTTGAATGTAACTCCGGTTTCTTTTTGAACATAAGCTTTCGCCTTGCTCTTTCCGACTCCGCCCATCATTCCGCCGTTCTTATTCATCATATGGGAAATCAGGGTAAATCCGACGACAAGCATGACAATGGGAATCAGAAGATTCAAAATCACCGATATAATCGTACCCGTGGCATCCGGAAGTTTTTTCTCAAATTTGATCCCATGTTTCTCCAGCAGATCTCTCAGTGAATTCTCATCGCCGACTAAAGTGCAGTTATATGTTACTTCCAGACCGTCGTATTTTTGGTCTTTGGGAACAATGGTAAGTACTCCTGACTGTATCGTGACCTCCTTTACCTCGTCTTTTTCAACCATCCTCAAAAACTTATCGTATGTGATATCCTTTGATGTCGAATTATGAACCATGTTGCTGAACATACCCATAAAAATCAGACTCAGCAAAATGCATATTATAATAATCAGTAATGTCTGTTTATTCTTCGGTCCCCCGCTATTTGAAGGCCCGTTGTTATTTTCTCCTGGCAAATTCTGCTCCTCCTACATCCGGCACTTTCGCGGATTGCCTGGCACTTCGTGCTCCCACAATCCTAAAACCATTCGCATTACTTTTTGACCCTTGTATCATATTATAAAGGATAACTATGGGATAAGCAATGAAAATTTTGTGAATTCACCCTTGTCTGAATCTTTCCCAAAAGGTATACTGTATAGCGGGTCAGATGATAAAAAACACCAAACAAGGAGTCGTATAAATAGATGAAAACAGGATTTGACAATGAAAAATACTTAAAAATGCAGTCCGAACATATCAAAGAGCGTATCAACCAGTTTGACAACAAACTCTATCTGGAATTCGGCGGGAAATTGTTCGACGACTACCATGCTTCGAGAGTGCTTCCCGGTTTCGCCCCTGACAGCAAATTACGTATGCTGATGCAGCTTTCTGATCAGGCCGAAATTGTAATGGCTGTCTCTGCTGCTGATATCGAAAAAAATAAGGTCCGCGGTGATCTGGGAATTACATACGACGATGACACCCTGCGGCTGATTGATGAATTCCGGGCCAAAGGGCTCTATGTAGGAAGTGTTGTCATCACAAAATTTACCGGACAGGCAAATGCCGTCATGTTCAAAAAAAAGCTGGAAAATCTCGGAATCAGAGTCTATAACCACTATCTGATTCCGGGATATCCCAGCAATATTCCGCTCATTGTCAGTGACGATGGGTTCGGAAAGAATGATTATATTGAGACCTCGAGGCCCCTGGTTGTAGTCACAGCTCCGGGACCGGGAAGCGGAAAGATGGCCACCTGCCTTTCCCAGCTTTATCATGAGCACAAGCGGGGCATCCATGCCGGTTACGCAAAATATGAGACATTCCCTGTCTGGAATCTCCCTTTAAAGCATCCGGTTAATCTTGCATATGAAGCAGCGACGGCTGATCTGAATGACATCAATATGATCGACCCTTTTCATCTGGAAGCTTACAAAAAGACAACTGTAAACTACAACCGTGATGTGGAAATCTTTCCCGTGCTCAATGCTATATTCGAGAACATCTTCGGTGAAAGCCCGTACAAATCTCCGACAGACATGGGCGTCAACATGGCCGGCAACTGTATTATCGATGACGAGGCCTGCAAAGAGGCTTCCCGTCAGGAAATTATCCGGAGATATTATCATGCTCTGGAAGGAATCGCGGCCGGTACATCCACGGAAGCAGAATCTTTTAAAATCGAGCTGCTTATGAAACAGGAACACCTGACCGTGCAAGACAGAAGTACAGTATCTCCGGCACTTGTAAGGGCGGAGGCGACGAATGCCCCGGCTGCCGCCATGGAACTTCCAAGTGGAAAGATCATTACGGGAAAAACCAGCAGCCTCTTGGGGCCTTGTGCCGCACTGATTTTAAATGCCATCAAAGAACTGGCCGGGATTGACCATGAGAAACATATCATCTCCCCCACAGCGATTGAACCAATTCAGACATTAAAGACAAAGTATCTCGGAAGCAAAAATCCGAGACTCCACACCGATGAAGTCCTGATAGCCTTGTCAAGCACCGCAGCCAGAAGCGACGATGCAAAGCTGGCTCTGACGCAGCTGGCCAGATTAAAAGGCTGTCAGGTACACTCCAGTGTCATCTTATCATCCGCAGACAGAAAAACATTCCAAAAGCTCGGCTGTGATCTGACCTGTGAACCAAAATATCAATAGCCTTCAGGATTCTTCGTCTGCCAGTTCCACGAATCCACGCACATCTCTTCGATATCGTACTGTGCTTTCCAGCCCAGGTCTTGTTTGGCTTTCTCACAGCTGGAATAGCATGCAGCGATATCACCCGCGCGGCGGGGTTTGATTTCATAGGGGATTTTATGTCCGCAGGCCTTTTCAAAAGCCTGAATCACCTGCAGTACACTGTATCCTTTTCCAGTCCCCAGGTTATAGATGCCGACATCTTTTTGATCTGACAGCTTTTCTATTGCCTTTACATGTCCCTTTGCCAGATCAACCACATGAATATAGTCTCGGACTCCTGTCCCGTCCGGCGTATCATAGTCATCTCCGAAGACCCCTACCGATTTTAATTTTCCGATGGCAACCTGTGCTACATAAGGAATCAAATTGTTGGGAATCCCCTTGGGATCCTCACCGATCAGCCCGCTCTTATGCGCTCCAATCGGATTAAAGTAACGCAGAAGTATCACTTTCCATTGCGGATCTGCAGTATGTATATCTGTCAGAATCTGCTCCAGCATCCACTTAGTCCATCCATAGGGATTTGTCGGCGTTCCCTTCGGGCATTCCTCAGTAATCGGAATCTGTGCCGGATCACCGTACACTGTTGCCGAGGAGCTGAATATGATCTTCTTCACATCATGGCTTCTCATCACATCACAAAGATTTACCGTACCCGTTATATTGTTGTGATAGTATTCCAGTGGTTTGTGCACAGATTCACCGACCGCTTTCAAACCCGCAAAATGTATGACAGCGTCAATGTTTTCAACGTCAAAGATATAGTCGATTTTCTCCTTATCCAGCAAATCCTCCTCGTAAAATGTGACCTGTCTGCCTGTGATCTTTTCAATCCGTTCAACTGCTTTCTTACTGGAATTATAGAGATTATCCACGATTACAACATCATAGCCTTCGTTTAACAGTTCCACACAGGTATGGCTGCCGATATAACCTGCACCGCCAGTAACTAATATACTCATAATAAGTCTCCTTTTCATTAAAGTGTGTACAGAAATCTTGAAAATGCCTTTCTGCCTTCCTCTGTACATTTGTACACGCCGGCGTCTTCGAGCACTCCTACAAAAACTTTCCCAATCTCTTTTTTTAAAATATCCATCACGTTGCTCTCATTGATCTGCGGATATTTGGGCAGGAATTCATATGCCCAATCCGCATGCTTTTTTATCGTCTCATCGGATCGTATGTCTTTTCCCGTCAAAATATAATCTGCCAAAGTCATCATCTCATCTTTCAAGCGTGCCGGCAGCACAGCCAGACCCATCACTTCTATCAAACCGATGTTCTCTTTCTTGATATGATGGTATTCTTCATGCGGATGATACAAGCCAAGCGGATGTTCTTTTGTCGTAAGATTATTGCGAAGAGCCAGATCCAGTTCATACGTGTCTCTCACTTTTCTTGCAATAGGGGTAATTGTATTATGGGGTTCCCCATCTGTCTCTGCCAGGATATCAGCGTTCTTATCTGAATAACTGCGCCAACAGCCTAAGATGTGCCAGCCCAGGTCGATCAGCCGCGATGCATCTTTATGTCTGATACGAATCACAGAAAGAGGCCATCTTACAATTCCCGCTTCCACATCTGTGTATCCTGGGATTTCAAAATACTGCTCAATAGGCGCTTTTGCCATGGCAAAGGTATAATGTCCTCCCTGGTAATGGTCATGGCTTAAGATAGATCCCCCTACGATTGGCAGATCTGCATTCGAACCGATAAAGTAATGTGGAAATTGCTCTACAAAGTCAAAGAGTTTCACAAAGGTATCCCTGTTGATCTTCATAGGAACATGTTTACCACTTAGTAAAATACAATGTTCATTATAATACACATAGGGAGAATATTGAAGTCCCCATTCACTGTGATTGATCGTAAGAGGAATAATTCTGTGATTTTGTCTCGCCGGGTGATTTACATTTCCGGCATATCCCTCATTCTCCCTACAGAGCAGACATTTTGGATAGCCGCTTGCTTTCACGTTTTTTGCAGCCGCTATCGCTTTGGGATCTTTCTCCGGCTTTGACAGATTAATCGAAATATCAATATCCCCATACGTGCTGTTTACGTTCCACCTCATATCCTTTTTAATTCGGTATCTGCGTATATAATCTGTATCCTGACTAAATTTATAGAAAAAATCTGTTGCGTCTTTTGGACTTTTCTGATAAAGTGTGTGAAATCTTGAAATCACCTCCGTTGGTCTTGGAACCAGACATCCCATCAGTCTGGTGTCAAACAAATCCCGGTATACAATACTGTCCACTTCGAGCAAGCCTGACGCGGCAGCGTAATCATCAAGTTCCCTTAATGTCTTCTCCAGATCTATATTGGATACCTGTTCCTGTGGCTCCTCATAATTGTCTTTTTCGAGCACTTCCAGAATCCGGTTCGTCGTATAAATGCGGTCTTCATCAGATATTAACGCGGTTTCTATTCCATACTGTACAAGTTTCTTTACACTTAGATCAATCATCTTTATATTAACCTCTTTGCTCCATCACCGATATCCACCACGAAGAAATCCGCTGAATATCCTATCTTTTTCTCATAAGCTTCCCCAACGCGAGTGATAAAACTGCTTGTTGCATCCTTTTCCACGATGCTCACCGTGCAGCCGCCAAAGCCGGCACCAGTCATGCGTGATCCAATCACTCCATTGCACTTCCAGGCTTCTTCCACAAGCGTATCCAGTTCCACACCGGTCACCTCATAATCATCTCGAAGTGATCTATGCGATTCATTCATCAGCTGCCCAAATTCGTCAATCTTGCCCTGCTTTAAGTCTTCTACTGCCATAATAGTCCTCTGATTCTCATATACAGCATGTTTCGCCCGTTTTCTTCTGATAGGATCTTTGATGGCATCCTTTACCTCTTCAAATTCCGATATCGTAAGTGCACCGAGGCTTTTTACATTCTTTATGTTCTGGATTTCGGCAAGCGCCGTCTCGCACTCCTTGCGGCGCTCATTATATTTAGAATCTCCAAGGCCCCTCTTTTTATTCGAACAGCTGATCACAATTCTCGCATTCTTAAGAGATACCGGTGCATATTCATAGCTTAGATCTGCAGTGTCAAGAAAGATTGCATGATCCTTTTTCCCCATGGCTATGGCAAATTGATCCATGATTCCACAGTTTACCCCATTGTAATTATTTTCCGAGTACTGTCCCAGTAACGCCAGGTCAATATTCGAAAGGCTTTCAAATCCGCAAAGATCCCGGAGCATAACTGCTGTGGCAAGTTCTACCGATGCGGAGGACGATAGTCCTGCTCCATTGGGTATATTTCCATAGAGCAGTATGTCGAATCCCTGATCGACTTTATAGCCTTTCTGGTCAAACGTCCAGATAACTCCTTTGGGATAAGCAGTCCAATTGCCTTCACTTTGCGGTGCCATCTGATCCAGTGATGTTTCAACTACACCAACACTCTCAAAATTCATAGAAAAGAAACGAAGCTTTCTGTCTTGTCTCTTTCTTGCAAGAAGATACGTTCCCATCGTCAAGGCACAGGGAAATACATGTCCTCCATTATAATCCGTATGTTCCCCGATCAGATTGACACGTCCCGGGGCAAAATATCTTCTGATATCGCCATCGCCTCCGAATATTTTGTCAAAATAGTTTCCGATTTCGTTTAACTCCATTATTCTCCTCCTGTTCATACAGAACACTACTTGCAATCCTATTGTAATCTCATTATAATGAGATTATTAATATTTTTCTATAAATATATTAGTTACTTCTGACACTATATTGAGATGATACAGAGTTGAAAGGTTTTGCGTTTCATGCCTGCGGGAGGATTTTTATGCAGCTTAAAACAGATAAAAAGCAAAAAGAGGTGAAATCACACGGGTGTTTTGAATTTCCTGTTTTTATCAGTCAGGAAGTATTGTCCCGCTATGAGCGTGGGGCATTTAACTGGCACTGGCATCCCGAGATAGAGATTACGCTGATTCTGGAGGGCCGCATCAGCTATCAGGTCAACGACCAGACTTATCTTCTTTCATCTGGGGACGGCCTCTTCTGCAACGCTAACGCTCTTCATGCCGGTCATATGATTGACGGTGAAGACTGCTATTATCTGTCCACCACCTTTCACCCGCGCATTATCTACGGTTTTGAGGGAAGCGTGCTGCAGCGAAAATATGTGAATCCTATTGTCACAAATCCTTCCATTGGATCTCTGGTTTTACGTGAAGAGACTGGCTGGCAAAAAGAAGTACTGAAAAATCTGCATCAGATTTATCAACTCTATCTGGAATCTTCCGTTTCATTTGAAATGAAGGTTTCTCAGCTGCTTGGGACAGTCTGGCTTTCTATCTATGATCACCTGGATATAAAACGAATCCAAAGTACCCAAAGTACAGATTCCGTCAGAGATATTGAAAGACTTCGGGCAATTCTATCTTATATTCAGGAGCATTACTCTGATAAGATAACACTATCCGATATTGCCGATGAAATCCATCTGTGCAAAAGTGAATGCTGCCGCTTTTTTAAAAAGTACATGGATGTTTCACTGTTTGACTACCTGATGTATTATAGAATAGAAAAAAGTCTGCCTCTGCTCGCACGTGATTCGCTTTCAATTACGGAAATCGCACAGCGGTCCGGCTTTTCAAGTCCGGGGTACTTTGCCAGAGTATTCAGGCAGCAGATCAATTGTTCGCCGAGTGCGTACCGGCAAAACAGTAAGGGGGAAAAAAGTATATGAGTTCATATTCGCTTCCGACAATAGGACTTCGTATCGTCAAGACAGCCGTAACGGCCTTTCTTATCATGTTTCTATTTCGGATTTTGCACCTGGGACGAAGCCCTTTTTACGCGATGATCGCGTCAATATTATCGATGCAGTCAGATCTTTCAAACAGCAAAAGGACCGCTCTTAATCGCGCATTTGGGACTACAGTTGGCGCCTCCTTTGCAGCATTTTTAACCATGCTTGAGATCCGTATATCTGCATTCACGAGGGAAGGTTTCCTTTATCTTGTAAGTGTTATCATCTGCATCACAGCAATTATATATGTCACTGTAATTTTTCATATGACAACGGCCTCTTATATTTCCTGTGTCGTATTTTTAAGCGCCACAGTAGTGTCAAGAGGCAGTGACGGCGGACCTTTTTTGTTCGTATTGTTTCGATTTTCAGACACTCTTTTTGGCGTTTTTCTGTCCTATGTTATAAACTGGATCCATATTCCACAAAAAAAGCGAACTGATATCCTTTTTACTTCCGGACTCGATCAGATTCTTTTACCCGGAAAGAGCACCCCCAGTGCTTATACAATAAGGGAGCTGAATCATCTGATTGGATCAGGAGCAAACTTTACGCTCTCCACCAGTCACACGCCCGCTGCAATCCTTAAAGCAGCAGAGAATCTTCACCTGCAGCTTCCGGTCATCGCCATGGACGGAGCCGTTCTCTATGATATCGGTAAAAATCAATATTTGTTGAAATATATGATGAGCCGCCAGACAGTATCAAGAATTGAACATATTCTGGACGACAAGAATTTTCACTTTTTTGAGAATGTTATCGTCGATGATGTCCTGTTAATCTATTATCAGGACTTTAAGACCCCGCAGCAAAGAGAATATTATGAGAAGCAGCGTATTTCTCCGCTCCACAATTATATGCGGGGAAAAAGATCTGAAAAACAGAATGTGATTTCATTTACCCTGCTGGATGATACCACGCGACTGAACGCTCTGATCAGCGATTTTAACCAGGAAGGTCTGGATCGAAACTGTCGTTTTCTTCTGAAAAAAAGTGAATATGAAAATCAGGCACTCCTGCATATTCTATGCAAGAATGCCCGGAAAGAAAATATGAATCATTATCTGCAGAAAAAGCTGAATCTGCCCAAGACTATTAGCTTTGGCGATTACAAAGATACCTGCGACATCACCGTAGAAAGCAAAGACTCCGATCAGGTCGCCAAAACAGTTAAGAAACTATACAGCAAAAAGTGATCTCCGTTCTCTTAGTCGAGATAACGAATCCCGTTCACCTTCGTCACACCCAGACCCGGTGTATCTGAAGGAGTAATCCGATCATTGTCAAATACCGAACCTCCGACTACCGGATCCTCACTGCAAAGTACTGGTCCGTCTAGATCAATCTTAGTAATGATACTCTTAGCCGCCGCAAGATGAACGGCTGCATTTACACTGACCTTAGCTTCAAGCATACATCCGATCATGCACTCAACGCCGTAAACCTCCGCAATAGAGCAGATCTTAAGCGCATTGTAAAGTCCGCCGGTTTTCATCAGTTTGATATTGATAAAATCCGCAGCATGCTGCTGCAGAATTGAAAGAGCATCCTGGGGTGAGAATACACTTTCGTCCGCGAGAACCGGTATTGCAACATGGTCTGTTACAAACTTCATCCCTTCGATATCATGGGCCTTTACAGGCTGCTCTACAAATTCAATATTAAGTCCTGCGTCCTCCATATCTGTGAGAACCTTAACTGCCTCTTTAGGCGACCATCCCTGATTTGCGTCAATTCTAAGATCAACATCGTAACCTACCGCTTTTCGAATCGCTTTCATTCTCTCAAGATCCATGGCTGCATCCTTTCCAACCTTAATCTTAAGAGTCTTAAATCCCCTCTTTATCGCATCGACACTGTCCTCTGCCATTTCCCGGGGGGAATTGACACTGATCGTGATATCCGTAATAATCTGTTTCTGATACCCTCCCAGCATCTTGTAAAGAGGCGCGTGATACAGCTGTCCATACAGATCGTAAAGTGCAATATCGACAGCGGCTTTCGCACTGTGATTTCCAACAATACAGGAATTAAGTCTCAGCATAATTTCCTCAAAATTCTCAATGTCCATTCCCACAAGGCTTTTTATGATATGATCTTTTAGTGCACCTACAATGGCACCTTTCGTGTCTCCTGTGATCACCCCGGTTGGCGGAGCCTCTCCAAAACCAATCTGACCAGAATCCGTGTGGATCTCAACAATAATATCCTCGACACTGTCTACAGTTCGAAGAGCAGTTTTAAATGGTGTTTTCAGGGGTACTGAAATTTCCCCAATTTTAATGTCCGTAATTTTCATATGTCACCTCCAAAAATAAATGAATTGTGTTATAATAAGAACAGCTATCTAAAAATCATCCTGCCAAATTTTAATTGACATTCAGAAATTTGGCAAATACTGTACAAAGGAGATATCTGTGAAAAAAATCAGCAAATACTTATACGCATGTCTTCCATTACTTATGGTACTTGCAGTCTTTTTTCTGGTACCTAATCTTTTTGCACTGATGCAGATTTTGTTCCCCGGTGCTTTCCTCTTTCGGCTTCTTGGACCCGCCGGAAATCCAAACAGCCCAGACTACCTGAACCTGATCTCGACGATCATGTATGCATGTGCTCTGATTCCAGTCACTTGCTGGTATTTTTTTGGCATATACCAAAAGCACTCATCCAGGAGAAGAGGCTCCTTTGGCCCGTCAACTGTCGGTCCGGTTGTTTTTCTTGCTCTTGGAGTCTCGCACAGTCTGACTTTGTTATTCATGATCATGTCCATCTTCATACCGGATGCACTGAACAGTTACAATAACCTGATCGAAGACTCCGGAATGCTCAACTACTCTGTGCTTTGGTTCGTTTCGACAATTATTCTTCCGCCACTTGTGGAGGAATTGACTTTTCGGGGGATTACCATGCATTTATTCCAAAAGGCGGGCGCTCCCTTCTGGATTGCAAATATCCTGCAGGCACTGCTGTTCGGTGTCTTCCATATGAATCTTGTTCAAGGAATCTACGCATTCTTTTTGGGGATTCTGCTTGGATATCTTGTAAAACGATATAATTCTCTTATTGCAAGCATGACTTTTCACGCATTCTTTAACTTCTTCGGAACATGGCTTTCAGATCTGGAGAGCAGGTATTTTGATGATTACCTGAACTTTCTGGCCATGATTGTGGGAATCATTCTTACCGTCTATGCATTGTATCGAATCAAAAAAACTACACGCCCTCGTAGTGGAAACTGGGGATAAAGCTTTCTTTTGCGGTATCCCCTTCCTGAATATATGCCTGACCAATTCCAAGAGTGCAGGCATAATCTGTCAGGGCATCGTATTCTCTTTTTGTCGTCTTTCTTGCAATCTCCGGATATTTCTTCTGCAGTCTTTTTGAGGGTGTATATTGATTCAGCAGGCTCAGACAGATACAAGATCCGTAAGTCTCATAAAGATATTTTACCACATTTTTTGCTTCATGAACATGGCCGGGAAGAAGGAGATGACGTACAATCACTCCTTTTTGCATCATTCCACTCTTGTCAAACACAGGATGAGGGACTTGTGATACCATCTCTTCTACCGCCATCTTCGCCACCTTAGGATAGTCACCCGCTTTCGAATATGCAAGAGCTGTCTTTTCCTCCCAGTACTTAAAATCGGTCAGATAAACATCCACAATACCTTCAAGCATCTTCAGCGTTTCCACTTTTTCATATCCACTGGTGTTATACACAAGCGGTATCTTAAGGCCTCGATTTCTGGCCATCTTTACCGCAGATATAATCTGTAATACATAGTGTGTCGGTGTAACGAGATTCAGATTGGCTGCCCCTTGATCCTGAAGTTCAAGGAAGATATCCGCCAGCCGTGACAAAGAAACCTCTTTTCCAGAAGCCGCATGGGCAATCTCATAATTCTGACAATACACGCAATGCAAATTACACCCGCAAAAAAAGACTGTTCCAGAACCTGTGTTTCCGGAAATACACGGCTCTTCCCAGTAATGCAGCGCTGCTCTGGCCAGATAGATCTGATCCGTCATTTTACAGACTCCCAGATTGAGGTCACGATCCACATGACAGTTTCTCGGACAAAGACTGCACAGATGCATCCTTATTCCTTCTTCCTGTTATCTGACAACTCCTTTGCAAGAGTTTCCATGCATTCCAGATTTTCCTGTTTCAGAGCAGACTTAATCGACACCATCGTGTCACAGATTGTCACATCTTTCATTGATTCCATATAGGTCCGCATCAGTTTTTTTGCCATCGGTGCCCAGGTTCCGTTTTCAATCAGTGCAACTTTTCTGTTCTGATAATTCTTCACTTTCAACCTGTGGAGAAATGCTTCCATAGGCGGAAACAGACTGCCATCATATGTTGAACACGCAAGTACCATCTTATCGTAGCGAAAAGCATTCGCAGCAGCACCTGAGATGTCTTCTCTCGTCAAATCACAAAGGACAACCTTGCTTCCCTGTTTCTTTAACATCTGGGCCAGCCGAATGGCAGCTTCCTTTGTATGTCCATAGATAGACGCATATGCAATAAAAACGCCTTCCTCTTCTGGTCTGTAGCTGCTCCAGGTGTCATACTTTCCCAGATAAAAGTCGATATCAGAATCAAGCACTGCTCCATGCAGCGAACAGATCTTTGAAACCGGAAGTCCGGAAAGTTTCTTTAAGAGCATCTGGACCTGTTTTCCATATTTTCCGACTATATTGATATAATATCTTCTGGCTTCATCGGTCCATTCCTCTTTCGGATCTGCTCCGCCAAATCTTCCAAAAGCATCAGCAGAAAACAAGATCTGCTCCGATTTTTCATACGTAACCATCACTTCCGGCCAATGAACCATGGGGGCCATGATAAACTGCAGCGTATGTGTCCCCAGGCTTAAAGTATCATTTTCTTTGACAACAATGCCCCGTTCTTTGTAATCCTCGCCGAAAAACTGTTCAATCATGGCGAATTCTTTCGCATTTGCAACGATCTTCATATTGGGATACAATTCGGCCAGATATTTCACATTCGCAGCATGATCTGGTTCCATATGAGAAATCACCAGATAATCCGGAGTTTTCCCGTCAAGAACGTTTCTAAGATTTGAGATCCATGCCTTGGTAGCTCGTTCATCCACCGTGTCCATAACCGCAATCTTGTCATCTAATATTACATAAGAATTATAAGTCATTCCAAAGGGAACTGCATATTGGCTTTCAAACAGATCTAGGGTCTTGTCATGGACCCCTATATATCGGACTGCATCAGTAACCTTCGTTTCATTCATGTCAAAAGCTCCTTGTCTAATCGTGTTTTCTATATCATAGTATATAATACTTTACTGAATTTTTCCAGTATGTAATTTCAAAAGGTATTTTGACGCTAATGATACACAGATTATCACGACTGATACTTTTTTGCAAGTGCCTGAAATGCCGGGAGAGCACGTTCAATTCTTTTCAGTGGAACACAGTATGAGATCCGAACGTAACCACTGCAGCCAAAGCTGTCACTTGGAACCATGAGAAGCTCTAATTCTTTTGCCTTATCACAAAAAGCTGCCGCGTCTTCCTCCATTGCTTTTACAAACATATAAAAAGCCCCATTGGGATAGATACATTCATAGCCATATGAAGTCAGTGCCTGATACATAAAATCCCTGTTTTTCTTATATAGTTCGATATCTGCCACCTCTCCGGCACATTTCGCAATCACATGCTGCATCAGACTGGGTGCACACACATATCCCAGTGCTCGGCCGGCACCGCAGATGGCGGCGTGAATGCTCTTATGATTTTCCACCTCATCCGGAATCAGGATGTATCCAATTCGTTCACCGGGAATTGACATGCATTTACTGAACGAATAACACACTAATGTGTTATCATAATATTTCGTCAGAAATGGTACTTTTAAGCCGTCATATACCAGTTCCCTGTAAGGTTCGTCGGAGATCAGAAAAATCGGATGACCGTATTCTTCTGATTTATCTTTTAGAATCCCGGCAAGTGTCCGAATAGATTTTTCGCTGAAGACCACTCCTGACGGATTATTCGGTGAGTTGATGATAATTCCCTTCGTGTGCTCTGAAAAAGCGGGCTTTAGATTATCAAAATCAATCTGAAAGCTGTCCGGATTTGTCTCGACCGTGACAAGGCTGGCACCGGCTGTCTCCACAAAAACACGATATTCAGGAAAAAACGGCGTAAATGTAATAAACTCATCCCCATCTTCGCACAGTGCTTCGACACTGATTCGAAGTGACGCCGTTGCCCCACACGTCATATAAAAGTTATCTTCATGGAACGAAGTTTGATATCTGGTATTCAAATCAGCGGCAATTGCCCTTTTCGTCTCCTGATCCCCCGCATTTGAGGTATAACCATGCAGAAAATAATCGTTTTTCTGACTGATAAGCTCCCGGATTGCTTTATGAAAGCCCTCCGGGGTCGGTACATTAGGATTTCCGATGCAAAAATCAAAGACATTCTCCTCTCCGATTTCATTACATCTCTTCTGGCTATATTCAAATATTTTCCTGATAATATTGGGTTCAGCGCCAAGTTCATACATCTGACTTGCGTACATTGTTTTTTCCTCCCTCGCTTTTTCTTTTGACATTTATTCGTCCCTTTTGGGACTGTAGCCACCACGGCTTTGTTTATGTGACATTATATCGCTTTAAAGCCATAAAGTAAAGTTTGTTTTAAAAAAAGAGCAGTCACTCCTGCTCTTTTTTTGCCTCTCTTTTACGCTTTGTAATCAGCCCCCCGATTCTGCCCGTTTCTTTTGCTGTCAGAGTTTTCCATCCACTGTCCAAGACTTTATCAAGCAGCCCCAGTTCATTTGCAATTTCATACTTCATGACTTCATCGGAGGTAAGATTATTCAGATCGATCTTCTTTTCACTTTTGCTGTTCATAGAGACCACACACCTTTCTTTGCTGCCATACTCAAGTGGTATGGCTTAACTATCTAGGAGTGTTGCCAGAACGAAAAGAATTATACGCCTTCACATCTTTTATTTTGGGATAATAATCGCAGCAAGGATATAAGCCACAATCCCCCATCCCACGTTGAAGACACTTAATACCACCCATGCTATGCGGACGAGTGTCGGATCGATGTTAAAATACTCTGCAATCCCCCCGCAGACACCACATAGCATATAATTTGTCGATGAACGATACAATCTTTTGTTGTTATCCATAATAGCACTTCCTTTCCGGCCATAAGCCGTGCTCTTACAATCCTTAATACGTTTCAATCTCATCAGACCTTGCTGTCTTGAAACTGAATATCAATACGGCCAACTCCACAATCTACATCGATTACATTATCCCCCGATCCAAATGCAATATCCTCTACATTTCCGGAGAATTTCTGCGAACCAAACCGAACCTCTCCGATTGCACAGTCGCCTTCCAGATAATAATCCGACTGTCCGCCGGACATCCAGGTTTTAATCTCTCCTGCCCCGCATTCGAGCTCCACATACGATGATTCCAGCAGACCAAAGTCAATCGAACCTGCTCCCACAGTGCAGTCGACCTCCGTTGAGCTTAAGCCCTTGGTTACCAAAAGTTTCCCCGCACCAATGTCTGCGTCAAATTCATCTGTATTCAGAGTATCTATACTTACCGTTCCCCCATACAGACCGATAGAAACGTCTGTAAAATGATAATCCTTCGGTATCTGGATCGTGATTTTAGGATGATTGGATGATCTGACTGTATGATCTGTGATCATAAGTACATATCCATCTTCTTCGGCGGAGTATTTCAGCGGATTAACCCTTTGCGATGTGACTTTGATGGTCGGCCCGTCGTATTCCTTTATTATGATATCGCCATACTTTGACTCGATATCAAGTTCTTCAATATTGGAAAATTCTCTGGTTGTCTCATTACCCACACTAAAATCATCTCTCCAATCATCCCAGATATCAAAGCTATGGTTTCCAAAGCCGATGTTAAAATAGTCTCCTGCGGTATGTCTTATCGCATTGGTTCTTCCTCCAAGTATCAGTCCAAGAACGATACAGCAAATCCCCAATACCAGAGCTACACCGCTGATAATCAGCAGAACTTTTTTCCACACTTTCATGAGCTGGCACCTCCCTCATCTCTTCCCCGTCCATGGTGAAAGATTCTGGACAGTCGGCTAATCAGCCATCGAAATACTTTTGGCAGTATCTTAAACAGCAGCCAAACAAAGAATACAGTCAGCGCCAGCCCCGCTGCAAAAAGGATCAGGCCAATCCCTGTTAGCAGCAATCCACTGCCCAGGGAAGTGACTGCAAGCATCATACCTTTTACCACGAAGGCGATTCCACATCCTGCAAGAATGAATCCCGACAGGAACAATGCCAGCACCGCAGCGCAAAGCCCTGCCAGAATGCCAAATGCTCCACCTGTAATTCCAAAGGTAATCGGCAAGAACATTATGAGTACAAGGATGATGAGAAACCATCCGCCCACGCCGCGTCTTCCTTTCTTGTCATACCTGTGCTCCTGTTTCTGCTCCCTGTTATCCTGTTTTTGTTCTCTATTTTCCTGATTTTGTTTCCTGCTGTTCCGATTATTGTCTCGGCCTTTTTGACCTGATTCGGATGACACTGCTGATATCGGATTTTCCTGTGATGTTTCATGATCGCGATATCCATTGTCTGTGTACTGACCTTGATCTTTATAGTCCCCACGGTAACTTGCGCGAATCCCCGCGGCCACTTTCCCGGGACTGCCAAGCTCCTGTATGATCATTCCTTCATTTTCCGGACCGGCATCGTCAAAATAATCATTATAATAATCGAGGGCATCCTGTCTCTCATTCTCCGGAAGGTCGCAGAGCAGACGGCTCAGCTGATCTATAAATTCTGTTCTGTTCATAATTAACTCTCCCCTCCTTCTTCGAATAACGAACTTATTTTCCTGGAATAGCTTTTCCACTCCATCTTATACAGACGCAGCTGAACTTCGCCTTTTTCCGTCAGCTTATAGTATCTGCGGTTTCTTCCGTCAAATTTCATATCGTAAACCATCAGACATTCGTCTTTCTGCAATCTTCGAAGAACCGGATACAAGGTTGATTCCGATATATCTATGACGTTTCTCACATCCTGTGTAATCTTATAGCCATAGGTGCCTTCTTTCTCTCTCGAGACAACTGCAAGCACAATCGCATCCAAAAGTGCAGCACCAGTATTAAATACCATATTATCAACTCCTGACTTTCTGATCAGAAAACAATTATTCGCTCGACTATAATACTATTTATCACATTATACTGTTCTCTGTCTTATATTATATGATATATAGTATTATAAGCCAGATAATTTGTCAAGAGTATTTTGAGAATTTTTTAAACGATCTCGATTTTTCTTCCCAGACTGACCGAGTAGATATCCATCTCTTTTACTTCCTTGCCGGTGATTTGCTGAAGAGCTTTTTTATAGTATAAAAGCTGCTTTTCGTACCTTTTAGCGAGATCACTGCCATCGGGGTCAGTCACTCGATCTGTCTTATAATCAACTAGCACCAGCTTTCCTTTTTCTTCAAAATAAGCATCGATAATTCCCTGCACCAGGACAAGTTCGTCCGCCGGCCACTTTTCGTCGATATCGGAAGCTGGTATGCCCATTACAAATGGCTGTTCTCGATACAGCCTTTGGGCTGCACCTGCCTGGCAGATTCTTTGTCCGATATCCGTGTGGAGAAATTGTACAAGATCCCTGATCCATACATGTTCTGCATCCTCTTTTGACAACTTCTGATCTGAAACCATCGCATCAATCTGTCTTTTCAGTTCAGAAAACGGGTTTTCAATTACCGCCTTAAGGCTTTTGTAATTCAGATTCTCAAACACCTTATGATATATGGTTCCTCTGGCGGATCCGCCTTTTTCATCTCTGGCTTCTTGCATAAACTCAGGAATATATGGCATTTGATCCGATTCGTAGAAGAGTTCCTCCCCTTGCTCATCCTCCCCGGATCTTTTCAGTTCAGACACAGACATCTTAACTGGTATAAGGGCCAGTTCCCGATATGGGTATACATACGAGAATCTCTTTTCGAGTATCTTTTTTGTATCTGGATCGCGTATGACACTCGCATCCCAATGCAAAAGTTCCTGTTTCTTCACATCCCGATTCATCCTTGTGAGCATCTCAGAAGCTACAAGGGATGACGGTGTGATTACCTGGATCTTAATCTTTGCATCCTTATCTTCCAGAGAGACTTCCCTTCCTGTGGGAAGCTGATACATCTCAAAAAGACTCTGAAAGCAGGGATGTCCCGCAAGTGATGCAAGTACCCAGTCAAAATAACACCTTGCCTTGATAAGCCTTCCGTAGTATAGATGCCTGTTCTCAGAGTAAATGAGATATCCGCAGCTTTCGACCCATTTTTTCAGGTCTCCACTTCCACATAAAATCAGCTTTTCCTTCGCCCTGGTAAGTGCCACATATAGAATACGCAGTTCCTCTCCCAGCGTTTCTTTCGTCATTCTCTGACGAACGGCCTCCTTTAACAGGGTCGCCTCCTTCGTTCTCCTTTCGCTGTCAATCACATCAGATGCGATGCCAAGCTTTGAATGCAGTACTACTGTCTGGTTTGCATCCATAAAGTTAAATCTCTTCCCCATTCCCGCTACGAATACTACAGGGAATTCCAGTCCCTTGCTCTTATGTATGCTCATGATCCGCACGGTATCTTCCGTCTCGCCGTTTATATTCACTTCCCCGAAATCAACCTCATACTTTTGAATTTCCTCTATGTAACGGATAAAATTGAATAAACCCCGATAGCTGGTATCTTCAAACTCAACGGCCTTCTCCACAAGCATGGCAAGATTGGCTGTTCTCTGCTGACCCGCGGGCATAGCGGCCGCATAATCCCCATAACCGGTCTCTTCTAAAATCTCCTCCACCAGCTGATGAATCGGGGTGTAAGGAACCCTGTCTCTGAAATCGGAAATCATCTTTAAAAATCTTAAAAGTTTTCCACGTAAGCTTTCATCAGACCCTTCCCTCGCATAAAGATTACAAGCCTGATAGATTCTCTGACTTGGATATGTACTCTTGATCACTGCAAGTTCTTCAGATGAACATGTTCCGATAGGAGAATGAAGAACCGCCGCAAAAGGGATATCCTGCATGGGATTATCACAAATTCTCAAAAAATCGAGGACTGTCACAACCTCAAGCGCCGAAAAATATCCAGTCTGTGAAGTCGTATATGCCGGTATTCCCTGGCTCTGAAGAACACGAGAGAAGATGTCCGCCCATTCGCTGACCGTTCGAAGAAGTACTACACAGTCGCGGTACTCGACCTTTCGGTAAGTCTTTAGATTCTTGTCCCATACCTTGTCTTTTCCCACCATAGATATGATCTTTTTGGATACAAAAAGAGCTTCGGTCTCAATCATCGTCTCCCTGGTCTTCGTATCTTCCAGTTCCGGTGATTTGCTGTCAATCAGGAGAACATCCGTACACGGAAAATCAGGATCCTGTCCATCTGGATAATCTGCACCTGCATATAGGGCTTCTGAGTCATCATATTCAATTCCTCCGAGAGAACGCTCCATGATCTGCCGGAACATAAAGTTAATGGAAGTCAAAACATTTTTCCGGCTCCTGAAGTTTTTGTGAAGATCAATTCTCTGCTCCCTGCTGCTTTCTACTGTATAATCTTCCTGCTTTTTAAGAAAAAGTTCGGGTCTGGCCAGACGGAATCCATAGATGCTCTGCTTGACGTCTCCCACCATAAACCGGTTATACGTGCCATCAAACACACCCGACACAGATTCTAAAAGGAATTCCTGAATAAAGTTACTGTCTTGATATTCGTCAATCATGACTTCAGCATACCGGTTGGAGAGTTCTTTTGCCGCTTCGGTTCTTACATATCCGTCATTCTTTTTTTGTACAAGAATCTCCAGCGCAAAATGTTCCAGGTCCGAAAAGTCCATCAGACTTTTTCTCCTCTTCTTCTCTGAGAATACTTCCATAAACCTTTTCGTAAGCCCAACCAGCCAGAAAATCGGCTCTCGGCACAACTGAAATTCTCTTACAACCTGCTCTTTGGGTCTGGAACAGTATTTTGTTTGGATGTCGGTCAGTATACTCTTTACGTCATCCCGAAGAGCCTTTACCTGTGCCCGTAATGTCTCATCCACAGAAGTATCCTTCTTCCGGGACAAGGTCATAAACCCCATTCCCTGTAAGGCCTGATACATCTCCTGATAAGATTCTTTCTGCAAAAGTGTATGAAGTATCTCCTCATCTGCCTCCAGCATGGGCAGATACATATATGGACCGGCTGATGACCGCGCAAGTGCACTCGCATTCTTTGTTACTTCCAGTGCGTTATGCAGCTGAGTATGTATCTCCTCCAACAATTCCTGCATCCATGGCATATCTTCCAATCTGCCCTCCCCAGCTGACTCATACATCTTATTACATTCATCCAGCCAGTCCTTTGGGTAAGGATAACTGACCGCGAAATCATACAACTTCAGGATCAGATTCTCTATGGACTGGTCACTCTTTCCCGGTGCATACCACTCCACAAACTTCAGGAACCCCGGATCTTTTTCTTCATATGCCTCCTCCAGAACTTCTTCCAGAACTTCTTTTTTCAAAAGCTTTAATTCACCTTCGTCGGCGATTCGGTACCCGGGATCCAGATCTATAAGGTGAAAATAGTTCTGAATTACATAGGTACAAAATCCATGAATCGTTGTGATCTGTGCATGATGAATCAGCGCGCTCTGTCTTTGCAGATGCTCATCTTCCGGACTTTCTGTCAGGGCTTTTTCAAGTGCAGCCCTAATACGCTCTTTCATCTCTGCTGCCGCTGCCCTTGTAAATGTCACCACCAGCAGAGAATCGATATCAACAGGATTCTCTTTATCCGTCACCATAGTGAGAATTCTCTCCACCAGAACCGCCGTCTTTCCGGAACCGGCGGCCGCAGAAACCAGAATGTTCCGATCTCGCAGATCAATCACTTTCTTCTGTTCTTTTGTCCATGCCACTGCCATAATTATCATCCCCGCTTTCGGATAAATCTTTCTTCATCTTCTCTATGATCTCTTCCTGCTCTTCTTTCTTCAGCTTTCGAAACGAAAAACCGTCGATTCTCTCATCAAATCCACATACACCATGATATGGACAATAAGTGCACGCCTCCTTGTTATCCAATTTATAAGGAGATACCTGAACATATCCTTCCAATATCTCTCTTCCGATCTCCCGAATCTTTTTACTCGTATAATGGCTGATGGTATCGAAATTTTCTTTTTCAGCTACATGGGAATAACGATTTAAAGAGCCATTCCTGGTATAGCCTACAGGGATTATACTGGAGTTTTCACCCGCACCGACGTTTTGGTCCATAAGATGAACGACTTCTTCCTCCGCTCTGGCAATTCCATCAAGTCTCAGAGTTTTCAGAACTTTTTGAAGTACCTCTTCATCACTTTCGCCGCCTGACGCGGCGACATAAGGATCACCGATTCTGTAATAGAAGATTCCGGCCGGCTCCACCTCTTTATCCGGGTATTTCTTTTGTTCCAGCTCCAGTGCCGCATTCATATAAACAACCAGCTGTATCTGAAGCCCATAGTACAACTCTACCAGACTTAATGAAGTATTTCCCGATTTATAATCAATGATTTTCACATATACTTTATCATCCGTTTCACAGAGGTCCATACGGTCTATCCTTCCGCGAAGCTTCACCTTTTCATCCGGTGAGATGTCAAAGTTGATTGCCTCAAGCTGGTCCTCCATGGCAAATGATACCTCGAATCCGCCCGGCTCGAACATCCCCTGCTCTATCTGCTGCTGCAAGGCCCACACGGTTCTCTTAAGCATTCTCCTCACCCGTATGATCATATAGCTGTTTCGATTCGTGCTGTGAAGAATCGTGTTCCCATAACTGTCGGCAAGTTTTTCCACACTTTCATCAATCAGACTTTCTCTGAACTCATCCGTCAGGTCCTTCCAGTGAAGCCCTTTTTCATCCAGTTTTTTCGAGAATTCTTCCAGTGCCTCATGCATGATACTCCCCATATCTGCAGCATTGAACTCGTAGGTTTCACGCTCCGTAAGTTCCAGTCCGTATTTCAAAAAATGTGAAAATGCACATGCCGCAAACTGTTCCAGCCTTGTCGCCGAGTTCACCAGAATATTCCCGTAGAGTGCCTTTGCAACAGCCTTACTCACCACTTCCTCAGGATTTTCATAAAATGCCGCCTCCACAAGATGATCGATCTGGTTTTTTCTTTTTTCATCCCTGCAATACCAGGAAAAGAGTTCCTTCCATACAGAATTTTCTTCTCCCTCCCGAAACGATCTCAGCCCTTCTACCAGAGATTTTACCGCATCATCTGCTGTCTCCATCTCCCACAGGCCGCATCCGTTTGATCTGACTTCCTCCACCTCGATATCCAGATATAACTTCGAAATCATACCTATCAGGTATGCAGGGAGCAGTGCTTCTCCCTTGCTGTTAGATCTACTGTAGGATAAAAAAAGTTTTTCAGAGGGTTTCGTAAGGTTTAAATACAGATAAAATCTCTGCATATACATTTCTTCGCGCCCGGTTGGTGCCAGCCAAACATCTTGATCGGCAAGATACTCCCTGTCAGGTTCTGAGAGAATTCCGCTTTTTGAGACTGGCTTTGGAATGATCCCATCATTAATTCCCACGAAAAACAGTATTTTCACATCTTTTAGTCTCGTCCTCTCGATATCCCCTAACAATACTTGATCCGTGGAGGGCGGAATTAGACCTACAGACGTTTCAAGAAATCCTGCCTCCAAAATCTCCTGATAATGGGCAAGACTCACTTTCTCATCTCCCAAAACCTCCACCAATTTATCCAGAAGATCCATCAAAACACCATAGATCTGCCCATATTCCCGCTCCATTTCCATATCCTGACTCTGATGGAATACATCCTCATATTCCTTTAACTGTTGTTGAATTTCGCAGGAACAGATCAGACCATATAGCACTCTTGTCCTCTCTTCAACATTCAGATTTCTCTTCTTAAACCCATGTGCAAACTCCCCTACTTCTTCTATAAAACGAATTCTGGATTCATTGACAGCTAAAAGCTTCTCTTTGTCCATCCCTTTATAAACACGAACCCACGTCTCTTCATATTTCTTCAGACCACGGATTCCAAGCGCAAGGCAGTAGTTCTCCATCTCATCAATTTCGGATGTCGCAAGATGGCTCATCCCACAACGCAGATATCGGAAGACACTCTCATAACTAAAATTCGAAACCACAAGATCTACTGCGGAACGCAAAAACTCTACAAATGGATTCATAAGTACAGAATGTTTCTCGTCCACAAAACAGGGAATATCGAACTTTTCAAACACCTGCTTTGCAAAATTGCCATATGTCTTTAAGTCACCGGTCACAATAGCGAAATCTTTGTATCGGTAATCCCCTTCTCGTACAATTTTATGTATCGTGCGCGCCACATCTAAAAGTTCTGCTTTCGGATCATCCATTACCCGGATGCAGATCTCATCTTGTTTTTTCTCATAGGGACTAAATTGATAGCGGAATATATTTTTCTCAAGAGCCGCAAGAGCCGGCGCATGTGAAAATCTCGAATATTTGTTATGTCTTAGATATACCGGCTCTTCTATCTCAATGTGCCCCTCACGGCACATGTCGGTCAGTTTCTGAATCATCTTTTTCGTCATGGAGAATAATCTGTGCGGACCGTCATAGTGAAATGGATCTTCCCTTTCATCTATGGCTGCAGCCACAATCACCTTATCACAAAGATGCAGCATCTCCTGCACTACCTGATTTTGTACCGGCGTAAAACCGGTAAAACCATCTAAAAAAACCGTGCTATGCCGTATCAATTTCGATTCGCCGATTCTACGGCACAGGACATCCAGTACTTCTTCTCCCGCGATATATCTTCCCTCCATAAAACCCATGAAGCCTTTGTAAATCACACCTGTATCAGAAAGCTTGGCGGCCAACAGCGGCTTATCCTTTGCTTCCCCGGCCCATTCTTCCAAACAGGCAGCATCCACCTGATACTGCATGAGTTCTGAAACCAATGACTTCATCTCGGCAATAGCACCAGTACGCTTTAAGTTTGATCCGAGAAATTTCAGGTTCTTCTGCTGCTCCTGTACGATACGCTGGATTACCAGTGTCTTTCCTGTCTCCTCAAGCACCGGATGAGGTGCTCCTCCTACTTCCTGCAATATTCGGTAAGCCAGTCGGGGAAAACTCAGGATATCTATATTCAAAATCCCTTTGTTTGGGTGAAGGGAAACCAGTTCCTTCTGCGTCTGCATCGTAAACTGCTCCGGTACAACAACGAGGTATTTTCTGTCAGGATGTCTGATTGATTCATCTATAATGTATTGAAAGCCATAATGAGATTTCCCCACACCAGAACTTCCAAGCAGTAATTGTAACGACATAAGCCGCCTCCTTTTTATGTTTGCAAAAATCCGAAATGCACTCTAATCGGGTTGCTTTCTCATGTTTGTTCGGGTCCCAAGGTCATGCTTTTTCATGCGAGCATGAAACGCAGGACCTTTTGACCCTGGTATCATCATATGATACCATAAGTTGAAACCCTGTAAAAGAGCACGGGAAGCTTTGTTGGAAATTTGCCATAGATTACCGTTAATATCTGCATATTTTCATAAGTCAGATCATATCATTTATAGAGAATGCAAAAGGAGTGTACCGTCTATGAGTTCAAAAACTAAAATTGTTGTACTACATATGAAAGAAGTTATCTATACAGCTATCTTTCTGATTCTGGCTGTGGTAGCTGTCATACTGCTTGTCGTGATGTTTCATGGTAAGAATTCCAGGGAACCGAATTCGGAAGCTACAGTTTCCACCTCGGTCAACCAGTATACACCAGGTGTCTATACGTCTTCCATCGAATTAAATGGCAACTCATTCGACGTACAGGTGACTGTAGATAAAGATCATATCAATTCTGTTGAACTGATAAACCTAAGTGACGTTACTACTGCCATGTATCCTCTGATGGAACCCACCTTAGAAGACATAGCAAGCCAGATTTATGCAACACAGTCTACAGAGAACATAAAATATTCTGATGACAATAAATATACTTCCATGCTTCTTTTGGATGCTGTAAAATCAGCACTTTCAAAAGCCGAAGTAAGCAAATAAAAAAGTTACGCATTTTATGCCTGCATGAAATGCGTAACTTTTTATTTTTTTTATCATATTATAAGTAAAAAGTTTATCGTGGGGTAAGTAAATGTGATATCTCTATCTCTTATTCTCGAATCACTGGTGCTTGTGACAGCACTTTCCATAGATACCTTTGTAGCATGCTTTGCCTACGGCACAAATAAAATAAAAATTCCTTTCCTGTCAGCTGCTCTGATGGATTTCATTTCCGGTGGGATCCTGCTGATTTTCCTGTCCTTAGGCAGGGTAATCAGTCCTTACCTGCCACAGCAGCTGATCAGGATTTTTTGTTTTGCAATTTTATTCGGATTGGGAATTCTAAAACTTTTCGACAGCTATCTGAAAACTCTGATCAGAAAAAACCAGCCCACGGCACCATATATACACTTTTCATTCATGCACTTTCGCTTTATACTGACGGTCTATGCTGACCCCGACAAAGCCGACATGGATCAGAGTCACACCCTTTCCCCCAGAGAGGCTATATCTCTGGGAGTCGCACTTTCACTGGACAGTGCCGCCGTCGGTTTCGGAGCCGGGGTACTTCCTCTTAACATCAGTTGTACGGTAATACTGTCACTCGCGGTGGGTGCATGTGCAATCTTTTTTGGCTGCCTCTCGGGTAATCTCATCGCTGATAAACTGAAATCAGATCTTTCCTGGCTCAGTGGCATTCTCCTTATTGTCCTTGCTTTTATGAAGTTTTTTTAACCAGGATACAGGATTAAAAAGCAACATCTCATGGGCAATTAACGGCATAGAAGACAAAAAGGTCAGACCCACCCATTCGCCAAATGACAGATGCACAGTTTCAAAGGCAAGATTGAAATATGGAATCTCAGTCACCAGCATCTGAAGGGCAATCCCAACCGTGAAGGCTACTATCATCAGTTTATTCGAAAATGGATGGTTCGTAAAAAATGATTTTTCCACGTTTCTCATTCCAATTGCATGAAACAGTTCTGATATTCCGAGAACCGTAAAGGCATAAGTCTGAGCACGCATCAGAATCTCCTCATAAGAAAGGGCTGCTTTGATATTGCTCAATGTGAACGCCGCCCCTTGACCGTTTAAAAATGCATAGGGTACACTGAAAAATGCGATCAGGCTGATCGCTGCAATCAGGCATCCATAGAACAATGTGCAAAATAAGCCTCCGCCGGCAAACAGACTCTCTGCAGCGCTGCGCGGCGGCTTTTCCATAAGCATCTTTCCGTCATTTTCATCCACACCAAGTGCCAGTGCCGGAAGTGAGTCTGTAATCAGATTCACCCAAAGAATATGGCTGGCTTTCAGGGGAGAACTGAGGCCTGCGGTTACGGCCAGAAACATGGTGATAATTTCACCAAAGTTGGATGACAGAAGAAACAGCACGGATTTTTTGATATTCTCATAGATTCCCCTTCCCTCTTCGATTGCCTTTTCAATCGTGGCAAAATTATCATCTGTGAGAATGATATCAGCTGCATTCTTCGCTACGTCTGTGCCACACTTTCCCATGGCAATTCCAATATCGGCGGATTTCAAAGATGGCGCATCATTTACACCGTCTCCTGTCATGGCGGCTATATTTCCCCTGGCACGGAATGCTTTTACAATCCGCACCTTGTGCGTAGGCGAAACCCTGGCAAAGACGCTTAAGCTCTCGCATCTTTCTTTCAAGTCTTCATCCGACATTTTTTCGATCTCATCTCCGGTGATACACTCGTGCATCGACCTTGCAATTCCCAGCTGTTTTGCTATGGCAAATGCAGTTTCCACATGATCTCCGGTGATCATAACTGTCTTTACGCCGGCATGCCGGAATACGGATATGGCTTCTTTTGCCTCTTCCCTCGGCGGATCGATCATCCCGGCAAGTCCGATGAACACCAGATTGTTCTCCTCTGGCGAAGCGGCCTGCGGCCTCATTGCAAGTCCAAGCACGCGCAGTGCCTGACTGCTCATATCACGGGTTGCCTGTGCGACCTGTATTCTGTCTTCTTCTGTAATCGCTACAATCTCGCCCTTTTTTAAAACTCTTGTACAGCGGTTTATGAGAACGTCACTGGACCCTTTCGTGTAAGAAACTCTATTCCCCCCATTTTGATGAACTGTTGTCATCATCTTACGCTTGGAATCAAAGGGAAGCTCATCGACTCTTTTGTATTCATCTTCCAACTTTATCTTGCTGATGCCAAAATGTGCTCCCATATCCATCAGTGCAATTTCCGTGGGATCACCCATAGATACTCCGCCGGAGATGATAGCATCGTTACATAGCACGAAACCCTCCAGGAATTCCCGGTTCTTCGAAGGATCCAGCTGTTCCAAGTCCAGGCTCTTCTGATCCGTATAACACGAAACCACTTTCATCTTATTCTGAGTCAGTGTTCCCGTCTTATCCGAGCAGACAACATTCACAGAACCCAAAGTCTCTACAGCAGGAAGTCTGCGGACAATTGTATTGACTTTCACCATTCTGGAAACACTCAGTGCCAACACGATTGTCACGATCGCCGGAAGCCCTTCCGGAACCGCGGCAACCGCAAGAGAAATAGCCGTGATCAGCATTTCTGGAACATTCCTGTGCTGAATCACCGCGATAACAAAAAGCGCAGCACATAAAATCACCGCACAGGCACTCAAAATCTTTCCGATTTCACCCAGTCTGCGCTGTAAAGGTGTCGGCTCTTCGTGACCGCCATGCAGCATGCCGGCAATCTTTCCGATCTCCGTGTGCATCCCCGCAGCCGTGACCACGCCTTCACCCCGACCGTAAACAACATTTGTGGACATGAAGGCTATATTCTTCATATCTCCAAGTGAGAGTTTCTCTCCCAAAATCGATTCTGATGTTTTCTGAACCGGAAGAGATTCCCCGGTCAGTGCTGACTCATCCGTTTTAATACTATAACAGGAAATCAGCCGAATATCGGCCGGTATCTGACAGCCGGTTTCGAGAGAGACAACATCCCCGCATACAAGATCAGCCGCCTCAGTCTCTTTGTAAACGCCTTCTCTTTTTACAATCGCAGTTGGGCTGGTCATCTTCTTCAAAGCCTCCAAGGCTTTCTGGGCTTTTCCCTCCTGTACAACTCCGACCACACCGTTCATGATGATGACGGCAAATATAATCCCCGCATCACTCATCTCCCGCATCGCCATAGAAATCCCGGCCGCGATCAGAAGAATAAAGATCAAAGGATCATTCAACTGTTCCGCAAACATAGTAAACACCGACTTCTTCTTTGGTTCTGCCAGTACATTATACCCGTTCTCTTTGCTTCTGCGTGCTGCTTCCGCATTCGAAAGCCCCTGCTGCAGATTCGTATCTAATTTCTTTTCCACTTCTGTAGGAGACATCTGTTCATACATATACCTCTCCCTTTCATCACAAAACTGGATTCAGACATGCCAGGCACGTCTGAATTAGCGGCTAACTAAGTGTATGCATCTCCTGCACACATTATGAAACCGTAGTTTCATAAATATCTTCAGGGTCAAAAGGTTATACGTTTCGTGCTGTTACAGGTTCTCCAGTTGATCTAACCAGATCCGGACGCACGCATCGCTTGGCATGCGAAGATCTCCTCTCGGCGATACCGCGACAGAACCGACCTTCGGTCCGTCCGGAAGGCAGGATCGTTTAAACTGCTGTGCAAAAAAACGGCGGTAAAAAGTTTCCAGCCATTTTCGTATCGTCTTTTCATCGTATTTATCTGAAAATGCGAGTTTTGCAATCCGGAGGATCTTTGCAGGCTCATATCCCATGCGGAGCATATAGTATAAGAAAAAGTCATGAAGTTCATATGGCCCGACCAGATCCTCTGTCTTTTGGGCTATGACACCGTCTTTTGGCGGGAGCAGCTCAGGGCTTACCGGTGTGTCCAGCACGTCCATCAGGATAGATTCCAGTTTCTCATCTTGGCAAGTAACCGCATAATAATTCACCAGATGTCTCACAAGGGTTTTCGGCACAGAAGCATTGACCGCATACATAGACATATGATCGCCGTTGTAAGTAGCCCATCCAAGTGCGAGCTCCGACAAATCTCCGGTTCCCACCACCAGTCCGTTTCTCTGATTTGCCAGATCCATGAGGACCTGTGTCCTCTCCCTGGCCTGTGCATTTTCAAAGGTCACATTATGGTTTTCGAAGTTCTGCCCAATATCTTCAAAATGCTGAAGTACCGATTTCCTGATATCAATTTCCATGAGCGCTGCACCTATGATGTGCGTCAACTCACAGGCATTGCGATAGGTTCGGTCCGTCGTACCAAAGCAGGGCATAGTAACACAGAGGATATTCGAGCGATCGATTCCCAGCATGTCAAAGGCACGGGTTGTAACCAAAAGTGCCAGTGTGGAATCCAGCCCTCCGGAGATGCCAATTACGGCACATCTGCTCTTTGTATGTGCCAGTCTCTTTTTCAGTCCCATTGCCTGAATATTCAATATTTCATCGCATCTTTCATCTCGAAGTGCCTGATCTTCCGGAACAAAAGGCCAGGGGGCAAACCTTCTGGCAAGCTTCGTCTCCCCCATCTCAAGATGGAACTTAACCACCTGATAACCATCCCGCTTCCATGCAGGATATGTGGTCATCCGTCTCCTCTCGCCGGCAAGATAATCCACGTCAATATCCGCGTAAATGATCCCGTTTTCGAATCTTGGAGCCTCAGAGAGTAATCTGCCGTTTTCACTGATCAGATTTTGACCGCCAAACACCAGATCCGTGGTCGATTCTCCCTCCCCTGCGGCGGCATAAAGATAGGCGCAGACAAGACGGGCAGACGTGGCGTTCACCAGACTTTTCCTGTAGCTGTCCTTGCCAATGGTCTCATCGCTGGCAGACAGATTTGCCACTATGGTTGCTCCGGCCATGGCATGTGCAGTACTTGGAGGGTTTGGTGACCAGAGATCTTCACAGATCTCTGCTGCTGCAGTAAGACGGGGCATCTCATCACATTGAAATAAGAGATTCATGCCAAATGGAACCTCTTTTTTGCCAAAAGTAGTCATCCGAACTATTTCATTGCCCCCTTCGAAATGCCGTCTCTCATAGAATTCATTATAATTGGGCAGATATTTCTTCGGAACGATTCCGATCACCTCGCCTCTGCTGATGACCGCCGCCACATTATAAAGTTTTCCGCATTCTTCCCATGGAAGACCTAAAAAAATGATCGCATCCACTTCCCGCGTCTGGTCTGCGATTATACCAAGCTGCGTCCGTGCCTCGTCAATCATCCGTTCCTGCCAAAATAAATCACTGCAGGTATAACCAGTCAGGCAAAGTTCTGGAAATACCATAAGTTTTGCACCGGCGGACGCCATTTCCTGTATGTTATCCACAATTTTCACTGCATTTTCCACGCAGTCTGCAACCAATACATCCGGTGTTGCAGCCGCCATTTTTACAAATCCCTGATTCATGTGATCTCCTTCGTCGAACATTATCTTGCCTTCTTTAGTAATCCTTTTAGTTCCTCAACATTAAAAACATAACTGCTGTTACAGAACTGGCACTTCAGTTCAACATCCTTTCCTTCACTTATCATATCTTCAAGCTCTTCTTTTCCGACACTGACCAGTGCTTTCGACACACGATCTCTGTCACAGTTACAATAAAAGCTTGTCGGCAGAGTTTCATTAATCTCCATATCCATCCCATGCAGCACGGTTTCCAGAATCATCTTTGGTGTGTCACCTTGTTCCAGCATCGAAGTGACGGATTTTATTCCGGAAAGATTCTGTTCCAGTTTTTCGATCACAGCTTCGTCTGTATCCGGCATCAGCTGAACGATAAATCCCCCTGCCTGCTTTACGGTATTATTTTTTTCCATCAAAACACCCAGTCCCACAGAAGAAGGAGTCTGCTCGCTTGCCGCGAAATAATAAGTCAGATCGTCACCGATCTCTCCGGTCTGCAGTTCTACCTGTCCCGTATACGGTTCTTTCAATCCCATATCTTTGATGACCCGAAAATATCCGTGTCCAACAGCTCCTCCGACATCCAGTTTTCCGATACTGTTTGCCGGCAGGATGACACTTGGGTTTATCACATACCCTTTCGCTCTTCCCTTCGAATCTGCCGTAACTGTAATCCCCTGAATCGGCCCGTCTCCGCGAATCTGCAAAGTCAGGATATCTTGATCACCTTTCATCATAATTCCCATCATGGCTCCCGCAGTCAGAAGTCTTCCCAGTGCCGCTGTCGCCACAGGACTGGTGTTGTGATCCGCTCTTGCCGTCTCCACCATATCTCTCGTTGTCGCGGCAAATGCACGAATCTGCCCGTCCGCTGCCGTTGCTCGTACAATATAATCCATCTATATCCGTCTCCTTTATGGTTATTTTCCATTCTCCTGCGCAATCACGTAGATGCGCTCGCTGTCCGCTTTTACCGGATCATGGGTAAATGCATCATATGCAGTTACAAACTTCATCCCCGCCTCCAAAATCAACTCTTTTACGGTATCCAGAGAATACGCCTTTTGGATATGCACCTCTTCGTATTTGCGGTACAGTCCCCGATCCCCCTCGGGAATAAAAAGAGCCAGATCGTATTCATTGACACAGGAATCTTTGTCATAGTAATTATCCCATATGAAACTGGCCTCATCTCGGTTCTCCGCGATTGTAGAGTCACCGATCTGCTCATACTTAAAGATGGTGTTCAGATCAAAGATAAAGTATCCTTTTGGATCCAGATAATTGTTCACCAGTCCAAACACCTCAAGCAAATCCCTCTCCTTTCGTATATAATTCATCGAATCACAGATGCTTACGACCGCCCGAACCGTACCATACAGTTCGAATTCACGCATATCCTGCAGCAGATACAAAATATCATGCCCGGAAGACACACGCTTATCCATGGCGATCTCCAGCATATCTTCGGAATTATCTACACCAATCATGTCATAACCACCCGCCGCCAAAAGTTCTGTCATACTGCCGGTTCCACAGCCCAGCTCCAGAACAAGACCGTCATTGATTCCATATTCCCTCAGAAGACCCAGAACATACGCGGACCATTCCCTGTATGGAATATCATTCATAAACAGGTCATAGACCTGTGCAAAACTTTTATAAGAAACTGTATCCTGTTTACTTTCCATGTCTAACCTCCAAAGTCCCTTTAAGTATAAACGAAAGCGGGTTTTCTGTAAATAGAAAAGGCCGCCGCAGTGCGGCAGCCAGTTTTAATACTTTTATACAAACTGATTTAATTTTTCATCATAATCGTAGTCAACTGCTGACAGCTTGTCAATGATCTCTCTTTCTTTTACTTGGAAGCTCTGGCAGAGATCAGAGAGTGAATGGTACGTATCCCGCAGCTGCGTATTCACAAAACTCAGCAGCATATAGGGATCTTTTGGCATCACGATACCACCTCAACCTGAGGTTTAATCATCGCCTCCAGCTTATCATCTCTGACGTCAATCAAAACTGTATCTCCTGTGTGGACAGAGCCTTCCAGAATCAGCTTTGCAGTCAGTGTCTCAACATTTTTCTGTATATAACGTTTCAGCGGTCTTGCCCCATACACGGGATCATACCCGCCAAGAACAATAAACCTTTTCGCTCTGTCTGTAAGTTCGATAGACAACTCTTGTGTCCCCAGCCTCTGGTTGAGCTCTTCCATCAGAAGGTCCACAATATCCCCGATGTTGTCTTGCGTCAGAGGTTTAAATAGGATAATCTCATCCAGCCGGTTCAGAAACTCCGGACGGAAGTGTGACCGCAGATCATTATGAACCATCTGCTGCGCCTCTTCGCTGATGCTGCCGTCAGAACGAATCCCATCTAGAAGATAGGAAGAACCAATATTGGAGGTCATGATGAGGATCGTATTCTTAAAGTCAACGGTGCGGCCTTGTGAATCGGTAATCCGCCCGTCATCCAGAACTTGAAGCAAAACATTAAACACATCGGGATGCGCCTTTTCGATCTCATCGAAAAGAACGACTGAATATGGTTTTCTGCGAACCGCTTCTGTGAGCTGGCCGCCTTCTTCATAGCCCACATATCCCGGAGGTGCTCCGATCAGACGCGATACGGAGTATTTCTCCATATATTCACTCATATCAATACGAACCATGTTGTTCTCATCATCAAAAAGCTGTCTTGCCAAAGTTTTTGCAAGTTCTGTCTTTCCGACACCGGTCGGACCCAGAAACAGAAAAGAGCCAATCGGTTTTGTGGGATCCTTAATTCCTGCCTTTGAACGGATAATCGCATCAGAAACCAGTGAAACCGCTTCATTTTGTCCGATTACCCGTCTATGAAGCTGATCTTCCAGGCCGAGGAGCTTCATCCGCTCCCCCTCTGTCAGTCTCGCAACAGGAATTCCAGTCCACTTGGACACAATTCTGGCGATCTCCTCATCAGTAACGTTCTCGTGTACCAACGACAGATCAGCATTTTTCACCTTTTCTTCTTCCACTTCTAACTGCTGCTGGAGTTTCGGAAGCTCACCATACTGCAGTTCAGCGGCTTTGTTCAAATCATAATTCTGCTGCGCGTGCTCGATCTGGCGGTTTAAGTCTTCAATCTGCTCGCGAAGAGCAGATAATTTATCAACCGAAGACTTTTCATTCTCCCACTGAGCCTTCTGTGCATTAAATGCATCTCTTTGTTCCGCCAGTTCTTTCTGTAAACTCTCAAGGCGTTCCTTGCTGAGATTGTCGGTTTCCTTTTTCAGCGCTGCAACTTCGATATCCATCTGCATGATCCTGCGGCGCTGCTCATCCAACTCCGTCGGCATGGAATCAAGTTCTGTCTTTATCAGAGCACAGGCCTCGTCGACCAGATCAATAGCTTTATCCGGAAGAAAGCGGTCGCTGATATAGCGATCCGACAGTGTCGCAGCTGCAACCAGTGCACTGTCTGTAATCTTCACGCCATGGAACACTTCGTAGCGTTCCTTTAGGCCTCGAAGAATGGAAATCGTATCCTCAACGTTTGGTTCATCCACCATGACTGGCTGGAAACGTCTCTCAAGTGCTGCATCTTTCTCAATATATTCGCGGTACTCATCCAGCGTTGTCGCACCAATACAGTGTAGTTCACCTCTTGCCAGCATGGGCTTTAACATATTTCCGGCATCCATGGCTCCATCCGTCTTTCCGGCACCGACGATCAGATGAAGTTCATCGATAAACAGGATAATTTTCCCTTCGCTCTTTCTGACTTCTTCCAAAACGGCTTTGAGACGTTCTTCAAACTCTCCTCTGTATTTGGCGCCTGCAACTAGAGCTCCCATATCCAGAGAAAAGATTGTCTTTTCTTTTAGTGCTTCCGGGACATCTCCCTTTACAATTCGTTGTGCCAGTCCTTCCACAACTGCCGTCTTGCCGACACCGGGTTCACCGATCAGAACCGGATTATTCTTAGTCTTACGCGACAGAATCCGGACCACATTTCGAATCTCTTCGTCTCTGCCGATGACGGGATCCAGCTTCTGTTCCCTTGCACGATCAACCAGATTAACTCCATACTTCTCCAACGTATCATAGGTTGCCTCTGGATTATCGTTTGTAACCCTCTGATTTCCTCTGACACTTTCCAGAGCTTTTAAAAATCTGTCTCTGGTAATTCCATATTCTTTCATCAATTTCTTAATGTTCGAATTCGGGTTTTTCATCATGGCGAGGAACAGATGCTCGACAGATACATATTCATCTCCCATCGCCTTTGCCTCATCCTCGGCATTAATCAGTGTTTTGTTCAGATACTGTCCAATATAGGGCTGTCCGCCCTGCACTTTCACTCTGCCATTCAGCAGATTATCCAAGTTCTTCAGAAAATGTTCCTTCTGAATCTCCATCTTCTCAATCATCTTTAAGATCAGGCTGTCTTCCTGATGTAACAGACAGTAGAGCAGGTGCTCCTGCTCTATCTCCTGATTACCAAAATCGTAGGCAGTCTTCTCCAGGTTTTGCACAGCATCCAGTGATTTCTGTGTAAACTTGCTTATATTCATACTTTTTTGCCTCCAATCTATCATATTAACACTATTCATCCAACTTCGTAAAACAAAAGATCCAGCTCCCTGGCTCTATATTTTAATGAGAAATGGGCTTTAGAACCACATCACTTTGTTATATCGTGACTATATCACCACTTGTTAGCACTGTCAAGAGGTGAGTGCTAAAAACAGCGTATATTCTTCAAATCCACATTGTCTTGTGAAACTGAAGATGATATAATTTTTAGAATAGTGGTAACATTTAATAGGAGAGAATATGATAAATATAGCTTTTTGCGATGATGATAATTATTTTTTGAAGAGTGTTCTTCCGGTTATTCATGCAGAATTTAAGAAATATAAAGTGAATATTAATTTTAAGGAATATCAAAGTGGTAAAAAGTTAGTTGATGAGTTTCGTGCTAATATCCCATATTTTGATATTATATTTCTAGATATAGATATGCCAGATATGAATGGAAAAATCGTTGCGCAGAAATTGCGTGCACTGGACAAAAATTTCAAATTAATATTTATGACTGCCTATGAGCATGAGGCACTGAATATGTTCCAACATGATATTATTGGTTTTTTGCCTAAAAATAACTTGAAGAAATACTTAGGGGATACAGTAAAGCGAGTAGTAAAAAAAATAAAAGAAGAAAAACCTGAGATACAATTTTTTCAAGTATATGGTGAAAAAAATGCAGATAAAATCTTGGAGTTAAAGCTCCCATTGAATAATATCATCTATTTTGAGGTTATTAATAGAGAAATATATATGTATACGGTTTATGGAAAATTTCGATTATACCATTATAAATTTTCTGATATAGTCAGGAAATTTATTGCATTAGAGTTTCTTGATATCCATAGGACTTGTATAGTAAATGCGAAGTTTGTCATTAGTGTTGGTGAAACAACGGTATATTTAGATAATGGTCAAGAGTTAATTATGAGTCGGAGGAAAAGAAAACAGGTCTTAGACTCATTTCTGGATGATATTTATAGAGAGGGACAATTATAATGAGAGATTTTGCTAATTATGCATTTTCCTTAGTGGAAGTAGGAAGTATACTGGCGATTCCATGGAGTGTATTGCCTAAAAAAATTGAAAAAGGACTAGGTTTAACTATACTGTTTGCATGCATGATTATCGGAGCAGCAGCAAACAACTTACTGAGTGTTAATATTTTTGTAAAACCATTAATAATGCTTGGTTTATTTGGTGTATTTAGTGAGATGATTTTTCAAGGAAATATGTGTACGAAAATTTTCTATTTGATTTTGGGCATGTATATAGTGGGAGCGAGTGAGATGTGCATAGCTAACATTGTATTCTCCTTACCACAACAGTTTTCGTCAACATTAATTAACAGTACTCTAATGGAAACGGTATTCACATTGGGGATTAAATTAATAGTGATCGTGTGTGGAATTATTTTTGTTAGATATATTAATAAACTACAACCGAAGCTGCCACGAAAATATTGGTACATATTAGATCTTATGTTTGTAGTTTTTATAGAGATGTTACAGTTGTGCATATTTATCGAAAGCAATTTAACGAATAATAATCAGTTATCAAATAATTTGAAATATGTGATTGTATTATCGTATCTCATACTGATTATGGGGATCGGAGTAATTTATTTTTTTGGAAAAATATGTTGGGCCTATGAACGACAAACTGAACTTGAGATATTTCAGTTGAGAAGTAGTGAGTTGGATAAAATAGTGAGCTACCAAATGCATATGGCATCGGAATTAAAAAATATACGTCATGATATAAAAAAACATATGGCTAATGTATCCCATTTACTAGATGGAGCACAAGTAGGCCAGGCAAGAGAATATGTCGATCAGCTGGGTGAGCGCTTAGATAACATGAAACCTGTTATAAAAAGTGGAAATTCAATTGTGGATGTGATTATGAGTAAATATTCAGCTGTTTGTAAGAGCAAGGATATAGAGTTGATTTTGCTTGTGGATGAAGTTCCAAAGTTAGAAATTAGTCCAGTAGATATTTCAGCCATCATGGATAATTTGCTTGATAATGCAATAGAGGCAGTATTAAGGAGTAACCTGGAAGAAAGATGTATAGAAGTGAAATATTTCTCATATAAAGGAGGACTGGCTATAAAAATAAAAAATCCGTATAAAGGAGCTTTGAATATCCAGGGGGAAAAGTTAATGACAAGCAAAAGTGAATTGGACACTCATGGGTATGGTTTGAAATCCATAAAGACAGCGATAGAACGTAATAATGGTGATTTCAAATATTATATTGAAAAAGAGAGCTTTACGGCAGTTGTTATCTTGCCACTTAAATGAAATATACCATTCAGTAATGTAATCTGACCGTTGCGTTAATGGGTATTGTGGTTTGAATGATTCTTTGATAATATGCAGTCTAGAGGAAGGAGTAGGAAGAATTATGGGTATAATTTGTGAGTTGAAGGATGTTAATAAGATTTATTCGAAAAATAAGGTCTTATGTAATATCAATTTACGACTAGAAGAAGGAAAGGTTTATGGCTTTATCGGAAGGAACGGAGCTGGTAAAACAACTACGATGAGAATCATTACAGGTTTGGCATATCCTACTTCAGGTCAGGTTGTTTTAGACGGCGAAACTGATATCAAAGGATTGACAGAGAAAAGAAAGAAAATCGGATGTATCATTGAAGGTCCGGCATTAAACTTAGATATGACAGCAAAGCAAAATCTAAAGGCGCTTTGTATCTTATATGGTGTTTCATTTGATAGAATCGAAAAGATTTTAAAGCTAGTGGGTCTTTGCAATGAAAGTGGAAAAAAAGTAAAACATTTTTCATTAGGAATGAAACAAAGGCTGGGTATAGGAATGGCATTGGTTAATGATCCTAAATTTTTGATTTTAGATGAACCTATAAATGGATTGGATCCGGACGGTATTTTAGAAGTACGAAATTTAATTAAGCAGATAAGCAGAAAGAGAAAAGCCACAATCTTAGTATCAAGCCATATCCTCAGCGAGTTGTATCAAATGGTAGATAACTACATCTTAATAAATAAAGGGGAAATTATTGAAAATATAACTCATGAGGAATTAACTCAAAAGACTCAGAGATATGTATTAATTACGGATAAAGACACAGCAAAGGTGAAACATGTTTTAAAAAATCAATTGAAAACTGATGATTTTAAGGAAATGGAAGATGGTACGATCAGAGTATATGAATTAGCAGGGGAAGTATTGCAGATTATGAATCTGTTTGCTGATAACGGAATTGATCCAGCAGGAATTTCCGTCTCAGAGGATAGTTTGGAAGAATACTTTTTCAAAAGGATTGGTCGATAATGAGATGTTTGATGAAATATGAATGGTACAAATTAAGGCATGATAAATTATTTTGGATTATTACAATGCTAATAATGTTAATTAATGGTGTGATGTTTGCCGGGCAAGATATTAGCGTTGATTTATTGGCACAGAAATTGTTTTTAACAATTGTCATTGCATCACTTTATGGAACAAGTTTTATGGCAAAGGACTATGAGGATAGAAAGATTTTATATGAAATATCATCCGGGAATAGGAAAAGTAAAATATTACTTGCGAAAGCTGCTATGACTATCGTGTGTATAGAGATTCAGCTTCTTATTTTCCCTCTTTGCATTATTCCGTTAGTTTCTAAAAGTGAATATAGGGAATACAAGATTTTTCTTGTTTTATATGTGTTACTGGGAGTGTTTTTGGCATTATTATCTGCGTTCTTCGCAATAGTTGCCAAAAATCAAGGAATATCGATAGGTGTAACAATTATATTTCATTTAATAACGCTATTAAGTGTAAATAGCTCAAGTATAGGTCTTTTAATGGCCCATATACTGCCTGTTGGAGCTACTAAATTAGTGCTCGGAAATTTAATGACGCTAGATAAGTATTTTTTCATGTTATTGCTATGGGACGTGGTTTTATTGCTTCTGTCGTTGATTTGTATACGAAAAGCGGAATTTTAGGAGGAAGTGTATGGTAAAACGATTAATAAGAATGGAGATATATCAACTTGTACACAGCAGGATGTTTTACTTTATGCTATTTATTTGTTGTACGATGACGTTGCTTTTTACAAGCGATGAGTACCTTTTAGAGCCAATAGTACAAAACACGCCTAATAATTTAATGGGAGTATTCATGAATCAAATGGCGGACGTTGGTGTAGCATTGATTATTATTACGGGATGCTATAGTGCTTATCTTTTTAGCGAGCAATTTAAGCAGCGTACAATAAATTTAAAAATTGTTTGCGGATATAGTAGAATTGCTATCTATTTAGTACAGTGTCTGAAAACATTTTTAGTAGTTGGATTCTTGATTTGCTTTTCGGCAGTAGTAGGATGTTTCAAGTATGGAGTAGAAAACTTTGTTCATGCTATATGCGGGGATGCTGGTTACTTTTTCAGAACTATAATTTTTACGTTTTTTCTGGCATTTTCGATTGTATCATTTTGCTTGGTATTTTCAGTTGCTTTTCAGGACACAACGAAAACTTTAATTATGTCTTTTATTTTTCTGTTTATAAGTTGTTACATTATGTCAGCAGTTGTTTCTAATATGTTGACTACAGAGGATATATCTTCGGCTTATGAAATTAGTAAGGGAGCTGTACTTAAATTCTATCCTCCTTACTTGTGGAGATGGTCGCTGAATCCCGGATTAAATATTTCACACTTGATAACGACCATATGCATATCATTATTTTGGGGAATAGGTGCTGTTGGTATAGGATGTTGTGTGTTTAAGAGAAAGGAAATTAAGTAGTTTATTAAATAAAGAAGCAGCACTTTGAGGGAGACCTTCAAAGATTGTGTAAACCTTCAAACTGTTGTAAGATAAAATCACATCAGTTTGGAGGTTTTACTATGCCAAAGAGAACACGAAATGAATCACCACAGAAACAAGCCATGCGCGAAATGATGAAAGACTATCTGAAAAACAATGATGTCCATGTCAAGGATGGTACTGACGTCAATTCCGTCATGAGGGACATGATGTCTGTCTTACTGGAAGGTGTGCTGGACGAGGAGCTGGATGAAGAATTAGGTTATTCAAAGTATGACTATCGAAACAAGGATACCGACAACAGCAGAAATGGTCATTCTTCCAAAACCATGCATACTTCTTATGGAGATATGGATGTGGCAATTCCTCGGGACCGAAATGGGGACTTTGAACCTCAGGTCATTAAAAAATATCAGAATACCGTTACGCAAGACATGGAGGAAAAAATTATCTCGATGTACGCAAAAGGCATGACCACTGGAGATATCGAAAGTCATATGCGTGAGCTTTACGACATTGCTATCTCCGATAGCACAATCAGTCGGATCACAGATAAGATTCTGCCAATTGTACGTGAATGGCAGGAACGCCCTTTGGAAGAAGTCTATGCCATTGTTTTTATGGATGCCATTCACTATCATGTGCGTAGCGAAGGCCGAATTGTAAAGCGTGCTGTTTACATCGCCATTGGAATTGATATGAGCGGTCATAAAGATGTTTTGGGGATGTACGTTGGTGAAAATGAAAGTGCAAAGTTTTGGTTATCCATTATGAATGGACTAAAAAATCGTGGTGTGTGTGATATTTTAATCGCATGTATAGATGGCCTTTCCGGCTTCCCCCAGGCAATCGAAGCGGTGTTTCCCAAAACCGAAGTGCAGCACTGTGTGATTCATCAGATCCGCAATTCAACCAGATTCGTTTCCTACAAAGATGTCAAGGTGCTTATGGCCGATTTAAAAAGGGTTTATGCCGCCCCCACAGAAGATGTAGCATTGTCAGCATTAGAGGATTTTGAAAATAAATGGGCAAGTAAATACCCTAAGATATCGAAGTCTTGGAAAGATAATTGGGCAACGCTGTCTACTTACTTCAAATATCCGGAACCAGTCCGCCGCTTAATCTACACCACGAATGCCATCGAAGGCTTCAACCGGCAGCTAAGAAAAGTCACGAAAAGCAAGACGATATTTCCCTCTGATGACAGCTTGTTGAAAATGTTGTATCTGGCCACAATGGATATAACCAAAAAATGGACTGGTCATCGGCAGGATTGGGGCGTGATCCATTCTCAACTAGAAATTTACTTTGAAGAACGCTTGGCTGGCTATTAATAAAACTGGTCTCAATTAACCAGTTTTATTGACATGCAAAAAATCAGCGTTATAATACAGACAAGGACAAAACCTTGTATGAATGGTTCTGTCCTTGGGTCACTGCTAACATATTTTACATCAGTTTTTTTCATTTACACAAAACTTGAAACTCTCTCCACTTTGATGGTAAGAACCACATCATACCCTTTCATTGATTTTCCATCGTTTGACAATGTATCCCCCAACTGAATCGATAATCATTCTGGTATCATGTTCTGACAAAGGATATCTTGTTGCATTCACTCTTGCTTTATACCTACGTTCTGTTCCAAAGGCACATCTATTTCCATTGCTTAGTTGTCAATCTTATTTTCCTCATGTATATCTATGTTATAAGCCAAAAGAACCAGCAAAAAAATACCTACGAATGTCATCTGTATATAAAACAGAAGGTATTCCTTTGGAAATTTTCTCATTATAATTGCCCCTTTTTCGCTTTGTACAATAGGACTTCCAGATGACATTAATCATCCGAAAGCTTATCCCCTTACGCTTTCCAATTTATTGCTACAAACAAACTATACTACACGAATCTGGATTTTATATGGAGACAATCTGGATTTTATCTGTTTTTTGATAAAAAAGTCATCATAGTTCTGAAATTAGAAAGCTCTCATTTGTTGGAGCGAAAGGAAAAAATTATATACCTTCCGTATATTTTGGAATGTAGTTTCATTCTTCACTTCTACTTCACAAACACATGTCTCTATTGATGGTCAAAATAAAAATATGTGTCCGAATATGGCGAGTATTTCACGTTTGATGTGGTATAATGAATTCATGTTCTAAAACAAGGGGGCAAGAAACATATTGGCTACATATATCTTTGGAACTCACTAACAGCAAAATAGGAGGATTTCATTATGTGCTACTCTACAACTTATCAATCTCCCATAGGATTGCTTACATTGGCAAGTGACGGCAACAATCTCATTGGCTTGTGGATAGAAGGTCAAAAATACTTCTGTAAAAATATGCCCGAAACAATGATGAAAAAAGACGACCTGCCGGTTTTTGGTATGGTAAAAAACTGGCTGGATCGATATTTCGCCGGGAAACAACCGGGTATTTCTCAATTGCCTCTATCCCCTCGCGGCAGTGATTTTCGCAAGGACGTATGGAAAATACTGTGTGAAATCCCCTATGGAGAAGTAACCACCTATGGTGAGATTGCAGCAAAAATTGCAGCGATCATGAACAAAGAAAGCATGTCCAGCCGAGCGGTTGGTGGAGCCGTCGGGCACAACCCCATCTCTATCATTATTCCCTGCCATCGGGTTATCGGTTCCGATGGCAGCTTAACCGGCTATGCGGGTGGGGTTGATGTAAAGGTAAAACTACTCAAATTGGAGGGCGCTGACGTGGTGGGAGGAATGTTGTAAGCAGAGAATAAAAGCAATATTTTCAATGTATACACGAAGAAATTGTCTGCCTCCTCCATCTGCAGCAAGTAGTTCTATCTTGCTCCAACCTGATATTTCATATATATTCTTTTTCCAATTACTAAGGTCAAAAGAGTAATAAGCAGATATACGATCGGAGCAATTTGAACATTGGTTACATAGTATCCCAATATAGAAACCAATCGATCATCCCATAGTTCCCATGCTGCCAGTAAATTTGTTGGAAGCAAATCATAAATCTGCGAAGCACTGCGAAATTGATAGGGCACATCCATCAACATTGTTAAAATCATAAAACCGACAGGAATGGCCATAACTGCCACACTGTTTTTTAGTATCTCTGATAAGAACATAATTACAGCACTATATAGGATGGCTACGGCTATCAATAGAAACAGCAAAATTACAACAGATGCACCAACACTTATATTCCATGAACATAATGGAAATGCAATTTGAATTGCTGCATGGAAACCATCTGCTCCATAGATTAATATACTTGCGGCAGCAGTAACTCCAAAGAATAAAAGTGCGGTCGTTACACCAAATGTTATTCCCGCAAGTATTTTTACAAAATACAATTCTTTTCTTCCGTATTTGCTGCATAAAATAATCGCATCTGTTTTCCTCAAATGTTCCACGGAAAATACATTAGATAGACAGATAGAAAGCATAAGCAGCAGCAGATAATTGATTGTATAGGCAAAGTCCCATAAATTACTCCAACCATCTGTATATTCAAACGTAAAGGGTGTCTTTATCTTTGCATCCCTATTTCTCCAAATGTCCCTCTCCTTCTCTGTCAGTTTCTGGTCTGTACGGTTTTGAGAAATCTGATGCTCACGTTCTTCATATAATTCTTCATATAGTTTATCAAAATAGATTTCCGAAGTCATACTGTCATTGCCTATGATTTTAAGCATATAAAAATAAATAGGTGCATATTTTTGCATACTTTTCGGTTTCACATTCGTGGTTGATTCTTTTACTTTCTGCTGCAGCGTATGATCAATTACGGTTCCAGATAAGTCTCTCGCATTTTCTTGATTTATCTTCATCCTCTCATATGCACTCACTTCTTCTGCTCCGTAAGAAGTTGAATTAGAGATCAAATCACTCAGGCTAAGAAACACACATAGCAGCAGCATTATACCACCAACAATCCAAACAATCTTTCTATTAAAAGTTTTTTTCAACTCATAGACATAAAGTGTACCTATTTCATTCATATACATTCTCCTCAAACTGTTTCAAATAAAATTTTTCCAGATCCCCCTGACTTTCATCCCATTTTCCCTGATAAATGAACTGTCCGTCTTTCATCATCAGTATGGTATCCGCAATATGCTCGATATCTGAAACAATATGAGTCGATAAAATAACAATATTTTCTTTCCCAATTTCAGCAATCAGATTTCTAAAACGAACACGCTCTTTCGGGTCAAGCCCTGCCGTTGGTTCATCTAAAACTAGAAGTTGCGGCTGATTCAATAGAGCCTGTGCAATTCCCAGCCGCTGTTTCATTCCACCTGAGTAGTTTTTTATCTTTTTTCCTGCCTCTTCCCGTAAGGACACCAGCTCCAATAATTCATTCGCTCTGTGTTTTGCCCGCTTTTTTTTTATCCCCTTTAATGCCGCCATATAAAGCAAGAAATCCATTCCTGTAAAGTCAGGGTAATATCCAAAATCCTGTGGTAAATATCCAATCTTTGCTCGATATTCTTCTGTAGACACATCTAAATGATCCAACGTAACCGTTCCGCTGTCTGGCTTTAAAACACCGCAGACCAGTCGCATCATTGTTGTTTTTCCTGCACCATTCGCACCGAGTAAACCATATACACCTTGCTGTAATTTAATTGAAATACGGTCTACAGCAATTTTACTATGATATTGCTTTGTTAATCTGTCTATAATAAGTTCCATATCAGTTCCTCCGTTTGTCTTATATCCTTTTTTAGTTCCCTTATGCTTAATATAATTAGAATTATCAATATCAGTATCCAATTTAGAAGGTACTTTTCCTCATATACGATAGGAAAAATAGTTTGCACAAAGAAATTAATTCCGCTAATACATGCTGAAATTCCTATACATACATACATGGACTCTATCACCCGAACTTTTCTAGTTACCCAAAGTCCTATCGTTATGGTCAGAAGATAGGGAACAAGTAAATACAGACCCGTCTGCAGAACGGATGCAACATTATAGAAAGAGCTCAGCGGAATCAGAAACAGCAGCAGTATCAAATGTAGTACTCCTAAAATCCCCATTCGGGCAAGTACAACACTTTTTAAAGAAAATTGAGCGGCCATTTCTAGTTCGGACATCATATAGATGTCTGAACGGATATTTTCCGTGATTACAGACACTGCAGCAAATGGAATGACTGTAGAAACTATTCCCAACACGTCATTTTTCAGAAAATAAGCTCCAAACAGCGCGATACAAACAATAAGCGTAGAACTCCACCAAACATGTTTTGGAAGATATTCAGCCTGTGTCAGCATGAAAGATATCATACTGGTTTTAGGTTGAGGAATGGTTTTTAAAAATTCGTTTTTCCGTAATGGCATTGGCGGCTCAAATGCATTTTGCAGAGCCTTTTTAAAATTTTTCTTCATTTAAAATCTTCCTCTCTTAATATATTTTGAAGTTGTTTTATTGCTTTTATCGTTTTTCGGTAAACTGTGAATCTTGACATATGTAAAATAGAACAAATATCAGACACCCCAACCTCATTTGCATATCTTAAGAGCAATAATTCCTGTTCCTCTCTGCTAAGTTCCCTCAATGCCGCCTTCACGACAATTCCTGTCAGCATGTCATCTTCCATATCCTCTGATGGCAGTTCGTCTGTCAAAGGTTCCTCCTTACTTTTCCGATAGGCATCGACACACAAATGATGAGCAATCGTATATAGATAGCGCAGCTTTTTCCCCCTTTCACAATATTCTTTTTGCTCCAGGAAACGAAGGAAGGTTTCTTGCGTAATATCTTCTGCCATTTGCTGATGATGAAGCTTAAAAAAACAATAACGATATATCTTGTCATACTCTTCCTCTAAGTCCATATGTAAATTTGAAACCTCCTTTCACTATGATTAACGTTTTTATCTGCCTAAATGTGCGATTATTTTTATTCTAACCGCTACACAGATTATGTCAACATAGACATCTCTGCTTTCTGTTTTTCTCCTTCAGATTCATATAGCGTTTTAGTTGTAAACGTGATACAATCATGAAAAATATCGAATGTAAAAATGCGTTGCTTGCCGCAACGAATGTATATAGATTACTATAAAGACAGAAAAGACAGAAAAGGGGACATTATAATGTTTGCTGAAAATCTTAAAACGCTCAGAAAGGCAAAAGGACTTTCGCAAGAAGAACTTGCTGTCCGCTTGCATGTAGTCCGTCAAACCATATCCAAATGGGAAAAAGGATTGTCCGTTCCAGATGCAAGTTTACTGATTCGACTTTCTGATATCTTCGAAGTATCCGTTAGCGAACTGTTGGGTTCAAAAATAGAAAATGAGACAGAAATGGATGCCGTAGCGGAACAACTCTCTAAAATCAATGAGCAACTTGCAATTAAGAACCGTCGTTCGCGGCGAATCTGGAAAATAGCTGCAATTGTATTTATTTCTTTTATTCTCATCAATTTTCTGCTTCTGGCACTGAACATATCTGCTTTCAGCCTCTACAAATCTGATTCTGGCGTTCGGGTTGATGTAACAGAAGATAAACCTGACGAAATACCCGATCTTTAAATTTCCCGTACATTTAAAAGTGGCTGCCGCATTAAGCGACAGCCACTTTTATTTCAATTATGTATTAAGTTCTAATTATCCAATGACACGTCTCACAGCTACAATCGGCTGGTATGCCGCATTCGAAGTGATCTTGATTCCGCCTGCCGGATAAGGTTTACTGTTGGAAGCATGTACAATTGCACCGCCGCCCATGTAGATGGCAACATGTCCGCTGTAGCAAATAATATCTCCGGGTTGTGCCTCTGCATAAGAGACTCCACGACCGGCACTTTGCAGTGCTCCCGACTGACGAGCCACATCATATCCAAAGTGTGCATACACCAGATGTACGAATCCTGAGCAATCGGTACCGCCTGTCAAGCTGTTGCCTCCCCATACATATGGGTTTCCTATAAACTGAGTTGCGTAACTTACAATTGCACTTCCCGATCCTGAGCCTGTACTTGGCGCCGGTTTGCTGTTTCCGGAATTGTTGGCCGGTTTGCTGTTTCCGGAATTGTTAGTCGGCTTACTGTTGTTCTTGTTTGATGAGCTTCCGGAGCCATTGGAGGAATTATTGTTTTTCGCCGGTTTCGTTGTTCCGGCACTTCCGCCATTTGATGAACCTGAGTTTGTATTTGCTGTTGGCTTTGCAGATGTGCTGGTGTTTGATCCGCTGCCGGCATTAGAAACAGATGAAGTTTCTTCGGTGTTATTAGAAACCTGTGCTGCTGCATCTTCCGCTGCTTTTCTTGCAGCTTCTTCTGCTGCTGCCTGTCTCTGCTGTTCTTCGACAAGTTCCTGAATCTTTTCATTCTGCTGGCCAATCAAATTCTGGTATTCCGATGCTTTCTGATTCGCTGAGGCGATCTGATTGTCGTAGTCCGAGGAACTCGCTCTTTTTTGTTCCAGAAGATTTTCCAGACTTTTCTGTTCTTCTTCCTGTCCTTCTTTTAAGTCAAGCAGTTCTGTCTTGTCATCATCCAGCTTTTTCCCGAGATCTTCGACTTCCTGTACGACATTAGCATATTCTGTCAGTTTCTTCTCGTCATAATCATACAGATCCTGTGTCTGTTTTACGTTACCGAGCATATCACTGATATTGCCATTCTCTAAAAGAGTGGTTGCCCAAGCACCATTTCCGCCGTTCTCATATAAATACTGGATTCTCTTCTTCATGTCAGAATACTGCTGATCACGGTCTTTTTCAGCAGCTTCCAGCTTAACCTTCGTCTCTTCGATTTCCGCTTCTTTTTTAGCGATGCTGTCTTTTAATTCATTCACGCTGGCAATCGTCGTAACCAATTTCGCATCTAAGTCATTAATCTCGCCTGTCAACTGACTTTTCTTGCTTTCCAAGGCATTAATCTGTGCTTTTGTATTCGCCAGCTGACTGCTTGTCTGTTCTTTCTGCTGTTTTACCTCGTCGATTGTATCTGCACCTACGACCATCACTTGTGCACATCCAAGCGCTACAGCTAAGCTCATAGCCAATACTTTTTTCTTCATTTTCATTCCCCTTAAAACAAAATACTAATTGATTTGTAACATTTCCGAAACATTTTTTCGATTCTTTCTACATACTAACACATATTCCGGGAGGATGCAACCCCAAGATTTAAAAAATACTTAATAATTGAAACTGCCCCGAGGTTCTTTGTTTTAAGGGATAAAATGATGTTTTTTATTATGTCTGACTTAGTTATATGTAATTATTTTTCCAAATTTACTGTCACATTTTCGATCTTATATTTTCTTAAATTTTTAGTAACATCTACTGTTTTTACTTTTCTGCTGCCGGATTTTAATTCTTTACAGAGTTCATCATATTTTTCAGGAGTAAACGTATGAAACGTAGAATGGTCAAAATCTATATATACTCCGTCTGATCCCACTTTGACTGTCTGGGCTTCTCCGCCCGGATATTCTTTCTCTTCCATATGATTTAAAACTTTATAGATCGCAGAACCATAATTATAGCTGATACAGGAGAGAACGTTTGCGGAAAAATCATTTAATATATTGTCGACTGTAATCACTCTTCTTCCTCTTGCAGATGCTGCTTTCGCAATAGCGTTTAAGATAGAGTGGTCACATCCGAAGATTACCTGGCATCCTTCGTCATACCAGGATGCTGCCGTCTGCTCTACCTGTGGAGATGCCAATGTCGTTCCCAGAAATCCATAGCGAACGACAATCTGATCTGCTTTTAGACCCATCTCTTTTGCGGCATCATTTGCCCCCTGTACAAAACCGGATCCATAGTACATCGTACTGTCATCTTTTTCTCCGCCCATGAACCCAAGATTCGTATTGCCTTCCCAGACCGCAGAGTATCCTGCCAGATATCCACTTTGTTCTTCAGAGAATAACACAGCATGTGTATTTCCCCTGAGCTTCTCCTTTTTGCTGTCCGCAGCATGGGGCAGCCCATTCAACAGGATAAATTTTACACTGAGATTATCCTTCTGCCTGTTGTACACAGCTGTCTCAAACTCTTTACCCGGACAGATGATTACCTTTGCACCGGCCTCAAGAGCAGTATCAATTGCCTCCTCATATCCTTTTGTATTCTGCTCCTTGGATGCAACAGATGTATATGTCTTATTACTGTTTTTCGTAAATTTCTTTACTCCTTCTTCAGCCGAATTCATTGAGGCCGAGTCTTCTGTTTGCATTCCATTCGTGATAAGCACAATACTGGCATTTTTATTCTTGCATGCTGATAAGAGAAAGGTCCCCGTCACAGCAAATAACATACAGCTTCTTTTGATTATTTTTTTATATTTATGTATATTCATACTTTTCCCCTTTTAAGTCACTACATTAATTATAAGGACTTATGATAAAGAAAGAAAGTACAAAAGTCTTAAGTTTCTGTTACATCTCCTGGGCCAGATATTCACAGATTGATCTCACCACTATAAACGATCGTTGCCGGTCCCGTCATGTAAACTGTATTTTCGGCATGATCCCAGAAGATTTCCAGGTCTCCGCCCAAAAGCTTTACCTTCACCGGACTATCCTCTACCCAGTGGTTTGTGATGGCAGCCACTGCGGCGGCACAAGCCCCGGTTCCGCACGCATAGGTTTCTCCGGATCCTCTCTCCCATACTCTCATCTGAATTGTATGTCTGTCCAGCACTTTGACAAATTCCGTGTTAACACGATCCGGAAAAGATTCCATTTTTTCAAATTTCGGACCTGTCTCTTCGATCTTCAGATTCTCCAGCTCTTTTAATGGGACAACCGCATGAGGATTTCCCATGGAAATGCAGGTCATATAATACTCTCTGCCCTCCACTGTTACAGGTTCTCCAATCACTTGGTTCGTCTCGCTAAGAACAGGTATCTTTTCTGCCTCAAATACCGGCTCCCCCATGTTGACACGCACTTGTGATACCTTTTCGCCTTCAACAGTAAGTTCAAGGTCTTTGATTCCACTTTTTGTGGCAACCCGAATATTTTTTTGATCTGTAAGCCCAAAATCATATACATATTTCGCCACGCAGCGAATGCCATTACCACACATTGATCCTTCGGAACCATCCGCATTATACATTTCCATCTCAAAATCCGCTGTCTTAGAAGGCTTTATCAAAATCAGTCCGTCCGATCCAATTCCAAAATGTCGGTCGCTCACCTTAATTGCTGTCTCAGATGGATCTTCCACCTTCTCTTCAAAACAATTCACATACACGTAATCGTTGCCACATCCATGCATCTTTGTAAATTTCATCCTTATCACTCTCCATTTTCATTCGTAGTATTCATTTCCAGTGTTCCCGGTATTTTCAAGTTCCAACATCTTCGAAACAGCTACTGGTTCATATCCCTGAGCAAACAGAGTGTCTGTCACCGCACTCAATGCATCTGCCGTATACCTCGCATCCGTTCGAAAGCGGATAATTGACCCATTTTGCAGATGTCCATTCTCCATCACTGTATGTACAATGGAATCCGATCCGTAATTTTTCCAGTCCATGCTGTCAATATCCCACTTGACACTGTAGTATCCACATTTTTTTGCATTTGTTATAACCGTCCTTTCATATCCGCTATATGGCAGACGCAGCAGATTCATCTCATATCCTGTCAAACTTTTTACTTTGTTTTGTACACTCAAAAGATTACTCTGCAATTCTTTATATGTCAACTGATTCATGATTTCTGGATTATCTCCATATATCCCAAGATCATGTCCTCTGCGGCATATTTCGGATATTTCCTCCGGATATCTGTCAATCCATTCTCCCGATGCGAAGAATGTAGCTTTTACCTGCCGGGAATCCAGAACGTCCAATATCTTCTGTATCCCATCATGATTTCCTCCCACATCAAAAGTAAGAGCGACGTATGGTTCTTCGGCTGTGACATGATAGATCGGCATATCCATCTTTGCGATATGACTGCTTGTTACAGTAACCTGGCCAGGCAGATATCGAATTGCATCTATCACACAAGCTGCCATCAGGAAAACAGCAAACATCATAAACGAAAACTTTCTAATTAAAGCAGGTGATTTTCCAGGATGATCTTCCATATACTGACCTCAAATCTGATGTTATTACTATTGTATCCATTTACAGAATGTCCTTATGCAAGTATTCCCTATACATCTTGACATCTTTTACCATATGGACTAAACTATGATCAAATACATAAGAAGAAGGGGGATTACCATGGAAAAGAAGGGATTTATCGCCGAATTCAAAGAATTCATCATGCAGGGTAACGTTATGGATCTGGCAGTCGGTGTTATCATCGGCGGAGCCTTCCAAAATATTGTCAGTTCTCTGGTGGCCGATATCATCATGCCTCTTATCACGATGGTCACCGGAGGCGTCAATTTTGAAAACTGGTTTATATCTTTGAATGGTCATCACTATGACACACTTGCCGAGGCTGCTGCTGCAAAGGCTCCTACCTTAAATTTCGGAGTGTTTATCACCAGTATTCTTCAATTTTTAATTATGGCTCTGGTTATATTTATGCTGATCAAAACACTGAACAAAATCTCTGCCACAGCTAACCATGTCAGAGGAATCGAAGAAGAGGAGGAAGATACCACTAAAATCTGTCCTTACTGCAAGTCGGAGATTGATATTGAAGCGACACGCTGCCCTCATTGTACTTCTATATTAGACGATACCAGGGCAGAAGTTCATCCTGAATAAGTCACAAGAAAGGATACAGCCTGCATAACTGGCCCCGTAAAGGCGGGGCACTCACAGGCTGTATTTTTTTCTTTAATCTGCCAGTTCTTTCAGAATCTGTGATATATCTCCTTTTATTATATAATTTGCCGCATGGTCATTGACCGTTGTTTCCTGATTAATCAAAATCAATTTCTTTTTATCATAATATGCGAGAAGTCCTGCCGCCGGATAAACAACCAGAGATGTCCCTCCGACGATCAAAATATCTGCATTCGACACTGCTTCAATTGCCCGCTGATACACGTTTGGGTCAATTGGCTCCTCATATAATACAATATCAGGTCTCACCAGTCCTCCACATACATCACATCTTGGAACATCTGTCGACTGATACACCAATTCTGCTGAATATTCCTTTTTACATTGCATGCAGTGGAATCTGTTGCTGCTTCCGTGAAACTCAATTACGTTTTTCGAACCGGCGGCCTGATGGAGTCCATCAATGTTTTGTGTGACCACGGCGGTCAGTTTGCCTTCTTTTTCCAGTTTCGCCAATGCTTGATGTGCATCATTTGGCTGGGCTTTAGGGTAATATAAATTATTCCTCAGATAATCATAAAAATAATCTGGATGTTTTATGAAAAAGGTATGGCTTAACATATACTCCGGTGAATAATCACTTCCCGCTTTCCGATTATACAGACCCGTCGCTGATCTGAAATCTGGAATTCCTGATGCAGTGGACACACCTGCTCCGCCAAAAAACACAATATTGCTTCCTTCCTGTATGATTTTTTTTGCCATCTCAAAGTCATTCATAACTCTGCTCCTTTCTTTTTCCCTATCATCATATCACAGATTCAATTCTATGAAGCACAGATCTTGCGATTCCTTCATACCCTGATATTAGGGTATCATATCTCAGATAAAAGGAGTCTTATATGCCTAATCAGAAAATAGAGAATCTTTTAAACCTGGCACTTGAAGCCACCCCCGAGGAAAGACGAAAATCATACATCTTAAATATCGGTCATAATGTAGAGCGTGACACCTGGGAGGTCATCGTAAACTACCAGGGAGATATCAGCTTTCTCGAGCAGGAGGGAATTGTCATCACCCTACTTCTCGGCAACTATGCAATTCTTATCGTCCCGGCGGATCTTGTGGACACGGTGGCTCTTCTTCCTCAAATTACCTACATGGAAAAGCCCAAACGTCTGGCCTTTGCTGCCTATCCGGGAAGAGCCGTTTCCTGCATAAATCCGCTGCAGCAGAATGATGTCAATGGACTTTTTGGAAATGGCGTTCTGGTTGCATGTATTGATTCCGGAATTGATTACACGCATCCGGATTTTCGCAATGAAGACGGAACAACGCGAATCTTGCGTCTCTGGGACCAGACAATCCAAACAGGTCCTGCTCCCGAAGGATATAATATCGGAACAGAATACACGAAGGAACAGATTGATGAAGCCTTATCAGGAGATCCGACTCTTGTTCCAAGTTCAGATCCAGGCGGCCATGGGACAGCAGTCATGGGGATCGCAGCCGGAAATGGCCGTGCATCAGAGGGCGTCTATGCTGGGGTAGCTACGTTAAGCAGTCTTGTCGTCGTCAAATTAGGAACCCCCGCTCCCAATGACTTCCCCAGTACCACTCAGCTGATACAGGGCATCGATTACTGTGTCCGTCTCTCACTATCTCTGCAGATGCCCATAGCGATAAACTTAAGTTTTGGTAATAACTACGGATCTCACAGCGGTGATTCTCTTATTGAAAACTATATTAATACGGTTGCCAACCTCGGACAAAATGTCATCTGTATCGGAAGTGGAAATGAGGGGAACACTGCTCTGCACACTGCGGGGATTCTTTTGCCGAACTCTTCTACTCTCGTTGAATTCAGTGTCGGAGGTTACGAACCCGGACTAAGTATACAACTTTGGAAATATTACGTGGATGAATTCGACATTTACCTGATTCATCCAAATGGAACCATCGTTGGGCCCGTCAATCCGGTATCGGGAACGCAAAGATACTCCCTTCCCGGAACTGACCTGCTTGTCTACTATGGCATGCCTTCCCCCTATTCCTTCTCACAGGAAATTTTCTTTGATTTTCTGCCTGGAACCAATCAGAATTATCTGCCTTCCGGAATATGGACCTTCCGTCTGGTAGCAAGAAGAATCGTCGAGGGTTCCTATAATCTCTGGCTTCCAAGTGGTGGATATGTCGGAACAAGCACTCGATTTCTCACTCCGTTTTCGGATTCGACACTGACCATACCATCTACGGCACTCCGTGCGATCACGGTTGGCGCCTATGATTCCCGCCTGCTGACTTATGCTGATTTTTCCGGCAGAGGCTATACCAGAATTGTACTTACAGTCAAGCCGGATATCGTCGCACCCGGTGTAAGAATCACCGCTCCGAGTTCTTACGGCGGAACTTCTTATGGAGAATTTACCGGAACATCTTTTGCAACACCTTTTGTGACAGGCAGTGCTGCTCTTATGATGGAATGGGGAATCATTCGCGGAAATGATGCATTTTTATATGGAGAAAAGGTAAAGGCTTATTTACGACGTGGAGCTCGAAGTCTTCCTGGCTTCGATATTTACCCAAACCCTCAGGTTGGATATGGTGCACTCTGCCTTCGGGACAGCATTCCATTATAAAAAAAGAAAGAGCTTCCCTTCGAAACTCTTTCTTTTTTCTATTTTTTATCCCTGTAACTGATAAAGATATTGCCTGCAGCACCAAATTCGGCGGTACTGTCATTCATTCCCTTCGCATATACCTTATTTTCCGAAGTATCGTAGAGCCAGATGTTATATTGATCATATCCCACAATCAGAGCACTGCTGCCATCACCGGTCCTGACCATCACAGGATACCCAAGACTGATCTGATATAGTGCACTTGACAGACTGCAGCCGCTTAAGTTCATCACCTTATAAGAATCACCCAGAGTGTTCTGGATCGTGGCTTCATCCAGCGGAGCCGAAAGCAGTTCCTGCGGAATGCCGCCCACGTCAAGTTTCCTGTTATCCGGCTGATTCCCTCTTTCCCATACATACTGCTGTTTTCTGTTCAGCACAACTCCCACATTCTGGTCAGCTTCTTTTATAGCACTTCCCACTTTGGATGTCACATCCAGAAGCCTTCCCCTTCCGTACACATAGTACTCATCGGTCTCCTGTTTCGGCACATCTATCGTAAGCGTCGGCAGATTTTCCTCATCAATAAACTTTGTCTGCAGAACAAGCAGATTTCTAGTCTTTCCGACCTTTGTAAAAACAAGACTCACCTGCGTTCCCTTTCTCTCGCTGACACTCATCTTTATGCTGACTGTTTTATCTCGATCCATCAGATTGTTCATAATATGATCATTCGCTGCCGAAACAAAGGAATTACCCTCTCTTGTGGCTCGCACAAGTTCCATGAGGCCCTCCTGAATATTAACCTGGGTCACATAGACACCATCCTGCTGGTACTCTTTGATGATCTCATCATCAAAATTCCGTATATATAGATGATTCATGGCAAATGTTACATTTCCGGCAGCATCGCTTAGAATATCCTGATCATTGGCAACACCATATACCAGATCTTCGTTGATAAAACCCAAAGCTTTAATCTTCTGTCCATCCGGTGCTGATATAGACAGTGTTTTTCCGGTCTCCAGACTCAACGCCGTGATATGTGTCGATTGGTTCTCGTCCATATCATCCATCCACGCCACAGATGCCTGGCTCTTTGAAATCACGAAGCAGTCGGATGCAATCTTGTCTTTTACGATCTTATAGCTGCCATTTGTCAGATCGACCTGATAGAGATTTCCCTCTACATAAAGATACAGCTGATCTTTCTGGCTCACATAGGACAGAATCGACAGGTTCTGCTTTAAAAATTCATAGGAATTACTGCTCGGAATAAATAATTCTTCCTGCGTCACATTTCTCTCTGCATTATAGTGATAAACAGCACTTCCAACCTTTCCCTCATGTACATCTAAGTTCATGTATCCGTAGACAACATATGAAATATCTCCTGTCTCTGATACGCGGACAATCTTAACATCATGTTCCATGTTTACGGCTCTCTCATCGGTGTCACCTGCTTTGGTTCGAAAGCCAAATATCTTCGTACATTTATTGGCACTCCTGTTGTAAGACCAGAGGTCACCATCCACCACAAAGGCTACGATATCTGCACTCTTATTACTTACATACTGCACATCTTTTCCAACAACTCCAAGACTGATTCCGGTGCTGGTAATTACCGGAAGGTTTGCATCAAAAATCTGAGTAGCACTTCTTTCGAAATCCAGCAAAACTACACGAGACTGTGTATAGCGCATGCGGTAAAACTCACTGACACTATAATATTCTGTATTATTATCTGTGTCCTTTGCGCTGATCGTGTATTGCTGCGTTACACTTAACGTATTTTCATTCGCTTCTTTAATAACAGGAACCGCTTTATTAACAATCTTTGGAGCCAAAGTTCCCCATGTCAGCTGATCAAAGTTGGAATGTATCGTGACATTATGAAAGCTGTTGTTCGAAACAGTCTCATCTGGTTCCAAATAAGTAGTCAGTTCACCTGCCGCGTCCTTCTTCATACATCTCTCATAGAAATCCTGTACAAATTTTAGATATATGTCTGTGTTAACCCCTGCTCTTTGTACAATTCTTGTATAATAATAGACTGGATCCGATTCTCCCTCAAGAGATAGGGAAAACGTAAGCAGGTACTCCTGATTCATAAGAAGCGGCGGATCTATCTGAAAGGAAGCTTCCTTTAAATTGTCTTTATCTTTCAGTCCATTTATTCTGGCATTCCCAACCAGTTTTGAACCATCTGCCGATGTTATTTCATAAGAAATATTTTTAATTTTTCTCCCATATGGATTCACCTGCAAAGTCATATTCTTGTCTGCCGAAAGTGGAGTAAGACTTTCCCTCATAGTCGTTCCATCCATCTTTTTTTTGTAGCCAAACATACGGTTTACAGAAGAATCTCCAAGCTTAATATATGCTGTGGGCAATGTCGATGTTTCAAAATCTCTCGTGTTTTTTTCTTTATCTCTATTAAAATAAAATGAAAATCCCGCCAAAGATACAATAAAAATGGCCAGAAGTGCAATAAAACGAACAGCACCTTTCTTCATAGAACGTCTCCCTAATAATTTTATCAATAACCCCTGTAAAATAATTCAAATCTTATGTCAACTGTGTAATGAATCTATTATCTATTGTAATCGCTTTCGGTTCACAGAGCAACAGAAAAATGAAAATTTAAAATTGTTAAAGGTTTTGTAAAGGTTTCATACTCGCGCAGGTCTGTAAACTTTCAAGTTCTGACCCGACTGACGGATTACTTCGCACTTTGTGCTTATCTATCTTCGCTCTGCTCCGGTCGGTGCTAAACGAACATCTTTCTCATGTTTGTTCGGGTCCCAAGGTCATGCTTTTTCATACAAGCATGAAACGCAGGACCTTTTGACCCTGGTATCATCATGTTAATAATAGTAATAATTGCGATGTCTGCGGTGCCTGCACCTTCTACAGAACATTTCGTTAAACAATAGTACCCTGATCAAATCTCTGACTTCCGGATTTCTTCTGCGATCCATCGCCTGCATCTCATCAGAATCTTCATTCTCCTGACTCAAATATCTGTTTTCAATTTTTCGGCAAAGGTTTTCCATCATCAATTTGTCCGGATATTCGTCAAACATCATGCTCCCGTCATACTCCATCTGATCACATTCATCTTCCACCAACTGCTGAATTTTGGCACACCTTTTGGAATAGTAGGTTTTCATCTTCTGCAGATCTTTTTCATGTTCCTGTTCCTGTTCCATTCCGGCATACAGCGGATACGCTGCATAAAAGGGCAGGGGCTTCTCTATATACATGCACATACTCCAATTTTGATATTTCTATAATATATGCGTAAGGATAAGTCATTGTTCTGGAATCCCTTTTTATCACTTGCCAAATTGTTAAAAACATTATAGAATAATCCATGACACTAGCAGATACATAAAGGAGAATCACGAATGGACAGTATCAACAATATAGGCACAATATTCGGAAACTCACAATATATTACTGATTTCTTTACCACTTATGCCTCTTATCTTGTCGGGGCAGCTCTGGTATTTTCGCTGCTCAACTGTTTTTTCGGCTATGCCCTAAGAAAACTCTGGAGCTGCATCTTTGGCCTGCTTTTAGGACTTGGTGCTGGAATATCGCTTGGACTGTATTTTAATCTTGGCCCTGTTGCCAGCCTGGGATCTGCCCTCGCGGGAGGATTGATTTTCACTGTCCTTTCTTTTCTGCTTTACCGAATCGGAATATTTTTTCTCTGTATCGGAGTTGTGATATTCACACTATTTCAACTATTTCCAACGCCAACCTTCAGTGCAATCTGTGGCTTCGTCGTGTTTGGAATTGCAGTAGGATTTCTTGCCATTGTGAAAGAACAAATTATTGTGAGTATCATAACTGCATTATATGGGGCCGTAGGTTCCGCGAAATCAATTCTTGACCTGGCCGGACATAAAAGTCTTTTGTTCACCGTTCTTCTGGCTATCATACTGGCTGCTCTTGGAGTTTCTTTTCAGCTGAAATTATGGAAAAAGAAGAAAAAACATGGAGGAAAGATCAGAAAGAGAAACATGAAAAAGAGAAGTAGGAAAAAGATACAACACCAATACCGGCCAAAACCTACATCTCAGACGGAGATTAAACCTCAGCCCTCTCGGCCTGACGACACTATTTCTGATAAAACTAGGATTGTCGATAAACCCTCCCGGCCTGATGACTCCAATTATACAGTTGATTTATCAGATATACGGTCCGAAATATCCAGAGAAATCCAGGATATCTACAACGAAGAAAGTAAAGATCAGCAAAATCCCAAATAAAGGCACAAAGAGTATGTCCGTTCCCCAGACATACTCTTTTACTATTTATATAAGTATTGACGATTTTCGGGCAGGGTTATATTTTTATTGTCAATCCACTGATATCCCGAACTGATGTAAGTATCTACCGGAAGATGTGATGCCAGTCGGGCCGCAGCAACCATAGATGCATATCCCATCCCATATGGATTCTGACAGATCATCCCATATTCCTTTCCGTCTTTCACTGCTTTCTGCTGTGTTTCTCCAGAGTCAAATCCTATAAGCTTTACTTTATCATTTTCAGTCTCCTGCATGGCATCCATGACGCCGACTGCCATGTTCTCATTCGTACCAAAATATCCTGACAAATCCGGATGATCTTTTAGTACTCCAGATACGATTTCTTTTACTGTCTTGTCTTCACTCTCATAAGAAGTTTCAATGATTTTAATATCCGGATGATGATTCGTCATCTCTTCTGTAAATCCCTTTACACGATCAATACTGCTTTGGGCAGTAGCCTGATGTGCCATAACAGCGACTTCCCCGATGTTTCCAATTGCCTCACTCATTTTTTTTGCAGCTTCTGCACCTGCATTATAGTTATTCGTTGCACATGCTGATGCAATCAAATTATTCTCCACACCTGAATCAATAATCACAACTGGTATTCCATTTTCCTGAGCTGTTTCCAGCTGTGCATTGCAGGACTGCATATCTATGGCCGAAAGACAGAGAACTGTCGGATTATCTGCCAATACTGCATCTATAATATTAATCTGTGAATCTATGTCTGAATTATTTGCAGGCCCTTCAAAGGTTATCCTCACCTTATCATTTCCTGTATAGCCCAGTTCCTCATTTAACTTCTTAATGGCTGCCTCAGCGCCTTTTTTCACATTGTTCCAATAACTGGAATCTATTCCTTTGGCCACTACAGCAATATAAGTACCCTTTTCTACAGGCAAGTCCTTCATTGTTGTATAATCAGCGGTCAATTCCTGGGAATTTGAAAGAGTGACTTTTATTTCTTCTTCCGGTTCTTTTGTTGGTTTCACAGTTTCTGTTGACTTGACAGCTTCACTTGGAGTTGGAGTCTCTGTTACTACTGGCTCCTTTGTCGGTGGGGTAACCGGTTGTCGATCTTCTTTTTTGCTTCCACATCCTGAAATAAAAACTGCCAGAAGAAGTGCTGCTGCTCCCGTGCTTCGTAAATACTTCATTCCTCAATATACTCCCTTTCTGATTGTCTTCCTAGTATGATACTACAATTTTTGTTGTAAAGTCTATATTGACATTTCACATATTTTCTTATTATTCTCTTAATTTTCCCAGGAAAGGATGGAATACTATATTTTCAGGGCTGACCTGAAATTTCAATTCTTTGTTCGTGACTGGATGGAAAAATGTCAGCTTGTATGCACAGAGTGCCAGATTCTCACCGTCTTTATACTCTTTATTGTATTTCCTGTCACCACAGAGGGGCATTTTGGCATGCGCCATCTGTACTCGAATCTGATGATGACGTCCTGTTTTCAGGAAAATCAAAAGAAGAACCTTTTCGCTTTTTTTGTCTTTTTCCAACGTCTTATAGCTAAGTATCGATCGTTTCGCACCGGGTACATCCTTCTGGGTAACTACAGATCTGTTATCCCCCTTACACTTTACCAGATAATTATCCAACGTTCCTTCCAGCTTTTCCGGTTCGTGGTCAGTGACTGCAAGATATTCTTTTTTAATCCGGCCCACTGCCAGCTGAGCATTCAGCTTCCGCGCAGAATCAGAATTCTTTGCGAATACCAAGATTCCCTCTACCGGCTGATCCAGCCGGTGAATCACAGCCAGATATGGGATTGTTTTCTTTTGTGATTTTTTAAGTGCAAGATAATTCAGCAACAGATGTTCCAGATCCATCTGCCCAGCACGTGAATGCTGTACCGGTACCCCTGCATGCTTTCTGATTACCAGGATATCTTCGTCTTCCCACAATATATCTTTTAAATCTAAATTCATCTATTCTTCTCCCCGTACCACATGAATAGTATGGAGCATGTTATTCACTTTGTCAATAAAGTTTTTTCATAACATAACGACAGCCGTCATACCAAAATTCATCGATACGACGGCTGTCTACTGATTTCCTTTATTCAATTATATGTTTCTCTTTCCAGAGCAGTGTATGCTCTTTATTTATATTTTTTATAGTTTCTTCCCTGCTTCGTAAGTATTAACTTTTCCTTTCACCAAGTCTGCTTACTTAGAAATTGTTCCATATCTATATTGATAAGCAAGAGTTTTGGTACAATATAATCGGTTTATCGTACTTCCAGTCAGACAAATCATATTAGATATCAGTATAAATATCTGTTATTCAACAAATTTAGATCCAACAAAAGATTAATCTATGGTCCAATGATATGTATACTTTCAATTTCAATGGTTGCCTGTCCTTTTTGATTTGTTTCTTTACACAAATCAAAACCTCTTCTTATCGTGGCATATATTCAATACAAGTACCGGCAGGATATACCTTTTATCTTTTGCTATTCCATTCAATCAGGGAAACTTATCACTCATATGATAAAGGTTTTCTAACAGGGGGTGCCGGGTAATGCCACTCTCGTATTGAATGCTAACCTCTAACTTGCCCAATGGAACCACCTCCTAAACATATCTGCTTTCTCCATCACTTACGATATATCTCATATGATTTTCTCGTCATCATATTCTTTTGTAAGCGATTCGAAAGGATGTAAGTTGTTTACTGTTTGTTTAACTGTATAATAGCAAATTTCTCTTCGTTTGTCAACATATTTATTGCATTTTTTAATATTGTTTTTCTTTTACTATTGTTTCTTTAAATTGTCTAAGTATTCTGGAAATTAAAAACGTTTTTTAAAAAGCAGCTATCATTCAGGAAAACTCCATCGGATAGCTGCCTTATCTCCTCTAATCTATGTTTCTCATATATTTCATATAACTTACCACCATCATTGCGATCTTGAAAGTCAACGCATCATCGAATACACGGATGTCCAAACCAGTGCTTCTCTCAAGTTTCTCAAGTCGGTATACCAAAGTGTTGCGGTGTACATATAGCTGGCGTGATGTCTCGGAAACGTTCAGGTTATTTTCAAAGAATTTATTGATTGTTGTCAAAGTCTCATCATCAAATGTATCCGGCAGATCTTCACCAAACACTTCTGTCATGAACATTTCGCAAAGAGGAATGGGAAGCTGATAGATCAGCCGACCAATTCCGAGTTTGCTGTATGGCACAACATTCTTTTCCGCATAGAAGATTTTCCCTACTTCAAGAGCCATCTTCGCTTCCTTATAAGATTTTGATACATCTTTAATCTCCGCTACCGGATTTCCATAGGAGATACGGACTTGTGACATTGCCTCAGCGTTTAGCATATCAACCAACATATGTGCTGTCTGCTTCATATCTTCGTCAGAATCGGTTTCTTTTAGCTCCTTGACGATGATAATACTGTGCTCTTCCACCTCAGTGACAAAATCTTTCGGGTGCGAAGCAAATATTGTTTTTACCGTCTCCATAGCTCCTGTATCTTTTTCATTCTTGGTCTCTATCATATAAACCAATCGGCGGGCCGCTGTATCAATCCGTAGTTTCTTTGCACGATTATATACATCAACCAAAAGCAGGTTGTCCAGCAAAAGATTCTGGATAAAATTATTCTTGTCGAGACGCTCTTTATACGCGATGATCAGATTCTGGATCTCACTCACGGCAACCTTTCCTATCATATAGGCATCGTCGCTGTTTCCCTTTGCAACAAGAACGTACTCTACATTCTGATTATCATTAACTTTAAAGAAATGATAATCAGAGATCACCTGGCTGTCAGCAGCCGAGTTTACAAAAGAATCAACGCCTTTAACATCGACTTCCATTTCTGGAAACGTGGTAGCAACTATACTTCCATCGGGATTTAATACACTCAAATCAATTCTTGTAATATTCTTTAATTCGTCTATTGTTTTCTGTAAAACTTGACTCGTAATCAAAATAGTCACATCCTTTCCTGCCGTTATACTCTGCCTTTTGCCTTTCTTTCATTCAGAGTTATTGGCATATAATTAAATATAACTTATTTTTTTAAAAGAATCAACACAAAATAAAAAAAGCACCGCATATACTGATCAAAGTCAGCAATGCGGTGTTCTCCTGCAGCTTTAAGATTATTAATTCGTAATTACAATTTCTGTCTCTTTGTCAAACATATGCACTTTTTCCATATCCAGTGCAAACTTAACAGTATCACCGGTTCTGGCTGTGGTGCGGGGATCAACACGTGCTGTCATCGGGAATCCTTCCAGCTCAAAATACAGATAAACCTCTGCACCAAGCAGCTCGTATACATTAATCTTTGCTTCTATCACGCTGTTCTTTGAAACTTCAACCATCATCTGAGAATCATTGACATTCTCAGGACGAATACCCATAATAACTGTCTTTCCATCATATCCGCCATCAATTAATGCTTTAGCCTTGGAAGCTGGAACCTTCAGCTTGTGGTCTCCGATCGTCGCATATACATCTTCCCCTTCAACGCTGATTTTAACATCAAGCATATTCATCTGCGGTGATCCGATAAATCCTGCAACGAAAGCGTTGCAAGGAGCATTATAAAGGTTCTGTGGAGTATCAACCTGCTGGATCACACCGTCTTTCATAACAACGATTCTGGTACCAAGGGTCATAGCCTCTGTCTGATCATGGGTTACATAGATAATAGTAGCTCCCAGTCTCTCATGCAGTTTTGAAATCTCTGTACGCATCTGAACACGAAGTTTTGCATCCAGGTTTGACAGCGGTTCATCCATCAAAAAGACTTTAGGATCACGCACGATTGCACGACCCATGGCAACACGCTGTCTCTGTCCACCGGAAAGAGCCTTCGGTTTACGGTCTAGCAGTTTCTCAAGATCCAAAATCTTAGCCGCCTCAGTTACCTGTTTTTTGATCTGATCTTTTGGAACTTTTCTAAGTTTCAGTCCAAATGCCATATTATCAAATACAGTCATATGAGGATACAGAGCGTAGTTCTGGAAAACCATGGCAATATCTCTGTCCTTGGGCTCTACATCATTCATTACTTTGTCGCCGATTTTCAGAGTTCCTTCTGTGATTTCCTCCAGACCTGCAATCATACGAAGGGTGGTAGATTTTCCACATCCTGATGGCCCTACAAAAATGATAAACTCTTTGTCTTCGATATCAAGATTAAAATCTTTTATCGCCTCAAACCCATTCGAATATTTCTTATAAATGTGCTCTAATGATAAGCTTGACATTTTCCTTTTCCTCCTAAAATTATTACAAGGGTTTTTATCCCTCTTTTATCTGCTGACACTAGTATACATAATTGCTTACTTTTACACCATGCCACTTTTACACAAACTTTGACAACCTCATTTGTCAAATCTGAATATCATGTATTAGTACCTTTTAAACTTCAGACAGATTGACCAAATATTTTTATTAATCGTATACAGATTGACGAAAGCTATTTTCTATTTGATTTTTTTTCCACTTTTCGTTATACTTGACAATAAGGCTTTAAAAACATTTTACATTTGGAGTAGTTTTTTGATATGGGGCTTGACCCTTACGTCACTATTTAGAAAAGAGGAAAGCAGACTATGGGCGGTATTTTTAGTATTGACAGTAAATTTTCCCAAGTTATGAGCAGATTGTTCGATTTGATGATCCTGAATTTTATCTTTATTGTCTTGTGTATTCCAATTGTTACAATTGGGGCGAACATAACAGCTATGTATTACGTAACAATTAAGATGGTACGGAATGAAGATTCCTATGTGTTCAAAAGTTATTTCAGATCTTTCAAAGAGAATTTTAAACAGTCAACCATTATCTGGCTGATCATGCTGGCAATCGGTCTGTTTTTAGGTGCTGATATCTATCTTGTGAACAACGTAATGAAAGGTGCAATAACGAATATCAGATATGTATTTTACTTTTTAATCCTGATCTACGCTTTTGTGCTCCTATATGTATTCCCATCGCAGAGCAGATTTTACAACACGATCAAACATACTTTTACCAATTCATTATTATTTTCAATACGTCATCTGCCCTATACGATTTTAATTCTGGCAATTATTATAGCCCCTCCTGTGATCTGCCTGTATGCGCCGGGAAATGTATTTTCTTTCTACTTGATGTTTATATTCCTTTTTGGATTCTCTGGCATAACCTACATTAATTCAATTTTCTTTAACAAGATTTTTGCAAACTATATGCCTCCAGATGAAGATCTGGAACAATCTGAAGATGAAGTCATCGCTCATATGAGCGAACTTGATGTGAAACAGGATGAACCTGATCAGATCGAACAGGATCCAAAAGACCAGAATCAAAACTGAATGTGTTTATCCCGATGTCCGCAGCCGGTAAACCGGCTGCGGACATTTTTTTTCATATTCACAATAGAAGAAACATAAAGTGTTATAAAGTCAAAACACAAGTGCACTGTCGCATGGATCTTTTAACGGCCTGCACTGTGATACAACAGGAGCATATGAAATGGAAAAAATATTGGACGAACAATATTATGATCTGGTCGTAAATAATTCCTCGCTTACTCCAGATTTGAGTGCGAATATCACTCCAATCAATGAACGCGAATCCATATTACATGTATATAGAGGCAATACCACTGATATGTGTACCGTCGGAAAATATCTATACCATAACTTTCCGACCTTTTTAACCTTAACTTCCCTGATCAGTCTTAACAGATCGGGCGTACAGAGCATCCAGTCCAACCCTTACCTGGCCCTGTTCGGACAAGGCGTATTGGTAGGATTCATAGATACCGGAATTACATACCAGCATCCTGCATTCTTACACTCTGACGGAAGCACACGAATCGCCAGAATATGGGATCAGACCATTCAGGACGGTCCGCCCCCTCTGAATTATACTTACGGAACTGAATACACGGCGGAAAACATCAACCTTGCCCTGGAAAGTGATTCTCCTCTGTCTGTCGTTCCTTCTACCGATACCAATGGACACGGTACAGCAGTTGCCAGCGTTGCCGCCGGAAGTATCGACGAAGAGAATTCTTTCAGTGGTGTGGTTCCCGAATCTGATCTTCTTGTAGTTAAATTAAAAGAAGCAAAACAAAATCTAAGAGAATTATTTCTTGTGCCCTCCGAAGCAGTCTGTTATCAGGATTCCGATGTGATGCTGGCAATTCGCTATCTTGTTTCGACCGCATCCTTGCTGAACCGTCCACTTGTCATATGTATCGCACTGGGAAGCTCTCAAAACGGCCACGACGGCGAAGGATCCACCAATACATATCTGGATTACCTGACGCAAAGTCCCCAAATCGGGGTATCCTGTGCCGCCGGTAATGAAGGCAGCAACCGACGTCACTATTATGGTTCGGTCACCGCACCCCCTTATCAGGATGAAATCGAGCTTCAGATAAGTGCACGTGACACTATGTTCTCTATGGAAATCTGGTCTAACAGTCCTGCAGTATTGACTGTCGAGATCATCTCACCCCTGGGTGAATCCACACAGATCATATACCCCAGAATCAATAACTGTTCTGTCTATACTTTTACGAGATCTCAGGCTGTCGTCTGGGTTAATAATTATCTTCTGGAACAGGAATCCGGCAGTCAGTTCATACTGATACGTCTCAGGAATCCGAATGAAGGTGTATGGAGCTTCCGGGTGCAGAATATAAACAACGAAAATTATACATTTCACTCCTGGCTTCCTTCCGGTGATCTGATATCAAACGATACTTACTTTGTTCAATCCTCACCGTCCACAACAATCACCTCACCAGGTAATGCTGAACACGTTATGACGATTACCGCTTATAATCAAAACAACGATACAATCCTGTTAAATTCAAGCAGAGGATATACAAGAACCGGTATCGTAAAACCAAATCTGGCTGCTCCTGGTTTTGAACTGACCTGTGCGGTCAATTCCGGAGGATATGGTTCCTATACCGGGACAGGTGCCGCCGCCGCACATGCAGCCGGGATTATGGCTATGTTATTCGAATGGGGTATAGTTCGGGGAAATTATACACAGGTCACTGGAAACGACATTTCCAATCTGCTGATGTGGGGAGCACAGTGCACGATATCCAGTATCTATCCGAACAACATCTGGGGATATGGGACGATAGATCTGCAAAATTTGTTTGACAAGTTAAGTTTTTGAGAGGAGATCATCACATGGCAAAGATCCTTGATGAGCAATACTATGACCTGATTTTTAACAATACTGTCCTGCCCCAGACAGCTGCAGATGATGATATCACTCCGATGAACGAACGCGAGTCTATTCTTCATGTGTACAGAGGCGATACGACGGATATGTGTATGATAGGAAGATATCTATACCATAATTTTCCGACTATCTACACACTTTGCTCGCTAATCAGCCTTCAGCAGTCCGGAATACAAAGCGTACAGCTGAACCCTTATCTTTCCCTGTTTGGGCAAGGTACACTGATTGGCATCATAGATACCGGAATTGATTACCAGCATCCTGCCTTTTTAAACAGAGACGGAACCACTCGTATCGTCTCAATCTGGGATCAGACAATTCAGAACGGTCCTGCCCCTGGAAATTTTGGGTACGGAACAGAATACAACGCCGACAGTATTAACTACGCTCTGAGAAGTGCAAACCCTCTTTCCACGGTTCCTACAGTAGACGAAAACGGCCATGGAACTGCCGTTGCAAGTATTGCCGCCGGTAACACCGATACGGTTAACAACTTCAGTGGCGTTGTTCCGGATGCAGGTCTGGTTGTCGTTAAACTAAAAGAGGCCAAACAAAATATCAGGGAATTATTCCTGGTTCCCGATAATGTCACTTGTTATCAGGAGACAGACTTATTGCTTGGGATCCGTTATCTCATAGAAACTGCAGATTTTATGAATCGACCGATCTCTATCTGTTTTGCTCTGGGCAATTCTCTGAATGGTCATGACGGCGAAGGTTCTATGAGTGACTATCTCGATTATCTGATCCAGAATCCCTGGATCGGAATATCGTGTTGTGCCGGTAATGAGGGAAATGCCCGCCGCCATTACTACAGTAACATAACAAATGCCCCCTACTCCGAGGAGTTTGAACTTCGGGTGGGAAACGAAGATCACATGTTTTCCATGGAAATATGGCCAAACGCACCAGCTGTCCTGACTATTGAAGTTGTTTCTCCGACCGGTGAGACTACGCAGATGATTTACCCGCGAATCATGGAATGTGTCCCTTACAGTTTTACAAGATCCTCCAGCGAGCTCTGGGTTAATAACATACTCCTGGAACAAGAGAGTGGTAATCAGTGTATCCTGATCCGCATACGTAATCCGGTTGAGGGAGTCTGGATCTTTAGAGTTTCGAATATAAACAGCGAGGACTTCTCCTATCATGCATGGCTTCCATCGGGGAATCTGATTTCGGGAGGAACTTATTTTCTGCAGTCCTCGCCTGACACAACGATTACATCCCCCGGTAATGCAAAACATCTGATAACCGTAACGGCATACAATCAAAACAGCAACAGTGTCCTGATTGAATCCGGAAGAGGATACAGCAGAACCGGGAAGGTCAAGCCGACACTCGCCGCTCCCGGTTTTGAACTTACGTGTGCAGCCCCTCTTGGCAGTTACTCCTCTTACACAGGAACCGGTGCGGCGGCGGCTCAGACATCGGGAATTGTAGCCATGATTTTAGAGTGGGCAGTGATCCGGGGGAATTATTCCCAGATCACAGGAAATGATATCAGTAATATGCTGCAGCGCGCAGCTCAGCGCAATGAGGCCCTGACGTATCCAAACAACATCTGGGGCTATGGAATGGTTAATGTTAATAACCTGTTTGACAGCCTCTCTCTTTAAACTTTACGCTGCATAAAAGACCAGGTGTATAATACTAGGGTCCCAAGGGGCTGTCGCACTAAGTAATTAGTGTGGCAGCTCCTTTACTTCGTCGAAGGACAGCGTAACTTTAAAGAGATCGCCATCCAGATAGATATGAAAGGTGCCACGAAGGAGACGAGTCAGCTCAGAAGCGATAGACAATCCCAGACCACTTCCTTCTGTTTTACGTGCCACGTCCCCTCTGATAAAGCGTTCCGTCAGTTCATCTGCCTCAAAGTTCAGGGGATTTTCAGAGATATTTTTCATGGAAAAGATAATCTTTCCCTGATCTCTCCTTGTCTCAACGTATACCCTGGTCCCCGGCATCCCATACTTCACCACGTTACTGTACAGATTTTCCAGAACCCTCCACATATGCCGGCTGTCAGCGGATATACACAATGCATCTGTGGTAAGTGTCGGCACAATACTTAGACGGCTCTTCTTAAACTTCTCATCAAATTCACCGTTCATCTGCTGCACCAGTTCATTCAGGTTAATCGTAATAAACTCAAGCTTAACATTTCCCGAACTTACCTTTGATGCTTCCACCAGATCTTCTGTCAGCTGCTTCAGCCTCCAAGATTTAGAAACAAGAACATCAATATAACCTTTAATTTTGGGATCCTGAAAATTCTCTCTTTTTAACAAATCAACATAGTTGATAATTGATGTCAGCGGAGTTTTTATATCATGTGAGACATTTGTAATCAGATCCGCTTTGAGACGCTCACTCTTAAGTTTATCCGAGATTGCAGCCGAGAGCCCGTCTCCGACATGATTGACTGTCTCCGCAAGTTTCAGATTATCCCCACTTAAATCCGTCACATCAACTTTATATTCCAGATCTCCGGAACCGATTCTTTCAAGTCCTTCTAAGACCCGCTTTTTCTCTTCCGCTTTTTTCATCAGATAAAGCAGAACCAGTGCATCGAGCAGCATACAAAAAAAGAAAAATACCCAGGAACGTGAAATAATAAGGATCGCGTTCACCCCGATAAACACGCCGTATACAAGGATCATCTTTGTAGATGTTTTCCCTCTTTTGTAAATACCTCCTCCTAAATCTGCAATTTTTTTGACCAGGCTCTGCTCCCAGAGATTATGAGCCTTGATTCTGCGCACGATACTTGAATAGATCAAAAGGAATACCGCATAGCATAGTGCAGCAACCAGTGCACTTAAGACATACACCCACATAGAACGTTCATACGAGGTTATTTCATCAATCAGGAATGCCGGCCCAATAGCCAATCCGATCATGGCAAGGATCCCAACTGCCAGGCCAATCTCCGTCGGAATTTTATCGAGCCAGTACAGATGTATCTCGGCGTGATAAGGATTTTTTCCCGCTTGAATTGTCCCAAGTATTAATAAGAGCATCCACAAAAAAATGGATATTATTCCAAGTACAACAAGTACCTGTGCATACGGCATAAAATTGTCAAGCATTCTGGCTGTCCTGTACAATTCATCATGTTCCGGATATGCCTTATTCATCCCCAGATATACCATCTCATCCGTATCCAGAACCGGATTATCCGATAGAATATCACTTAAGTATCTTCCGGCCTCGTTGTCCGGATACTCTCTGCCTTGATTATCTATCATGCCCTGCTGTCTGTTGTAGCAAATATACTGATCCCCTTCAGGTTCAATCTTTGATATATCCTTCAGATCTTTCCACTCTGGAACATTTGTATAGACATGCCCATTGCCGGCTTTTAGAAAAAATCTGAAATTAGAATTATTGAAACAAGAAGTATTGCTCAATATCCTCATAGTATCTGTGTAACGATCCATAGAGATAGTAAGCTGCTCATAAAGTTCCTGAAGCGAGACAGTATCCTTATTTTTCGCTGCGTACTCTGCAAGCGTCTCCCCGGCAGCGGTCTTCTGTCCCTTTGCTTCTTCCAAAGCCTTCCCGTTCTTAAACATATAGATAAATTTATCTGAAAATGAATCAATATCTGCACCGGAAAGCTCTTCAATTCTCTTTATGGCAGCTTTTGTTTCCGGTGTTTCGAAATCAACGCCTTTTGGGTCATAATAGTAGCTCTGTGAAAGTTCGTTTAATTCATCTGCAATTTGGGTCTTGGACATTTTTTCAAGCTGTCCTAAGGTGTAAGATGTCTCCCGGTTAAAAGAACTTTCATCCATCATCTGAGCATGCGGTTCCCAAATCTCGTCATGCATAATGTCAACAACTACCTCCTGATTAATTTTCCCGTCTGTTTTAAATCGTTCAGAAAGCCGGATTATATTGCCCACCTTTGACAGATAATCATCCATCTTTTCCCCTGCTGCCTGGGTCTCGTAGAAGTGTGCCTTCGTCCCTAAATCATTCAAAGTCCAACCGCTGTTGTGCAGAAGAAGTAAAATAGCAGCTGAAAAAGCGAAGATAAAGATACACAGTACCTGTAAGACTCCGACAACTATTTTGGAGGGGATTCCAAAGAATCCATTCTTTCCCTTTTTGGCATTCCCCGTATTCGATTCTTGCATAGATGCTCCTTCCTATAATTTTTCGATCTTGTATCCGATTCCCCATACTACCTTGAGATAGCGCGGCTCCTTCGGATTAATCTCAATTTTTTCACGAATATGACGGATGTGGACGGCGACTGTGTTATCTGCTCCAATTGCCTCCTCATTCCAAATTTGTTCATAAATCTGCTCTATGGAGAAGACCCGGCCTGGGTTTTTGACCAACAACAAAAGAATATTATATTCAATGGGTGTTAATTTTACTTGTTCTCCGTCTACACTGACCTCTTTTAAATCATCGTTGATTACGATTCCTCCGGCCTGACAGACATTCCCGCCTTCTGCAGCTGCAATATTACCAAGTTTTGTATATCGACGCAGATGTGACTTCACTCTGGCAACAAGCTCCAGCGGATTAAAAGGCTTCGTCATATAGTCGTCCGCACCGATATTAAGTCCCAGAATCTTATCCACATCCTCTGATTTTGCAGACAGGATGATTATTGGAATGGAACTCTTTTCACGCACTTTAAGAGTTGCATGTATTCCGTCCATCCTCGGCATCATGACGTCTATGATTAGAAGATGGACTTCCTCTCTTTCCAGAATCTGTACTGCGGAAAGTCCATCATAAGCTTTCAAAACATGATACCCTTCCTGACTTAGATAAATCTCTATTGCATTCACAATCTCTTTGTCATCATCACATACCAGTATATTCATCATATCTTTCACCTCATTTTTAATCATGCTTCATTCATTATAGCTTAAAACCACTCTGTTTACCATCTTATGATATCAGGGATTTCTTTACTATTACCTCGGAAATATATTAAGATTTTCGAAAGAATCAGATTCAAAAGGGTTTTAAAGTTGTGAATTTCATGCTAACATAAAAAGCAGAATCAGATTTTTGCAAAGACCGCAAAGACATAGAAAGGATTTTGGACATGTTTCGAATATGGGGAAAGATCATAAAGGACAATAAGATGAAAAAAGACCAGACGATCTTAAACGAGACGGATGACACCAGAACGCACAAGATATTTGATGCCGTCTATGAGATGTGTGATAACTGGGACTTAAGTAAACCAATTTGGCTTGACAGTAATATTTCAGAGTTTAAAGAATTATCGAAAACAAGATTCGGACAGGATAACTTTATTGAGAACATCGATTTTGATTACCTGGAGATACAGGTAATAGAGGAGTAAAACTTAGGTAGAAGGGCTGCCGCCTTAAGTACGGCAGCCCCGCTTATGAATGTAACGCGTTATCAAAGCCTTTTTTGCAGTTCTTCACGTTCCTTTTCATATCCCTGTTTGCCAAGAAGTGCGAACATGTTCTTTTTATAGCTCTCTACACCCGGCTGATTGAAAGGATTCACACCAGATATATATCCACTGACACCACATGCAAACTCAAAGAAATAGAAAAGTTGTCCAAGATAAAACTCGTTCTGCTCCGGAATATCAATTCTCAGGTTCGGCACATTGCCGTCTGTATGTGCCAGAATTGTTCCATTCATGGCACTCTTATTGACAAAGTCTACGGTCTTTCCGGCCAGATAATTGAGTCCGTCCAGATCTACGGGTTCTTCTTTTAACTCTAACGAAACTTTCGACTGCTCAATATTTAATACCGTTTCAAACATAATTCTGGAGCCGTCCTGAATGAACTGCCCCATGGAGTGGAGATCAGTAGTCAGATCTACAGATGCAGGAAAGATGCCTTTTTGGTCTTTCCCCTCGCTCTCGCCAAAGAGCTGCTTCCACCATTCAGCAAGATAATGGAGACTCGGTTCATAGTTGGCCAATATCTCCACAGATTTCCCCTTTCTATGAAGGATATTGCGGACTGCCGCATATTTTAATGCATCATTTTCTTCATATGGCAGAGCAAGTGCCCTTTTACGTTCACTTGCTGCCCCTTCCATCAATTGATCTATGTCGGCACCACTTACTGCAATTGGAAGCAGACCTACTGCGGTCAGCACGGAGAATCGTCCCCCAACGTCATCCGGAACGACAAAAGTCTCATAACCTTCTTCGTCGGATAAATTCTTTAATGCTCCCTTTGCCTTGTCAGTGGTGGCATATATTCTTTTTGCTGCTTCTTTTCTCCCGTATTTTTTCTCCAGGATCTCCTTAAAAATACGGAATGAAATTGCCGGTTCTGTTGTAGTCCCGGACTTTGAAATGATATTTACAGAAAAATCTCTATCTCCGACCACATCAATCAGCCCCTGAATATAATTGCTGCTGATGCTGTTACCCACGTAGTAGATTTCAGGAGTTTTTCGCTGCTGCTCTGTGATATTGTTATAGAATCCATGCCGCAAAAATTCTATTGCTGCCCTGGCTCCCAGATAAGAACCTCCGATTCCTATAACAAGCAGCACTTTGGAATCCCCCTGTATTTTTTTTGCTGCTTTTTTGATACGGGCAAATTCCTCTTTGTCATAATTGACTGGAAGGTCAACCCATCCAAGAAAATCATTCCCCTGTCCGTTTTTTGATGTCAGGACTTCTTTTGCACTATTTGCAATCTGCTCAAATGATGCAGTTTCCTCATCACGGATAAACTTTACTGCCTTTGAATAATCGAACTTACACTTATTCTCCATGTGTTGTGGTATCTCCTTTTTATATGGATTTAAAATCATCAGGCTAAGCTTAGTTTAGCAAACCAGGGGTTTCCAGTCAAGACAGGTCTTTGCCCTATATCAGTTCATATATTCGCGGATCACCTCCCGAAACAGCGTCTCCTCTTCGGGAGTCAGGACCCCTGCAAACCGACTGTCCGATGCGGCAGCTTCACGGATTCCTTTCTCAATCTGGGTGATCTGCTCTTCCATATTAGTATTTGACTGTTCCTGCCGCCTTTCTTTCTTTTTCCTGATACTTTCCCGTTCCTGTACCGTGGCCGGAAAGACCTCCGGCTGAGCTCTTTCTCTTGCCCGGCCTTTGATATTCTCAAAATAGTTCCTCCAGGCGTCAACCAAAAGATCTTCCTTATCTGGCTGATTCTGGCAAAATTTAATCATCAAGATTCCACACGCGATGGCACCTGCAAGCAGGCCATGCCTCCATAACACATAAGTTTCATAATGATACTTCAACACTGTATAACCGGCCAGTGCGAATAACAAACCACAGATACACAGCGAAAGATTTGCTCCCTGATGTAAACGCCCAACGTGAGTGCCTGCCCCTCGTGCTTCGGCAAGTTTTACACGAATATAAGAATCCGGATCTTCCAGAAGTTTATTCTTGCTTTCTTCCAGAACACTGCTTGTCCACTTACTTTTCGGCTTATCTTTTCTCTTCAGGTCGCCCAGCGCCCTATTATAAAAATGATTACTCCAGAACAGACACCATACTCCCATGATGCCTGCCGCTATCATACCGTATTGAAATAATTTCATATCAATGCATGTCTGCAGCATTAATGATACCCCCTTACGTTTTGGTACTGTCATTATATACCGCAAATGCTGTTTTTTGCATAAAAATCGTTCGTCAAATCACGACAGGTTCTTCGGGTTTATAGTCTTTTCACCATATTCTCCACTAACTTGACACAATGTTCGATGGCTTCCCGCTCGAATGTTGGATAATCCATGGAAGCACTGTCGTCAGCTTTATCGGAGATCGCTCTTATAACCAGGTATGGAATCCTGTTAAGATATGCCGCCTGTGCAATAGCCGCTCCTTCCATCTCCGTACAGAAACCGTCAAAATCATGAATAATGCGCTCTTTCAATTCTTTGTCGGCGACAAACTGATCTCCACTTACCACTCTGCCTTTGAATACAGAGATCTCAGGATTCACCTCCCTGCAGGCATCACAGGCAGCCTCAATCAGCTTATCATCCGCCGGAAATGATAAAACAGCAAGTCTTGGAATCTGTCCTTTGGGATATCCAAAATTTGTTGCATCCATATCATGCTGGAGTGCATCCGTTGACACCACGATATCCCCGATATTGATTTCTTTTTTCAAAGACCCAGCTATTCCCGTATTAATCACTGCATCTACATTATAATCATCAGCCAGAATCTGCGTGCAGATACCGGCATTTACTTTTCCAATTCCAGATCTGACAACCACAACATTCTTTCCATTTAGTCTTCCTCTGTTGAATTCCATAGAGGCCTTCGTCCCTACCTTTACCTCTGTCATATGCTCTTTTAATCTGACAACCTCTTCTTCCATTGCCCCAATAATACCAATTACATTCATTCGAACTTTTTGTTACCTCCTGTATTTTACACTGGAATCATTTCTGTAAAAATGATATGATACTAGGGTCAAAAGGTCATGCGTTTCATGCTCGCATGAAAAAGCATGACCTTGGGACCCGTAAAAACATGAGAAAGCAACCCGATTAGGGTGTATTTCGAATGTTTGTAGGATTACGTGAGCACAAAGTGCGGAGTAATCCGTGTATCATATGGGGTCAAATTACTTTTGACCCCAACATCATGATATAGTAGAAATGCTCTGTAAAGAGTTTATCACGGCAAATCATTTTTTACAACTGTACGAGGAGGCCATCATTATGGTATATAAGACACATGGAACCTGCAGCAAAGAAATCACCTTCGACCTTACAGGCGGCAAAGTAAGAAATGTCACATTCACCGGAGGATGTAACGGAAATTTAAAAGGGATCTGTTCTCTGGTAGATGGCATGGATGTAAAAACAGCTATTGAAAAGTTAGAAGGAATTCAGTGCGGAACGAAGCATACATCCTGTCCTGACCAACTGGCACAGGCATTAAAGCAGGCAATCTAAGCAATCCACCATAAAGTGTCCGGTTCATTGAAGCCGGGCACATATTATCCTTAATCTTTTATCTGTCCCATTTATCACAAAGACTGTTAATTTGATCGGCGAATTTAGACAGATCTTTATTAGCTCCGCCTTCATTTCGGCGGATGACGCCAAGAAGCCTTTCCCCTGCAGCTTTAAGTCTTTCATACACGGAGTTCTTCTTCGCACTTTTCTTCGATCTTTCCAGACGAACAGGCACCGGTGTCTCTACAATCTTGTTTTCCCTCAAGTCATAAATGGTACCACTATAAGGTGCCATCGCATCATATTGAAGTTCACGTGAAAGTCTCTCCCGGAAAAATTCGGTAACCTGATCCTCTCCGTGCGTAACAAATACATGATCCGGCCTGTTTTCGAAAGAGGACGCCCATCTCATAAGTCCTTCCTGATCGGCATGACCACTTGTTCCGGGCAGTACCTGAATCTTCGCATTCACCTGAACCGGCTCCCCAAAAAGGCGGATACTTTTTGCTCCTTCTGTCAGTGCCCTTCCGGGCGTTCCCACTGACTGATAACCCACGAACAATATCGTGCTCTCTTTTCTCCAGAGGTTATGTTTCAGGTGATGTTTCACACGACCGGCATCACACATACCGCTTGCAGATATAATTACCTTAGGTTTGGAATCAAAATTGATGTTCTTTGATTCCCCTGCAGTGATGGAAAGACGCAGGCCGGGAAAACTAATCGGGTTAATTCCTTTTCTGATCAATTCAGATGTCTCTTCATCAAAGCAGCTGATGTCCGATTCATGGAAGATATGTGTAGCTTCAACTGCAAGGGGACTGTCCACATAAACCTCAAAATCGGGAAATACTGTGACCAGTCTCTGCTCTTTCATCTGACGGATGAAAAAAAGCATCTCCTGGGTTCTTCCAACCGCAAAAGAAGGGATAACAACATTTCCGCCTTTTGCAAAGGTTTCCTGAAAGACCCCGGCCAGTGCTGTTACATAATCCGTTACCCGCTGATGACTTCTGTTACCATATGTTGATTCCATAACAACATAATCCGCCTGTTTAACATAAACAGGATCTTTAAGCAGCGGCTGATTCAGATTCCCAATATCTCCGGAAAAAACAATCTTCTTCGTCACCGTATCTTCCGTGAGCCAAAGTTCAATGCTAGCCGATCCCAGCAGATGACCCGCATCTGTAAAACGAATCTTTATTCCCTCTTCTACATCGATGACTCGATTATAGGGAAATCCTCTTATATTTTCAATCAACCCTATGGCATCTTGCAGGGTGTAAGGAGGAATATATTCTTCTTTTCCCTGTCTTTTATTTTTTCTGTTTCTCCATTCAGCCTCAGACATTTGTATGTGTGCACTGTCACGAAGCATGATATCGCAGAGATTTCTGGTCGCCGCCGTAGCATAGACCGGTCCCCGGAAACCTTTTGCATAGAGTGCCGGAAGATTTCCGGAGTGATCAATATGTGCATGAGTTAATAAAACAAAATCAAGTTCTGATGCAGGAATCGGCAGCGGCTTATTCTCAAAGATATTGGGTCCTTGCTCCATTCCACAATCAACCAGGAATCGTTTCCGGCAAGCTTCAAGATAATAACAACTTCCGGTCACTTCATGTGCTGCACCTAAAAAAGTAATTAACATCGTGTTGTCTCCCTTCTATAGTCCGCTTTATAGTCTATTCCATCAGAAGCTTCCGATAGATTAATTGCTTCCGATAATTTAATTATAACGCATTGACAGTCAAATTCCAGAACAAAAGCAGACAATACTACCGATATTGATATCGGATATCCATTGTCTGCCTTTTTCGTGTGTTTGGAACGGAACTGAAGCACGCCCTGCTACATTTCCTGATGCCTGTGGTGGGGTTCCTCAGGCAGATTATCTTGCACCTTTAAATATAAGTACCCCCCTCCTGTTTATGATATGCCTTACAATAAGTAATACGATTCAAAATCAAAATAATTACATAATCAAAGTATTTTATTGAACTTTTGTAGATACGTCTCATCACTGGATCAAATTAACTCTTGCCCCTGCCTTCGACTAAATGTATACTGAAAGCATAAATAAGTCAGCATCACCCGATGCGAAGGAGGATGGAATGAAACATATTGTTCTGACAGGCGGAGGAACAGCCGGACATGTAACACCTAATATCGCCTTACTCCCCTCTTTAATAGAGGCCGGTTATAAGATTTCCTATATTGGATCCTATGACGGAATAGAGAAAACATTAATTGAAGAACAGGATATTCCCTATTATGGTATCTCATCGGGGAAATTACGTCGTTATTTTGATATAAAAAATTTCAGCGATCCGTTCCGCGTCTTAAAGGGCTTCCGTGAAGCCAGAAAACTTCTGAGAGAATTGTCCCCCGATATCATATTTTCAAAAGGAGGATTCGTCTCTGTACCTGTCGTTCTCGCTGCCAGGAGGTTAAAGATACCTGTCATAATACATGAATCTGACATGACCCCCGGTCTGGCAAATAAATTGTGTGTTTCGTCAGCTGCCATGATCTGTTGTAATTTCCCCGAAACCCTTAATAATGTTCCGTCAAAAAAGGCCATTGTTACAGGAACACCGATCCGCAGGGAATTGCTTTTGGGCAATAAGTTAAGAGCTCTTAACTTCTGTAATTTCACAGCCAATAAACCGGTTCTCATGGTTATCGGCGGAAGCCTGGGTGCCGCTGCCATCAACAATGCTGTTCGAAACATACTTCCCGATCTTCTGAAAGAATTTCAAGTTATTCATCTGTGCGGGAAAGGCAAAACCGATCCCGCTTTAGAGGATATGGAAGGATATGTTCAGTATGAATATATAAAAAAAGAACTCCCGGATATGTTTGCACTTGCTGATCTTGTCATCTCCCGTGCCGGTGCGAATGCAATCTGCGAAATCAGTGCACTGGCAAAACCAAATTTGCTGATTCCTTTGCCTGCAAGTGCCAGCAGAGGGGATCAGATATTGAATGCGCAGTCTTTTGAAAAGCAGGGTTACAGTATCGTTATGGAAGAGGAATCGATCACCCCCGAAAAACTGCTTCAGGCAGTTCATCAATTATATAACAAGAAAGAACAGTATATCAGCGCCATGAAAAACAGCAGCCATAGTGACTCTATTCATGTGATCATTGACGTGATTGAAAACATGGTAAAAGCTTAAAAGCCGAGACAGACTTTTCTAATCTTTTTCATATCTTTTGCGTACCCACTCTTTTGCGCGGTGATGCCTGACTCTTAAGTTGTTCAAAGTGATACCCAGCACTTTTGCAACCTCTTCAGGCTTCTCACCGGCAATATCCATACACATAATCAAAAAAAACCATTGTCTGTTTTTCTCATACAATTCTGCAAAAACCTGTCCCCACATCTCCCTCCTTATAAAAACACATTCCGTGGATATAGAATCTGGTTCCGGGAAAAAGTGATCTCCCATGACTTCTCTGTTATAATATTTTTTTCTCTTATAGTCGATTGCCTTGTGTGATGCACACGTAATCAGCCATCCCTTGACCCTATCTATGTCAATCTGATCTATTTTTTCATAAAGTGATGCATATACATCCTGAGTAATATCCTGAGCAAGGTAAAAATCCCCTATGATATCGTAAGCAATTTTAACCACAAGACAGTAGTATTTTTCGTAAATTTCTCCAAAATCCATGCCGTCCATATTTATTTCCTGTTGATTACATGAACTGTCTGACTTTCTGGATGATCTCTTTCTTATCGTTTTCATCCAGATTGCCCGGAGTCCATACCAGCCCCACCTGATCCCCCTGATACCTGGGAATTACATGAATATGAAAATGAAAAACACTTTGTCCCGCCTGTTCCCCATTATTCTGAAGAATATTCATGCCATCTGCATGTAACCCCTCTTTTATGGCCACCGCTGTTTTTTTTGCCAAAACAAATGCACTGGAAACAATTTCCTCTGGCAGTTCATAAATATTGGCATAATGCCTCTTCGGCAATACTAACGCGTGTCCAAAAGATGCAGGGCCTATGTCCAGCACCACTCGGAAATCCTTGTCTTCATAAATTGTAGCCGAAGGAATCTCACCTTCTGCAATTTTACAAAAAACGCAATCCATAGCACCTTTACCTCCTTATTTTTTTTCTTACAAATCTCCATTTGTCAGTTTTTGTCAGAAAAACGCAAACTCTTTTGTTTGATTATTACACATTCAGGTGATAAACTAAACTAAAGAGGTGATATATATGAAAAATGAAGAATATAATTACACGTTGTCAAAGTTTTCCCATGAGGTAAGAAACCCCGTAACCTTAATCAACAGCTTTCTTCAGCTGATGGTACAGGAACACCCGGAGATAACTACCTACAACTTTTATGACAAAATCGAAGAAAATATGACAATTCTTCGAAGACTGCTGGATGAGCTGACAGACTACAACCATGCTAAAAACCTTTATGAAGAAGAGGTCAATCTTTACCTGTTTTTAACTGACCTCACCGATTCAGCTAGGGAAATGCTGAAAGAAAAAGGGATCAGTCTCATCCTTCAGAAGGAATCTGCGATTCCAAGAATTAAACTGGATCCGGTCAAGATGAACCAATTATTCACAAACCTGATCCGAAATGCCCAAGAGGCCATCTCTCACGAAAACGGCAAGATAGTCATCCATATATCCTGCGATGGAAACAATGTAGAAGTTAAAATCGAAGATAATGGATGTGGCATCAAAAAAGAGCTGTCAGATACGATCTTTGACCCATTCGTGACTTACAAAAAAGACGGTACAGGCCTCGGCCTTGCGATCTGCAAAGAAATCGCAGAGGCTCATAACGGATCCATATCCGTAACATCAATACCAGATGAGGGAACTCAGTTCACTTTAATTTTTCCAATCTCTTAAAGTGAATCAGTACTACTGATAAAAGAGCTCCTCCAAATAGTCCGCCTACATGGGCCAGATTATCTACACCGGAAGAACTGAATCCTACATACACAGATAATGCAATCATTGCAACCAATCGACGCAGACTCAGATTCCTTTTCTGACCCCTGTAGTGCCAGACTATGATCACAAGGGCTCCAAGCACCGAAAATATAGCACCTGATGCACCGGCCGATATCACATTTTCCCTTCTGATTTCTTCAAAAATCCACGATAAGATGCTTCCTGACAGTCCCCCTCCCAGATAAATAATCAGATACCAGATCTTTCCGACATATTGTTCCAGATAGTATCCCATAAAAAAAAGCAAAAACATGTTATTAAACAGATGCTCCGCTCCAAAATGTAGAAACATACAAGTCAACAAGCGATAATATTGTCCCTGTTTAATCAATGGAGTGTAGGCAGCTCCCCATTCAATCATGTGCTCTGCATCTGATGAACTTCCAGTAACCTCCACCAGGATAAACATCAGGATGTTCACCCCTATAATGATTAAGTTGACAATACTTGCAGGGTTCTTTCGCATTTCATCGATAATATCCTCATTATATCTTTCTTCTCTCATGCCTTCCTTCCTGCCTGACTGTAAAAATTTTAAATATATCAGTCATAAATGATAAATTGACTTTATATATATCTCCACACAATAGATTATAATGAATATTTTCAAATAACTCAATCCACAAATTTTTCACTTGATTTTTGTGCATTATTTTACTGGACAAATATATCTGTTTCGTATATAATCAATTTCATCAAATAAATCTTATTGATTCATTGTCTTTTCTGGAAACAGTCATCAGCACACTCGCTGCAATTTCATTATTTAAACTTTAACTTCGGAGGTGATAGACATGGAAAAGTATTAGTTCTCATCTTTACAGTCATATCTGTTTCTATGGATTTTAAATCAGAAAAAATCTCAAACACATGGATTCTTGCAGGATGGTGCATCGGACTGATCTTTCAGATAAAAACTGGTGGAATCACACAAGTACTCACATTTATATGTGGAGCCCTGCTGCCTGTTGCCCTTTTGTTTCTTCTGTTCCTGATGCGTATGCTGGGAGCCGGTGACATAAAACTACTTTCCGTACTGGGTGGCTACATGGGGCCTGGTGGAATCTTTACCTGCACGTTATGTTCCTTTGTCTGCGGTGCTGTCATTTCTTTATTTATTCTTATTTATCATCATATTTTTTTCAGACGTCTTTTGTACTTCTTCAATTATTTCAATCGCTGTATCACAAAGAAAAAACGAATATCCTATCGCTGCCCTGGCCGGAGACGTCCTGAGCACATTCATTTTTCTGCGGCAATACTGATCAGCATTCTTCTATGGATTGGAGGTATCTATTCTTGAACAGACCCAAAAGCATATTCGCCGTATGTGATCTGGAGGTAGAGTATGCGTACAATTTCATGGAATATCTAAACAATAAAAAGAGTATCCCATTTGAAATCCAGGCATTTACCAGTCCGGAGGTTCTTTGTGACTACGCGAGAGAACATCCCATTGAGATCCTTCTGATTTCAGGAAAAGCCATGAATGACATGGTCAAACAGTTAGACGTAGGGATGCTGATTATTCTTTCTGAGGGTGTTCATAACCCAGGTCTCGATCACTATCCCAGTGTCTACAAGTATCAGTCTTCCGACGGCATGCTGCGTGAAATCATGAGTTATTACGGTGCTGATAAAACACCTCATAGCCAAACACAAGTACTAAAACGGCAGACCCGTGTAATCGGAGTCTATTCACCAATAGGAAGAACCCAAAAAACTTCATTTGCACTGACGCTGGGTCAGATACTGGCCAAAAGCCAAGCTGTACTCTATCTGAATCTTGAGAACTTTTCCGGTTTTGACCAGCTGCTTGAACAAAGATTTGAACATACCTTAAGTGATCTTCTCTATTTCATCCGTCAAGAGAACATGAACCTTTCATATAAAATGGCGAGTATGACAGAGAGTCTGCAAAACCTGGACTTCATTCCTCCGGCGCTCTCTCCGATGGATATTCAGTGCACCACTTACGAGGAATGGACCAGCCTTCTGGAAATGATTATAAAAGAAACACGTTATGAGATTGTGATCCTTGATCTGGGTGACGGTGTACAAAACCTATTCCAAATTTTGGAAGCCTGCGATCAAATCTATGTTCCGATTAGAAATGATGTTATTTCTGCTGCCAAAATTACTCAATTCGAGTATCTTCTAAATGTCTGGGGACACACACATCTTATGGAGCGCATCAGAAAGCTGAAACTTCCGTTCCATGCAGCCAGTCACAGCGGAAAGGCTTACTTTGAAAATTTAGTCTGGAGTGAACTCGGAGATTATGTCCGCGAAGTACTAAGAAAGGAGGATTCATGTTAAGTCACAAGGATGAGTTCCAAGAACAGCTCTTGGCACAGATGGACATGACAAAAGAATATGAGGATAAAGAGGTTCTGTCTCTGATCGATGATATGATCCTAAATGAGAGCAGACAAAACCCGATGACTCTCGATGAGAAAGATCGTCTTCGCAGAGAGCTGTTTGATTCTATTCGAAAACTGGATATACTCTCTGAACTGCTGGAAAACGATGAAATCACAGAAATTATGGTGAATGGATTTCAAAATATCTTTATAGAAAAAGAAGGAAAAATCCAAAAATATGGTCATCAATTTTCTTCACCCGAAAGATTGGACGATGTGATACAGCAGATTGTAGGACAGTGCAACAGGGTTGTCAACGAGCAGACTCCTATTGTTGATGCCAGACTTGACAATGGCTCAAGAGTAAGTATCGTATTAAAGCCTGTTGCCTTAAACGGCCCAATTCTGAGCATTCGCCGGTTTCCTGATTCACCCATTACTATGCTTGACCTGATACAAAACAACAGCATTACACGGGATGCCGCACGTTTTCTACAGAAACTTGTCATCTCCGGTTACTCCATTATGATCGGCGGCGGAACATCTTCAGGAAAGACCACTTTTTTAAACGCTCTTTCCAACTTCATCCCCTCTTCTGAAAGGGTTGTGACAATTGAAGACAATGCAGAACTTCAGATACAAAATGTCGATAACCTGGTACGCCTCGAATGCAGAGCCGGCACTATGAATGAATCACTAACAATCACCATGGATGACTTAATTAAGTCTGCTCTTAGAATGCGTCCGAATCGCGTTATTGTGGGTGAAATCAGGGGCCCTGAGGCAAGATCCTATATAAGTTCTCTGAACCTGGGACACGATGGAAGCATGGCAACTGCTCACGCGAATTCAGCCGCAGAGATGATCACCCGTCTCGAGACTATGGTGCTTATGGGCATGGAACTCCCTCTTTTTGTCGTTCGTCGTCAGATCGCCTCAGGTATTGATATTCTAATCCATCTGGGGCGTGATAAAGATGGACACCGCCAGGTTGAAGAGATTACAGAGGTTCTGGATCTTCAGAAAGAGGATGTCAGACTCCAGACTCTCTACGACAGGAAAGATGGAGAACTGAAAAGGAGAAATGATTTGCGAAACACACAAAAACTGGAAAGGTCGGGCTATGAAACAAAAATATGATACGTATCTCTTTTCTGCTAAAGAATACATGATGTTAACTCTGGAAGTTCTTGGAATTTCTCTACTATTTAATTATCTTTTCTTTCGCAGCATGTGGGGACTGCTTCTTATTTTTCCAGTAGGGTGGCTTTGCTTTTCGAAAGAGAAAAAAAGAAAACTTGAAAAGCTGCGCCAGACTCTTCATTATCATTTTAAAGAAGCAGTATCTGCAATACATACATCCGTATTGAGTGGCCATTCCCTTGAGAACTCTGTAAAAGAAGCTTACCTGGAACTGGAAAAGACCTACGGAAAGTCCGATGTGATGGTTCAGGAACTTCATATGATGTGTAATCAGATATCCTTAAAAATCCCTGTAGAAGAGTTGTTTGCAGATCTGGGAAGCCGAAGTAAAATTGACGATATCATAACCTTTGCACATGTCATACGAATCGCCAAAAGAACTGGCGGTAACCTGAATCAGATTCTGCAGGCTACCTGGAATACTTTGAGCGAGAAGATAGAAACCAGGCAGGAAATAGATGCACAGCTTGCTGCAAAAAAATTCGAGCAGAACATCATGAGCCTGATGCCGGCATGTATCATACTTTATCTCCAGCTCACCATGCCCTCTTTCCTTTTGGAGATGTACACGACATCCGTCGGCAGGATCGTAATGACTTTTTCACTTATCTTATACGCCGCTGCATATCTGTTGGGCAGCAAAATCGTAGATATCGAAGTATAAATCTCACCGGAGGTGAATCCTATGCAAAAGAAACCTTTGATAATTTTCGCCATATCCGGGGTTGTCTTAAGCGCTGCATGTATGATAAAAGACTACAGCACCAATAGAATAATTACAGGGTACAGACTGGAACGCAATCCATTTGGAAGCGGTCAAAGAGAAGAGACTCTGGATTTTGAAATCAGTGATGGAGTAAAGGGAGAAATAACTTTACAGATACCAGAAGAGACTAATACGCCAAGAGAAAGAAAGAAGCTGCTAAAGGACGCTTTGTCTCAGCTAGATCAACAGATCCTGGGAGATAATCAGTCTTTCTCCCACGTGGACCACAATCTAAACCTGCCGGATTCCCTTCAAGACAGCCCTGTCTCTATCTCATGGAGCAGCAGTCGGCCAGATCTCATCGATTTCGAAGGCATCTTAAGCCGCGATATCCCAAAAAACGGAACAGAAGTTTTACTTGAGGCCGAAGTCAGTCTCATGGAACAATCAGAAATCTATCAGAAAAATTTAAAACTCTTCCGTCCCACTCCCCAAACGGTTAGAGAACAGCTAAATTACAAAATTGAAGATGAAAACAGTGAACTGGAGGGAAAACACTTCATTCTTCCAAAATCTATGGATGGAAATAAGATCACATGGAAATTCAAGCCCTCATCTACTGGTGTCTCTCTTTTGATTTTAACCTTCGCTATCGTTCTTTTCCTGTATCTTCGTCCCAAAAAGGAGCAGGAACAGCTGATACAGACACGGAACGAGCAGCTGATGCTGGACTATCCTGACATAATATCCAAGTTTCTTCTATTATTAAGTGCCGGGCTCAGTATAAGGAACTGCTTTGAGAGAATCACGATGGATTATAAAAAGATCGAGGAAGAACAATATAAAAAGAATCATCCCGTATACGAAGAAATAGCCTTTACTTACCGACAAATAAAGAGTGGCGTTTCAGAAACTACTGCTTATGAAAATCTCGGAAAAAGGTGCGGATGCCCTGCATATAAAACATTCTCCACCGTTCTTTCACAAAACGCACGAAAAGGTAATAAAGCCATCATGGATATTCTTGAGAGAGAAGCGCACAATGCTTTCGACCAGAGAAAAAGGAACGCCCGAATTACAGGTGAAAAAGCCGGAACAAAACTGCTGGTTCCCATGATCCTGATGCTTGGCATCGTCTTTTTGATCTTAATGGTACCCGCTTATCTGTCTTTTACCAAAATCTGATCATACTGGAATCGAAAGGTTATTCATGATATTCGGAAGATATAAAATTATTGGAAAGGAGGTGAGGCTTATGAAGGAACTTTCGGCATTTTGGAAAGAAGAAGATGCAGTTGCAGTCGTCGAGGTTATTCTGATCCTTGTCGTTTTGATTGCTCTCGTGGTTATTTTTAAAAAACAATTAGTAAGTCTGGTTAATGATATCCTGTCAAAGATTACCAAAGAAAGTAAAAACATTTAACCGCAAGTCCAAATTGCCTAATAGGAAGGAGCTGTATACCATGAAGGACAGCCGGGGAAGTATCACCATTTACCTCTGTCTGACACTGACAATTATATTGTCGTTGTTCACTGCCATGTTAAAATCCATCCGGACTGCCGGAGGGCGTGTTATGATAGCGTCAGCCATGGACCAGGGTCTGTTTTCGTTATTTGCTCAATATGACAAAGACCTCCTGGAAGAATATGATTTGTTCTATATTGACGGGGGTTTTGGCAGCGATTCACTTCAGATGAAAACTTTATATGAGATGGTCAGGCACGATGCGTTGGATAGCCTGGATCCATACGGGCATGGAAATAGAAATTTTTTTGGAGCAGACTTTGTATCGGGCAGCATCACCGGTTACATACTGGCCACAGATCAGACGGGAAACTCATTTGTGCACCAGGTATCGGAACATATGAAATCATCACTCGTGACTTCTGGTATACAGGATCTTTCTAACACTCTAAACACACAGGATAAACAGATGGACTCGCAGCTAACCCAGATAAAAGCGCTGATAAAAAGCGATCCCATATCCGAATATGATCGGGAAATAAATGCTTCGGTGCCCTTACAATCCGATGAGCCACCCGAGGCCACTCCCGCTAAAATCGATCACATAAATCCCATTGAGCTCATTAAAAACATTAGAAAGTCAGGTGCTCTTGGACTTGTAGTGGCAGATCCGGATGCATTGTCACCGTTTAAGATAGATTCTTTCGTTCTGCCTTCAAGCAGAAGCTTGAATCAGGGAATGGGGGTTCTTCCTGCCGCTTCGTCAAACGAAACGGATCGATTGATGATGTTGGAATATATCATGGACAAATTTCCAAACTATACGTCATCCGGCCACACCGACGGACTTTCCTGTCAGGTTGAATATGTGATTGCAGGGAAAGATACAGATACGGAAAATCTAAAATCTGTCGTTAATCAGCTGTTAAAAATCCGGCAAGTTTCGAATCTGATCTATCTTTGTTCTTCTCAAGAAAAAAAGGCACAGATTGATCTTGCAGCAACGGGTATTTCCTCGTCCCTGCTGATCCCTGTGGCGCAGCCGGTTCTCTCACTGGCACTTCTATACAGCTGGGCTTATGTGGAGAGCATATCCGATGTGCGAGGTCTTCTCGCCGGCCAGAATGCTCCCCTGATCAAGACTGACAGCTGCTGGAAGATATCACTTGAAGGTATTACATCCTTTCTGAGCAGTAAAGAAATCATAGTGCACAGCAATAGCGAAGGTTTTGATTATAACTGGTATTTGAGATTTCTGCTTTTTAAGCAGTCACAGAAAATTCTTACAATGGCTGCGATGGATCTGGTGGAATATAACATGAACCTGAAGAATCCGAATAAATCTTTTCGCATTGATAACTGCGTAGAATCAATGGAAATGGAGAGTGAATGGGAAATAGATCACAGCCAGTACAAGATATGCAGAAAATACGGATATCAATAAGGAGGTGTGGATGGGTGTCCTTTTACATGGATAATACACAAAAAAATAAGTTGAGCTTTCCTCCCAGAGAAGAAGAAAAAACGAATAAAAATTTCATAAGGAAATCTGCCCCGAAGTTTCCTGCCTGTACCAGTAAAGTCAAGTCCGGTAAAAGGACAGCCATCCTCACCTCCTTGAAAAAGGCTTCTTTCACAGTTGAGGCTGCTCTTATAGTTCCATTTTTCCTGCTAATCTGTCTGGGCATATTCAGTATGCTGAATTTTTATAGTTTGTATGTATCAGAAAGCATCGCCTTAAAAGACAAGGCTGAAAAAACAGCCGCATACGCATATGAATTCGGGGATACTACAGATTCTGACGGTTATCTGACACTCACTAAACAAGTGAAGTATAAAGTTCCTTATTCCCCCATTCCACTGCCTGCACTTACTGTCCCTTGTTATGCCAGAGTTCACATCTGGTGTGGATATCTGGGCGCGGGAATCCAGCCGGGTAACGATTTTTCCGGCAAGATGGTGTATGTCACCGATTATGAAAGCGTATACCACACAAAGCCCTCCTGTACGCATCTTGATCTCCATATATACACCAAATCTCTTTCAGAAGCAAAAAAATCCAGAAATATAGATGGTGCCCGTTATCATCCATGTGAAAAATGCATTCAAAAATCACACACAAATCAGCAAGTCTATCTGTCGGAACATGGAACCGCTTATCACAACACCCTTGAATGCAGCGGTCTGAAAAGAAATGTCCGGTTAGTTGATCAGTCACAAATTTCTGATCTTAGTCTTTGCAGCAGATGTGAGTCGCAAGGCAGACGGTAAGGAGGTCTTTGTCAGCAATGGATTGGAAAAACCTTATAACTTTTGCTCTTCTGATCATCAACAGTTGGAGGGATCTGCGCAGCAGGGAAATCTGTTTTATCCCCACCGTCATTTATGGGCTTGCAGGCATACTCTATAAGTTCTTCACTGCAGGCCACCCCCTCTATAACCTAATCCCTGACCTCATTCCAGGTCTCTTTCTTCTGCTGATCGGAAAAATCAGTCGTGAAAAGGTCGGCTATGGAGATGGCCTCGTAATATTGACAACAGGTATTTGGATTGGTTTCACTGATTGTCTGCTTACACTCACGACAGGGCTTTTTATGGCGTTTATCTTCTCCGCCGTACTGTTGGCCTTAAAAAAATTTAAAGGAGATACAGAATTACCTTTTATACCATTTTTGTTATTCAGTTATCTGGGAAGGATGTTTTTATCATGAAGAAAAAGCACAAGTTCTATCGGGCTTCTATGTCCGTAGAAGCAGTTTTCGTTGTACCACTAATTTTATTTATATTATTCTTTTTACTTTCCTTTAGCTTCTTTACGCATCAAAAAGTATGGTTTACCGAAGCCGCCTATGAGGCAGTCTTGTCTCCGGAATATGAAGAAGAAAAAGCATACCTTCTGTTGGATCATTCCCCTCTTGCAATCGGCGTTCCCGATGTAGATATCCAAAGATATAACCATCACATAAAAGTTACTTATCGTGGAAATATCATAACCTTAGGTAACATAAAGTTAAGCTATCAGTCATCTGCCGAAACTCAAATCACAGAGCCTGCAGCAATCATCCGGAAAATCAGAAGCACAAAACAGCTTACAGAAATTAACTAAAAACTGGACGGGATACCAATTGGTACCTAGCAAAAGCATTTAGGAAGGTGAGAACATGAATATTGAATACAAAAGAGATCTAAATCACAATTACGTGATTTTAGAAAGTCCAGGTACAGTGGACACCAGTACTTATCAGGTCAGAATGATTTTGTCAAATGATATCGGCGGGCTGCTTCACTGCAGCATCCGGGGTGTAGATGGACATACTTTATACTGCTATGATATCACTTCCATGCAGTCACTGAAGAATGTTTATGAATGCAAAAATGTACAGGCAGATTTTCTCATTCATCTTTATGAACAAATTCTTCAGGTTTTAGAACTTATGGAACAGTTTTTATTAAACTTCAAGGATCTAATCTTATTGCCTGAACTAATCTATATAACTCCTGAAGACGATATTAATCTATGTTTTTTACCTGGTTATGATAACGATATACAAAAAGAACTCCGAAAACTAATGGAGTACCTGCTTCCCAAGATTGACCACAAGGATCAGAAAGCAGTTACAGCCGGTTACGGTTTGTACCGCGTAATTACAGAAGAACATTGTGACATCGCAGAACTTCGATCAGCCCTTCATTTGCAGAAAAATTCCATTGCGCCACCAGAAGCTCTCTCGAATGACCCAGTGGATCAGGAACCTGAAAATTTAGAGAGGGAAAAAATTCTAGATGATTTTTTTTCGTCTTCAGATGAAGAGGAAGACAATTCTGACGAAAAAGCTCTGGGAGTAGGGATTGGGTTAGTTCTGACGATTTCCATAATTCTATACAAGATCTTTTCTCTTCCTTTATGGATTTGTATTCTGATCCTCTGCCTGACTGGAGGAGGGGCCGTAGCTGCATATTATGCTGAGAGCAAAAAGCGGAATAAGGGTAACGCAAGTTCCTATCCTCTTTCTCAGAAGGAAGGTCCCTTTTCTTTCGTGTATTCAGAGATAAACTCAAAAGAGGAAGATAAAGATTTACCTCCACTTTATGGGAAAACTGAATTACTTGGCAATGCCCAGCCTCATATTAGTCCTCAACTTATACCTTTATCCACTCACACTGCAGACCCTATTCCTCTGAACAAAGAACTCGTTCTTATAGGAAAGCTCTCGCAGGCTGTCGACGGAATTATCGACTCCCCTGCTGTGAGCCGCATTCACGCAAAGATCAAAAAGTCTGAGACCGGTTACTATATCGGTGATCTGAACTCCAGAAACGGGACCTTTGTAAACGGAAGACCGATAGCAGGCGAGGATGAAATCAAGTTAACCTCAGGTGATGAGGTTACTTTTGCCGATATCACTTATCGCATCGTGTTTTGAGTTAGGTCTGCATAACTTGCGCTTACTGCTTTTAACAGATCTTCCGGTGAAAGATATAAGCTCGTTCCAATTCTGCCACCGCTCACATATATCTTTTCATAATCCCTGGCAGAAACATCTATATATGTAGGAAACTTCTTTTTCATTCCAACAGGACTGCAGCCTCCCCTTACATATCCGGTAAGATTTGTGATATCTTTGACGGGAACCATATGAATTGACTTCTCTCCTACCTCTTTTGCTGCCTGTTTCAGATCGATTTCCCTGTCAACCGGTATGACCATTACATAATACTCTTTGCTTTTTCCCTCAAGGACCAGTGTTTTATATGTCTGATGAACTGGAATTCCTTCTTTTTCTGCCATATGAACACCATCTGTAAACTCATTCGATTCATACTGAACCAATTCGTATGGAATTTTTCTCTTTTCCAGAATCCTCATGGCATTTGTTTTGATTTCTTTTCCCATGATATGTCCTTTCTGTCTTTTTTCTATATTTTAGTTTACAACAGAAAAAACATCCCTGCAAGTTTTACATCCTCTGTTCTTTCATAGAAATACGTGGTATCATATATATATATATACATAACTCTCCAGCTATAAAACAAGGAAGGGCTGTTAAAAAGAGATGATACGAGTACCTAATAAGATACCTCCGGTTGGTATGAGAATGATTAAATCGGCTGTCGCTGTCTTTATTTGCTTTATCATTAATATGATTCTTGGAGGAACACGGGATGTTATTCAGGCAATTATCGCTGCCTGCATCTGTATTCAGTCACGTATGGATTACAGTGCAAGAACAGGATTTGAAAGAATCGCCGGTACTTTGATCGGTGCCGTATTCGGATATCTGATCGCTTTGCTTTTGCGATTTTTTCCACATATGGAAGCTTTGGGCGGACTCCCCAAATATGTACTTATATCTCTTGCCGTTGTTCCCGTTATCTATACGAGTGTCCTGCTGAAACTAAATAACTCAGCGATTATGGGCTGCGTAGTCCTCTTTTCCATGACCTTAGGCCCCGTGGGAAATGATCCTATCTTCTACGCATTAAATCGAGTTGTAGATACTTTAATTGGAATTGTCGTAGCTATCGGAGTCAATTACTTTGAGTTGCCCCATCATCATAATAACGACATTTTGTTTATATCGGGACTGGACGATACTCTTTTGAACATGAATGAATCTTTAAGTTCCTATAGCAAAATAGAGTTAAATCGAATGATTTCTCAGGGTGCAAAATTCACGGTTTTTACAAACCGCACCCCTGCCTCTCTCGTTGAGGTAATCAAGGGCATTGATCTGAATCTCCCCGTAATCGCTATGGACGGGGCTGTTCTATATGATGTCCGTCAAAATGAGTATTTGAAACTATATATGATCTCAGGTGCTACAACTAAAAAACTGCTCTCTTTCTTTGACAACCAGAAAGCAAACTGCTTCATCAACACTTTTATCGGAGAAATCGCAGTGACCTTTTGTCCGGAGCATATGACAATGGCGGAAGAAAAAGAATATTTGTTCTACAGAAAATCACCATACCGGCAGTATGTAAAATCTAAGTTCCCAATGGGTCATGAAGCCGTCTACATCTATGCGTTTGCAGATCATGATACAATTCACACTCTTAATGAAGAACTCTGCAGGCAGGACTTTTCAAAGAAGCTCAAGATAAAAGTTGTTCCATCAAAAGCGTTTCCCGGGAATGACTACCTGCGTATTTACAGCAGAAACGCCTCAAAATCAAACATGATAGAATATCTGAAGGAATATATAGGAGTAGAGGATGTAATCACCTTTGGCGATTATGCTTCAGATGATGATATTGTGATCCACGATGAGGATACAAACAAAGTAATTAAGACAATGCGAAAACTGTATCGGCCACTGGGAATTAAAATCGGATAGGGGGGGATTAATCCCCCTTCCACACCACCTGGCATACCGTTCGGTACCAAGGCGGTTCAATAGTTTACACGTGATTTCAGATAGTGGGCAGACATACAAGGATAGCCGAGTCTGTCCACTATGATTGTTTTTGTGAGTGCAGAGTTCAGCATTGCCGCCGCTCTCCACACTCCTTTCCGACAATTCGCCATTTCGTGTACTTTCCGTTCTGACAGGTATAGTGCCCGGAGCATTTTGTACCTCGTGCGCACCTTTTTCCATTGCTTCCAGTACACCGCCCGGATTCTGTGGCGCAGCCACTTGTCCGTCTGTTCCATCAGACTTTTCATGTCCGCATATCGGTAATAGTTAATCCACCCATTCACATAGCTTCGGAGTTTCTCTTCTCTTTCCGAATTGCTCCACTTGTTTCCTCTGATCGTCAGTTCCCTTAGCTGGTTCTTCATTTTTGCCACCGATTTGGGATGTACCCTCATACGGCATTTCCCTTTATAGCGGTAAAAGCCGTAGCCGAGGTATTTTATTTTGCTGATATGGCTTATCGTCGTTTTCTGGAGGTTGACTTTCAGAAACAGTTTCCTCGTGATAAATGGCACAATGTTTTCCAGCGTCCGCTCTGCACTTTTCCTGCTTTTGCACAGAATCAGGCAGTCGTCGGCATATCTCACGTATTTATGCCCTCTGCGTTCCAGTTCCTTATCCAGTTCGTTTAGCATAACATTTCCACATAGCGGACTTAACGGGCTGCCTTGCTGCACGCCCTCTGTCGTTTCCTGGAAACCTCCGTCCTCCATTATCCCGGCATTCAGATATTTATGTATCAGCGAGATCACCCTCCCGTCCTTTACCGTCCTCGACAGCACCTCTATCAGTTTGCTGTGATTCACCGTGTCGAAATAGGTTTGTAAATCCATGCTGACTGCATAGATATATCCTTCGTTGATGTATTTCCTACATCTTTCCAGTGCGTCATGCGCACTTCTGCCGGGTCGAAATCCGAAACTGTTGTCTGAAAACTGTTCCTCGTAAATAGGGGTCAGTTCCTGTGCGATTGCCTGCTGGATTACCCTGTCCACCACGGTGGGTATCCCCAACTTCCTCACTTTGTCTTTCTCCTCTTTGGGTATTTCTACCCTTCGGACTGGGTTTGGCTTATATTTTCCTTCCCTCACCTGCCGGACAAGCTCGCCTTGGTGTTCTCTCAGATAGGGCAGAAGTTCATCCACCTGCATTCCGTCGATACCACCGGCTCCCTTGTTTGCTTTCACCTTCTTATATGCGGCGTTGAGATTGTCGCTTCTAAGTATGGTGTCCAGCAGATTGTCCATCCAAAAATCCGTGTTGGTGTCAGGGTTCCCGGTAATCCTTCCTTGGGCGTACACTCCTGCCTGTTCTTTCTGTTCCGCAGATACCATCCGCAGGTAGTCCTCAATATGAAGTTGTCTGTACTTAGTTCCATGTCCGGTTTCCATTTGGAAATAACACCTCCTACTGTTCAGCCCTTCGTCCGGTATTTACAATCACCGGCTTACTATGGCCTCTGCTGACTTCTCACGGCAAGCTTTACTCCGTGGCGGCGAATGTTTTATCACCTTGTCACGTTCGTGAGATCTCCCCGGGTACTCACACGTTCTTTCTCTCCATGTCCCCACCATCTTTACTGTGTCGGATTCCGTGCAGTTATTGGACTTTGACCTGTCTTGCGGTCTTATCCTCCGTGTTCAGCCTGAAATGGTTTCTGTTCGTTGGGGCAGAGGTTTGCCTACACCTTCCTTCAGCCCTCTCAAACCTCACGGCGAGAACCTTGGTGTTCAGCTATATCCTTCCCACTGCTAGGCGGATTCGGGACTTTCACCCGTTAGAACGTGCGCCCGCCGGGCGCACAAGAAAAATTAAAGCACCGCCCCCGGTGCTCTTTATCGTCATCGAAAACAGTGCTTTCCGTGCGCCTTCAGGGACTCGAACCCTGGACAAATAGATTAAGAGTCTACTGCTCTACCAACTGAGCTAAAAGCGCATTCATTTGTTATTTTTAGAACGTAAATATTATTATAGTAGACTATCAGGAAAAAATCAACCCTTTTTTTACTTTTTTTTATCTTTTCTGTCATTTGCGATTTTTTCCAGCGATTTATCCAATTCATTAATTGATTTTAATATGACAGGAGTATTTCCCTTCTTTGCATTTATCTGGTAACTGAACTCTTCCAGCTTATTTATTATTTTAGACCTCTTCATAATATATACCTCCGACATTTCCAACTTTGACCAAAGCAGGCTTTCACCGGCCTGCTGTTTTTATTTCTATATATTATACTATGATACAGTAGTTCTGACGTTATTCATAATGTGCGATTAACTTGAAGATCGGATTTCCCTCCAAAGAAAACTTTTCTTCGTATTCTGTCATAATATTTCCCCTGTTCATCGTTTCATCCTCGTGCAGATCACTGGTACAGGCATCCAGGATCCAGTGACATTCTTTTATTTCCTGAAGGGAAAACAAAAAGAGATCTTTATTGTCTGTCTTGAACTCAACAGTCTGCTTCGGAAGCAGAGTCTGCCGATAACATTCTAAGAATTGTCTGGATGTAAGTCGTCGTTTCGCATGTCTGTCTTTTGGCCATGGATCCGAAAAGTTCAGATAGATCTTTTCAATCTCTCCCTTTTCAAACACATTCGTCAATGCTTTTGCATCCATCCTTATAAATCGAAAGTTACCAGGCGGGTTTTCTAACGATGTTACCCTTTGTACTGCTCTCAAAAGTACGCTGTCATACATTTCAATTCCAATATAATTGATCCTGGCATGAGTCTGTGCCATATCTATCAAAAACCGACCTTTTCCCATTCCCACTTCTATATGAACCGGATTTTCATTACCAAAGATCTGTGACCAATGTCCTTTTGCTGCTTCCGGATTATTTATAACATATCCGCACTTTTGTATGATTTCCTGTGCTCCTGTGATATTTCTCAAACGCATGCTGATAAACCGCCTTCTTCGCTGACTTTTATTGTAAAATTCTTCCCTGGAGGGAAGAGACATACATAAAATATTCTATCAGAAAGTGTGAAAAAAGGAAAGACGATTTATTCATATTTTTCTGCATTTTTTGCTAGTATTTTTTTTAAAAAGGTGTATGATAGTAACATGTAGCCGGGCATGATTTCGACATGAAAAGGAGGTGCGCAATGAATGAAATAATTGAAAAGCTCACTGAAATTGAAGCGACTGCTTCTCGTATTCTAGATGCCGCTGCAAATCAAAAAAAACAGCTTGATGAAAAACATCAGAAACGTATTGCTGAATATGATAAAGAACTGGATGCTTCAACAGCCAAAGAATTGGCTTCTCTTCAGGACGAACTCTCAAAGAAAGTAGATGCAGAACTGGCTTCATTAACAGAAAGCTCTAAGATGAAGCTTAAAACTATAGATCAGCTATATGAAAAAAATCATGAAGATCTATCGACACAGATTTATGAAAAACTAATAAGGAAGTGATAAGATGAACGGTTTGTTATCCTACAGCGGTCTTACCACCAAGATTCGTGCAATGGAAAGTCATTTCCTAAGTGATGCCGATTTTCGAAATATCACGGAATTAGGATCCGTATTGGAGGCAGTAAATTATCTAAAGAAATTTCAGTCCTATGAGTCGGTCTTTAATACCGTGGATGAGAACGAACTTCACCGTGCCTCTATAGAGCGTATGCTTCGCCAAAGTATATACCGGGATTTTGCGAAGATATATCAGTTTTCCAATATCTCTCAGAGAAAATTTCTGGATCTTTATTTTAAGCGATACGAGGTAATTATAATTAAGGAATGTCTGAACAGCCTTTTTGACCAGAGGAATTTAACGATTGATTTGTCTGCTTTTGAAGAGTTTTTTCAGAAGCATTCCCATTTGAATGTCTCTGCGATGTCATCAAGCTCCACTCTTCCTGAATTTGTAGATGCCATGAAGGGGACCGATTATTATGGAACATTCTCGAAACTGCTTGAGACGGAACATCCAACACTATTCGATTATGAGATGGCTTTGGATCTTTATTATTTCAGGGATATCTGGAAGATGAAGGATAAGCTTTATACCGGGCAGGATCTTAAGGACTTGACAACAGCTTATGGCAGCAAATTTGAAATGCTGAACTTGCAGTGGATTTACCGCTCAAAAAAATATTATCATATGTCATCTGCTGATATTTATGCTCTTTTGATTCCAGTGAAATACCGCATCAGCAATCAACAGATCACTGCAATGGTTGAAGCTGAAAACTTATCAACTCTGGAATCATTAATTAACCAATGTTTTTATGCCCGGCAATATAAGGGATTTTCACTGGACAATCTGGAAAGTATGTACGCGGATATTATGCGTCATATTCTCTCAAGTGCCTCACGTAACAACCCTTATTCCGTTATCACTTTATATTCTTATCTGCATCACAAAGAACATGAAGTTGACCGACTTATTATTGCACTTGAGTGTGTGCGCTACCGGATAGCCTCCGATAAAGCAATGAATTATATTAAAAAGACATAGGCATGAAAGGAGGCTTTGGCACATGACACTAATATTTAATCAAACCGGAGGTGTTTTACTTTGATAGAAAAGATGAAATTCCTGAGTATTACCGGTCCAAAATCCGATATTGACCGTGTGGTCAACGAGTATCTGTCAAAATATGAGATTCATCTGGAAAATGCATTGGCTGAGTTAAAATCTGTACAAGATTTGACGCCTTATATCCAGATTAACCCATATAAAGAAGACTTAAAGCTGACAGAAAACTTTAAAAAGCTTCTGCCAGAAGACACAAATGCCACCGACAAAAAGCTGTCAATTGAGGATTCTGTGAATCTTGTACGCGATCTGGACAAAAATCTGAATGCGATCAATCAGGAGAGAGCAGAATATGAGGCTCAAAGGAGCAGATACCAGGAACTTTACGAAAAGATTGAACCATTTATGGGTCTTGAATATGATATTTCAACGATCCTGCAATTTAAACATTTGAAATTTCGCTTTGGTAAAATTCCAAAAGAATATTACAACAAATTAAAAAGCTATATTTACAACGACATGGAATCTGTTTTTTACCGCTGTCATTCTGATGATCAATATGTATGGGGCATATACTTTTGTGTCAGAGAGCATGTAAGCCGTGTGGATGCGGCTTTCGCTTCTATGCATTTCGAACGGCTTTTTCTCCCGGACGCTTATGAAGGCACTCCTATGGAGGCTCATACTAAGCTGGCCGACGAGCTGAAAGGTACGAATCAGAAAATTGCTGCATGTGATAAAAAGATACAAGACCAGATAAGTGATCGCTCAGAAGATATTCTTGCTGCCTATAACAGGCTTTCTGCACAGTCAGAAAATTTTGATGTCAGAAAACTTGCCGCATGCACGAACTCAAAACATGAAACTTTCTACATTCTCTGTGGCTGGATGACGGAGAAAGAATCATCTGCTTTTCAAAAAGAAATTGCAGATGATCCAAATCTTTTTTGTTTTTTGGAAGATGACAACAGTACTCTCCTCGTACAGCCACCGACAAAACTAAAAAACCCGAAGATCTTCAAACCCTTTGAGATGTTTGTAAAGATGTATGGTCTGCCGGGTTATAATGAAATGGATCCTACAATTTTTGTAGCTCTCACATATTCCTTTATATTCGGATGTATGTTTGGAGATGTCGGTCAGGGCCTCTGTCTTGTGGTTGGAGGAGCGTTACTTTATAAATTTAAGAATATAACTTTAGCCGCAATTATGAGCCTTGCCGGAATATTCTCAACAATATTTGGGGTTTTTTACGGCAGTTTCTTCGGCTTTGAAAATGTTATTCCGGCACTTTGGCTGAAACCCAAGACAGCTATGACTACCCTTCCGTTCATAGGAACTATGAATACTGTGTTTGTGGTTGCCATCGCATTTGGCATGTTTTTGATTCTCTTTACGATGATTCTGCATATTATCAATGCAGTCAGAACACATGATGTGGAAGGCACTTATTTTGATCAGAACTCAATTAGCGGGCTGGTGTTCTACGGAGCACTGACAACAGTAGTCTTTTTGTATATGTCAGGTCACACTCTTCCCGCAACAGCGATATTAGTGGTCATGTTCGTTATTCCACTGATTCTGATTATGTTAAAGGAACCATTGACAAGACTGGTAAAAGGTCGAAATCCAGCAATCGAAGGTGGAAAGGGTATGTACTTTATGCAAAGCTTCTTCGAACTGTTTGAAGTTCTTTTAAGTTATCTGTCAAACACCCTCTCCTTTGTCCGTATGGGGGCGTTTGCAGTGAGTCACGCCGCTATGATGGAAGTCGTGTTAATGTTGGCAGGTGCTGAATCCGGCGGATCTCCTAACTGGATTGTCATTGTCTTTGGCAATGTTTTTGTATGTGCCATGGAGGGTCTGATCGTTGGTATCCAAGTACTTCGTCTGGAGTACTATGAGATGTTCAGCCGCTTTTACACAGGTAATGGCCGAGAGTTTAAGCCATTCTTAAAGAAAAACTAAGGGCTTATCCGGTTTTTATATGCGAGCTGTCATGCCGCATAAACAAGATAAAAAGAATTTATTTACAATGGAGGTATCTATCATGACATCTATAATTCAAATTATTACAGCAATTGCACTTATTTTAACTATTATCATCCCTACAGCTGTATTTTTTATGGGAGACAAAACAAAAGCAAGATATAAAAAGACACTGGCAACGAACGTATTTGCATTCTTTGGCGTACTAATTGTCGGAACTATCGTAAATATGGCAGGAACTGTAAGTGTACATGCTGCCGCTGACGGTGCAGGTCTTGCAACTGGCCTGGGTTATCTCGGTGCCGCACTTGTTACCGGATTATCCGGTATTGGTTCTGGTATCGCTGTTGCAAGTTCCGCAAGTGCCGCTCTGGGTGCAATCAGCGAGGATGGCTCTTTGTTTGGTAAATCCATGATCTTCGTGGCCATGGCAGAAGGTATTGCACTGTACGGCTTAATCATTTCCTTTATGATCCTCGGAAAACTGTAATACAATTGCGTGAGCATACAAAGGAAACCAATAGGAAAACCTAAAGAAAGTAAGGTGCACTATATATGAAAATGTTTTTAATCAGTGACAACGTCGATACACAAACCGGTATGCGCCTTGCCGGGGTAGAGGGAATCGTGGTTCATCAGCGTGAGGAGCTTCGAAACGCTCTCGAGAATACTTTAAAAGATAAAGAAATTGGCATTATTCTGCTGACTGAAAAATTTGGCAGAGAATTCCCTGACATTATCGACGATGTCAGGCTGAACAATAAGCTTCCTCTTATCATAGAGATACCGGACCGCCATGGTACAGGCCGAAAGGCTGATTTTATCACTTCCTATGTAAACGAAGCAATTGGACTTAAATTATAAGGCAGGTGAGAGATTTGACAGTCGAAGAAAAATTACAAAGTTTTTATGACAGTTCTATAGATTCGGCTCAGTCCCAGGCCCGAGCCATGATTGAGGAACACAAGGCTGCCCTCGACAAAATTTTTGACGAACACAAAGAAACCATGCAGCGTCAGGCAGCCGCCGAATTAAAGGCAGAGAAGGAAAAGTCGAAAAGAGAGTTAAACAAACGTCTCTCTGCAGAGCAGCTTGGCATTAAACGAACCTTGTCAAAAAAAGAAACAGAACTGAAAAATAAATTATTTCGTGAAGTCAGCGACAAGCTTCAAAATTTTATGGATTCGCAGGAATATCCTGTGTATCTGGAACGAAAAATAAGAGAAGCCTGCACATTTGCTGGTTCCGATCCACTGGTCATCTATATTAACTCGTCTGATGCCCAGTTAAGGGATCAGCTTGAGCAGAAAACAGGCACAAAGCTGACAATATCAGAAGAGGATTTTAAAGGTGGAATTCGTGCAGTCATTAAAGAGAAACATATATTAATTGATGATTCATTTATCACTCTTTTAAGTGATGAAAAAGATTCATTTATCTTCCATGGAGGTGCTGCACATGAATAAAACAGGAATCGTCTACGGCATCAATGGTCCGGTTATCTATCTGAAAGGAAATACCGGATTTAAGATGTCTGAGATGGTATATGTAGGTGAACAAAACCTGGTAGGTGAGGTCATTGGTCTTACCCGAGACACCACAACAATCCAGGTATACGAAGAAACTTCCGGATTGAAGCCGGGAGCCACAGTAACAGCAACAAACGACGCAATATCTGTACTCTTAGGACCCGGAATTCTAAATAACATCTTTGACGGTATTGAAAGACCTTTGAGCGAGATTGCAAAAAAATCCGGAAGATATATCACTCGTGGTGTCAATGTAGACTCTCTGGATACGAGCAAACTGTGGGATGTAAATATGAAGGTGCATGAGGGTGATGAAGTCTTTGGCGGTACTGTCATAGCAACAACCCAGGAGACAAAGATGATTGAGCACAAATCCATGGTTCCTCCCAATACACATGGCATTGTCACCTGGGTGGCCGAAGACGGAAAATACACGATCCAAGATCCTATTGTAAAAATCAAGATGGAGAATGGCACCAAGAGAGACTTGACTTTATGTCAGAAGTGGCCAATTCGTGTTGCCAGACCAACGTTGGAACGTTATCCCGCATCGGAACCACTGATCACCGGACAACGTATTCTGGATACCATGTTTCCGATAGCCAAGGGGGGAACAGCAGCCATTCCCGGCGGATTCGGTACCGGAAAGACAATGACACAACATCAGGTTGCCAAATGGTCAAACGCAGATATCATCATCTACATCGGCTGCGGCGAACGTGGGAATGAGATGACACAGGTTCTGGAAGAATTCTCTGAACTTGTCGATCCCAAAACCGGCAATCCTCTGATGGACCGCACAGCCCTGATTGCAAACACTTCAAATATGCCAGTTGCGGCCCGTGAAGCTTCTATTTATACCGGACTTACTCTGGCGGAATATTACAGGGATATGGGTTATGATGTTGCTATCATGGCCGATTCTACATCCAGGTGGGCTGAGGCACTCCGTGAATTATCAGGACGTCTGGAAGAAATGCCTGCTGAGGAGGGTTTCCCTGCCTATCTGGCTTCAAGACTTTCTGCTTTTTATGAAAGAGCGGGTATGATGAGATGTCTGAACGGTCAGGAAGGCAGTGTCTCCATTATCGGGGCAGTCTCGCCCCAGGGAGGCGATTTCTCAGAGCCGGTCACTATGAATACTAAGCGATTTGTCCGTTGTTTCTGGGGACTCGATAAATCTCTGGCTTATGCGAGACACTTCCCGGCTATTCACTGGCTGACCAGTTACTCAGAATACATTAATGATCTGGCACCATGGTACAAAGATCATGTAAACAAAAACTTTGTGGACATGCGTAATCAACTTATGGCAATTCTGAATAATGAAAGCTCTCTGATGGAAATTGTAAAACTAATCGGAGGTGATGTGCTTCCCGATGATCAGAAACTGACGCTTGAGATTGCCAGAGTGATACGGCTTGGATTTTTACAGCAGAATGCTTTCCATAAAGATGACACCAGTGTGCCGCTGATCAAGCAGTATAAGATGATGGAAACAATTTTATATCTTTATAAGAAGTCGAAGACCTTGGTTACAATGGGCATGCCAATGTCCGTGTTAAAAGAGGATGATATCTTCGATAAAGTAATCTCAATCAAATTTGATGTGCCAAATGACAAGTTGGAGATGTTTGATGATTATAGAAACGCAATTGACGAATTCTATGACAACGTATTGAAGAAAAACGGTTAAGGAGGGGATGAATTCCTATGGCAATTGAATATTTAGGTTTAAGTGAAATTAATGGGCCCCTCGTGGTCTTAGAAGGTGTTAAAGGCGCATTCTACCAAGAAATTGTAGAATTCAATGTTGGTCATGAAACAAAAAAACTGGGCCGTATTGAGGCTATCTACGAAGATAAGGCAATCATACAGGTATTCGAGGGAACACAAAATATGTCTCTTAAGAATACCCACACTCGTCTCACCGGCCATCCAATGGAAATTGCTCTTTCTGAGGATATCCTCGGAAGAACCTTTGACGGTATTGGAAACCCGATTGACGCTCTCGGACCGATTGAGTCCGATTATAAAGCGGATATCAATGGTTTTCCGTTAAATCCTGTTGCCCGCCAATACCCCAGGAATTATATCCGTACAGGAATTTCCGCTATTGATGGTCTTACAACGCTAATTCGCGGGCAGAAACTTCCAATCTTCTCAGGAAACGGACTTCCTCACGATGATCTTGCCGCTCAGATTGTACAGCAGGCATCTTTAGGTGATGACAACAATGAGAACTTTGGAATCGTATTCGCAGCAATGGGTGTTAAATATGATGTGGCAGAATTCTTCCGCCGTACTTTTGAGGAGAGCGGTGCATCGGATCACGTTGTTATGTTTTTGAATCTGGCAAATGATCCTGTGGTGGAGCGTCTTGTAACGCCAAAGCTTGCACTTACTGCGGCAGAATATCTGGCATTCGAAAAAGGTATGCATATTCTTGTTATCCTTACTGACATTACCTCCTACTGCGAGGCTATGCGTGAAGTTTCTTCTTCAAAAGGTGAAATTCCTTCACGTAAAGGCTATCCCGGTTATCTATACTCTGATCTGGCAAGTCTTTATGAGCGTGCAGGTATCGTAAGAGGCAAGGAGGGATCTGTCACGCAGATTCCGATCCTGACCATGCCAAATGATGATATTACCCACCCGATCCCTGACCTTACCGGTTATATCACCGAAGGCCAAATTGTTCTGGACCGCCAGCTGCATGGGCAGTCTGTTTATCCGCCTATCAGTGTGCTGCCTTCTCTTTCACGACTTATGAAAGACGGTATCGGAGAGGGTTACACCAGAGAAGATCATCAGGATGTATCCAATCAATTGTTCTCCTGTTATGCAAAGGTAGGCGATGCAAGAGCACTCGCTTCTGTAATTGGTGAAGATGAACTATCACCAACAGATAAACAGTACTTGAACTTCGGAAACACCTTTGAACACGAATTTATCGGACAGGGCAAGGAAGAAAACAGATCTATTGAGGAAACGCTGGATATTGGCTGGAAACTTCTGGGTATGCTTCCCAGGGAGGAACTCGATCGTATTGATACAAAGATTCTGGATAAGTATTATACCCCCGCCGAAACTGGTTCAGACAAGCAGTCCAAAACTGACGAAGATCATATATAATCGGAAAGGAGGGATTCTATGGATCCGAATACATTTCCCACTAAGGGAAATCTGATACTGGCTAAGAACTCTTTATCTCTGTCACGTATGGGCTATGATCTGATGGACAGAAAACGTAATATTCTGATTAGAGAAATGATGAACCTGATTGATCAGGCCAGGGAAATTCAGTCTCAGATTGATGTAACCTTCCGTGAGGCTTACGCCTCCCTCCAGAATGCAAATATAGAAAATGGAATCAATAATGTACAGTCCATCTCCAATACAGTTCCTGTCGAAGACTCGATACGAATTAAGACGCGAAGCATCATGGGTGTTGAAATTCCACTGGTTCAGTCTGATCCTGATGGTCAAAACCCGACATATGCATATTATAACACCTGGGAATCCTTAGATGAGGCAAGAATTGCATTTGAAAAAGTAAAAAACCTGACGATCCGCTTGTCCATGATTGAAAACTCGGCATATCGTCTGGCTGTTGCTATTAAAAAGACACAAAAACGTGCGAATGCTCTTAAAAATATAACCATTCCTCATTACGTGACTCTGACAAAGGATATCTCGGATGCTCTGGAAGAAAAAGAGCGAGAAGAATTCACAAGACTGAAAGTTATCAAAAAAATGAAACAGGCAAAAGAACGATAGATAGAAGCGTTACCTTTCAAGGTAGCGCTTCTTTTAAAAATTCGCTGAATAGTCTGAATTGTTTATTGATTTTAGGATATTTCCGCCATTTTTTGGAAATATATTTCGTTTTTTGATTTCTCGAAAGTCAAGGGATTTACTCATTTTTTTTTGATTTCATGACGATTTATAAATTCTCTACAAAACACTCGTTCTCAGAAATTCTTATGTAAATCTCATCTTTATCCTCTTTTGCGGTGGAGAATGTGGATAACTCAGTGTATAACTCTATTTTCAGCTAACTTGCGGCTTTTGATTATGTGGATAACTTTGTGGTATAATTCTGGCGGAAAAATGCCTTTCGACAATTTCCGCCAAACATTGTGCACAATGTCTAATCCACACAATTAAATACAATTCTGACATCTTAATTATTCACGCAACAGATAATTTTGAAGTGACGTTATACAGTTCGCCCCATCTGATGCTGCAGTGATAATCTGCCTGAGCAGTTTTGTTCTCACATCACCTGCTGCGAACACACCCGGAATACTGGTAACGCCGTCTTCTTCTGCTTCGATATACCCCCCCTGATCTAACTTTAACTGATCTTTCACCAGATCGCTGTTTGGTACAATTCCCACAGCGATAAAACAGCCGCTTACTTTAAGATCATGTATCTCCTTTGTCTTCACATTTTCTACCAATATGCTCTTCACCTGGAAATCACCGTCAATTCGATTTACAACACTGTCCCATATGATTTCGATATTTTTCTGGGCAAACAGATTGTCCTGAAGAATTTTAGCCGCACGCAGTTCATCTCTCCTGTGGATAAGGTAGACCTTCTCGCAGATTCTGGCAAGAAATATGGCATCTTCCACTGCTACATCTCCGCCGCCCACAACTGCTACTGTCTTATCCTTAAAAAAGGCACCGTCACAGGTGGCACAGTATGATACCCCGCTTCCTGTAAATTTCTCTTCTCCCAAAACACCAAGCTTCCGGTGTTTTGCTCCTGTGGCAAGAAGAACAGTTTTTGCCTGATACTTCGTATTCTTTGTCACAACCGTCTTGACTTTTCCCTCAAGAAGCAAGCTTCTGACTTCGTCTGTAACAAACTCGCTTCCCATCTTCTCCGCATGTTCACGCAATGTCGTACTTAAATCCATTCCACTGATTCCCGGCAGTCCCGGATAATTATCTACCTCATAAGTGTCGACGATCTGCCCGCCACTAATATAATTCGCTTCAATTATAATTGTAGATAATTTCGCCCTCTGAGCATAGATTGCAGCACTTAAACCTGCAGGGCCGGATCCTATAATAATTAAGTCATATATTTTATTCATGTCATCTCTCCTTTCGATCTAACTTGCAGTACCCGGATTATCCGTATTGTCTGTTTCTTCAGGAACATCCTTATTATGAACCACTTTGATCTGCCTCACAAGATGAAGCTTTTGATCTACAGTAATCTGCGTATAATCGGACTTTCTGTCATCTACATAGAATGTGTAGATATCATATCCGTTATCCTTATCTTCTCTCTTTTCATACGGTTCGTCCGCAGTTTTTTGAAGAAGTTCCTCCTCGTCTGTCCCAAGTGTAATTCCGTCCGCAGCCTCTATGCGTATCTTTGTAGTATCCAAATCACCATACAGTGTTGTGACAAAACAGTTCTTAATTACTGTGGCATCACTTCCATAATTATATACAACAGCATAGACCTTCTGATCATTCTTCAAGAGAGTGACATATCCGTATTTCGCCGATTTTATCGCCTCGTCTGAGCCTTCCTCATCCAATCTCCATCCGTTATCCAGAAAACTGGATACAGGGGCGGGAAGGCGATAAAAAGCCTCATCGTAATTTACAACAAATTCATCGAGGCGGGTTCCCAAAGCTTCCGGAGTCTGATATGCCTGAACCTCCGGCGTTACCGTGTCACTGACATTCTTCAGGTCCTCTTCTCCTTCCGGATTACGAAAATTCTGTATGTCCAAAGCTATCAGGGCTTTCGTCTCCTGATCGAATCTCATCTTTACCCTGCTGTTCATTGCGTACTCATAAGTCAGAAGGATAGAACCGCTTTCTTCATATCGGTCAACCGGTGATCCGTAGGCTGCCGTTACATCCTCTTCAACTGACTTTTGAAATACAATTCCGCCTGGGAGGTTAATAAATATGCCCTGACTTTTTGAATTTGATGCATCCACATGAATCCCCGCAATATAACATTGCGAAATGTTTTTTTGTTCTGTCTCCAAATTCATCAAATCAGCAGTAATAAGATTTCCCTCCTGTTCAAACACTTCATCTTCCACATAAGATTCAGCTCCCAGCTTAGCTGTTTCATCTCCTTTGTACTCCCATCCACGTTTTGTAAATTCCTCAAAAGTCTCGGGAAGTTTATATGTTTCACCCCATATTGCAAAGGTAAATGTTGACAGCTTCCCGGGAAGTTTTACATCATACTCCGGTATGTCTTCTCCGGGAAGTTCTTCATCGAGGTCATCGCTAGGATCTTCATCATCCAGGCTGGACGATGAGTTCGCCGCGATAGGTATTTCTTCTTTTTTTTCTTTACACCCGGCAAAGGTTAATGCAGTGAGCAGTGCGATTATCAAAACATAACGCTTCAACCAAATACCTCCTTTACTCATAGCCTTTCTACCTTGTATCATATCACATCTTTTTGTACTTTCCAATGATCTTCACACATAAACTATTTTAAAGAGTCATTCGAAAGGAAATGTGTGTTTTATGAAAAACCCTTTCCACGGAAAAAAACGTCATGTCCTGCTCTTTCTTACTCCGGTTCTTTTGCTGTTGCTGCTGGCTCTCATGGTTGTCCCCGGTTTTTATTCAGAAAATAAAAAATTCGATTCTTTCACGGATAATTTATTTCGTTCAGAGGTCAGCTCATCTACCATTAATCTTCACTACACGCTTGCAGATCCGGATTCATGTGATATCTCTGATTATCCCATCACATTTGGTTCAGTTCCACATGGAGATCCCTCATCTTATCAGGCTGCTATGGAAAATCAGAACGCTGTACTCTCTTCTTTCAATCCAAAGCGTCTTTCAAAACAAAATCGCCTGACGCTTTTAATTTTGAAACAAAACTGTAAAGCAGGGCTGGATTGTCCTGATGCATGGTATCTTCAGGACCCTTTGAGTCCCTCCCTGGGTGTTCAGGCTCAGCTGCCCGTACTTCTTGCAGAATACACGTTTCGCAGCAAACAGGACGTCCTCGATTATCTTCACCTTTTGAAAACGCTGCCAGATTATTTTCAAAAAATTCTTAAACTGGAAGAGGAAAAATCGAAACGCGGTCTTTTTATGAATGACAAAGCAGCTGAGAGAGTTATTGCTCAGTGTCTTGCCTTTATTGATCGACCGGATGAAAACTACCTAATTCCAGTTTTCAATGAAAAAATCCAAAATATGAAACAGATGAGCAAAGAAGAGCGATCATCCTGTCAGGCTTTGCACAATAAGCTGATTGTCGGAAAAGTTATCCCCGCATATCAGCAGCTGATTGATGGAATCACACAATTAAAAGGAAGCGGTGTCAATAATAATGGACTCTCCTACTATCCAGGCGGGAAGTCCTACTACCTTTACCTTCTTCGCACGCAGGTGGGAACTGAGGACAGCATTGAAGTACTTGAGCGCCGGCTGCTTGCACAACTTGTCGCAGATTCAAAGGAAATGAGCCAGATGCTGAAGAAGAATCCCTCCCTTTTGATCGAACCGGATGTATCTGCTTCTGAGGCTGCAAAACCCGCTGAAATATTGGAAGAACTCCAGGACTGCATGAAAAAAGACTTTCCTCGTCTTTCAAAAACTCCTTATGAGGTCAAATACGTCCATAAAGATCTTCAGGAGTTTTCAAGTCCTGCATTTTACCTGACTCCCCCTGTGGATATTAACACACCTAATGCCATCTACATAAACCCACAGGCAAATATGCGCGGAACCGAACTTTTTACCACACTGGCCCATGAGGGATTCCCCGGGCATCTGTATCAGACAGTATACTTTTCAGAAACCAATCCGCCTTTGATCCGTCATCTCTATGCTCCAAGCGGTTACATAGAAGGTTGGGCGACATATATCGAATCCTATGCTTACTCTTATGCCAATGGCAATCCAGATAAAAACCGCATCCTCTGGCTAAACCGTTCGATGAATCTTGCTCTATATTCGATCCTTGATGTGGGCATTCACTATCATGGCTGGAACGAGCAGCAGGTTGAAAAGTACCTTGCAAACTTTGGGATCTCGGATAAAGGAACCATAGGAGAGGTATTTCAGTATATTCTGGAAACACCTGCGAACTATCTGAAGTACTATTATGGATACCTGAATTTTCTCGATATCCGAGACGGCTGCAAAAAACAGCAGGGAAAAGATTTTGATCTCAAACAATTCCATCAAAAAATCCTTGAACTGGGTCCTATGCCATTTTCCATTCTGAAAAAGGAAATGCTCTCATAAGCAAAAGTCCTCACCATATTTTGATAATCAAAATGGTGAGGGCCTGATTGTTAATGCTGCGTATTTACGAATTCACGAAAGATCATTCTCTTATTCACTGCAACTGTAACTTCTGCAATTTTGGACGTGTCTCCTATCAAAATCGCTCCACACAAGCGGTTGTTTAAGAAGTAATACTTTTGATATTGTTTTTTTCCACTGTCCTTTAATTCCAAAGTCTTGTAGATCAGATTCGGATTCTTTCCATTATCTCCAATTGCAAAAAGCGAAGTGTTCATTCCATTGAAGGAAAGAGCAGGAAGTTCCGGTTCATAGCTAATATCCGGATCTCCTGCGGCACAGGCACCGGCAACCTTGCCTTCTTCAAGAGCCTGCGGCCATATTGCATAGTTTTGACCCTGATATTGTGCACAGTCTCCGGCTGCATAAATATCCGGGATATTCGTTTGCATCTTCTCATTCACAATTACGGAACGGTCTGTCTCTATTTTTGCTTCTTTTGCAAGGGCAATATTGGGTCTGACGCCGCAAGATACAATCACAAGCTGTGCCGGATATACCGAACCATCATCAAGTCTCACACCTGTCACATGTTGATCACCTTCAATTGCAGCGATCGATACTCCCGTATGGATCCGAATCCCCTGACCTTCACTGATTATCTTTAACATCTCGCCTGCTTCATCGTCAAGCTGACGCCCCATCAGATGTGGAGCAAGTTCCAGAACAGTCACCTGGCATCCGGTTTTTTTAATTTCCCATGCAGCCTCCAGTCCCAGTACTCCGCCGCCAATTACGACAACCTCCTTTGTATGTTTCATCAATGAAGTCACCATCTGCGTATCTGTCACTCTTCGTATTGTGAGAACTTCAGGTTTATCACTTCCTGCAAATGGCGGCATAAAACATTCTGAACCCAGGGCATAGATCAGCCGTGTGTACTTCAGACGGCTTTGATCGGAAAGGACAACCTCTTTCTTATCAACATCGATGGACTCTATCTTCTTCCCTAAAACCTGGAATATCCTATGATCTTCATACCACCGTTCATCTTCCACTGCAATCTGGTTTGCGTTGATATCTGCCATAAGTGCTTTCGTCAGCATTGGCCGGTTATAGGTACAGAAAGCTTCTTCTGATACTATCACAACAGACCCTGTCTGATCGCGCTTACGAATTTCCTTTGCAGCACTTAAACCTGCCGCACCATTTCCCAGAATGACATAATAATTATCCGTGTCTTTACGATATGTTGTAGTACCTATTTCCACTGGTACAAAATTTTCTTTGCCTGCTCCGCAGACAGGACAGACTTCCAGGGATGAATCAAAGATTTCACCACATATTAGACATTTCACTAGTTTTCCACTACCTTGTTTTGTCTTTGGATTCTCCTTTTCCTGAAGCACACACCCAAAATTATATCCATACTCATAGGCGTCGATTTGTTCCACCTCGCTAGGATTAAAGCGAACACGGATCGGATCCAGAACCTTCATCTTCAACTGTCTTAATCGTTCTGTGATGTTTTGGACTCCTTCGCCGCTCCATCCATAGCTCCCGAAAACGCCGGCAAGCTTTCCCCCATGTGTCACGGATGACATTGCACTCGTAAGATCCCAGATCGGAGAAAGTGCATCTGCCACAATTGTCGGCGTTCCAAACAAAATTCCATCGGCATATAAAAGTTCCTCTAAAACCTTGTCTCTTGCAGCATTCACCATATCATAGGTACGGACATCAATATCACCGCTGTCTTTAATTCCTTGCGCAATCTTTTCTGCCATAAGGCGAGTAAAACCATATGCACTCACATAAGGCATGATGACAGTCTTTTTGGTATTTGGACTGACAACATTACTCCATTCTTTGTATAGATTCAGGATATAGTCAATTTTTGTATCCAGAACCGGTCCGTGCCCGGTACATATCATAGACAAATCAAGATCCCTGATGCGATCAAGCGCATCCAGGACATATGGTTTAAACGGTCCCATAATACAGTCAAAATAATACCTCAGTGATCTCATATAACCTTCCTGGTCTGTCACCTTGCTCACAAGAACATCGTCAAAGGCATAGTGAGCGCCAAAGGAATCACAGGTTATCAGAATCTGTTCTTCTTCAATATACACATACATCGTATCCGGCCAGTGGAGATTCGGGACAATCAGGAACTTCAAAGTCTTATCGCCAATCTTCATCTCTTGATTGTCTTTTACTGCGATACTGAAGAATTCGCGATTTGTGATCTCTTTCAGGAAATCAATTGCACATCCTGTTGCTATGACCTTGATCTGTGGATTTAAATCCAAAAGTTTCCCAACTGATCCTGCATGATCTGGTTCTGTATGACTCACAATGAGATAATCAATAGCTGTGACATCAACTTCCTTTTTTAATTTATTAAGATATTCATCAAAAAAAGCTTCTTTCGCCGTATCAAAGAGGATTGTCTTTCCCTTTGTTTTCATAATGTAGGAATTATAGGTTGTACCAAATTCTGTTGTCATAATGATATCAAAGACTTTCAAATTCTTGTCCACAATTCCGGCCCAGTAAAAGCCATCCCTTAATTTCATTGTTTTCATATGTTTTCGTCCTCCCAATTTCATAAGGTCAAAAATGTCTTTGACCTCATAATCATAGTATATCCAAAAATACCGCATTGCATAAAATCCGTCTTATGCAATGCGGCATTCATATACTTTATTAGTCTTCTACAGGGGTAAAATCTTCTTTACCTGCACCACATAGAGGGCACACCCAGTCATCTGGAAGATCTTCAAATGCTGTTCCCGGTTCAATTCCTCCGTCCGGATCGCCTTCTGCCGGATCATAGATATAGCCACATGGCCCACACTCGTATTTCTTCATAACTTTTCCTCCTGTTCAGTCATGGTAGTGTCAAATTACTACCCTGTTTTATTGTTATAAACCTTGATTTTATGGGAGTTTGCAATAAAAAGAGCAATGTCCTCCCTTTTTTGGTATAATGTCCTCGACTAAAAATCCAAAATACCAGAAAGGATTTCATTGCTCATGGACATTATACTTTATTTACTTCACTTTATTCAATACCAACAGAAACAAATTTGCTGGCTTATCAACTTTATCTGCAGATACATCCCGCTGAAACAGTGGGCTTTTGATGATTCCCATTCTCCAAAGTATCAAAAGTTCAAAATCGATGAACTCCCAAAAGTTATTTCCTCTAAACAGGACTGGAATTGGAAAGACCTTATCTCTTACTATCAGTGGCGTTATGGCAAGACCATAAAGCCTGTCTTCCGCCGTGTAGAATGCGATATTCCAAAACACTGTACCTGCCCCGCCTGTGATGCACCGGTTGACTATCTCATGTGGAATGATGGGAAAAAGAAATCCCAAGTCTTATGCAAAGTCTGCCAGACACACTTCTCTCCAACAAAGGACAATCGTTTCTCTAAAACTACTGTTTTGAGATGTCCTCACTGTAATCACAGCCTGGTACATAAGAAAGACCGTAAGCACTTTATTATCCATAAATGCGTTCATCCAAAATGCCCTTACTACCTGCACAACCTGAAGAAGGTGGACAAAAAACATTTGGATGAAGACTATGGCAAAAATAAATACAAACTCCACTATATTTACCGCGAATTCACGATAGATTTCTTTAAGCTGGACTTAAACTCCCTGCCAAAGAATGCATCTTCCCTGAAATTCACCAAGTTTGATTCCAATACCATGTCCTTATGCCTGACTCTGCACATAAATCTTGGACTGTCTCTTAGAAAAACAAAACAGGCACTCAAGGATCTATACAACATAGACATCTCCCACCAAAGTATTGCCAACTACTGTAAATCCGCTGCTATGTGTATCAAGCCTTTCGTTGATAACTATGAGTATGGCACCAAAAAGGTATTTACTGCTGACGAAACTTACATCAAAATCCGTGGTATAAAAGCATATATTTGGTTCATTATGGATGCTGCCAGTCGCTCCATCATTGGCTATCAGGTCTCTGACAATCGTGGTGTTGGTCCCTGCATCCTTGCTATGCGAATGGCTTTTCGACACTTAAAAGAACTTCCTAAAAATTTTCGCTTTATTGCAGACGGTTACAGTGCCTATCCATTAGCTGCTCAACAGTTTTTTCGCGAGTTTGGCGATAAATTTAAATTCGACATCACTCAGGTTATTGGACTTACCAACGACGATGAAGTGTCAAAAGAATTCCGACCATACAAACAGATGATTGAAAGACTAAACCGCACCTATAAGGCTTCTTACCGACCTACAAACGGTTTTGATACGATCGACGGTGCCAACTATGATTTAGCACTATGGGTTGCTTATTATAACTTTCTCCGTCCCCACAAACATGCTGGTTACACGGTTCTTAATGATGTAGATCTGCTTCGTGGTGCTGGCAATATGCCAGGGAAATGGCAACTTCTTATTTTCCTAGGTCAACAGGCGATTTTAAATATGCAAAATCAGGGAACTGCCTAAAAGGAGCGGAACCATTGTCAAGGAAACCGTGGAATACCGCAGTGCAACGCACGAGGATATGCCGCGAAAGTTCCTTGACATAAGGTTCGCGGATTATCCTGTTTCAGCAGAAAAGGCGCAACTGCGCCCTTTTCCTGCCATCCGGCGAGGATGGGTTCGGGCAAAGCCCGAAAATGGGTCAAGGGACTGGTCCCTTGTAGGGTTTGGGGCAACGCCCCAAGGTCTAAACTCATCAATATCTACAGTTTTCAAGGTTCATCAGAGCCTATTTTTTGACTCCGTTTTTTCATAAATCATTTGACACTACCTCAGTCATATAATAAGATATTTTCATAATACATGTTTCCATAAAATATGTCAATACCTTTCTCTTCAGACCATCAATCTTGCAAGTACTACGCTTGCCGCAAGTCCTGCAAACGTTGCAAACATCGCACCCGCGAGCGTATATCTCGTTTTCGTGACCTTTGCTGCCACAAAATACACTGACATTGTGTAAAATATCGTCTCTGTACATGACATGGAAAGAGAGGCAACCAGACCGATAAAGGAATCTGTTCCATATGTCTTATATACATCCAATAGAAGGCCTGTTGCAGCCGATGATGAAAACATCTTAACTACAGAAAGGGGAACAAGCTGAGACGGAAAACCGATTGGATTCAGTATCCTGCCGAGCAGTCCGGATATTAAATCCAGAAAGCCTGAAGCCCTCAAGACCCCTACAGCCACCATCAGTCCGATCAATGTGGGCAGTATATTAGTTACAGTTTTCAAACCATCTTTCGCCCCTGCCACAAAGTCTTCATATATATTTTGTTTTTGAAGCATTCCATAACCGATTATGTAAAATATGAGAAACGGAATCATAAAATCCGACAAATATAAAAGTACTTTCATATGCAACCTCCTTCTACAGTCTACGGATATGAACCCAAAAACAGAACATAATTTTATCTATCTTTTTTTTTCGAGATCGTATACAATAGAGTAAGAAGAACAACAATAGAAAATGGAGGGATGTTCAAATATGATTATTAAAAACGCAAAGGTATTTTCAGACGAATACACTTTTATAGAGAAGGATCTCTTTATTCAAAACGGCGTATTTTCAGAATCTACAGTGGACGGTATATGTATTGATGGAACTGGTCTTTATGCTATTCCCGGTCTTACGGACATACATTTTCATGGTTGTATCGGATATGATTTCTGCGATGGCACAGAGGAAGCCATCTCTGCCCTCGCTGATTACCAGCAAAAAAACGGAATCACCACCATTGCCCCCGCTACGATGACTTTTGAAGAAGAACGCCTGATGAAAATTATGGAGACTGCAAAGGCTCACCATAACATCAAAGGTGCCGAACTGGTCGGAATCAACATGGAGGGGCCTTTTATATCTGCCAAAAAAAAGGGGGCCCAAAATCCCCGCTTTATCCATCATCCGGATCTTTCTATGTACCGTAACCTTCAAGAGGCATCTGGAGGATTGATTAAGCTGGTTGACATTGCACCGGAAGAAGAGGGCTCTATGGAGTTTATAGAGACAGTAAAAGATGAAGTCGTTGTTTCAATCGCACATACGACAGCCGATTATGACACAGCCGATAAGGCTTTTACTAAAGGTGCAAGACAGGTAACCCATCTGTATAATGCCATGCCTCCCTTCACACACAGAGCCCCTGGCGTAATCGGAGCGGCATTCGACCACAAAAATGTAATGGTCGAACTGATCTGTGACGGAGTCCATATCCACCCTTCCGTTATCCGGGCGACCTTCCAGCTTTTCGGCGATGACCGTGTCATCCTGATCAGCGACAGTATGATGGCCACAGGGCTTAAGGACGGAAATTACTCTCTGGGCGGACAGGCTGTAAAGGTAACAGGACCGCGGGCAGCCTTAAAAGACGGCACTATCGCCGGTTCTGCGACCAATCTGATGAGCTGCCTGAGAACAGCAGTATTAAAGATGGGAATCCCCCTCGAAAGTGCAGTAAAGGCCGCAGCTGTCAATTCCGCAAAATCCATTGGGATTTTCAACCACTACGGAAGTATTACAGAGGGAAAAGCCGGAAACCTTGTTCTGTTGGATCATGATCTGAACCTTATACATGTAATTCAAAAAGGTCAGAAGGTTTTCTGACCTTTTGACCCATGAATTCTTGATATAATACCATGGATTGCTCTGATTGCTCTGTACAAAGTGCCTTGGCAATCCTGGTAATATCTCATTCCACACTTTTTAAAGACTCGACCATATCTATCTTCATAAATACCATCTGCTCTTTTTGTCATTAATGCATCCACTGCCACTGATCCACATGATTTAATAAAGACCAGCCTTGTCCGTGTGGATGTATATCCTTATCACCTGTTTGAAGATCATCTTTTACAAAATATAAATGCTCCATATTGCAAAGCCAGATCCACGGCAAATCTCCATTAATTCCAGTGTCTCCATCCCACTGAGCTTTTCGCCATAATTCATATGACGTCTCGAATGATGGCGCTTCCAGTGCCTCGTCCATATATTTATCTACAGATGGATTCGCATATGACGAATACCTGGAAGATCCTGTTTCTTTATCACTATGATAGATCTTATATAGTTCCATAGGCGTGTAACTTCCGACTCCCCGGACTGCCGGCTGAGTCTGTGCATTCTTACAGACATCCGTCCACTTTGCTGCTGTAGGATTGACCCGCATACCCAGAGTAAGCAGCTGATCTGAGATTTCCTTTGCCAGCTTCTCTTCGATTTCATCTGATGAATCGAACCAGAGATTAAACTCCGCCCTTTTTCCATCTCTTTCTCTGATCTGATCATCCCCTATATTCCAGCCGGCTTCTTCTAAGATTTCTTTGGCCTGTTCCGGATCGCAGACAGTTTCTGCCTCCTCCTGATACCATGGCGTTTGATCACAGATCGTGTACGCAGGCGTTCCATAACCTTTTAGTACTTTATCCACAATCTTGTCTCTGTCTATTCCTACGTTCACAGCTCGTCGCAAAGAAAGCTCCTCCACAGGCAGATTCATTCCAAGCGTATCAACCGCGGTAACTTCTTTGAGCTGATAGCCTTTCAACTTTCTGCCAGCATAGCCGGCCGAAATATATGCCACATCAGTATCCTTATTTTCAGCTGCCTGATATGACTTCTTCTCTGTCAGAAACTTTACATGAATATTCTTCATCTTGATCTCGTCGCCATAATAGTCCGGATTTGCCTCAAATATCGCCTCTTTTCCCCGATCCCATTTTTTTAATTTGTATCGGCCGGATCCAATTGGATTCTTACCATAATCAGGTCCATAGGCGTATTTTGGAACAATTCCGACCTGTGCCATCGTATACGGCCAGATATTAAAGGGACGTTCCATGTGGAATTTCACCGTAGCATCATCAATAGCTTCCGCTCTCTTAAGCAGCATCAAATCATTGGGTGCACCGCTGTCTTTACATTCATTGTAGGTAAAAGCCACATCGTTCGCGGTGAGCTTTTTTCCATCTGTAAATCTCACATCATCTCGAATTGTTACTGTCCATGTGAGGCCATCTTCACTGACCGTGTAATCCACTGCCAAATCGTTCTTAAGTTTCAGGTCCTCTGTAGTCGTGGTAAGAGTACTTTGGATCAGAGGATCATGAAGATTATCTCCCATGCCCCAGCCATGGACAGGATCGAATCCTGCTTCAGGCTCTTCAAAAGAAGGGAGCGTCACGACAACAGAAGAGATATTACCCTTTTTATTACAGATGCCACACCCTGCCATACTCCCTGCAAGTGAGATACTCAATATTATGGCCAGTGTTTTTCCTTTCATCTAATTTCCTCCAAGTCCATCGCTCTTCAAGTCTTGAATCAGTTTCACATCCTGATCCGTTAGTTTTATATTTGAAACATAATCTTTGCCATCTGGCATGGTCACCCTAGCCTCTATTACAGTTCCTGTCTGAATCCCTTCCCGGGACACAGCTTCGAGAAAAACAGACAGTTTTGGATGACGATTCATAAATTGTTCGTATTCATTCTTATATTTCAACATTTTTAGTGCATTGATTCCCATTTTACAACTCTCCTATAATACAGTATTTTATCAAAAGTCCAGCCTTTCGGACTACTATTTATCATACCTCAATTCCTCCCAAAAGAGAAGACCCAAAGAAAAAAGGCGCTCATCGGGCGTATGTATTTTTACCCATATGAACGCTTTTTCCATACCACTTTCAAAACTGCAAAACTGTATTACACCGTGCCGTATGCTTAACCTCTGCTGCTTGAATAAATCAGCTGATAGATGCCTCATAAATCTGCTGAATAGAATCTCTCAGCATTTTATCGAATTCATCCTGCGCCTGCGCATCATTAAGTCCCTGAGACAAAGCTCTTGAGAAGCTGGCAATCAATCCTGAATTTTTTGCAAGAAGTTTATCTGCCTCATCCCGGCTGTATCCTCCAGAGAGAGCTACCACTCTCACAACTCGTGGATCTTCCATCAGATCCGAATAAAATCCTTCCATAGTCGGAATGCTGACTTTAAACATCAATTTGACATCACTGGGAACTTTCTTTAGGTGATTGAAGAATTCTTCTTTCAGAAGCTTCTCGGCTTCTTCTTTCTGACTGCTGTAAATATCGACTTCCGGCTCCAGAATAGGAATCAATCCTTTTTCTGCAATCTGCAGTCCAAGTTCAAACTGCTGATCTACAATCTTTCGGATTCCTTCTTTATCTGCAAGTTTGATAACCGAACGCATCTTTGTTCCAAATATGTGTCTCTCATTTGCTCTGTCAAGAAGTGCATCCAGAGAAGGGATGGGTTTCATAAGCTGCACGCCTTCGGTCTCAGGAGCCAGACCCTTATCAACCTTAAGAATCGGTAAAATATCCTTTTCCTGAAGAAGATAATCTGCTGTATACTTTCCTGCCACCTTGCGATCCATGGTGTTCTCAAACAGGATCGCCGCCAGGATACGCTCTGAGGTAAATGAGGGACTCGTGATAATTCTTGTCCGCATCCTGTGGACAAGTTCGAACATCTCCTCGTCACCATGGTATCTTGATTCGTCAATTCCGTAAAGCTTCAAAGCTTTCGGTGTGCTGCCGCCGCTCTGATCCAAGGCAGCTATAAAGCCTTTTCCCTCATGCATTCTGGTTAATTGCTCATCATTGTACATACTTAAATACCTCCCAACTATGATTTTCCTGATAACACGGATTGCTCCGCGCGATGACCTTTCGGTCCTTTTATCATATCATAACATCTTTTTCAAGGTATTACAGTACTTTTTTTATAATTTCAAAAAACCGGACGACATTTTTTGTTGTTTTCGTCCGGTTTCGTATCTTATACCTTTTTATCTTCTTTTTCTTCATCGTCCAGTGCCTCTTCCAGCGTATGCCATGCAAGCACTGCACATTTTACCCTTGCCGGCATCTGTGAAACGCCTTGTAAGGCGGCCGCTTCATCCAGCTCTTCTATCTCAGATTCGTCTGTGATTTCTCCCTTGATCATTCCAAAGAAAATCCTCATCAGCTTTTTTGCTTCCCCGACAGACTTTCCCTTAACTAAGTCAATCATTATAGAAGCGGATGCCTGTGAGATCGCACATCCGTCACCTACAAACCCGGCGTCTTCGATCATGTTGTCCTTTACTCGGAGTTCCAAAGTAATATCATCTCCACAGCTTGGATTTACACCTTCCAGACTTATGGTTTTGTTCTCCACCGCATGGCGGTTCCACTTTGCACGGCTGTTTTCGATAATAATCTGATTATACAATTGATTAATCTCCAAAGCCCATGTACCTCCTTACGTTCTTGATTCCGCGAATCAGCGCATCGACATCCTCTTTCGTATTATAAATGGCAAAACTTGCACGGGCACATGCAGTGATATGAAGGTAATCCATCAAAGGCTGGGCACAGTGATGCCCTGCACGAACTGCAACGCCTTCGGCATCTAAGATTGTAGCCGTATCATGAGGATGCACATCATCAATGTTGAATGCAATCACACCATGACGAAGTTTGTCCGAGGGCTCTCCATAGATTGTCACATATGGCAGATCTCTCAACTGATCAATCGCATATTCGATCAGCTCATGCTCATGTCTTATAATTTCGTCATAGCCAATCTCTTTCACATAGTTGATTGCAGCTTCCAGGCCGACTTCTCCGCCGACGTTTCTGGTACCTGCTTCAAATTTGCGCGGAACCTCTCCATAGGTAACACTCTGTTCATGCACACTTTGGATCATATCACCTCCACTTAAAAATGGCGGCATTTTCTCCAAAAGTTCTTTCTTACCGTATAATGCACCAATCCCCATAGGACCATAGATCTTATGACCTGACAATGCTGCAAAATCGACATCTAGTTTTCTGACGTCAACCGGAATATGCGGAAGGCTCTGTGCACAGTCCATAACAACAACAGCTCCGACAGCATGTGCTTTTTTTACAATCTTTTCGATGGGTGCCTCGAGTCCAAGAACATTAGACACCTGTGCGATGGCGACAAGGCGAGTGTTTGATCCGATTTTTTTCTCGATTTCTTCGTCTGTAATTCGTCCGCTATCGTCCAGATACATATATTTGAGCACTGCACCTGTCGCTTTTGCAACTCTCTGCCATGGGACAAGATTGCTGTGATGTTCGGCTACAGATATGACAATCTCGTCGCCGTCCTTTAAAAAGTTAAGTCCATAGCTATAGGCTATCAGATTTAATCCCTCTGTCGTTCCTTGAGTAAAGATCACCTCATCGTGGTCGGCGTTGATAAATTCCGCCACCGTACTTCTTGCATGTTCATGAGCCTCTGTTGCCTTTGCTGCCAACTCATATACACCACGATACGGGTTTGCATTCTCTGTTTCATAAAAGTTCTTTACCGCATCCAAAACCTGAACCGGGCGCTGTGTCGTCGCTGCATTATCCAGATAAGACAGTTTCTTTCCATTTTCATCCTGTGCCAGGACCGGAAAATCATGAAGCAGCTTACTTTGGTTCATTTTCCTTCAATCTCCTTTCAATCTGAGAAGCAAGTTCTTCTCTGAGTTGTTCATCAGGAATCTTGTCCAGTACAGGGGCAAAACGCCCTTCAATTAAAAGCATCCTCGCCTGAAGGGGGGTCAGCCCCCTTGAAATCAGATAATAAATCTGTGTTTCATCCAGACGTCCAATTGATGCCGCATGTTGTCCTTCAACCTGCTCCTCCGCACATAAAATCAGAGGAACGGTGCGATTTCTGACCTTTTCACCAAGCATCAGCACCTCTTCCGATTCATGTCCTACTGCATAGACAGCTCCCTTTTTAAAATCAATCGTTCCGCGGAGAATCTTACTGCTCTCTCCCGCAAGTACACCGGCCGTATACATATCTGTCTGGGTGTTCTTCCCATAATGATTTGCAACATCATTGAAGTCATAGATCTGAGACTGATCGGTAAAATAAATAGTCTCTAACTGATAGCTGCTTTCTCTTCCTTTTAGTTCTGCTCTCGTTCCATATGCCGCGTGAGAAGATCCGAGTATGGCACGCACAACTTCTACCTTGGCACCGTCTTCCGCATAGATCGCAACACCATTCCAGCATGCTGTAGATCTGTTCAGATTCTGAACCTGTATCAGTCTGACCCGTGAATTTTTCTTTGCGTAAATCCTTGTCAGTTCTGTGGAAAAGCCGGCAGCCTCTTCATCTGACACAGATTCCTGCATCCAAACAAGACTGCTTCCCTCTTCTGCATAAATTCCAAAATCACCGGCCAATGTCTTATGATCCGGTGTGATACAGGTCTTCGTCCGAATCGTCTGTTCCGTCTCCTGTTTCACTTTCAAAAAATACGAGACATTCGAGTTTTTCGCTATATAATTATCATAGGCACTGCCTATGCCACTTTCCATATCTTTATAATCTATTGGAAACTCCTGAATTCTTTCCACCGTAGAGGGCAGAACCGACATGGTCAGATTTTTCTCTGCAGACTCTAACTGCGGCACTTCAGGAAGTGCAAATTCCTGTCCGGCCCGATTAACTCCCAGATGATTCCAGGTGAGAACAGGAAGATTGTTTAATTGCTCATTCATCAGATACCTCCTTCTCAGCCTATGCTGCCTTTCATTTCCAAAGTAATCAAGTTATTCATCTCAACTGCATATTCCAGTGGAAGCTCTTTCGCAATCGGTTCTGCAAATCCGCCAACGATAAAGGCTCTCGCATCTTCCTCGCTGAGCCCCCTGCTCATAAGATAAAAGACCGCCTGTTCGCTGATTCGCCCAATCTTGGCTTCATGTCCAACGTCTGCATCCGAACACTGAATATCCATGGCAGGGATCGTATCCGACCTCGACCGATCATCCAGCATCAGAGATTCGCAGGAAACAGAGGACTTACTCCCGGCTGCGCCCGGAGCAACCTTGACAGAACTACGAAAAGTAGAGATACCGCCATCTCTTGAGATGGATTTTGTTGTGATATTGGATGTCGTATGCGGTGCCGCATGAACGACTTTTGCACCGGTATCCAGGTTCTGTCCATTTCCGGCGAATGTTATGCCAGTAAACTCCATATGACTTCCCTCGCCCTTAAGAATACTCATCGGATACAGGTAGGAAATATGGGATCCGAAAGATCCGGATACCCATTCGATACTTCCGCCTTTTTCTACTCTGGCACGTTTTGTATTTAAGTTATACATATTTTTGGACCAGTTCTCTATTGTCGAATAGCGAACTCTCGCATTCTCCCCCACAAAGATCTCAACACAACCTGCATGTAGATTGTTTACATTATATTTTGGTGCCGAACAACCTTCTATAAAATGAAGGTATGCCCCCTTGTCCACGATGATCAGTGTGTGTTCAAATTGTCCGGCTCCCGGGGCATTCAGTCTGAAATAAGACTGCAGGGGGATCTCAACCTTCACTCCTTTCGGAACATAAACAAAAGTTCCGCCTGACCAGACCGCACCGTGAAGCGCTGCAAATTTATGATCAGAAGGTGGAACCAGTTTCATAAAATGCTTTCTCACCATTTCCTCATGAGGACCCGTGAGAGCACTTTCCATATCAGTAAAAATAACTCCCTGTGCTGCTGCCGTCTCTGTAATATTGTGATAGACAACCTCTGAATCGTACTGCGCACCTACACCGGCAAGTGATTTGCGCTCTGCCTTCGGGATTCCCAGCCTGTCAAAGGTATCTTTAATATCCTGCGGCACCTCGGACCATTTTCCACGCATCGGGGTATCCGGGCGGACATACGTCTTGATATCGTCCAGATGCAGATCATCCAAATCAGGCCCCCAGTCGGGAACCTGTATCTCATTATACAATTCCAGTGATTTCATTCGGAAAACACGCATCCATGCAGGATCATGTTTCTCCTCCGAAATCTGGCTTACAATATCCTCAGTGAGACCTGAATGTACTTCAAAGGCAGGATGAGATTCATCTTTAATATCATAGACACTTCTGTCGACTTCTTTAACATCGGTTTTTTCGGAGTCAAAGTTTCTCATATTCATCACTCCTCTTCTCCATGTTCTCAAATCCTCTCTCGATAATCTCGGAGGCCAGTTCGCTTCCGCCTGTTTTTACAATCTTACCCTTCTCGAGGATATGGACATAATCAATGTCAAGTCCTTCCAATATTTTTGCACTATGTGTGATAATCAAAACGGAATTGGTTTTATTGTGATAGTTCTGGATCCCCTTTGATACTGTTTTTACGGCGTCTACATCCAGACCCGAGTCTGTCTCATCCAGCAAGGCCAGTTTTGGCTGCAGCATAAGCAGCTGAAGAATCTCTGCTTTTTTCTTCTCTCCTCCTGAAAATCCTACGTTTAAATATCGTTCAGCATAGGAAGGATCAATTCCGAGTGCTTCCATCTGTGCTTTTAGTTCTTTTTCGAATTTGAATATCTTCGGCGGTCTGCCGTCGATGGCACCCTTCGCAGTGCGAAGGAAATTTTCAACAGTTACCCCCGGGATTTCCTCCGGTGACTGAAATGAAAGAAAAATTCCAAGTCTGGCTCTCACATCTGTCTTTTCATCTGTAATATCCTTTCCCTCAAATAGAATTCTTCCACTTGTAATTTCGTATCTCGGATCACCCATGATCGTTGAGACCAACGTTGACTTTCCTGTACCGTTTGGCCCCATAAGAACATGGATCTCACCTTTATTTATTTTAAGATCTACGCCGCTTAGGATTTTATGATGATCATCCCCCACAGAAACCCCTAAATTTTGTATGTCGAGTAATGTATCACTCATATCATATGTCTCCTTTCAATCGGTAAATAATGTATTTTTATTAATCGACACCGCAAGTCCTATAACCTTTTGACCTGGGCAATAAAAATTAGCTCAAGCTAACAATTTTCTACACTTAGATACTATACCATTTTGTAGTGGTTTTCAACCCCTAAAGAATAAAAATTCAAAATATTCATGAAAATAGCACTCACAGAGTTGTTTCTTCCACCTTCATAATAAAAAGATGGACATGCTGCTCTGCAAGATCCGCTTCATAGAAATCCCTCCCCTGAATATAATGATACCAGGGTCAAAAGGTCCTGCGTTTCATGCTTGCATGAAAAAGCATGACTTTGGGACCCGCACAAACATGAGAAAGCAACCCGATTAGGGTGTATTTCGAATGTTTGTAGGGTGCTGAACATCCAGTGGATGTTCGTTTAGCACCGACCGGAGCGGAGCGAAGATACGTGAGCACAAAGTGCGGAGTAATCCGTGTATCATATAGGGTCAAAAGGTTATGCACCAGGAGGAGAGGAATATGAACTATATCTGGGGAGGTATGCTGATCATCGGAATCGTCTACGGAACCCTCACCGGGAATCTGAAAGACGTCACAGAAGCCGCAGTCAGCTCATCCAAAGAAGCTGTCTCCATGGCAATCGCCATGGCCGGTGTCACTGCCATGTGGACCGGTCTGATGAAAGTTGCCACAAGCAGTGGTCTGATCGAACAGATGACAAAAAAGATGAAACCAATTCTGAAGTTTCTCTTTCCAAATGTACCGGAAGATCATCCGGCCTACGGACATATCTCACTGAACATGATCGCTAATTTTCTCGGGCTTGGATGGGCAGCAACTCCGGCAGGCTTAAAGGCCATGGAGTCACTGGAAGAATTAAATGAAGAGGATTGCCGTAATCTTGGAACAAACCGACTTCGTGCACCAAACATTGCCACAAAAGACATGTGTACCTTTTTGATTGTTAATATCTCATCCCTTCAGCTGATCCCGGTTAATGTGATTGCATATAGAAGTCAGTATGGAAGTACTGCTCCGGCCTCAATTATCGGACCCGCTATCGCGGCCACCACTGTAAGTACACTGGCAGGGATACTGTTTGCCCGGTTCATGTACAAGAAAGAATAACAATTTTACTGAAGTAGTTCCTTATATATTTCCCGTTTCGGGACCCCCCGGTCCCGAGCAACCAGTTTCATTGCCTCCTTATGGGTAATACCCTGATCTTCATAGAACTTCATATGATCTTCAAGTTTCATCTGCATCCAGGAATCAATTTCTTCCTTTCTTATAATCCTTCTACTCTTGCCTTCTATTACAATCACACATTCTCCCTTTGGGGTATGCGTCCGATAATAAGACAGTGCCTCAGTCAGAGTTGTCTGGAAAACTGTTTCGTGCCTCTTCGTAAGCTCCCGGCAGACAGATACCTTCCGATCCCTTCCAAGTGTATCCTTAAGTTCTGAAAGTGTATCCACAAGCCGGTGAGGGGCCTCGTACAAGATAATCGTTCTGGTCTCACAAGAAAGTTCTTCCAGAATCACTTTCTTTTCCTTTTTATCCGAAGGAAGAAACGCTTCAAATGCAAATCTTCTGGAAGGGAGTCCCGATATTGTAAGTGCTGTGACACATGCACATGCACCAGGCAGAGAAGTGACTGTGATACCCGCATCATAACACATGGAGACAAGTTCTTCTCCTGGATCAGATATCCCGGGTGTTCCTGCATCTGTAATCAAAGCGACTTCTTTTCCCTGGGTCATCTGTTCCACAAGATAACGGCCTTTGTCCATCTTGTTATATTCATGATAGCTTGTCATCGGAGTTTTTATTTCAAAATGGTTCAAAAGCTTAATACTGTTTCTGGTATCTTCCGCTGCAATCAAATCTACAGCCTGTAGTGTATGGATTACCCGATACGTAATATCCTCCAAATTCCCTATAGGAGTCGCACACAGATACAATTGTCCTTGCATATTATCATTCTCCATATATTCTCCTGATATCAGCAGTGTATATCCCCGGCTTTTCATAGACAATCAAAGGTTTTTCCACTGTAATCCTGGAATTACCGCCCTTTACACCTTCGATTAATACCAAATTTGGTTCTTTATTCACGAAAGGATATACAAGCTGCATTCTTTTAGGCTCCAGCTTATACCTCATCATAAGATTTATAATCTCCGCCAGGCGAAAAGGTCTGTGAACCATATAGAATCTTCCCCTCGGCGGCAGTCGTTTTGCACTTTCCCTTACTACATCCTCCAACGTGCAGAGAATCTCATGCCTTGCAATCGCTCTGGGCAGGTACGGATTTGACAAACCGTGGCTAGAGATCATATATGGAGGATTGCATGTCACAACATCAAAAAAGGTACCAGAAAATATGTCATCCACCCCTCTGACATCACCTTGTACAATTGTGATGTCATTCTCAAGATGATTATATTCTACAGTTCTTCTCGCCATATCCACACTTTTTTCCTGTATTTCAAGACCTGTAAAGTGTTTACCTTTTGTCTTTGCTTTCAAAAGCACCGGTACAATTCCTGTACCGGTGCAAAGATCCAGAACTCTTTCTCCCTGTTTTACTCTTGCAAATGATGCCAAAAGCACCGCATCAATCCCATAGCAAAAATCTTTCCTGTCCTGTATCATCCAGTAACCATTCTGGAGATCATCCAGTCGTTCACCTTCTAGTAATTCCATCTGACCATCCTTAATGACTCAGTTTATTATTTCTTTACTGCCTCTTTACTGTCTTTGTTTTTAGCCTTTCCCTTTTTCGCCTTAGGTTTAAATTTCAGCTCGCTCACAGGATATTCCCTGATCTCTTTTTCATTGTCTGCCTCAACCAGGACCTTGACTAACTGACGTAAGACATTGACACTGCTCACTTCTCCTTTCAGCCCTTCCGGTGTCATAACCATCTCTCCGTGAACAGGCATTTTACTGTTTAAGTCTTCATAAGTCTCCTGTTCATTCTTCAGGCAACACATCAGCCTTCCGCAGACTCCCGATATCTTAGTTGGGTTCAATGAGAGATTCTGCTCCTTTGCCATCTTAATTGATACAGGTGCAAACTCTGATAAATACGTATGGCAGCATAGGGAACGGCCACAGATCCCAATCCCTCCAAGAATCTTAGTCTCGTCACGAACACCTATCTGTCTGAGTTCAATTCTCGTCTTAAAAACTGCTGCCAGATCTTTAACTAGTTCGCGAAAATCAATCCTTCCATCCGCAGTAAAATAAAAAAGCACTTTATTATTATCAAAGGTATATTCTGCATCGATAAGCTTCATATCCAGATGATGCGCCGCAATCTTCTTCTGACAGATCTCAAAGGCTTCTTTTTCCTTTTCCCTGTTATTCTCTTCCTTTACATCATCCTTTGGTGTAGCAATTCGAAGGACTTCCTTCAAAGGCTGAACAACCTCAAAGTCTTCCACTTCTTTCGGTGAAAGTACCACAAGACCATATTCAATGCCGCGTGCTGTCTCCACAATCACATGATCTCCTGTCTTAATATCAAAAGATACAGGATCAAAGTAATATATCTTACCTACATTGCGAAAACGAACTCCTATTATTCTCGTCATTTTAATTCTCCTTAATTGTAAGGAACAGTAATTCCATTGTCAAATCAAAGTTAACATTTGCACTCAGCCGGATTCTGGCTGTTTCAATCGCATCTATAATATGTTCCAGTCCTTCATAGGAACTCATCTGCGCACGTTCCTTTATATGATTAATCTCCTGCTTAAATACAAGGCTATCTATCTCCCGCGTTGCCTTAAACAGCAGCACATCGCGAAACCACATGGTAAAAATATCGAGATAATCTGTGATATTATTCTTGTCATTCGACATCTCTTTTACCGCATCCACCAGTTCATAAATCTGCATATTTTCTGCCTGCTCCACAATATGAAGTGCATTCTGGGTAAGTTGTGCAAACTCAGCAGACGTCGCCGCCTGTTTCGCTCTGCCTATATTTCCCTGTGCCAATGAAGCATCTATCTCAGCCTGATAATCAGGAATATGCATGCGATCCATCAGGTAACTCTTCACCACATTGTCAGACGCAGGCCTTAAAGCTAACGTCACACATCTTGAAGTTATTGTTGGTAAAAACGCATCCGGATTATCTGTCAAAAGCAGTATAATCGCATAAATTGGTGGTTCCTCTATTGTCTTAAGTAAAGCATTCTGAGCTTGCAGCGTCATCTTCTGTGCATCGTTAATAATGTAGATTTTATAAGGGCCGCTGTATGGCCGGATCTCGACATCATCAACTAGCTGCTCCCTGATATCCTTAATGCCAATCGAACCTGGCTTTTCATGGATAACGTTTATAATATCGGGGTGATTCCTGCTCATGGCTTTTTTGCAGGATGCACATTCCATACAAGGATCGATACCCTGCTTCTCACATAAAAGTGTCATGGCAAACAACGATGCCAGTAGTTTCTTTCCCGCTCCACGCTCCCCGGAAAATATATACGCATGAGAAACCTTGTTCATCAAAATGGCATTTTGTAAATGCTTTATGATCTTTTCCTGCCCGAGTACATCATCAAAGCCACTCATAGCATCACCTCCAAAATTTTGTCCGTCATACCTACAGATCATCTTGTACTTTTATACTTCAACAATTCTGGGTATCTGTATTATATCACATCAGCACCTTGAATTACAAAGTTTTTCGCCGACTCCCTATAAATTTGTGTATCTCATTCAGACAATTTGAAATATCCCCATTGTTCTGGAAACGTTTTATAATACCAGCCTCCCTGATATGTTCCTCTTTGAAATCTTCATTATCTGCCAGAAATCTGCGGCACATTTCCGCATATCTCGGATTCTTTTGTTCTCTTTCTCTTTGAAGTGCACGTTCCAGCCGAATACCGTCTTCTACTTCAATATAGATCGGACATACGGAATCTTTTCCAAAATATTTTTTTATTTTCATATAGGATTCAAGGGTTCCGATTCCCACATAATCATTCTGTTCCAGGTCGATGTTTCCATCATCCACTGTGGCGTAAGTCCAGATCCCATATACCGTGTGGTAAGAACGCTCCTCTATGATCTTTTCCAGACTTCTTAGCCTTTTAATCTCTTCCTCGTTCACAAAATTATATTCTTTTCCTGGTACCTCTTGATCTCTGATCGGTCTTGTCGTATACAGTACAAGGGGAAGAAGCCGCATATCCGAGTCACACATCATTCTTTTATATATGCAGTCTTTACCGGAAGCGCTTTTTCCCATAATATAAAATATTTTACCCATTTAGTTTAAGCCCTTCCTTTTACACTTTCTATCATTTCAAAGATATTAATTCAGACCTTGAAACGATAACCAACACCCCAGATTGTCTCTATATATTGGGGTTTTGAGGTATTATACTCAATCTTTTCTCTTATCTTCTTAATGTGTACCGTCACTGTGGCAATATCACCGATAGACTCCATATTCCAGATCTCCCGAAAAAGTTCTTCCTTCGTATACACATGATTCGGATGTTCAGCCAGAAATGTCAGAAGATCAAACTCCTTTGTCGTAAAGCCTTTCTCTTCTCCGTTGACCCACACTCTTCTGGCTGTTTTGTCAATCTTGATACCACGCATTTCGATCACATCGTTCTTCGGCATTCCGCTTCCAATCAGACGGTCATACCTGGCCAGATGAGCCTTGACACGGGCAACCATCTCACTAGGCGAGAACGGCTTTGTCATATAATCATCTGCTCCCAGTCCAAGTCCCCGGATCTTATCAATGTCATCCCTTTTCGCGGAGACCATCAAAATCGGGGTGTTCTTCTTCTCCCGAATCTGTCTGCAGATCTCGAATCCATCGACTTCCGGCAGCATGAGATCCAGGATAAACAAATCAAAATCTTCATTTAATGCCTTTTCAAGCCCTATGTCTCCGCGATTTTCAATAGAGACATCGAAATCAGACAGTTCAAGATAATCTTTCTCCAGCTCCGCAATCGACTCCTCATCTTCAATGATTAATATCCTGCTCATTATTTAAAGGTACCTCCTGATATTTTCTAAATACAAAGTTTATCACAGTTCCCACACCTAATTTACTGGTTGCCCAAACCTTGCCGCCATGGTCTTCCAGAATTTTTTTCACAATGGAAAGTCCGATGCCACTTCCTCCTCTATTCGAGTTTCTCGAGACATCCGTGCGGTAAAACCGGTTAAATATCTTTGTCAAATCTTTCTGAGATATTCCCTTTCCGTTATCTTCAATCTCAACTTGTATAAAATCACCCACGTCTCTCAGGCGAATGTTAATGACACCACGCGGTTTATCCATATATTTTATGGAATTACTGATAATATTATTGATCACTCTTTTCAGCTGCTCTGCATCCGCAATGATAATAGTGTCCTCTTCGAGATAATTGAAATAAGCAAGTTCAATGCCCTTAGACTCAAGTTCAAGACTCAACTCTTCCACACAATCTTCAAAATAATCGGAAACATGGATCTTTGTAAAAGTATATGGTATACGATCTGTATCTATCTTTGAATAAAACGTAAGCTCATCAATCAGACGATCCATCTCATTAGCTTTATTATATATGGTTCGAATATATCTGTCCATCTTTTCCGGTGTATCTGCGACACCATCCATGATTCCTTCAACATATCCTTTCACCGCTGTAATCGGAGTCTTCAGATCATGAGATATATTGCTGATCAATTCTTTATTGTCACTGTCATATTCAACTTTTTCCCTGGCGTTTTCCTTGAGACGGACGCGCATCTCTTCAAAATCTTCACATAAATCCCGGACTTCCCTGGCTCCATCGGCGCCAACCGTAAAATCCAGATTTCCCTCTTTGATATTCTGTGTCGCCGTTTTCAGTTGCCCAATTGGTGTGACCACTCCGTGATAGATCCAAAGACACATCACAAAACTGGTTCCAACCAGAATCAGAACCACCACGACAAGCATCTCTTTGATCATGGACTCCATCTGCGGAAGAATTCGATTTGTCTTCGTTACAATAAAAGCACTCGTCTTTTCGTCATCTGACCGATAGTCGACCTGGCGAACAATAGACTGTTCCTTTGCTCTCATGTAAATTCCATTATCAGAGGAAGCTCTGGGATCTCCATATTCAGGCAGTGTATCAAGAAGTTTCTGATTATCTAAATGTTTTTTGCTTCCGTTATAGTCAATCTTGTCCCCTTTTCTGATAACAAGAAATGAATAACTTTCCGAAAGTCTGTTATTGAAATTATTCAGATAATTTTGATCCTTTAGTTTTTCCGGCCTGTCTTTGACGACTTCGCGAAGCTCCTGCGCATCATTCTCTGTAATCTTATTCAGCATCAGAGTGTTATTCACAAGGCTCTCGAATGTGGGCTCGTCAATCCCATACTTTTCTCCAATTCTCTCCATCTTTACATTTATTCCAATTTGAAACATAATGCATGTCAATACAACCGGTATACATATTATAGAGAAAAAAGAGATAATTACCCTTGTCTTTAATTTCATTCCTACCGCTCTCTTCTTCGCAAATTTTATAGTTAATTTCAGTATAGCATATGCGTTAGGGTTTTTCATCTTAAGTAAAGCATACTTTTCTAAACTTTCTATAAAGTTGTAAGATTGTGGGAAATTTAAAAAAAGAAAGCCCCTCCATGACTATTGTCATAGGAAATGCCTTCTCTTTTTTGAATGCTTTTACAGATATTTTTTCAGTTCATCAACCTTATCCAATTTTTCCCATGGAAGATCCAAATCATTCCTTCCAAAATGTCCGTATGCGGCGGTCTGCTTGTAGATCGGACGACGCAAATCGAGCATCTTTATGATTCCCGCCGGTCTTAAGTCAAAGTGATCACGTACAATCTCGGTGAGTTTCTGATCGGAAAGTTTACCGGTTCCAAAAGTATCTGCCTGAATGGATGTAGGATGAGCAACCCCAATTGCATAGGACAACTGGATCTCACACTTATCTGCAAGTCCGGCTGCCACCAGGTTCTTGGCAACATAACGAGCCGCATAAGAAGCAGAACGGTCAACCTTCGTACAGTCCTTTCCCGAGAATGCTCCGCCGCCATGACGAGCATATCCACCGTATGTATCCACGATAATCTTCCGTCCGGTCAGTCCACTGTCTCCGTGAGGCCCTCCGATTACAAATCTTCCTGTAGGATTAATAAAAAACTTCGTGTTCTCATCTACCATATCAGCCGGCAGAATAGCATCAAACACATATTTCTTAATATCCTCATGAATCTGTTTCTGTGTCACTTCCGGATCATGCTGGGTGGAAAGAACAACCGCATCCAGACGAAACGGTTTCCCGTCCTCATCATACTCAACCGTAACCTGAGTCTTTCCATCCGGTCTTAAATACTTAAGAGTCCCGTCTTTACGGACTTTGGTCAGCTGTCTGGCCAATTTGTGAGCCAGTGCAATCGGATATGGCATATATTCATCCGTCTCGTTGGATGCGTAGCCAAACATCATTCCCTGATCGCCTGCCCCGATGGCATCAATCTCTTCATCGCTCATACCATCTTCCCTTGTCTCTAAGGCCTTGTCAACTCCCATGGCAATATCTGTAGATTGTTCATCAATTGCAGTGATCACAGCGCAGGTTTCTGCGTCAAATCCGTATTTTCCTCGTGTATAACCAATCTCACGTACGGTGTCTCTTGCAATTTTTTGAATGTCCACATAGGCATTCGTAGTAATCTCGCCCATAACCAGCACCATGCCGGTTGTCGTAGCTGTCTCACAGGCTACACGACTCATCGGATCCTGTTCAAGTAACGCATCCAGAATCGCATCGGATATCTGATCACACATTTTATCCGGATGTCCTTCTGTCACGGACTCAGAAGTAAATAATCTTTTTTCCATGTATCTGTTCTCCTTATTAACTGAGATGCTTTTCTATACCTAAGATTAGTATATTTATTTGGAACATAGAGAAAAGCCCGTCTGATCAGGCGGACTCAACAAATCAATATCAAATCCCCTTATTGTTCGAAACTTTCGCTCAGGCTGGCACCTTCCGTCTCCGGGGTTGCCGTGGCTTCACAGATCCTCTGTATCTCCACCACTCTGAATAAGAGAAAAGCAATCATTATTTAGTTTACGCATATACTGTACCTCTTTTTTTAATATTCGTCAAGAGGCAACTTGCCGACTAAGACAAAGAAGAGCCTGCCTGGTACATCTTAAGAAGACTGATACCATGCAGGTCCCTTGAAGTTAAACAACTCTTAATTTATATTTCTGTATTTCTGTTTCATTCTTTACTTTTTCAATCTCAGCTCCGAGGCCTCGAAGCTTGCCGTCAAAATCTTCATAGCCTCTCTGGATATATATGATATCATCCACAATCGTATATCCTTCGGCAGCAAGACCAGCAATGGCAAGTGCTGCACCTGCACGGAGATCCGGTGCACTCACCTGAGCTCCTGTAAATCCCTCTACTCCATCTATGATAGCGGTATTACCTTCTACTTTGATACATCCTCCCATTCTTCCCAGCTCGTCTGCATATTTGAATCGATTTTCAAATATACTCTCTGTCACAATACTGGTTCCCTCAGCCAAAGCTAGTGTAACCGATATCTGTGGCTGCATATCGGTCGGAAATCCCGGATAGGGCAGTGTCTTTACATGGGTTCTTCCCAGTCTCTTTGTGGCACTGACACGCACTGCATCATCAAACTCTTCCACATCACAGCCAATCTCTTCCAGTTTTGCAGTCATAGCCTCAAGATGCTTTGGAATTACATTTTTGATAAGCACATCCCCTTTTGTCGCAGCTGCCGCGAACATATAGGTTCCTGCCTCAATCATATCCGGGACAATGGAATATCTTGTCCCATGGAGTTCTTCCACGCCGCGAATACGGATCACATCGGTTCCTGCACCTTTGATATTGGCTCCCATACTGTTCAGAAAATTGGCAGCATCCACAACATGTGGTTCTCTCGCCGCATTCTCAATAATAGTATTTCCTTTTGCAAGTGCTGCCGCCATCATAATATTAATCGTTGCACCGACAGAAACCATATCTAAAAATATATGATTTCCCTTGAGTTCATCTGCCTGGGCAAGAATTGCACCATGCAGGATATCGACTTTTGCCCCAAGTGCGCGAAATCCCTTTAAGTGCTGATCAATTGGTCTGCTTCCAATATTACATCCACCTGGAAGCGGAACTTCCGCCCGTTTATATTTTCCAAGAAGCGCACCCAAAAGATAATAAGATGCACGAATTTTCTTAATAAACTCATAGTCTACACTTACTGATCCAATGGTTGATCCATTGATTCTGACCGTATGACGGTCAATCCTGTCCACTGTTGCTCCGATAACAGAAATCGCCTCAAGAAGCACGTTCGTATCACTGACGTCCGGTACATTCTCTATCAGAACCGGTTCATCCGTCATAACCGCCGCTGTAAGTATTGCAAGCGCTGCATTCTTGGCTCCCCCAATTTCCACCTCGCCAACGAGAGGATTCCCCCCCTTGATTATATACTGTTCCATGAGTCACCTCGTTATTTCCGATTTTCATACCCTTATTAGAATAATCGGATTATTTTTCATCATATATTAAAACTCGCCCTGTCAGACCGCTTTCTAATGTTATCATCTATCTTAACTCATCATCATGGTTTTGTAAACAAAATTTAATTTCTTGCCATAAAATGGTAATAAAATGTCATTTAGTTTCCAATAACTTCCACTATTTTCTGCAAAGTCTTTTCAATATCAAGATTTTCCTCGTCAATTATGTGATTTGCGTATTTTTCGTAAATAGGTGTTCTCTCATCGTAGATATTTCTCAATGTCTGACCGGATTTCACAACGACTCCTCTTCCTTCCAAATTGTCAAGTCTTTTCTCAAGTTCCTGATAAGAGAGCTTGAGATATATGATATTTCCAATCTTCTTCAGGTGTTCCATGGCTTCATATCCGTAAACTACGCTGCCTCCCGTTGCAATTACAGCCTTCTGTACACAAAGCGAGGCATTGACCTGGTTCTCTATCTTAAGAAAACCATCAATGCCTTCCTGTTCAATTATCTCACTTAACAGTCTTTTTTCATTCGTCTGTATTATCAAATCCGAATCTACAAAGTTATATCCCAGCTCTTTCGCCAGAATCACACCGACTGTACTCTTTCCGACACCTGGCATTCCTATAAGCACAATATTTTTTATCATATAAAATCTGATCTTTCAAGATTCTTTATCGTTTGCAAGCTGGCGGAAAAATGCATACAAATCATTCAATGCCTTGGCTAAAACAGCCATCTCTTCCTCATCCAGTCTCTCGAGGACAGCATCTGTCATCTTTTCGTGAAATTCCTGGTGATGGTGATATGCTCTTCTTCCCTTTGTGGTCAGATGGATATATACAATTCTGCGGTCTCTCTCACTTCTCTCCCTCTCAGCATAACCCTTTTTAACCAGGCTGTTCATGGAGGTTGTGAGTGAACCTACAGTAATTTTTAATTTCCCTGCAATAGCCGACATGTTAGCACCATCAAGACCTACTGCCTCAATAATATGCATATCATTATTCGTAATGTCCTTATATTCATCCGTTATAATGGCCTTCTCTTCCAGTTGCCAGATCTCATTAAGCAGATGAACCAATACATCATTAATAATCTCCCGGTTATCCACAGCACACACTCTCCTCACCAGACGACAAATTCCGCCATTAAATCGCATTAAGTATAACACAGAATGCACACCTTTTCCAGCACTAAAACTGCCGAAATCTCTGATAGCGGTTCTCCACTAACTCGTCGATGTTCATCTGTCCATATCTGTGGATAAACTTCATGATATAGCTTTCCAGTTTTTTGGCTGTATCCGGAATATTTTCTCGGGTCAATGGCTTTTTTTCTCCTATGATATGTTCAATGATACCCAGATTTTTCAAATCATACGATGTCAGTTTCATCACCTGTGCCGCTTCTTTGGCACGCTTTCCATCCTTCCACAAAATAGACGCAAAACCTTCCGGAGAAAGTACCGAATAAACTGCATGTTCCATCATCCATACTTCATCTGCCACTGCAAAGGCCAGTGCGCCTCCGCTTCCGCCTTCTCCGATTACGATAGAAAGAACTGGCACCTTAAGACCAGATAATTCATAGATGTTACGGGCGATAGCCTCGCCTTCTCCTCTTTCCTCCGCCTCAATCCCGCAGAACGCTCCAGGTGTATCGACAAACAGAATCACAGGCCTTCTAAACTTCTCTGCCTGTTTCATAAGCCGCATAGATTTGTGATATCCTTCCGGGGACACCATGCCAAATTTCCGGTAAATGGTGTCTTTCGTCCCGCATCCTTTCTCCTGTGTAATGACCGTTACCGGTATTCCCTGAAAAGATGCAATTCCGCCGACGACCGCAGGATCATCTCCAAAATCCCGATCTCCGTGAAGTTCTATAAAGTCAGAGAATAAAAGGCTGATATAATCTTTTCCGGAAGGACGTGATTTATCCCTGGCAAGTTTTACATGTTCCCACGCATCCATTTCCACACTCGATAAATCCTCATCATGATCCGCATACGATTCAACTGTCTCACCAAAGATTTCTTGAGTATCTTTCCTCTGATGCAGCATCAGTATCTGATATAGTGTCTCGCGCATCTTGCCGCGTTCCACAATCTGATCAATAAATCCATGCTCCATAAGAAATTCTGAACGCTGAAACCCTTTTGGAAGCTTCTGCCCGATTGTCTGCTCGATTACCCTGGGGCCGGCAAATCCGATCAGTGCACCTGGTTCAGCCAGAATAATATCACCCAGCATAGCAAAGCTTGCCGTCACTCCACCAGTTGTCGGATCTGTCAAAATACTGATATACAAAAGTCCGGCATCACTGTGACGTTTGAGTGCTGCAGCCGTTTTTGCCATCTGCATCAAGGATACAATTCCCTCCTGCATACGTGCTCCGCCGGAGCAGGCAACCAAAATAACAGGCAGCTGTTCATTCGTTGCCCGTTCCACTGCCCTTGTGATCTTTTCTCCTACGACTTCTCCCATACTGGCCATCATAAAGCGGCCATCACAGACGCCGAGAGCAACCGGTATTCCATGTATTTTGGCTGTTCCGGTCATTACTGCCTCATCAAGTCCTGTCTTTTCTTTAAGGCTTTCCAGTTTTTCCGGATAATTCTTAAAATTTAGCGGGTTATTAGAAGTTATCCCCATATCCCACTCTGTAAAGCTGTCTTTATCCACAATCATACGCAATCTGCTGTGGGCATTCATGCGAAAATAGTTGTGACAGTGTGGACATACATTATGATTTTTCCTGACATCCTCGACAAAGACAGCTGACTTGCATGCATTACATCTTTTTAGAATCCCATCCGGAACCTCAGGTCTGACATCAGAAGAATTATCCTGTCTCTCTGTTGCTGTTTTTTTAAACACATGATTAAACATCATTAATCTTCACCCCCGCAATCACATGGGTATTCAAAAACTCTATGTCAATATTTCCTTCCTGATAATCCGGATTGTTCAAAATCTCAAACTGATAATCCACATTCGTGTCAACTCCATCAATAATTGTCTCACCCAGGGCACTTTTCATCGTGCAGAGTGCTTCCTTACGGTCCACTCCATAGACAATTAGTTTCGCCAGCATGGAGTCGTAGTATGGAGGAACCTGGCAGCCATTGTAGAGCGCCGTATCGACCCGAACACCTTTTCCACCAGGCAGATGCAGTCCAGTAATTGTTCCCGGAGATGGTCTGAAGTTTTTCTCAGGATTCTCAGCGTTAATTCTACACTCGATCGCATGTCCTTTAATCCTGACATCCCTCTGGCTGATGCCAAGAGGCAGTCCGGATGCAATTCGAATCTGTTCTTTTACCAGATCAACCCCAGTTACCCATTCTGTGACAGGGTGTTCTACCTGAATTCGGGTATTCATTTCCATAAAGAAGAACTTTTCATTCTTTTCGAGAAGAAATTCAATCGTTCCGGCATTGACATAGTGTGCTGCTTTTGCTGCCTTTACAGCAGCTTTTCCCATCTTTTTTCTCAGATCTTCGGATAAGGCCACAGACGGTGATTCCTCAATCATCTTCTGATGATTCCTCTGGATCGAACAGTCTCTCTCTCCCAGGTGAATCACATGTCCGGTGTTATCGGCCAGAATCTGGAATTCAATGTGTCTTGGATGCTCCACAAAATGTTCAATATACATTGTCTCGTCTGCAAATGCACCTTTTGCTTCCTTTTGCGCCGTGAGAAAAGCACGTTCGAATTCTTCCGGCGTGTGAGCGGTGCGCATTCCTTTTCCACCCCCGCCAAGTGCTGCCTTGATAATCACAGGATATCCAATCTTCTTTGCTTCCTTTATTCCGGTTTTCACGTCATACACCGGGCCATCCGTTCCAGGAATGACCGGAACACCCGCAGCCACCATCGTATTTCTTGCAATCTGCTTATTTCCAAGATTACGTATTACTTTAGAAGAGGGACCCACGAATGTGACATGACATTTTTCGCACAGTTTTGCAAACCGTGCATTTTCTGATAAAAACCCAAATCCAGGATGTACGGCATCTGCTCCTGATATCATCGTCGCGCTCATAATGCGCTCCATATTCAGATAACTCTCTGCCGACGGACCAGGACCTATGCAGACCGCTTCGTCTGCAAGCTGAGTATGCAGACTATCCCGGTCTGCCTCGGAATAAACTGCGACTGTCTCGATTCCCATCTCTCTGCAGGCACGGATAATGCGCACCGCTATTTCTCCTCTATTGGCTATCAATAACTTTCGAATCATATACTCACCCTTATCCGACCATAAATGTCAATTCCGCCGTCACCACTGTCTTTTTATCCACCGTAGCTGTGGCTTCTCCGATCCCAACCGGACCTTTCTGTTTCACAATTTTTGTCTCCAGGCGAATTTTATCTCCGGGAACAACCTTGTTTTTGAATCTGCACTTATTAATGCCTCCAAAGTAAGCGATTTTGCCTTTATTCTCAGGTTCGGAGAGAATTGCAACAGCACCTGTCTGCGCAAGTGCCTCGACAATCAGTACTCCCGGCATCACCGGTTCCTGTGGAAAATGTCCCGCAAAGAAGTCCTCGTGATAAGTCACACATTTATACCCAATGGCTAATTTTCCCGGCACATAGTCCTCGATCTCATCAATCAGGAGAAATGGATGACGATGCGGTATAATCTCTTTTATCTGCTCAACGTTTAGATGATTCATCAGTTTTTCCTTTCCTGGATCAGACAATACGAAACAATGGCTGACCATATTCCACGGCCTCATGATTCTTTACATAAATCTCCGCAACTTCCCCTTCGAAATCACTTTCTATCTCATTCATCAGTTTCATGGCCTCAACAATAGCAAGAATCTGGCCCTTTTTCACATGATCTCCGACACTGACGAAATCATCTGCCTCTTCAGAGGAAGCCGAATAAAAGGTCCCCACAAGCGGAGATTTCACTATATTTCCGGATTCGTCATCCTCCCTCGATGGAACTACAGGCTGTGACTGTAAAGTCTGTCCTTTTGCCTGCAAATCCCAAAGTGGCATGTTTGATACAACCGTACTTCCAACAGGTGTCATTCTATTATCCTGATTTTTACACTCTAATATAATTTTTTCTCCGCCGGATTCATACTGAAAAGAAGTCAGGCCTGATGCAGATACACATTCTACCAGTTTTATAATTTTTTCAAATTCCATTGTGTTCTCCTTTAAGCATTGTACCTTCTGATCAATAAAGTTGCGTTATGTCCTCCAAATCCCAGTGAGTTGCTCATCGCATAGCTCACATCCTGCCTGATGGGTGCTCCTATCACGTAATCCAGATCCAACTCCTCATCCGTCTGTATGGTCCCCATTGTCTGATGAATAAATCCATCAAGGATCGTCTTGACACATACGATAAATTCAACACCACCAGCCGCTCCAAGCAGATGTCCTATCATCGACTTGGTAGAATTCATCTTTACATGATACGCATCCTCTCCAAATGCCGACTTTACGGCCATTGTTTCAAATAAATCGTTATGGTGGGTACTGGTTCCATGGGCATTGATATATTCAATCTGATCTGATGTCACACCTGCCTCTTTCATCGCGTCTTCCATCGCTCTCGCTGCCCCGCTTCCATCCGGTATCGGTGAAGTGATATGGTAGGCATCCGCCGTTGCTCCATATCCGACAACTTCCGCGAGAATATGGGCACCTCGATTTCTGGCATGTTTTAGATCCTCCAAAATGACCACACCTGCACCCTCACCCATCACAAAACCATTACGATCTTTGTCAAACGGGATTGATGCCCTCCTGGAATCTTCGCTGGCAGAAAGTGCTGTCAGGCTGCTAAAACCTGCAATTCCGATTGGGCAGATAGCACTCTCAGCACCGCCCGCTATCATAACATCGGCGTCTCCATATTGAATCGCACGATATGCATCTCCGATACAGTGAGTCCCGGAAGCACAGGCAGTGACTACATTTGTACATTTTCCCCTTGCTCCGGTTGCAATCGAAATATTACCTGCTGCCATATTCGTGATCATTCTTGGCACAAGAAGAGGATCTACTCTGGAAGGGCCCTTGTCTGTCATCCGATGTTCTTCCCGCTCCATAGCCTGAAGGCTTCCGACACCTGATCCTACAATAACTCCAACCCGAAAAGGATCTTCCTTTTTCATATCAATGCCGGCATCACTCAAGGCTTCTTTTGCCGCGGCAACTGCATATTGGGAGAACGGTTCCATCCTTTTTGCCATCTTAAAATCCATGTACTCACGGGGATTAAAATTTTTCACTTCTGCCGCAAGCTTTGCTTTAAAGTCGGAAGTATCAAATTTCGTGATCTCCCCGATTCCAACTTTCCCTGCCTTAACTCCATCCCAGAAAGAATTAACGTCATTTCCGAGAGGCGTAATCGCCCCAAGTCCTGTTACCACTACTCTTCTCTTCATAACAACCTCCACTTTATCAATTTCATAACACCCCAGAATCGGGGTATTATATCATGCCTCCGTCCACACATAAAACCTGTCCGGTGATATAGCCTGCGTCGCTTGATGCGAGAAATGCCGCTGCCTTTGCCACATCCTCTGGTTTTCCCAACTGTCCAAGGGGAATCTGCGATATGATCTTTTCTTTTATGCCCTCTGTCAATACCCCTGTCATATCTGTATCGATAAAGCCCGGCGCAATGGCATTCACAGTAATATTTCTGGATGCCAGCTCTTTTGCTGCAGTTTTTGTAAGTCCAATTATCCCGGCTTTTGATGCACTGTAATTCGCCTGTCCGGCATTTCCCGCAATCCCGACGACAGAAGATAGATTGATGATTCTCCCGCTTTTTTGTTTGATCATCTGACGAGATACCTGCCGGATACAGTGAAAAGTCCCTTTCAGATTTACGTCCAGAACTTTATTGAAATCTTCTTCACTCATACGCATCAGAAGTCCGTCTTTTGTGATTCCTGCATTATTGACCAGAATATCAATTCGTCCCAGTTCCTGGATCAGCTGTTTAAAAAATGTCTCACATTCTTTTGCATCTGCCACATTGCAGGGCATGATCAGGGCTTTTCCCCCCTCTGCTTCAATCTCTGCTTTTACTTCACATGCTTTATCTTTGGAGCCATTATAATTTACAACAACCATTGCACCGGTTCTTGCAAGTTCCAGGGCTATGGCTCTTCCAATTCCACGTGATGCTCCGGTCACTACGGCTACTTTCTCATCAGACATAACTTTCTCCTTTATTTCAGTGATGTAACAGTCTGTTCCATTTCTTCGATATTTTGAATATGATACATCTTCACATCACGGTTGATTTTTCTCATAAAGCCAGTTAATGTTTTACCTGGTCCTATCTCTACAAAGGTATCCACGCCTTTTGAAATCATATTCTCAATACTTTGCTGCCAAAGCACAGAAGATGAAATCTGTCGTGATAATAGATCTTTAATCTGACATTCGTCCGTCACATACTTTGCTGTGACATTCGTAACATAGGGAATCTCAAGTCTATCCACTTCGACCTCATCCAACACTTTTTTTAGTTTTATCCCTGCCTCTTCCATCATCGGACTGTGGAAGGGGCCGCTCACATTCAGTGGCAGAACTCTTCTCGCTCCAGCTTCTTTTAGCCTCACAGAAGCTTTTTCAACCTCTGTTTTTATACCGGTGATCACAATCTGTCCCGGACAGTTATAATTTGCAATACTCACATTATTTTCATCCTTAAGGATATCCTTCACCTCATCTGCTGACAGTCCAATAACCGCTGCCATAGAACCCTTACCAGAAGGATACGCTTCTTCCATCAGTATTCCTCTTTTTCGGACTGTCGTGACGGCATTTTTCAGACTGATACCTCCGGCAACTTGAATTGCACAGTATTCACCAAGACTTAAACCTGCCGTCACATCCGGACAGACCCCTTGATCAGCAAGAACCTTTTCCATCGCAAGACAGGTGACAACGAGGGCCGCCTGTGTATACTGTGTGGCATCCAATTTTTCATTTTTCTCAAATATGAGTTCCTTCATATCCAGATTGAGCCACTGACTCGCATCGTCAAATACCTGTCTGGCCGACTGATAATTGTCATAGAAGTCTTTTCCCATTCCAGTTTTTTGTGCCCCCTGTCCTGGAAATAGAAATGCCAACTTACTCATAAAGATCCGTTCCTTTCATCAATGCATCGGTTTCTCCCACAAGTTCCTGTATCAGTTCTTCACAGGATAGTTCGGTGTTTACCAAACCTGCACTTTGCCCGGACATCAGACTTCCTGTCTTGACATCTCCTTCCACGACAGCTCTTCTAAGGCCGCCAAGTGCCAGTAGTTCAAGTTCCTCGAATGGGGCTCCTTCGTCTTCTTTCTTCAGATATTCCTTTGTCATCTGATTTCGAAGTGCCCTCACCGGATGCCCCGTGGATCGTCCCGTAACCTTAGTATCAATGTCCTTGGCTCTTATAATCTGTTTTTTGAAGTTGTCGTGAACCTGGGATTCTTTTGTCACGACAAAGCGGGTTCCCATCTGAACACCTCTGGCTCCCAGCATAAACGCAGCCGCAATGCCCCTTCCGTCCGCAATACCACCCGCAGCAATCACCGGTATATCCACAGCCTGTGCAACCTGAGGGACCAGAACCATCGTCGTCGTCTCTCCAATATGACCTCCCGATTCGCACCCTTCAGCCACAACCGCATCAGCACCAAGGCGCTGCATCCTTTTCGCCAATGCGACAGAAGCAACAACCGGAATCACCTTCACCCCTGCATCTTTCCACATCTTCATATACTTTTCGGGATTGCCAGCTCCGGTGGTAACTACTTTGACACCCTCTTTTACAATAATATCCGCCACTTCATCAGCATAAGGACTCATCAGCATAATATTGACGCCGAAAGGTTTATCTGTCAGCTTCTTTGCCTCTCTGATCTGCTCTTGTACCCACGATCCCGGTGCACTGGCCGCTCCGATCAGTCCCAGTCCTTTGGCATTGGACACAGCTGCTGCCAGATGGTATTCAGCTACCCAGGCCATTCCTCCTTGGATGATTGGATATTCGATTCCAAGTAATTCGGTGATTTTCGTTTTCATAAAGTGCCTCCTGTATCATTATTTACTGCAGTTTCTGAATGTAAGTCTCAATATCACCAATTGTCTGAATTTTCTCCAGATCATCCGTTGGAATTTCCACATTAAACTCTTCCTCCAAAGCCATCACAAGTTCGAACAAATCAAGTGAGTCCGCGCCAAGATCATCCTTAAAAGAAGTTTCCGATTTTAAAGTATCAACTTCCACACCTAATGAATCTGCAACAATTTCTTTAATTTTTTCTAACATAGCAATCTCCTTTTTGTATGGATACCATCTTGAAAAGCACGCAGTGCGTAACAATCCGTGGTATCTGAAATAAATAATAGTTTCATGATTGTTTACCATTCCATGAGACTGGCACCATATGTAAGCCCTCCGCCAAATCCGGATATAACAATTTGGTCGCCATTATGAAATATCTCTTTCTTATTCAGTTCATCCAGCAGAATCGGGATACTGGCAGACGAAGTATTTCCGTACTCTTCCATATTCATTGGAAACTTATCCATACCCAGTTTCAAACGTTTGGCAGCCAGCCGCACAATCCGTTCATTTGCCTGATGAAGAATATAATAATCAATATCATCGGCTGACAGTTTCTCTTGTCTTAACAGTTCCCGTATGACTTCCGGAACCTTTGATACAGCAAATTTGAAGACTTCTCCACCATCCATCTGCATATACGTTGATTGATCTTTTGGATTTTCTTCAAAACGAATCTGATTTCTACTGCTGCATGTCAAAACTTCGCCTCTTGTACCGTCAGAATGTGTAACCTGAGCATATCTTCCACTGTCCTGCGCTTTTAAAACCACAGCACCCGCTCCGTCGCCAAAGAGAATGCATGTAGAACGATCTTTCCAGTTTAACTGATTGGAAAGACTCTCCACACCTATAACAATCGCAGTGCGGTAGATCCCCTGACCCAGATATGCCTGTGCTGTATTAAGTGCATAGAGAAATCCGGTGCATGCAGCATTCATATCAAAACAAGTGGCCCGATCAGCTCCAATTTTTCCTTGCACCTCACAGGCTGTACATGGCATAATCCCTTCCGATGACATCGTTGCAACTAAGATCAGGTCAATTTCTTTGGACCTCATACCTGCACTCTTCAGAGCCTCCTGCGCTGCCTGTGCTGCCATATAGGCTGCATCTTCTATCCCGGAAATCACATGCCTTCTGGCTATTCCTGTGCGTTCCCTGATCCACTCATCACTCGTATCCACCATTTCGGCCAACTTATTATTACTCCAGACCAGAGCAGGCGCATAAGAACCAGTTCCACATATTTTTCCTACCATATCTTGGCTCCATTTGCTTTTATTCTAAAATACTTTGACTTTCAAATTATATCATATCAAAACTGTTTGTCAAGTACAAGTATTTAAAAGAAGCCCATAAGATGAACTGTGATTTCAAACTTATCGGCTTCTTTCTATCAACAATAAAACATTATATTTTTCTCTTCACGCAACACAAAGCAGTACAAACATCCCTACCATTACGAATGTCATCAGCAGTCCTGTCCCTACGACATTAACCATATTCTTTCCCATTTATAATTCCTCCTTTGATACAAACTAATGTTCCGAACTTATGTTTTTTATTGTATCAGAACGTCTGTTCTTTTTCAAGTCTTTTTTGTTATTATTTCTTTTTTTGTTTATTTATGATACGATAGTTTTGACATAGCAAAGGCATAAGATGCCTGTCACTTATAACGAATATCTATACGACTAAAAGGGAGAAAATTCATGAATTCTATCTGTTTTGAAAAACCTGCCGATCGCTGGGAGGAGGCACTTCCAATCGGAAATGGCCGCCTGGGGGCCATGATATTCGGCGGTCAGGAAAAAGAAGTGATTCAACTGAATCAGGACAGTATCTGGTATGGTTCATCTATAAATCGAATCAATCCGGAGGCAAAGGGACATTTGAATGAGATTCGCGGCCTGATATTGGAGGGAAAGATTCCGGAAGCTGAGAAACTGATGACTTACACTCTGTCGGGGATCCCGCAGAGCCAGCGTCCCTACCAGACACTCGGGAATATAGAGCTGACCTATTACAACCAGGGTGGCTATCTATCAGATTATGGACGCATGCTTGATCTGGAGAATGGAAAGGTGACCGAATCATATCAGCTTCAAAGTGATAATAAATCATTCCACATCTGCAAAGAATATCTGGCATCTTATCCACATGGAATACTCTCTTTCCACTTGAAGGCTGATGAAGGGACAATCTCTTTTGACGCTATTTTACGCAGGAACCGTTTTTATGACCATGCCGGTAAACTCGACAATCGTACAATCTTTATGGACGGATCTTTAGGAGAAAAAGGCATTTCCTTTTTTACCGCTTTGAGAGCAGATGTGACAGACGGCAGTGTTAAAACCCTTGGAGAACACCTTCTTGTAAGAGATGCCACTGAAGTCACTTTATATTTAAGCTGTGAAACTTCTTTCTATGCCGAAGACTATAAGACATTTGCCGTAAAAAAACTGAATTATGCATCCCATGACGGTTTTACCTGTATCAGGCAGAAACATCAGAAAGATTATCAGAGACTCTATCATCAGGTATCTCTGCATCTTGACGGAGAAGAGAATTCTTTTGCAGAAACATATTTCCAGTTTGGAAGATATCTTTTGATCTCCTGCAGTCGTCCAGGAAGTCTTCCGGCAAATCTGCAAGGCATCTGGAATGATTCCTATGTTCCGGCTTGGGATTCCAAGTTTACCATCAATATCAATACAGAGATGAACTACTGGCCTGCTGAGATATGCGGTTTATCGGAATGCCATCTCCCTTTGTTTGACCATCTGCTGCGTATGTGGGATAACGGAAAAATGGTAGCAAAGGAGATGTACCACTGCAGAGGTTTCGCTGCGCACCATAATACGGACATCTGGGGTGACTGTGCACCACAAGATCTCTATGTTCCGGCTACCTACTGGGTCATGGGGGGTGCATGGCTTGCCACACATATCTGGACACATTATACATACAGCGGTGATATTGATTTTCTGAAAAAAATGTACCCTTTTTTAAAAGATACTGTTCTCTTCTTTCATGACTTTCTGATTGAAGATCACGGAGATATGGTCACCTGCCCTTCGGTATCCCCGGAAAATACATATATTCTTCCTGATGGAACAAAGGGCCGTGTATGTGCCGGTTCTTCTATAGATACACAGATTTTAAAAGATCTGCTGAATGATTATCTAAAAGCTTCCAATGTTTTTAATATCGAAGATGATGATACAAAAAGGACAAGAGAAATACTGAATTTGCTTCCCCCTACAAAAATCGGAAAACATGGACAGATTATGGAATGGAGAGAAGATTACGACGAGGCAGAACCCGGTCATAGACACATCTCACAACTATATGCACTGCACCCATCTCATCAGATCACACCGGATAAGACTCCGGAGTTATCCATTGCTGCAGAGAAAACATTAGAACGCCGCCTTCATTATGGCGGAGGTCACACCGGCTGGAGCTGTGCCTGGATTGTCAATTTTTACGCTCGTCTGGGAAATGGAAAAAAAGCACTCGAAAATCTGGAAAAACTCTGGCGACAATCCACATTTCCCAATCTGATGGACAGCCACCCTAGAGGGGAGGGTGCTGTATTTCAAATTGACGGGAATTTGGGCGCCACTGCTGCAATTGCAGAGATGCTCATGCAGGCCGATGAGGACCGCATTGTGTTGTTTCCCGCTCTTCCCAAAAAGTGGAAATCCGGAAGTGTTTCAGGACTTCGCGCACCAGGAGGCATCCAAATCAGTCTCGCATGGTCAGATGGCAAGCTCATACATGGAACTTTAATTTCATCTCAAACGCAGGAAATTAATCTGGTTTATGGAAAAATAAAAAGATCCATATCTGTCACCGCAGGGCGACAGATGGATCTTGATAAATTACTGATACCTTCATTATAAAGACAATAATTGAATGATACCACGGATTACAAGCATACGTTTTGGATTCTGGTATCATTCATATGATACACGGATTACTCCGCACTTTGTGCTCACGTATCTTCGCTCCGCTCCGGTCGGTGCTAAACGAACATCCACTGGATGTTCAGCACCCTACAAACATTCGAAATACACCCTAATCGGGTTGCTTTCTCATTTTTGTTCGGGTCTCAAGGTCATGCTTTTTCATGCAAGCATGAAACGCAGGACCTTTTGACCCTGGTATCATTCATATCCCCTTATTATTATTTCTATATAATTCTCCAGATATTTTTTATCCAAATCATCATACTCTTTCACTTTACTACTGTCGATATCGAGTACACCGAGAAGTTTATCATCGCTACACATCGGTACGACAATCTCAGACGCCGCCGCCGAATCACAGGAAATATAATTATCGTATTCTCTGACATCGTCAACAATCAAAGTTTCTTTGTTCTTAGCTGCTGCCCCGCAGACTCCCCGTCCAAGCTGAATTGAAGTGCAGGAAACTTTTCCCTGAAACGGACCTAGAAAAAGTTTTTCACCATCAAACAAATAGTACCCGGTAAAAACAGAATTTCTAAGTGTTTCATTCAGAAGTGCCGATGAATTCGCCAATATGGAGATCCAGTGATCTTCATATGAAAGCAGCTCTTCCTGCTGTCTGATCAGTAACTGGTACATCTTTTCTTTTTCGGCGTTCATTCCCTACCTCCTTTTTGATTTCTATAAACCAAATCTTCAGCTCCATTTCAGGAGATAGAAAGACCAGTTCAGTTTTCTATGCGTCGTCTCGTATATCGAACAAATTTTATCTGCGATACTGACCAAAACTCCTTCTCTATATTTTGGAGGAACAGGAATCAGTGGAAACATATGCCTTTTAATAATATCCTGCTCTATCAAAGTCAGATCAAAATCCTCTAATGCATTCCTAAGAGCAGTGGCCGGATGTGTAAATCCATGCAGATGCCTTCCTTCTTCTTTATTCTTATGCCAGTCATACAAAAAATAATCGTGCAAAAGGGCACCTCGAATGAGTTCCTTCTTTTTCACTTTTATATTGTAGTGTTCAGCCAGCCAGCAACTATAATATGCCACCGCTATGCTGTGCGTATAAACTGAAATGTTTCCATGCTGAATATATTTTTTTGATTCGCAGAATCTAGAATCTCTGCAAACATCCTGAAGAATTTTATAGAATCCCTCTTCATCAGAAAGTACAATCTTTTTCTTTGCTTCCGCCAAAATTTTGATCCTCCTGCGACATTCGTCACAAATCAAACAATTCCCTGAGCAGTCATAGCATTTACAATTTTTTCAAATCCTGCTATATTTGCACCTGCCACATAATTCCCCTCATGACCATATCTCTTTGCAGCACTGTCTATATTATGTGTAATATCAACCATGATCTGTTTCAGTTTAGCATCAACTTCGTCAAATGTCCAGCTAAGCCTTTCACTATTCTGAGTCATTTCGAGCGCAGAAGTTGCAACACCACCGGCATTCGCAGCTTTTCCAGGTGCAAAAATCACTCCATGTTCCTGCAGATATTCCGTAGCTTCAAAAGTTGTAGGCATATTAGCGCCTTCACAGACTGCCAGGCATCCATTCTCCACCAGCTGTTTTGCATCTTCTGGGAGGAGTTCATTCTGTGTTGCACAGGGAAGTGCTATATCAACTTTGATACTCCATACACCTCTTCCGTCATGATATTGGGCATCCGGACGAGCTTTTACATATTCCGTCAGACGTGCTCGCTTTACTTCTTTGATCTCTTTTAGCAGTTCAAGATCAATTCCTTTCGGATCATAGATCCATCCATTAGAATCTGAACATGTAACGACTTTTGCTCCAAGCTGTTGTGCCTTTTCAATTGCGTAAATAGCTACATTACCGGATCCTGATACTGCACATGTTTTTCCGGCAAGTTTTATGTTATTAATCTTTAAGATTTCCTCTGTCAGATATAACAATCCATATCCCGTAGCCTCAGTCCTTGCAAGAGAACCTCCATAAGACAATCCTTTTCCAGTCAGTACTCCTTCATACAAACCAGTAATTCTCTTATACTGACCATACATATAGCCGATTTCTCTGGCTCCCACACCGATATCCCCCGCCGGAACATCACTGCCGCAGCCGATATATTTATATAGCTCTGTCATAAAGCTCTGGCAAAATGCCATAATCTCTCGGTCTGACTTTCCCTTGGGATCAAAATCAGCTCCTCCTTTGCCTCCGCCAATCGGAAGACCAGTCAGAGCGTTTTTGAATGACTGTTCAAAACCAAGAAACTTTATAATACCAAGATTGACAGAAGGATGAAAACGAAGTCCTCCTTTATAAGGCCCGATGGAACTGTTAAATTGTACACGATAACCCGTGTTTACATGAACTTGTCCCTGATCATCCACCCATGGAACACGAAATTTTATCTGTCTTTCCGGATTTACCATTCTCTCCAGCAATGCCTCTCTTCGATAACTATCTTCGTTTTCCTCAATCACAGGGCGCAGAGATTCCAGGACCTCTTTTACAGCCTGATGAAACTCTGGTTCGCTGGGATTCTTTACTACGACTTCTTGAATTATCTCGTCAACATATGACATTTGTTCATCCTCCTGATATTTTTTCATCATAAATGATACCCTAAATTGCAAAAGTAGAGATGATCTGACAATCCATAAGTATCATACATCTTCTTGTTAATTATAAACGAAAAAAAAGCACTTTGCAAGATTGTAATTTGTTCCCTTCATTAACAGCGCAAAAATTCTTATTATACTGGGATTATTGAATATTTCTGATGATCATCTTTCTTATTAAGGAATTATTTTTTTTTATTTCCCTGACTGCCTTTTCTTTTAACTCCATCTTTATGATTTTTCTTCTTTTTTTCCACAGAAAATCCGAATTTTCCAAGAGTTTTCCCCAATTCAAAGTATTCTCCATGTGAATAAGTAACTAATCCTGTTTGATTCAGAAGGAATTCTCCCTTGCGGTCCATATACTTCTCATCGACATGAACTGCTAAAACTTCGGCTAGGAACATATCATGGCTGCCAAGATTTTTGATCTCTTTCACTTTACATTCAATATTAACCGGACTTTCTAAAATACCAGGGGCTTCAACCAAACTTGACTCACACGGCGTCAGATGAAGATGATCGAATTTATTCACATCTCTTCCTGATTTAACTCCGCAGTAATCCGCCGCATAAATCAGATCTTTCGTCGTGAGATTAATCACAAACTCTCCACTTTCCTTAATCATCTGATAAGAATATCTGGAAGGGCGGATCGATATTGATGTCATAGGGGGAGATGTATTAACCGTTGCCGTCCATCCAATCGTAATGATATTCGGCTTTTCCCCTCTTCTTTTACAGCTGACCATTACCACCGGCAGAGGATAGAGCATATTACCTGGTTTCCATATCTGTTTAGCCATTTTTTATCCTCTCCTACATTTGATCCTGAAGTGCTAACATAAATCCCGGAATTAACTGTTTTTTTCTGGAAACTACTCCCGGAAGAACAGCACTGTTCTCACTTACTTCATTCGGTGAAAAAGCTTCTTTTACCAATTCTTTTGCTCCGTCCCCATAAAACAGCAGTTCCGTGGATTCCTCAATAATATTAGTCAGCATAAAGTATACCCTCGGAATTCCATGCTTCTCACACTCTTTTTCAAGCTGTGGAAGTATCTGATTTTTGATGTCTTTAAGCTGATCTGCATCCATGGAGTTAATCTGCCCCACTCCGAAATTTGATTCCTCTACATTGAACTTTTTAAAGTCCTGATAAAAGATCTCCTCCGGAGATTTTTCATTCAGATTACTCCCTGCTTTAAACATCTCCTTTGCGAATTCTTGGATTTTAATTCCTGCTACATCAGCCAAAAATTCTGCTGCCTTTTTATCGAGTGCCGTGCAGGTAGGAGACCTGAACATCAGCGTATCTGAAATGATAGCAGCACAAAGAAGCCCTGCAATGTCCTGAGGCACCTCAAGATTTCGTTCCTGATAGATCTGATACATAATCGTCGCAGTACATCCTACTGGCTCATTTCTAAATAAGATCGGGGATATTGTTTCCAGTGAACCCAGCCGATGATGATCGATTATTTCCAAAATCTCGGCTTCACTGACATTATCCACCGCCTGCGTCTTCTCATTATGGTCTACCAAAATCAATTTTTTCTTTCCACTTCCGATTAAGTTTCTTCGGGATATGGTACCAATGTATTGATTTTTCTTGTCTAAAACAGGAAAATCTCTATGCCTGTGGGCCTTCATAATGTCTTTAATATCATCCAGAAAATCATTCGTTGAGAATGTGATAAGGTTCTCTTTCGTCATCAGATGTTTAATTGGAATAGACTGATTAATGAGTCTTGCAATCGTATACGTATCATGTGGGCTGCTGATAATCACGCAGTCATGGTCCATAGCCAGTTTCTGAATACTTTTTGACACCTTTGCACCAAGACCCACTACAATACAGCTGGCTTCCATCTCAATCGCACAAAGCTGATCATCCGCTCTGTTTCCAAGAATAACCAGATCACTTTTATTAATATATTTCTCCATAAAGTCCGGATGAAAAGAACCGATTACAACCCTTCCCTCCACAAAATATCCATGTTCATTACCAATAATAATTTCGCCATCCAGAGTTTCCGCGATGCTGCGGTATTTTGTCTTCGCCTGTGACATGACACTGCTGTCATAAGCATCCATATAAGACTTTGCTATATCACTGACTGTGATAATACCAAGCAGTTTCTGATCTTTACTCGTAATCGGTAGGGTAACGACGTTTTCTTCACGCATCATTTTCCAAGCTTTTTTTACGGATATATTCCCTCTCACGCCCGAAATCTCGTGGATATCAATCTCTTTTACTTGTGTTCCCGCATCCGGGAGATAGCCAGGTACCCGTACACCAAAACGATCCAGTACATATTCTGTCTCTTCATTGATCTGTCCGGCACGCTTTGCAACAAAACTTTCATTTTCTGTTCTGTTCTTTATATCAGCATATGCAATCGCCGAGCATATGGAGTCCGTATCCGGATTCTTATGACCGATGATATATACTTTTTCTCTTCTATTCATAGAAAACCTCCTACTATAGTAATAATAGTAACATCTTTTAAATATATGGTAAATAGAATTCTTATTTTAATGTTTTTATTTTCACGTATCTATGTTAGAATAACCACATGTGCATCATTATTAATGATAAGGAGTATAAAAAATGGCAGAAGAAAAAATGACTATGGATGAATTTAATAAAGCTGTAGATGAATCTTTTGATTCCTTTAAAGATGAGGACCAAATGGTCTGGGAAAAATTAAGACAGCTAAAAGAAGACAAGACAATTCTGGATGTTACAGTGGATGGTATTGTCAACAAAGGTGTTGTATCCTATGTAGAGGGAATCCGTGGATTTATTCCTGCTTCCAAACTCTCCCTTGGGAGAATTGAAGATTTAAATGAATACCTTGGAAAAGAGATCAAAGTTCAAGTTCTAGATATCGATGAACAAAAAAATCGTCTGATTCTCTCCCGCCGTGCATTGCTGCAGGCAGAAGAAAAAGAAGAACGAAAAGCAAAGATTGATCAGATTATAGTCGGAACTATTATGGAGGGAACTGTAGAGAGCATAAAACCTTATGGAGCTTTTGTCGACCTTGGCAATCACTTAAGTGGTCTGCTTCATGTTTCACAGATCAGTCAGAACAGGATCAAAGATCCTTCTGTTGTATTGAATGTAGGTGATCCCGTTAAGGTTAAAATAATCGCAATCAAAGATGGAAAATTAAGTCTCTCCATCAAGGCAATAGACGACGATGCTAAAAAAGCCGAGGAAGATGCAGTAAAAAATGTGAAGCTTCCAAAGGCGGAAGACCTGACCACAAATCTTGGTTCTCTCTTCAAAAACATAAAACTATGAGACTGCTGTCAATGTAGCGTTTCTTTGCATATAGTATAGTAAACCCGCAATCGAGGTTTTATACTGTCAGTTTTTAAAGTGCATGCATATATCTGGGTGAAATACTTTTATCGGTTGCTTTACCATAAAGGGACCGCTTCGGCGGTCTTACATAACCCAGAAAAAACGCATCAATCTGCAGATTTTGAACAAACAAGAGGATCAAATGATTAATAAAAATTATACTTATATTCTCAGATGTTGTGATAACACCCTTTATACTGGGTGGACGAATGACATTGAAAAGAGGCTGAGGGCTCATAATTGTGGAAAAGGTGCAAAATACACAAAATCACGGCGGCCTGTATCTTTAGTCTATTATGAGACATTCAAAACAAAAGAAGAGGCTATGCAAAGAGAATGGAAAATTAAGCACCTTCCCCGCAAAAAAAAGTTAGCGCTGATTGACATGAAAATATAAAACAAGAGGTCTTCGGGCTGACAACTCAGCTTACGCAAGACCTCTTTTCGTATCAGATTACTATCGGTTCTACAATATAATACATCATAATAAAGTGGCATAAACTCCCTGCCATCACAAACAGGTGAAAAATCTCATGTGAGCCAAAATTTTTATGTCTTGCATCAAATATGGGGGTTTTAACTGCATATACAATTCCCCCTGCGGTATAGATAATTCCTCCTGCAAGAAGCCATCCAAACGCAGGTCTGGACAATGCATGGAAGATCTGAGGAAATGCCAGTACACACAACCACCCCATCCCAATATAGATAACGCTCGAAAACCACTTCGGACAATTAATCCAGAAAGCTTTAATTAACATTCCGATTATAGCCACCGTCCAGACAATTGCACAGAGGATAATACCGGTTCTTCCTTCCAGAACAATCAGGCAAATAGGCGTATAACTTCCGGCAATCAGTATGAATATCATAAGGTGATCCGCTTTTTTCAGACGTTTGTTTACTTTTTCATTGATATCAAATGTGTGATATACTGTACTTGCAGCGTAGAGTAAAATCATGCTGGTCATAAATATTGCAAGTGCAATGATATGAATATGATCCGGATCTCTCGCTGCCTTTGAAAGCAGCGGTACTGTTCCAAGAATAGCCAATATACAGGCTATTCCATGAGTGATTGCACTTCCCGGATCCTTAATAGATATTTTTTTCAATATTAATCGCCTCTATTTCATTACATAGTTTTAATAACTACTTGTTGTACTAATTATATTACATCATATCATAATTAAAATCAAGACAATTATGTAAAAAAAAGATCACAACATTCATTCAGATGCTGTGATCTTTTTTGGATCTTACAATCATTCAGTTTCTGGGGGAAGGTACAAAGATGGATCAAGGGGAGAACCATCTTTCTGAAGTGCAAAATATAAATTGCTTCCTTCTTTCGTAAAATACTTTGTAGGAGTATTAATATTGGCAATAACCGTTCCGCTGGCAACTGTCTGTCCTTGTTCTACATTCACGTCTTTCAGCTGTCCATATACTGCCTGATAGCCATTTCCCATATCCATGGTGACAGTTGTTCCTGTAACTGCATCTTCTGTAATAGATACAACCTGACTATTGGCCACTACCGCGACTGGGGTATCCACAGCTGCTTCAATCATAACTGCCGGATTACATCGATAAGAATCTAAAGTAGAAAAATAAACAGTTTTATCCATGTTATACGGAATTAAAATTTTTCCTGATACCGGAAGATTTAGTAAGGTACCTTCGTTAAAATCCAGTTCCGGAAGGACAGCCTGTGAAGCTGCTGCATCTGCATCCGCAGATGGAGTCTCCGGCTGTGCTTCATTTTCACTGCTCTGTGATGGTGCCGGTGGTTCACTTGGATCCGGGGTAACATTGGTTTCTTCATTTTCTGTATCATAAGTATTTACATCTTTTGTCTCTTCTTCCTCTGTTGTTTCGTTACTTTTCTTTTCTTCTTCTTTATCTTTTTTTGCACTTTCAATACGTGCCTCATCCGGCTTTTTACTCTCATAATGGTATACGTATACACCACAGACAAGAGTAGCAGCTACCAAAACTACGCTCAATACAATACGCAGTGTCTTTTTTCCTGATTCCATCTCATTCACCTCTACTAATTTTATTGAAATTGGGGGGCAAAATTTCTCTTGCTCCAATGATACTACGGATTGTTGCGCACTTTGTGCTCCTGGTATCATTAACTTTTTCTGTATTAGTAGGGTTGCCTAAAAATGAAAATCTATACAATTTTTTCTATTTTTTCTTGTCTTTCATAACCTGTGTATTCGGAAAATAATAATTTAGGATATCACGCCATGATTTTCCTCCCTTTGCCATTTGATCTGCTCCATATTGTGACATTCCCATACCATGGCCACTTCCTCTGCAGGTGATCAATATTTTGTCATCTCTTTTGGAAATAGAAAAAGATGCAGAGGGTAGTCCCAACAGGTCCCTAAATACTTCTCCTGGTATTTTTATCCCAAAAACCTCGACTTCCATTGCATATCCTGAAGAATCTTCTGATGATATCGCTATATGATCAGCAAAATTATCTTTCTTTAATTTCTGATCCTTATCAATTTTCTTCAACTTTTCATACAACTCATCATTAGAAAACGAAAGTGGTTTTCTCTTTGGCATATAATCTAAGTCGGGCTTACTCTCTACACCTACCAGCCAGCCATAATCATCTCTCTTGAGAACTTCTTTGCCACTCCTGGTCCAGCCATTACTTGCCCGACAAAAAGGTGCTGATACAATCCTACCACCATATCCCAATACACACCCCTTTGTTTTTTTTACGGCCTCTTTACATAATAGCATCCTGTCAGTTTGTAAATGATGTGATCTCTCATATTCCATATTTTCTTTCAGAATCTGATCATAGACTTTCTGGTCATAATCAGATTTTTCATATTCATACCATACACGACTTCTGACGAGAACAGCCTGTGCACAAATTGTTTCTAACTGATAATGATCCGGTATCTCCCGGTATAAGATAGAAGGAAGTAGTTGCTCAATATTATCCTTTTGTGATAATTTCACGTAATTTTTTCCCGACAATAGCATAGTTCCAAGAATTGGCAAAAAAATAAGCAGAAACAGAATCGCTGCAAAATATTTCATCTGTTCCTGCATTATATGTTTCTTATTTTTTATCATATACACATATCAGTCCATGTTTCTTATTCTAATATATGACTATTGGGACAATTTATGTCTTGTTCTTCTTTTTCCAATTGAGCTCCACACTCTGAGCAATATTTAGCATTCGGATCCATAATTCTTCCACATTTTGAACAGACAAGATCCAAAGGTTCTTTTAACAGCCTATTCATCCCTTTGATATCTTCTTCCAATTTTGCGATCTCTAATTCACTCACTTTCACTGTATCCACATAATCAGATAAATTAGAAATAAGAATGTCTGGATCCTCACATACTTTTTTGTAATACTCCTGTCCCAATATAGAGAAACTATATTGTTGTTCATTCAGCATCTCTTCTAAAATAATTTCTGTCTGGCCTCTTTCTTCCGATAACTTATCATGTTCCTGCTTTGTCATATACTCTGCCCCCGCTTCCGATATCCAAAAAATTAGTTTATTAAATTATATGCAGAAACTGCATCAGATATATGATATTGTTCACTTTTGGGATTTCCATCTGATTTAGCTGTAACTAAAATATATTCATCTTCTCCAATTTTTGAAAGACTGGCCAAACACTGCCCGGAAGAATTCGTAAAGCTTTCCTTTCCTCCTTCTATCACTCCTCCGTTTGTCAAGTTATTTTCTGTTAATTCACTTAATACTGAATTTTTTAAGACAATTCCGTTCGGATGTGGAGGCGTAACAGATGTAGTATAAGTATCTGAAGTAAATATTTCACGAAATACATCATTTCTCAGGCAATATTCAAACAAAACAGCCATATCTTTACAAGTTGAGTAATTGTCATCACCTGGAAGACCCGTACACGATACAAAGTGAGTGTTATTCATACCAAGCCCATCTGCTTTTTGATTCATCTGGTTTACAAATTCATCCTCCGATCCTGAAACTCGCTGTGCAAGTCCTACACAAGATTCTGCTCCGGAAGATATCATAGAACCATATAACAAATCTCTTACTGTCAGGTTTTCTCCTCCTACAAAACCAGTCATAGCTGCACCCTGTGTATAAAGAGTATTTATAATTTCATCAGATATCATTACATTTTCATCCAGATTTGAAAGATTCTCAATAGCCACAATAATGGTCATTATCTTTGTCAGAGGAGCCGGATATATCTTTTCTGTACCTGCTTTATTCATTACAACTGCCTGATCTCTTAGACGAACAAGATAGCCACTGGCACTATGTATACTTTCACCCGGTATAACACTGACTGGAATTGGGGCTGAAGAAGGTACAGGAGGTTCTTCTTCTTTAACAATATTTTCGGGTGGAACTTCTGTATATGCTGCCTCCTTCACAGTTTTTATTTGATCGATTTCATGGATATTATTCGAATCTAACATCTTAAATACCATGAGAATCATCAAAAGAATAATAATCAGTAATAAAAGACATAAAAATATTGTCTGTCTTTTTTTCTTTTTTCTTCTGGCTGCACGTCTGGCCTCCATCTGATGCCGTCTGTTCGTGTTAATAGATGCTTGTTCCATATTAAGCATTCCCCCTATCTTCAGTATTATATTATTTCAAAAAAGGATATCAAATAAATTTGATATCCTTAAAATTCATAATAAACACTGAAGCATCGGGGATTCGAACCCCGGACAACTTGATTAAAAGTCAAGTGCTCTACCACCTGAGCTAATGCTCCGAAAAAAATATGCCTAGTTCCGGAATCGAACCAGAGACACGAGGATTTTCAGTCCTCTGCTCTACCAACTGAGCTAACTAGGCATTCAATTGCGGGAGTAGGATTTGAACCTACGACCTCTGGGTTATGAGCCCAACGAGCTTCCAGACTGCTCCATCCCGCGCTATTAAAATAAAAAATTTGTTGAAGCCGATGATCGGACTCGAACCGATAACCTGCTGATTACAAATCAGCTGCTCTGCCAATTGAGCCACATCGGCACAAGGAAAACCATCCAATTAAATGACTAAAACAAATGAAGGGCAATTTAAATTTACTCTTCAATGGATGGAGAAGGATTCGAACCTTCGAAGGCGTTGCCAGCAGATTTACAGTCTGTCCCCTTTGGCCACTCGGGAATCCATCCATAATGGGACCTACAGGGCTCGAACCTGTGACCCTCTGCTTGTAAGGCAGATGCTCTCCCAGCTGAGCTAAGATCCCATATTATATACAATTTTAAGAAAATAAAGCGACCCAGATCGGACTTGAACCGATGACCTTCGCCGTGACAGGGCGACGCTCTAACCAACTGAGCCACTGGGCCATTATGATATTTGAAGTATGTACCTTCAAAACCGCATACAAATTATAACATCATTCCATCTTTTTGTAAACACCGGACCTTCACTTGATGATAAACTTCATCAAGTGTCAAGGTCAAGCCCTCGACCGATTAGTAACAGTCAGCTCCATACATTGCTGTACTTCCACCTCTGCCCTATCTACCTCGTCGTCTTCAAGGGGTCTTACTTCTTTCGAATGGGATATCTCATCTTGAGGTGAGCTTCACGCTTAGATGCCTTCAGCGTTTCTCTCTTCCCGGCTTGGCTACCCTGCCCTGAGCCTGGCGGCTCAACAGGTACACCAGCGGCCGGTCCATCCCGGTCCTCTCGTACTAAGGACAGCTCCTCTCAAATATCCTACGCCCACGCCGGATAGGGACCGAACTGTCTCACGACGTTCTGAACCCAGCTCGCGTACCGCTTTAATGGGCGAACAGCCCAACCCTTGGGACCTACTACAGCCCCAGGATGCGATGAGCCGACATCGAGGTGCCAAACCACTCCGTCGATGTGAACTCTTGGGAGTGATAAGCCTGTTATCCCCAGGGTAGCTTTTATCCGTTGAGCGATGGCAATCCCACTTTCATACCACCGGATCACTAAGTCCTACTTTCGTATCTGCTCCACCCGTCGGTGTCGCAGTTAAGCTCCCTTCTGCCTTTGCACTCTTTGAATGGTTTCCAACCATCCTGAGGGAACCTTTGAGCGCCTCCGATACTCTTTCGGAGGCGACCGCCCCAGTCAAACTCCCCGTCTGGCATTGTCCCATGTCCGGTTCACGGACTCTGGTTAGAAATCCACTACTGCAAGGGCGGTATCCCAACAGCGGCTCCAAAGATACTTGCGTACCTTCTTCTTAGCCTCCCGCCTATCCTGTACATGCAGTACCGGGTCCCAGTACCAAACTGGAGTAAAGCTCCATGGGGTCTTTCCGTCCTGGCGCGGGTAACCAGCATCTTCACTGGTACTTCAATTTCACCGGATGCATTGTTGAGACAGCGCTCAAATCATTACGCCTTTCGTGCGGGTCGGAACTTACCCGACAAGGAATTTCGCTACCTTAGGACCGTTATAGTTACGGCCGCCGTTTACTGGGGCTTAAATTCAAAGCTTTGAGCCGTAGCTCTGACCTCTCCTCTTAACCTTCCAGCACCGGGCAGGCGTCAGCCCATATACTTCACCTTTCGGTTTCGCATAGACCTGTGTTTTTGCTAAACAGTTGCTTGAGCCTTTTCTCTGCGGCCTGACTTTCGCCAGGCACCCCTTCTCCCGAAGTTACGGGGCCATTTTGCCGAGTTCCTTAACAATGCTTCTTCCGTCGGCCTTAGGATTCTCTCCTCATCTACCTGTGTCGGTTTACGGTACGGGTACAATAAAAACAATAGCGGCTTTTCTTGATCCATGGCTCACACGCTTCCCTACTTTACTTCGGTCCGCTTCACGTCTTTGGATTGTACTGCGGTTTTACCTGCAGCACTCCTCCTTCGCTTGCACGCGGCTTTCCATTCCGCGCCCGTGCTCTCCACACATGTCCCCACAGTTCTGTTTTACTGCAGTGCAGGAATCTCCACCTGCTTTCCATCGACTACGGCTTTCGCCCTCGCCTTAGGTCCCGACTTACCCAGAGAAGATCAGCTTTACTCTGGAAACCTTGGATATTCGGCCGAGAGGATTCTCACCTCTCTCTCGCTACTCATTCCGGCATTCTCTCTTCTCAGATCTCCACGGCCCCTTCCGGTACCGCTTCTTCGTTCTGACAATGCTCCTCTACCAATGATCTTACAATCATTCCTGAGCTTCGGTGTCGTGTTTTAGCCCCGGACATTTTCGGCGCAGAACCTCTCGACCAGTGAGCTGTTACGCACTCTTTTAATGTATGGCTGCTTCTGAGCCAACATCCTGGTTGTCTTTGAAATCCCACATCCTTTTCCACTTAACACGCACTTTGGGACCTTAGCTGCAGATCTGGGCTGTTTCCCTTTTGACCATCCAACTTATCTCGTATGGTCTGACTCCCAGACATCGGTATCACGGCATTCGCAGTTTGATATCCTTTGGTAAGCTTTGACGCCCCCTTGGGAATTCAGTGCTCTACCTCCGTGTATCTTGTCTGAGGCTAGCCCTAAAGCTATTTCGAGGAGAACCAGCTATCTCCGGGTTCGATTGGAATTTCTCCCCTACCCACACCTCATCGCCACCCTTTTCAACGGATGTGCGTTCGGTCCTCCACGGCCTTTTACGGCAGCTTCAACCTGGACATGGGTAGATCACCCGGTTTCGGGTCTGCGTGTTCCGACTTTCGCCCTCTTAAGACTTGGTTTCCCTTCGGCTCCACACCTGACAGTGCTTAACCTTGCCGGCACCCGCAACTCGCCGGACCGTTCTACAAAAAGTACGCGGTTGTGCATTTGTAACACTTCCACAGCTTGTAAACACAGGGTTTCAGGTTCTCTTTCACTCCCCTCCCGGGGTCCTTTTCACCTTTCCTTCACAGTACTATGCGCTATCGGTCACTGAGGAGTATTTAGCCTTGGGGGGTGGTCCCCCCGTCTTCCCACAAGGTTTCTCGTGTCTCGTGGTACTCTGGATCCTGCCGGTCTTTCCTTCTTTTCGCCTACGGGTCTTTCACCCTCTTTGGATGGCTTTCCCAAAACCATTCGGCTAAGTTAGAAAGTACCTCCTGCAGTCCAAAACCCCATGGTGCACGCACCATGGTTTGGGCTCTTTCCCGTTCGCTCGCCGCTACTTGGAAAATCGAGTTTTCTTTCTTCTCCTCGGGGTACTTAGATGTTTCAGTTCCCCCGGTTCCCTTCCCTACGTTATGAATTGGCGTAGGAATGCATGAGGTCTGCTCATGCGGGTTTCCCCATTCGGATATCTCCGGATCTCAGGCTGTGTGCGCCTCCCCGAAGCTTTTCGCAGCTTGCCGCGTCCTTCTTAGGCTCTCAGTGCCAAGGCATCCACCCTGCGCTCTTAATGCTTGACCTTTGTTGGTCCACCTCCCCGCTAGCGTGCGGTTCGGTTTTGTGTTTACTGATTCTGTATTGGAATCCATGTCTGACTCTCATCTTCCATGGACTTCGACTTTCTTTAAAAGCATCGATTCTTTCGAATCTATCTGGTTTCGATAACATCATGTATTCTCATACACAATGCCTCGGATGTCTTTTCTCTATCTTGCGTTTTTCACGCTTGGATATAGATATAATCTGTATGCAGTTTTCAAGGTACATATCATACACCGATTCCTGACTATTCATTCATCGATGAGTGGAGATAAAGAGATTCGAACTCTCGACCCCCTGCTTGCAAGGCAGGTGCTCTCCCAACTGAGCTATATCCCCTGGGTATTTATGATATATTATTAGCTGGGCTTAAGTGGGCCTTTGCCCTATGGCTTTCACTTAAATTATTAGCTGGGCTTAAGTGGACTCGAACCACCGACCTCACGCTTATCAGGCGTGCGCTCTAACCGGCTGAGCTATAAGCCCTCAATTTTATTATTAGGTGCTGGCAGCCACCTGTTCTCCCACACCGTTACCAGTGTAGTACCATCGGCCGCTTAAGGCTTAACCTTCGTGTTCGGGATGGGTACGGGTGTTTCCCCTAAACGCATCGCCGCCAGCAGTTAGTTATTCAGTTTTGAGACTGACAAGCTGTAAAAGTTTCGTTTCTGTTACTTTTACACTTGATAACTAAACAGTAAAACACATCCGGTTACTTGTCCGTTTCCTTAGAAAGGAGGTGATCCAGCCGCACCTTCCGATACGGCTACCTTGTTACGACTTCACCCCAGTTACCAGCTCCACCTTCGACTGCTCCGTCCTCCGTAGAGGTTCGGTCACAGGCTTCGGGCATTTCCGGCTCCCATGGTGTGACGGGCGGTGTGTACAAGACCCGGGAACGTATTCACCGCGGCATTCTGATCCGCGATTACTAGCGATTCCAGCTTCATGTAGTCGAGTTGCAGACTACAATCCGAACTGAGACGTTATTTTTGGGGTTCGCTTCCGGTCTCCCGTTCGCTTCCCTCTGTTTCCGCCATTGTAGCACGTGTGTAGCCCAAATCATAAGGGGCATGATGATTTGACGTCATCCCCGCCTTCCTCCAGGTTATCCCTGGCAGTCTCATCAGAGTGCCCAGCTCTACCTGCTGGCTACTGACAATAAGGGTTGCGCTCGTTGCGGGACTTAACCCAACATCTCACGACACGAGCTGACGACAACCATGCACCACCTGTCTCCTCTGTCCCGAAGGAAAGGTACCATTACGTACCGGTCAGAGGGATGTCAAGATTTGGTAAGGTTCTTCGCGTTGCTTCGAATTAAACCACATGCTCCACCGCTTGTGCGGGTCCCCGTCAATTCCTTTGAGTTTTATTCTTGCGAACGTACTCCCCAGGTGGAATGCTTAATGCGTTTGCGGCGGCACCGAAAAGCTGTGCTTCCCGACACCTAGCATTCATCGTTTACGGCGTGGACTACCAGGGTATCTAATCCTGTTTGCTACCCACGCTTTCGAGCCTCAACGTCAGTTACCGTCCAGTAAGCCGCCTTCGCCACTGGTGTTCTTCCTAATATCTACGCATTTCACCGCTACACTAGGAATTCCGCTTACCCCTCCGGTACTCAAGATCTGCAGTTTCCAAAGCAGTCCCAGGGTTGAGCCCTGGAATTTCACTTCAGACTTGCCGGTCCGTCTACGCTCCCTTTACACCCAGTAAATCCGGATAACGCTTGCCCCCTACGTATTACCGCGGCTGCTGGCACGTAGTTAGCCGGGGCTTCTTAGTCAGGTACCGTCATTTTCTTCCCTGCTGATAGAGCTTTACATACCGAAATACTTCTTCACTCACGCGGCGTCGCTGCATCAGGCTTTCGCCCATTGTGCAAGATTCCCCACTGCTGCCTCCCGTAGGAGTCTGGGCCGTGTCTCAGTCCCAATGTGGCCGGTCGCCCTCTCAGGCCGGCTATGGATCGTTGCCTTGGTAGGCCTTTGCCCTGCCAACTAGCTAATCCAACGCGGGTCCATCTCATACCACCGGAGTTTTTCACACGGCATCATGCGATGCTGTGCGCTTATGCGGTATTAGCAGCTGTTTCCAACTGTTATCCCCCGGTACGAGGCAGGTTCCCCACGCGTTACTCACCCGTCCGCCGCTGTCTATTCCTTCCTCTGTCCGAAGACTTTGGAAAGAATTTCTCGCTCGACTTGCATGTGTTAAGCACGCCGCCAGCGTTCATCCTGAGCCAGGATCAAACTCTCTGATCAATATGATCATCCGCTGATTTCTCAGTTGATGCAAAGTTCGTTCCAGGTCAAAATCAACTACTAGCTAATTTATCCCTTTTACTGTTTTTTAAGGATCTTTCGATCGTTCATTGTTAATTCTCAAATGGACTTTCGAGGATGTGTTTTACTGTTTAATTATCAAGGTTCCTGTTCGTTCCTGTTTTTGCAGCAACTTGATTATCTTATCACGCTGTATCTGCTTTGTCAAGAACTTTTTCTTTCTTTTTATCTCAATATGAGATGTTTTGCTGTGCAGCTTGTTTCGTCGACAGCTTGATTATCTTATCACATATTAGTATCTTTTGTCAACACTTTTTTATGATAATCTTGGGGCAAGTTTTGCCCATTGATAATCAACGGAGAAGGAGGGATTTGAACCCTCGCGCCGCGCAAACGACCTACACCCTTAGCAGGGGCGCCTCTTCAGCCACTTGAGTACTTCTCCAGTTGCCTGAGTAAAATAAACTTATTTAATTTACGCCAATATGTGACGCATTAATTATTATACAAAACAGCAAGTTGTTTGTCAACTGTTTTTTCCCTTTATTATAATAATTATTATCTCCGATTTTATGATACCAGGGTCAAAAGGTTCTGCGTTTCATGCTCACATGAAAAAGCATGACTTTGGGACCCGTAAAAACATGAGAACGCAACCCGATTAGGGTGGAATTCGAATGTTTTTAGGATTGTGAGAGCTCGAAGAGCGTAACAATCCGTGTATCATAAGGGGTCAAATTACTTTTGACCCCAACCTCTTATTATGATAATGTTACTTATTATTCTCTTTCATACACAATCCTGTAATCTCATCATTTATGGCTCAGGTGTTTCTGAATCATCTATATCTGTATCGGTTTCCTCTTCAGACATCTCTTCGATTATTTCTTCTGATACTGCTGCCGCTACACCATCTTTCTTGTCTCTGACTTTTGCAATGCTGGCTACGTATATATTTTCTGACAGATTCATAAGTTTAACACCCGATGTAATTCTTCCCAACACAGATATATCATCACACTGTATACGTATAATAATACCCTCAGTAGTGATAATCATAACTTCATTTTCAGAATTAACTGCCTTTACACCAATCAGATTTCCCGTTCTTTCTGCAATCTTATAACATTTTACACCTTTTCCGCCGCGAATCTGAGGCGTGAATTCACTCATAGAGGTCCTCTTGCCCAGTCCTTTTTCAGATACAAACAACAGATAATCTCCTTGCGAACTCAGCTGCATGCCGATTACTTCATCTTGATCCAGAAGATTAATTCCCCTCACTCCCATAGATACACGTCCGGTACTTCTCACATCAGTTTCCTTAAATCTGATACACTGACCAAATTTCGTAACCAGAATAATATCCTTCTTACTGTCCGTGGATTTAACTTCAATCAATTCATCGTTATCTCTCAGAGCAATTGCCGCAAGTCCGGTTTTTCTCACATTCGCATAATCAGTAATTGGAGTCTTCTTTACAAGTCCATTCTTAGTTGCCATAAACAGGTAATAACCCTCTTCATACTCACGGATCGGAATCACTGCAGTGATATTCTCACCCGGCTGAAGCTGAATCAAATTTATAATCGCTGTTCCACGGGCGGTTCTTGACGCTTCTGGTATCTCATATGCCTTTAGCCGATAGACTTTTCCCATATTTGTAAAGAACATCAGGTAATGATGAGTTGTTGTCATCAGGAGTTCCTCAATATAGTCATCATCAATCGTCTGCATGCCTTTAATTCCTTTACCTCCTCTGTTCTGAGAATGGAAATTATCGACGGTCATTCGTTTAATATAACCTAGTTTAGTCATAGTAATTACCGTGTTTTCCCTCGGAATCAGATCTTCCATGGAAATATCGAATTCATCAAAACCTATTGAAGTTCTCCGATCATCACCGTATTTGTCAGAAATCTCCATAATTTCTTTACGGATTACCTTGAGAAGTAATTTACGATCTCCTAAGATAGCACGATATTTGTCTATCTTTTCCATCAGATCTTTATATTCATTTTCAAGTTTCTCTCGTTCCAGTCCGGTAAGTGCCCGCAGTCTCATATCTACAATTGCCTGAGCCTGTGCATCTGACAGTTCGAATTCATCTATCAGATTTTCTTTTGCTTCTGGTGTGTTTGCAGATCCACGGATAATTTTTATCACACGGTCTATATTATCAAGAGCTTTTAACAATCCTTCCAGAATATGTGCCCGCTCTTCCGCTCTGTTTAAATCATACTGTGTTCTTCTGGTGACAACCTCTTCTTGATGTTTCAGATATAGATTCAGTACTTCCAGAAGATTTAATACTTTTGGCTGATTGTTTACGAGTGCAAGCATAATAACACCAAAGGTATCCTGAAGCTGTGTATGCTTATATAATTTGTTTAAGATGACATTTGCATTGGCATCTTTTCTCAGTTCAATACAGATTCTCATACCTTCTCTGCTTGAATGATCATTGATAGCTGTGATTCCATTAATTCTCTTATCTTTCACCAGATCAGCAACTTTTTCTATCAATCTGGCTTTATTTACCATATATGGAAGTTCTGTAACTATAATCTGACTTTTGCCATTAGGCAGTGTCTCGATATTTGTGACAGCACGAACACGAATCTTACCTCTTCCGGTTCGATAAGCTTCCTCAATTCCTCTTGTACCTAATATCTCAGCCCCCGTTGGAAAATCCGGGCCCTTTACGATATCTAATATTTCCTCCATGTTTGTATCTCTGTCATGATCAATAATATTATCAATAATTTTCACTACTGCATCAATTACCTCACACAGATTGTGAGGCGGAATATTTGTAGCCATTCCCACGGCAATACCAGATGTACCATTTACAAGCAGGTTGGGATACCTAGATGGTAAAACAACTGGCTCTTTTTCCGTCTCATCAAAGTTAGGTCTGAAATCTACGGTATTTTTATTTATATCAGCAGTCATTTCCATCGAAATTTTACTCAGACGAGCCTCTGTATATCGCATGGCAGCTGCACTGTCTCCATCCACAGAGCCAAAATTTCCATGACCATCTACAAGAGGATATCGAGTTGACCATTCCTGCGCCATATTGACCAGTGAGCCATAGATAGAGCTGTCGCCGTGTGGATGATATTTACCCATTGTATCACCGACGATACGGGCACATTTTCTGTGCGGTTTATCGGGTCCATTGTTAAGTTCTATCATAGAATATAGAATTCTTCGCTGTACAGGTTTTAAACCATCTCTGACATCTGGCAGCGCCCTCGAAGCGATGACACTCATAGAATATGCTATATAAGACTTTTCCATTGTTTCTTTCAGGTCTACGTCATGGACTTGATCAAAAACATTATCTTCCATTATTTCCTCCAATCAACTTCTGTAAAAAGTTTTGTTCTGATACCACGGACTGCTCCGCATTCTCTCAATAGCAAACCTGGTATCATCAGATGTCCAGATCTTCAATATCCAGCTTATAGGCATTTTCTTCGATAAATTCCCGTCTGGGCTCTACTTTATCACCCATAAGAGTGGTAAATGTATGGTCTATCTCGGCCGCAGTTTCTTCATCAAAGGTTACTCTTTTTAACACTCTGTGTTCCGGATCCATCGTTGTCTCCCAGAGCTGATCCGCATCCATCTCACCTAAACCTTTGTAACGCTGAATTTTATTGTTATTGTCACGTCCTATTTCTTTTAATATATCTTCTAACTGTTTTTCATCATATGCATACCATACTTTTTTGTTTTTTTCAATTTTAAAGAGCGGCGGCTGCGCAAGATAGACATATCCCTGTTTAATTAATTCCGGCATGAAACGATACATGAATGTAAGCATCAGTGTATCAATATGAGCGCCATCTACATCGGCATCTGTCATGATAATAATCTTGTGATAACGTAGTTTCGTAATATCAAAATCATCCTGAATTCCTGTTCCAAATGCCGTGATCATAGCCTTGATCTCTTCATTTGCATAAATCTTATCTAATCGGGCTTTTTCAACATTCAGTATTTTGCCGCGCAGTGGAAGTATTGCCTGTGTATCACGGCTTCTTGCCGATTTTGCAGAACCACCGGCCGAATCTCCCTCTACCAAGTAAATCTCACAATTTTCCGGATTTCTATCTGTACAGTCTGCAAGTTTTCCGGGCAGGGACATTCCATCGAGTGCTGATTTTCTTCTAGTCAAATCTCTTGCTTTTCTGGCTGCATCTCTGGCTCTTTGTGACATCAATGATTTTTCAACAATAATCTTTGCAATCGTTGGATTTTGTTCCAGAAATAATTCCAGATTTTTACTCAGCAGACTATCAACGGCACCTCTGGCTTCGGAATTTCCAAGTTTTTGTTTTGTCTGACCCTCAAACTGGGGATCTTTTAATTTTACACTGATAATAGCTGTCAGTCCTTCGCGGATATCTTCACCACTCAGATTCTGATCATTATCCTTCAGAATTTTTGTTTTACGTGCATAATCGTTAAACGTTTTCGTAAGAGCGTTACGAAAACCAACTATGTGTGTACCACCCTCCGGTGTATGAATATTATTGACAAAACCATATGTGTTCTCAGTATATGAATCATTGTGCTGCATGGCAACTTCCACCATAACATCATTTACCATACCCTCAAAATACATAATTTCATCGTAAAGAGATGTTTTGCTATGATTCAGATACTTCACAAATTCTTTAATTCCACCCTCATAACAGAAGTTTTTCTCTACAGGTTTCTCCGATCTTATATCTCTTAAAGTAATACTTAATCCTTTAGTCAAAAATGCAGTTTCCCGTATACTCGTCTGTAAAGTATCATAGTCAAAGACGGTTTCCTCAAATATTGTATCATCAGGCAGGAACTCAACCATAGTTCCAGTCTTATCTTTATCACAATCACCGATAATTTTTAACTTATAAACTGTTTTCCCGCGTTCAAATCTCTGACGATAAACTTTTCCATCCTTATAAATCGTAACCTCAAGCCAGCTCGACAGGGCATTTACAACGGAAGCTCCTACGCCATGGAGGCCTCCGGAGACTTTATATCCTCCACCTCCAAACTTTCCACCGGCATGAAGAATTGTAAATACAACCTCCACTGCCGGGAGACCTGATTTGTGATTAATCCCTACAGGAATACCACGTCCATCATCGATGACTGTGATGGAATTATCTTTATTAATCGTTACATCTATATGTTTGCAGTATCCTGCCAGAGCTTCATCTACTGCGTTGTCTACAATTTCATATACCAGATGATGCAGTCCTCTGACGGAAGTGCTGCCAATATACATACCGGGTCTCTTTCTGACCGCTTCCAATCCTTCAAGGATCTGGATTTGATCAGCTCCATATTCAATATTTGACCCTACATTTGTTGTGTTTTCTTCACTCATGTAATTCCTCCTACTTATGTTGCAATCCTGCCTTCCGCAACTTTAAAAACCTTATTTACATCAAATTGGTTTTCCATAAATTCATCTAAGCCAGTACAAGTTATAAAGGTTTGAATATCACCTATACTTTTCAGCAGATAATTCTGTCTGCTGCTGTCAAGCTCGGATAATACATCATCCAGTAATAAAATTGGTGTATCCTTCATCATTTTCTTCACAAGGTAGATTTCTGAAAGTTTCATGGAAAGAGCAGCCGTACGCTGCTGTCCCTGAGAGCCATATTTTCTGATATCTATCCCATTTATTTCTACACACAGGTCGTCTCTGTGAGGTCCAAGAGTTGATGTCCTAAGCTGCAGGTCCCTTGGACGATTTTCTTTTAACTTCTGAAAAAAATCATCTGCTTTTGTATTTGGTTCATAAATCAAACGAATCTGCTCGCTGCCACCTGTCAGCTGCAGATGAATATCACTCAATATCTCATTTAGCTGCTCAATAAACTTCGTTCTCTCTTCAATCAGGCTTCTTCCATAATTTATCAGCTGTTCATCCCAAACATCCAGCGTACACAAAAGGGATCTTGTATCTTTTAGTTCTCTGAGCAGTTTATTTCGCTGTATGAGCACTTTATTATAATTGGCCAGAGAAATCAGGTATATATGATTCAGCTGACTCAGTTCACTGTCCACAAATCTTCTTCTCTCCGAGGGACCATTTTTAATAATATTTAAATCTTCCGGAGAAAAAAACACAATATTAATGATGCCAAACAAATCTGAAGCTTTGCGTATTGGAATACCATCAATTGCAATTCCTTTTGGTTTGTTTTTTTTTAAATGCATATCAATTCTGTGAACAACCTCAGCTTTGCTGATCTGCATCCTGATATGTGCCTCATCTTTGTTAAACTGAATCATTTCCCGATCCTTACTTGATCTGTGAGATTTTGTGGTTCCACAAAGATAGACAGCCTCAAGAATATTTGTCTTTCCCTGGGCATTATCCCCGTAAAAAATGTTGGTTTTCTGGTCAAAGGAAACACACAGAGAATCATAATTTCTAAAATTTTTTAATTCCAAAGACTTCACATACATGATGTCAGCTCTTTCTTGTCTTAGGTTGACATAATATTTTGTTGGTTGACATAAAATATTAGGGTCATTTTTGCTCAATTTTTATTTCTTTACCTTCGAAAGAAAATACGTCACCAATATATAATTTTTTTCCGCGGCGTATCTCAACGGAACCATTAACTTTGACGTTTCCCTCTTGTATCTGGAATTTTGCATCCACACCTTCCGAAACCAGCCCGGCAAGTTTCATAGCCTGACCTAATTTTATAAATTCGTCTTTTATTCTTATCGTATCCATTTTTTTCCTTTTTATCTGACAGAATTGAAATTTACAGGTAAAATCAGGTAAATATAATCTTCTTCCTCATTCTTTATGAAACAAGGAGCTTTCGGATTTACCAGATAAATCGAAATTATCTCATCATCAATGACGCGGAGAGCGTCAATGAGAAATTTTGGGTTGAATCCGATCATTAAGTCTTTTCCTTCTTTCTCAATTCCAATTTCTTCGTTCATCGAACCCATAGCGGAATCCATATGAAGTTTGAGACTTTCATTCTCAATATTGATAATAACGGGTCTTTTATCTCCTTCTTTTACCAAAAGAGTTGCTCTATCAATACAATCTAGAAATTCTCTTTTATTAATTTTAATTTTTGTTTCATAATCGTTGGACAACATCTGATCTACGCGAAAATACTCACCGTCAATTAATCTGGATACTACTTTTGTCTGATCAAACTCGAAAAGAATATGATTGTTTGTAAAGAATATATTTACTTTATCATCCATTTCACCGGATAATATCTTGCTGATTTCATTTAGAGTTTTTCCCGGAACAATAACTTTTTTATTTTCATAGGAATGAGTAAGTTCAATTTTTCGAATTGAAATTCTATGTCCATCTAATGAGATAACTTTTAGGCAGTTATCTTTAATTTCAAAAAGTTCTCCTGTCATAATCTTATTATTTTCATTTGCAGCAATAGAAAAAATTGTCTGTCTTATCACGTCTTTTAATGTAAACTGCGAAATTTCTATGCCATCTGTTTTTTCTATCATTGGCAGATAGGAAAATTCTTCTCCTGATCTTCCGGGTATATCAAATCTTGCTTTTCCACAAGTAATTATAGTCTCCAGGTTTTCATTTGTCTCTATTGTTACATAACCATCTGGCAGACGTTTTACGATTTCTGAGAATATTTTGGCATCTAGTGCAATAATTCCTCTTTCTTCAATTGTTCCATCAACAATTGTTTCGATACCTAGTTCCATGTCATTCGAGGTAAATTTAATGATACTGGATGAAGCATCAATTAGAATACATTCTAGAATTGGCATGGTAGTTTTTGAGGGTACAGCTTTCATAACAATATTGACACTTTTTAACAGATTACCTTTGGCAAACTTAAGTTTCATGAGATGTGTATAACTCCTTTCATAGCCGGAGACCTTCATAAATAATAAAATATAAAGGAATCCGTAATAGTCTTCTTAGGAGTTGTGTAAAAGTGGATATGGCCTCCAACTCCTTGAAGTTAAAGGAAAAATCAACATGAATAACTGTGTTGATTTCCTATGTATGACTTGTGTATGTTATGTGTATAAGTTTGAATGTAAAATGCTTTCCATTTTTTGTACACGGACTTTCCACATGAGTAATGTGAATTACTTTGGCGGGTTAATCTTTTTTTTCAGGATATCGATCTCTTCTTCTGTAACTGTATTTGAAGGATTATTGATCTCGGCCTCTATTTTGTCGATGCCGTACATGATTGTGGTATGATCTCTCTTTCCAAGGAGCTGGCCAATCTGTACCAGATTGGTTCCGGTAAATTCGCGGCACAGATACATAACAATCTGTCGAGGATGGGCTATTTTACTTGATCTTTTACTTCCGATGATGTCTGAAGGAGAAAGATTAAAGTGTTCGGCTACGGTATTAATGATAAATTCGGGTGTGATTACCTTTTTTTCATTTGGAGAAATCATATCTTTTAGAACCTGTTCGGCCAGTGCAAGATTGATTTCTCGTTTTTCGAGGTTTGCATATGCAATAATCTTATTTAAGGACCCCTCAAGTTCCCGGATATTTGATTTAATATTGGTGGCAATATAATCAATTACATCTTCTCCGACATTATAGCCGTCAAGTTCTTCTTTCTTTCTGAGGATTGCCATTCTTGTTTCATAATCCGGACTTTGGATATCAGCCAGAAGACCCCATTCAAAACGTGATCGAATTCTGTCTTCCAGAATATCCATATCTTTTGGAGGGCGATCTGAAGAAAGAATAATCTGTTTTTTTGCTCCATGTAAAGTATTAAAGGTATGAAAAAATTCTTCCTGTGTCGATTCTTTACCTATTATAAACTGAACATCGTCGATCAACAGTACATCGATATTACGATATTTTTCTCGAAATTTACTCATTGCCGTATTATTTCCGTTACGGATGGCCTCGATTAGTTCATTCGTAAACTCTTCACTCGTTGCATATAGTATTCTGGATTTTGGATTGTTGTGTAAAATAAAGTGTGCAATACTATGCATCAGATGAGTTTTTCCGAGTCCGACACCTCCATATATAAATAGAGGATTATAAATTTCCCCGGGAGATTCTGCAACTGCAAGAGAAGCGGCATGGGCGAATTTATTATTGCTTCCGACTACGAAAGTGTCAAACGTATATTTTGGATTCAAACCGGCATTTGAAGAAGTGATTATATCTTCCTCAGTTTTCTGTCTGCGTTCGATCTCTTCAGGCAAAAGCAGTTCAATCTCGTAGTTTGTTCCTGTTATTTCAGCAATTGCTACTTTTAAAGGCAATTTATATTTTTTACTGACATAGTCAAGGCCAACTTGCTGGGATGGCACAAGAATTGTCACAATATTATCCTCAACTTTATATACTTTTAAAGGAGCAAGCCAGGTTTCAAATGAAACATCCAGAATATCATGCTCCTCTTTAACTCTATTCAGAATTTCTGTCCAGTTCTGTTCTACAAGATTCATATTCGTCTCCGCTTTCGATATCACTTCTGCTACATTACCATTACAATCATAATAACTCTACTATATATTATAATAAATTTGTGGATTAATCAAGTGCGAG